>NZ_JAMDGY010000061.1 GCF_028656955.1 Pseudomonas fontis
GCCGCTACGCAGCCAATCGCGGTGAAGGGCAGCTAATCAGCCTTTGACCTGCCGCTCATGCATCCGCGCCAACTGACGCTCCAGCATCGACGGGTACGG
This sequence comes from Pseudomonas fontis, assembly GCF_028656955.1. GTDB lineage: Bacteria > Pseudomonadota > Gammaproteobacteria > Pseudomonadales > Pseudomonadaceae > Aquipseudomonas > Aquipseudomonas fontis. Next base: position 100 of record NZ_JAMDGY010000061.1, read on the forward strand.
CTCCATCAGGCGTTCTACACAGCACGCACCCTCAGGGCTGGCAATCGGGCGAATGCGCGCCCGCTGACGGATCAGCGCGTCGTCACTGATCTTGCGCTCTACCAGCAACAGATTGCGACTGTGCTGCGACAACGCCAGGGCATCCTGCGCCTTCTCGGTCAGCAACAGGTCAATCTGGCTCAACCCATGCAGGTCCTCGCCCAGCACCAGGCCCAGCTGCAACTGCAAGGTAATGCCACTGTCCGCCACTTCAACCTGCAACGCATGCCCCAGGGCCCGCAGCAGCTCGCCACAGCAAATGGCATTGGTCAGGTAGTCATCACCGCTGTCCTGACGATGGAACAGCAGCAACGTGCTGCCATCGTTCAGCGTATGCACTTCGCTTTCATACAGCGACGCCGCCTGGTCCAGGCAGTCGCGGTAGCGCTCGAGCAACTCGGTCAGGCGCGCACGCGGCAGGCGCCGCAACTGCTCCTGGGAACCCAGTTGCACCGCCAGCACGGCACTCGCCTGTGGCAGGCGCGGTGCAGCAGGCGGGGCTACGACCGGGTGATCAGCGCTCTCGTCACGCAGGTCGGCAAAGGCGTCATCGTCTTCGTCATCCGCCGCCGCACGAATCACCGGCTTGGCCACCGCAGGCGCCTCATCGAAGCCCGGGTCGCGCAGGTTGCGCACCTGGAACGCCGGCTGCGGCTCGTCGTCGTCCTCGTCCTCGTCCTCGTCCTCGACTTCCGGCTCCGGCTCGACCTCACGCGGTGGCGGGGCAAAGCGGGCGTGCAACTGACGGGCAAGGTCGCCGATCTCGTCCTGACGCTCAGTCGCCGGGGTGTATTCGTCCAGGTCGCGCAGCCAGACCCGCAGTTGCAGCAGTGGCGTCGAAATGAACCGACCCAGGCGCAGGCTCAAGGCCAAGGCCAGGGCCAGTAAAATGGCCGCCAGAATGCCCATGCTCTGCAGGCTGATGGTCAGCGGCTGCTGGAACTGGCTCATGTCCAGGCTGATGCGCAGTTGCCCGGCGGTCACGTCCTGGAAGGTGATCTTGGTCTGGTACAGGCCTTCGACTTCGCCCAGCAGGCTGTTTTTCGGGCGCTGGCCGGCCTCGGCAAGAATCCGGTTGTCGACGCTGTAGATGGCCGCATGGGCCACTAGCGGGTTCTTCACCAGGTTGCCGAGCAGCACATTGAGGCTGAGGATGTCGTTGGACACCAACAGCTCGGTGGCCGAGGTCGCGGTCTGGGTGGTCAGGCTCTGACCCAGGGCGTCGGCCTGCTCGTGCATGGCTTGTTTGAACTGCAAACCCATCACGCCCGCATAGATCACCAGGGCCAGTGCGACCAGGAAGACGTTATGGCAGGCAATCCGCAATGCCAGGGGTATGCGACGTTGGCGCAAGGCACGGAAGATCAACAGGAAGAAGTTATCGGTTTTAACGGGCGTGGGCCGGTTCACAGAGCGCGGCTCTTTATGTCGGAGAAGTTGCTGCGCAGTATAGCGACCGACCATGGGACGGCAAAGCATCGACTGCGCCCGATGGTCTACGAAAATCGGTAGAATGCGCTTTTTTTCAACCAGTCGGAGCCCGTCTTGCGCGAAATCGTCCTGATCAACATCACCGGTGAAGACCGTCCAGGTCTCACTTCGGCCATCACCGGCGTCCTGGTTCAGGACGGTGTGAACATCCTCGACATGAGCCAGGCTGTGATTCACGGCACGCTGTCATTCGGATTGCTGGTTGAGTTCAACGCCGCGGCACAGGCCGCTGCCACCTGTGAAGCCGTGCGCAGCACCGCTGAATCGCTGGGCCAGCAGGTGCGCGTAAGCAGCATGTCCGAAGCTGATTACCAGCGTTGGGTCCAGGCCCAGGGCGCAGGTCGCCACATCGTCACCCTGATGAGCCGCAAGATCAGCGCCGACCAGGTGCAGCGAGTAAGCGCGATCACCAGCGCACATGGCCTGAATATCGAAGCTATCGACCGTCTGTCCGGTCGTGTGGCGCTGGACGCGGTTGCCGATGCGCAGAGCAAGGCTTGCCTGGAGTTTTCCGTGCGTGGCGATCCGGCTGATCCGCTGGCCCTGCGCGCCGCGTTCCTCAACCTGTCCCAGGAACTGGGCATCGACATCGCCTTCCAGGAGGATTCGCTGTTCCGGCGCCACCGCCGCCTGGCGGTGTTCGACATGGACTCGACCCTGATCGAAGCCGAAGTGATCGACGAGTTGGCCAAAGCTGCCGGCGTGGGCGAGCAAGTCTCGGAAATCACCGAGCGCGCCATGCGCGGCGAACTGGATTTTCGCGCCAGCTTCAAGGAGCGCCTGGCGCTGCTCAAGGGCCTGGACGTCGGTGTACTGGACGAGATCGGCGCTTCCCTGCGCCTGACCGAAGGCACCGAAAATCTGTTCGCCGAGCTCAAGCGCCTGGGCTACAAGACCGCCATCCTGTCCGGCGGCTTCACCTACTTCGCCAAGCAGTTGCAGGCCAAGCTGGGTATCGACTATGTGTTTGCCAACGAATTGGAAGTGGTGGACGGCAAGGTCACCGGCGTTGCCATCGAGCCGATCGTTGATGCCCAGCGCAAGGCCGACCTGCTGACCGAGCTGGCCCAGCGCGAAGGCCTGCAGATGGAACAGACGATTGCCGTCGGTGACGGCGCCAATGACCTGCCGATGCTGGCGCTGGCCGGGCTGGGCGTGGCGTTCCGGGCCAAACCGCTGGTCCGTCAGTCGGCCAGGCAGGCGATCTCCACCCTGGGCCTGGACGGCGTGCTGTACCTGCTTGGGGTCCGCGAACGTGAAGGGCGTGGCTGATCGCGAACGGTTCTAACCGTTTGTCCTGCTCCGCGTTTCCCCGGATTTGCAGCTACTAGGCTTGCTCGCGTACGGCCCATTTCCCAGGGCCGTACCACCCGCAGCGTCGTCTGCGGGTTTCCCAGAGCAACTTCAAGGAGATGAAGTTCATGTCTAAGTACGCAGTGGAAAATCAATGGGGCGGTAGTTCTGCACCTTGGCATCCGGGTGGAACCTGGAAGCTCGGGGCGCGGGACAACCAGAAGGTGGTCGCCGTCGATATCCGTTCCGGCGACGGTGGTGTCACCTTCAAAGGCAACATGACCTATGCCGGCGAAGGGCCGATCGGCTTCCAGGCCAAGCGCGTCGCGCACAACCGTTATGAGGTGCAGAACCAGTGGGGCGGCAATGATGCGCCCTGGCATCCGGGCGGGGAGTGGGTCATCGGCGGGCGGGACAACCAGAGCGTGGTTGCCTTGAGCGTCAAGTCCGGCGATGGCGGCAAGAGCCTCGACGGCACCAACACCTATGCCGAAGAAGGACCTATCGGCTTCCGTAGCCACCTGGAATAGCGCATACGCTATCAGCTGAAACACCGCCCCGTGCTAGCCGGGGCGGTTTGTTGCCTGATCAGGCCTGTGCAGGGTCGGCCAGGCGCTCGCCCATGCTGACGGCAGAACCGGCGCCCAACGACTCGGCCCACTTGACCTGCTCCGGGCCAAACAGCACGACGGCCGTCGAACCCAGTTTGAAGCGACCCAGCTCCGCACCTTTTTCCAGGTGGATCGGCGCGCGGGCGGCTTCGTCGTAGCGGAAGGTTTTCAGCTCGCGTTTCGGCGGGGTGACCAGGCCAGCCCAGACGGTCTCGATCGAGGCAACGATCATCGCACCGACCAGCACCACGGCCATCGGGCCGCGTTCGGTGTCGAACAGGCAGACCACGCGCTCGTTGCGCGCGAACAGCTCCGGGACGTTTTCAGCGGTGGTCTGGTTGACCGAGAACAGGCGGCCCGGCACGTAGATCATTTCACGCAGGGTACCGGCCAGCGGCATGTGCACGCGGTGGTAGTCCTTGGGCGACAGGTAGATGGTGGCGAACTCGCCGCCCATGAACGGTGCGGCATTGGCCGGATCACCGCCCAGCAGTTCCACGGCGCTGAAGCTGTGGCCCTTGGCCTGGAAGATGCGACCGTGCTCGATCGGGCCGAGTTGGCTGACGGCGCCGTCGGCCGGGCAGAGGATCGCCCCTGGGGTTTCGTCCAGCGGGCGCGCGCCCGGCTTCAGTGCGCGGGTGAAGAAGGCGTTGAAGTGCTCGTAGGCGCTGAGGTCTTCGACCAGGGCCTGGGACATGTCGACCTGATAGCGCTTGGCGAACCAGGCGGTGAAGGCGTTCTTGAACCAGCGCACGCGGCATTCGGCGATGCAGCCGGCCAGGCGCGAGAGCAGGTGATGCGGCAACAGGTACTGGCTGATGATGAACAAACGGGATTTCATTGAGTTTCCTTAGCGTCAAACTTCTACAGGCGTGTCCGGGTGGTTGCCCCATTCGCCCCAGGAACCGGCATATGCCTTGACCCGTGGATAGCCAAGCGCCTTGGCGACCAGGTAGGTAAAGCCGGAACGGTGATGTGTCTGGCAGTGGGTGACCACTTCCTTGTCCTTGCTGATGCCCAGTTGCTCGAGAATCTCGGGCATGTCCTTGCGGATGCGCAGGGCGTTGTTCATGTCCATGCCGGCGGTCCATTCGAAATTGACCGCGCCGGGGATATGCCCGCCTTTGGCGGCGAGGACTTTCTCACCACGGTATTCGGCAGGGCTGCGGGCGTCCCAGATGGCCAGGTCGGCGGCACCCAGGCGGCTTTGCAGGTATTCGCGGGTGGCGGTCGGCTCATCGTGCAGCCTGAGGCGGACTGGTTCGCCAGCACTGGCGGGTACTTCGGTGCTCAGGGTGCTGGCCGGCCAAGCCTGGGCGCCACCGTTGAGGTAGTGATAACGGCTATGGCCGATCACGTCGAGCAGCCAGATGAAACGACCGGCCCAGCCGCCGCCTTCATCGTCGTACACCACGTAGACGGCATCGGGGTTGTGCCCCAGCTCACCGAACAGCTTTTCCAGGTCGGCCTTGGCTGGCAGCAGGCCGGGCGCCGGTGGCTGGCCGAGCTGGGTGCGCTTGGGGTCGACAAAGCGTGCGCCCGGGATGTGCCCGCTGCCATAGCGGTTGGCGCTGGTCAGGTCGACCAGGATCAACGCTGGCGCATCCAGGCGGGCTTGCAGGTCTGCGGGCTCGATTACCAGCGGCAAGCCGGAAAAGTCAGTCATCCAGGGTCTCCACGTCGAAAGAGAGGGGGCGATTGTAGCGCATGGCTCAGGCGCTGCGGTTGCTGAAGACGGTCAAGGCGCGCTCGATACATTGCGCGGTTTTTCCAAAGGCTTGCACGCTGACATCGTTGAGCGGCCCGCCGCCCTGGTCGGCAAGCACCAGCATGATCACCCGGCCATTGCTCGCCAACGAGCGTAGCAGCAGGTGCTCACCGCGGAACAAGGCGCGCAGTGGTGCCGGCAACAACGCGGCAAACTGGGCGTGATTCTCTGGCGTCAGGCGCAGTTGCGCCGACTGGGTCAGCAAGCGTTGCAGCAACTTGCTCTGGGCCACCGGGAGCACCAGGTTGGCGGTTTCTGCGGGCAAGCCGGCCACCTGGTGTACGCGCAGCGAGGTGTGCTCCTTCTCGGCCATCAGCATCAGCACCCGGCGCATGCCGCAGGCCTTGAAGGCGTCGAAGGCCTTGCCGGTCAGGTGCATGGCATTGGTAAAGGGGCTTGGCTCCTTGAGCAGCTCGGCGCAATCCGCGCGCCAGGTGGTCAGGGCCTCGGGCGTCGGCGCTGCCGGTGCGCGCATGCCACGCGGCACGTAGTGCGCATCCCAGGGCCAGATGAGCATTTCTGCCGGGTGGAACAGGCCCGGGCCGGCGTGCTTGCGCGCACTGTGCGCGGCTTGCTGGTGCACCTGCTGCTGTACATCTTCCAGCGGCACTTGCAGGTACAGGCTGGTCAGTTGTTGCCAGCGCAGGACATGCGGGCAGTTCCACGCCTGTTGCGCCGCCAGTGCCAGGCCGTTGGCCAGCAGCACGGTATTGGCCGGTTGGTTCCACCAGCGGCTCAGCGCCGGTTCGGCGTCGAGCAACTGTTGCTGGCGCAGCGGGTCGTCATGGTCGCGGGCGATGTGCAGGATGCGCACCAGCAGGCGCCGTTCGCCCTGCAACAGGTGGTAGCCCTGGGTGACCCAGGCGGGCAGGCGCCAGAACTCGGCCAGGGTCTGGCACAGGTTGAGCAGCGGTACGCCGAACAACTCACGCTCCACCCTGGGCGCCGACTCGCCCTTGTGCACCACGCGCAACTCCCATTCTTCCAGCAGCTTGGGGTGGGTGAGGGCCAGCGGCCACAGCGGCGAGAGGAACAGCAGGCTGCCCCAGTGGATCTCCTGCCAGAGCCGCGCCAGGCGGCTGGCGAACAGCCCGTTGGCCTGTTGGCTGGCGTGCTGGCTGATCATCTGCAGGTGGCGCAGGGTCAGCGGAATTTGCGCCATCGGCAGCGTCGGCAATCGTTGTAACAATTCTTCGGCACGCTGCAGACCCAGGCGGTTAAGCGCGATCTCAAGGCTTTCGGCCGGTGCGGCGAGGCTTTCATGGGTGTGCCGGTTGGCCTCGCGCATCACGCTGAGCACCAATGCTGGACTATCCTGCATCAGCTCGGCGATGTCGCGAAGGGAGCGGCGGCTGTCGCCGATCGCGGCTTTCACACGTTCGTGGCTGTCGACTGGTACGGGCAATTGCACGCCGTCCAGCAGTTTGATCCAAGCGTCTAGAGTCTTTGGAATGTTAGTTGGCACGATGGTTTCACTAAGCATGCTGGAAAATGGCCGAACTGGCTTTTCGCCTTGACTGGCTATAGTCTGGCGCAGATCTGCCGATAAGTAGAAGAAGAGTTTTACGAACTTCCGCACCCGACCCTGACCCCGACTGTAAGTGCTTTCAACCTATGGCTAAAATTATCGGCATCATCGTCGTATTCGCGAGCGTGCTTGGCGGATATGTTCTTTCTCACGGCAAGATCGCTGCGCTGATTCAGCCTTTCGAGGTGCTGATCATCGGTGGTGCGGCGTTCGGTGCGTTCCTGCAATCCAACCCCGGCTACATGACCAAGTTGGTCATCAAGAAGTCGCTGAGCATGTTCAGCACGCGCTTCACGCATACCTTCTATATAGAAGTGCTGGGGCTGGTCTATGAAATTCTCAACAAGAGCCGCCGCGAAGGCATGATGGCGATCGAGGCGGATATCGAAGACGCCTCGGCCAGCCCGATCTTTGCCAAGTACCCTGCGGTGCTCAAGGATGAACGCATGACCGCGTTCATTTGTGACTACCTGCGCATCATGTCCACCGGCAACATGGCACCCCACGAGTTGGAGGGCCTGTTCGACATGGAGCTGCTGAGCCTGAAGGAAGAGCTGGAGCACCCTTCCCACGCAGTCAACGGCATTGCCGACGGCATGCCCGGTTTCGGTATCGTTGCGGCGGTACTGGGTATCGTGATCACCATGGCCTCGCTGGGTGAAGGCGACCAGAAGTCCATCGGCCTGCACGTAGGTGCGGCGCTGGTGGGTACCTTCTTCGGTATTCTGGCGGCCTACGGCTTCTTCGGCCCGCTGGCCAACGCCCTGCGTCACGACGCCAAGGAAGAGCTGAACATCTACGAAGCCATCAAGGCCTCGCTGGTAGCTTCGGCTTCGGGCATGCCGCCGTCGCTGGCGGTCGAGTTCGGTCGCAAGGTGCTGTACCCGGCCCACCGTCCAAGCTTCGCCGAGCTGGAACAAGCGGTCCGCGGTCGCTAAGCCATGGAGAACAATCAACCCATTATCGTCAAGCGCATCAAGCGCTATGGCGACGGCCACCACGGTGGCGCCTGGAAGATTGCCTTCGCCGACTTTGCCACGGCAATGATGGCGTTCTTCCTGGTGCTCTGGTTGCTGTCCACGGCCACGCCCGAACAGAAGATCGCCATTGCCGGCTACTTCAAGGACCCGATCGGTTTCACCGAGAGCGGTACGCCGTTCATCATCGACCTGGGTGGTTCGCCCGAGCTTGCGCCGGACAAGACCATCAACCCCGAGGAAAAGACCGAGCCTACCCCTGACACCAGCATCCAGTTGGAGAAGGACCAGGTCGAGAACATGGCCGAGCAGGTTGAGCGCGAGCGCCTGGAACTGCTGCTGCAGGAACTGCAGAACAAGGTTGAAGAAAACCCGCAGTTGCAGAAGTTCAAGGACCAGATTCTCTTCGAGATCACCCAGGACGGCCTGCGCATCCAGATCATGGACGCCGAGAACCGGCCGATGTTCGACATCGGCAGCGCGCGCTTGCAGCCATACTTCGAAGACATCCTGCTGGCCATGGCCGACACCATCAAGGCGGTGCCGAACAAGATCAGCATCAGTGGCCATACCGACGCCAAGCCGTACGCCGGCACCGGCGACTTCGGCAACTGGGAGCTGTCGGCCAACCGTGCCAACGCCGCACGCCGTGCCTTGGTCGCAGGCGGCTACCCGGATACCCAGGTGGCGCGAGTCGTGGGCTACGCATCGTCGTCGCTGTTCGACCGGGCCAACCCGTTCAACCCGGTCAACCGGCGCATCGACATTGTCGTGCTGACCAAGAAGGCCCAGCGTGCGCTGGAAGGTGAGCAGGGCGCGCCGGCCACACCGGAAGGCGCTGCCCCTGGTGCTGCTGCACCGACCACCCCGGAAGGCGGCGCTGCTGCGCCAGCGCCGGTGGAGCCGGAGCCGATGCAGCCACGCGAATTGCGCGAGAAGCTGAACATCTTCGAAGACGGTACGTTGAAGATGGACGAGCCTGGCAAGCAATAAGCCGCAACACGACAACGCCCGCCTGGAGTGATCCCGGCGGGCGTTGTGCATTCTGGCCGCCAGCAACAGCTCAGCCGTACAGGCGAATGGTGCGCACGATGTTCACCGTGTTCCACGCACACTCGGCATTGGCCGCCTTGCGCACCACGCTGCTGATGCGTTCCGGGCCAAACGGCTTGATGGCGATGATCGGCTTGCCCAGGCGCTGGGCCACTTCGATTTCCTTGTTGATCCAGTGGCCATGAATCGAATACACGCCGGCCATGATCAACACCACCGAGCTGCGCAGGATCTTGTTTTCGATGGCCTGGTCGAGCTCTCGTTCGTTGTCGGCCTGCAGGATGGGCGTGTCGGACAGGACCGTGAGGTCGCGGTACTTGAAGGAGGGGTGCGCCTTGAGCAGCAGGTTCAGGCGTTCGTAGCTGTCGGCATAGCACCATGAATGGCTGATGAAGAGGTTGTAGGTATCCATGAAGAGTCCCTTCTGGCGTAAGCGAGGTAAGGGCACACGATTGGTGATTACAGCAGGCAGGACAATACGCCTGAGTAAATTGAGAGTGTTCCTACGGTCACAGTTGAAAACGCCTACGTGAAAACGCAGGCGTAAAAAACAAGACGTTTATTGACCGCATCGCCCTGGCGCATTGCTGCCTTCAGAAACCACGGCGGATCTTCGCCTTGAGGTCGATGTGGAAGAACTCCGCGTTCGCCCGATTGTTCTGTCGCCCATCCTGCTCGTCGGCGACGATTGCCCGGCAGAAGGTCTGTTCGTCGTGGTAGGCGCGCACGAACAGGTCGATGTGTTCGCGGTTGCTCAGGGTTGGCCAGCGCTGCAGGTAGTCGGCTGGCAGGTCACCGCCCTGATACAGGGTTACCCGACGATTGAGCAGGGTGGCCGCGCCTAGGCCGAAGGGTAGCCACCAGGCGTCGGGTACGTGCGAACCGAGCACCATAACCAGATGTGTACAGTCGACGATGTTGCGCTGGAAAATTCCGCAGACATCGTCGGTGGTCTGGTGCGACTCGGCGTCGAACATCTCCAGGCACGTGTCGATGCCCTCAAGCTTGAGGCGCTCGTTGAGTATGAAGGCGTACAGGCGTTCGGTGTGGCGATAGCAAATGAAGACCGACATCACAGGGCATCCTTTCTTGTTTTTGTGAAAGGCTGACCATCAGTGAAAGTCATAGGCTAGGCAATAGACGACCGGCAATAGAGAAATGTCCTCCATTGCCGGGTACAAACTCCTACAGAAGCGTCTGACTTGCAGGTGTCAGTAGGTGTCTTGCGGCAGGCTGGCGATGATCGAACGATAGCTGTTCATCCGCTGTTGCTGCACGCGGCCGTCTTCCAGGGCCTTGAGCAGGGCGCAACCCGGCTCGCGATCGTGTTTGCAGTCGCGGAAGCGGCAGGTGCCGATCAGGTCGTTGAACTCGATGAAGCCCGCTTCGACATCATTGCGGCTGACATGCCCCAGGCCGAATTCACGGATACCCGGGGAGTCGATCAGCTCGCCACCGCCGGGGAAGTGATACAGGCGCGCGGTGGTGGTGGTGTGCTGGCCCTGGCCGGACCATTCCGAGAGGTCGCCGACGCGGGTCTGCACGTCTGGCAGCAGGCTGTTGACCAGCGACGACTTGCCCACGCCCGACTGGCCGACGAACACGCTGATATGACCATCGAGCTGCTGTTGCAGCAGTTCCATGCCATTGCCATGGTGCGCAGACACTTCGAGCAACGGATAACCCAGCTGGCGGTACACGGCCAGCAGCGCATTGAGCGCTGGGGCGTTCTGCTCGTCGATCAGGTCGGCCTTGTTCAGCAGCAGCAGCGGGCGGATGCCGGCGTGCTCGGCTGCCACCAGGTAGCGGTCGATCAGGTTGGCGTGCGGCTCGGGTGCGGGGGCGAAGACGATCACGATCAAGTCGACGTTGGCCGCCACCGGCTTGAGCTGGCCGCGGCTGTCCGGACGGCACAGCTCGGTATGGCGCGGCAGTTGCGCGACGATCACGCCGATGCCCTGGTTGCCGGCGCGCCAGACCACCTTGTCACCGGTTACCAGCGCCGGCAGGTTGGCCCGCAGGTGGCAACGGAATACCTGGCCAGCGGTTTCGCCGTCCTTGGCCTCGACTTCAACCTGCACGCCAAAGTGCGCAATCACCAGGCCGATCTGCTCGGGCCCCAGGTCACCGCCTTCGAGCTCCTTCAGGGCGTGTTCTTCGCGTTTGGCGGCGCGAGCGGCGCGTTCACCCTGGATCTTTTCGATGCGCCAGTTTTGGCGGCGATTGAGCTGGCGTTTGGCCATGGAGGTCTCGTGTGGTTAAAGCATGTGATTAAACGGCGTCGAGTTTAGCACGCTCCACTAGGCTAAACTGCGCACCTACCGAGGAGCTCACCCATGCAAAACCCACAGAACCTGATCTGGATCGATCTGGAAATGACCGGCCTGGACCCGGACAACGACGTCATCATCGAGATGGCCACCATTGTCACCGACAGTGACCTCAACACCCTGGCCGAAGGCCCGGTGATCGCCATCCACCACAGTGATGAAGTGCTGGCGCGCATGGATGAGTGGAACACCCGCACCCACGGCGCTTCGGGCCTGACCCAGCGCGTGAAGGACAGCCGCATCAGCATGGCCGAAGCCGAGGCGCAGACCATTGCCTTCCTTGAACAATGGGTGGCGAAGGGCAAGTCGCCGATCTGCGGCAACAGCATCTGCCAGGACCGGCGTTTCCTGTACCGCCACATGCGCGGGCTGGAAAACTACTTCCACTATCGCAACCTGGATGTCTCGACCTTGAAGGAGCTGGCCGCGCGCTGGGCGCCGGACGTTCGCGACAGTTTCAAGAAGGGCAGCACGCACTTGGCGCTGGACGATATTCGCGAGTCGATCGCCGAGCTGCGTCACTACCGCGAGCATTTCATCAAGTTCTGACCTGGCCGTGCCGACAATCGTCGGCACGCCCCCTTTTGGTGCCCGAGGCAACTGGTTAGACTGCGCGCCCCCTTGCACGGATCCGCACCATGTTGTTGATGCTCTACCTCATTGCGATCACCGCTGAAGCCATGACCGGCGCCTTGTCGGCCGGGCGGCGCGGCATGGACTGGTTCGGCGTGGTGCTGATCGCCTGTGTCACGGCGCTGGGCGGTGGCTCGGTGCGTGACGTGTTGCTGGGACACTACCCGCTGACGTGGGTGAAGCACCCGGAATACCTGGTGTTGACCAGTGTGGCGGCGTTGGTGACGATCTTCATCGCGCCGTTGATGCGCCATTTGCGTTCGTTCTTCCTGGTGCTCGATGCCCTGGGCTTGGTGGCGTTCACCCTGATTGGCTGCATGACCGCGCTGGAGCTGGGCCACAGCATGCTGGTGGCGTCGATCAGCGGGGTGATTACCGGGGTGTTTGGCGGGATCCTGCGGGATATCTTCTGCAACGACATTCCCCTGGTGTTCCGCCGTGAGCTGTACGCCAGCGTGTCGTTCGTGGCGGCGTGGTTCTACCTGGGCTGCGTGCACTTCAATGTGCCGGGGGAGCAGGCGATTCTGCTGACCTTGTTTGGTGGTTTGCTGCTGCGTCTACTGGCGATTCGTTTCCACTGGGAAATGCCGAAGTTCCAGTACAACGACGAGCATTAGTAGCCTAGTGTGGTATTTGGCTGGCAATGTGGGCTTCCTGCACAGCTTTTTGTAGCCGCTGCCGACAGGCTGCGCTGGAGCCCGTGAGGGCTCCCAAAGGCGGCGCCTGCTGTGCAGGCGAGCGCAGCCTGACGGCAGCGGCTACATGGGCGCTGGCCCGTTCAGCCGGCAAAAATGCTATCCGGCTCTGTGGGCATGCTGCGCCAACGCCCATTCAACATGCTCGCGCACCAGCTCCGACGGGTACTCCCGCCGCGCCTCCAGCGCTTCCAGCACCGGTATGGTCGAAGGCGCATTCCCCAGCCCCACGGCCAGGTTGCGCAACCAGCGCTCATACCCGGCCCGGCGCAACGGCGAGCCTTCGGTACTGGCGAGGAACTTCTCTTCATCCCACAGGAACAACTCCGCCAACCCGGCATTGTCCAGGCCATGGCGCGGCTTGAAGTCGTTCTCGGCGGTCTGCTTGGCAAAACGGTTCCACGGGCAGACGATCTGGCAGTCATCGCAACCGAACACCCGATTGCCGATCATCGAACGCAGTTCCACCGGAATGGCGCTCTTCAGTTCGATGGTCAGGTACGAAATGCACTTGCGTGCATCCAGCACATAAGGCCCGACAAACGCCTTTGTCGGGCAGATGTCCAGGCACGCCGAGCAGCGCCCGCAATGCTCGGTCGCCTGCGCCTCGTCCACCGGCAGCGGCAGGTCGACGAACAGCTCGCTGAGGAAGAAGTAGCTCCCCGCCTTGCGATTGAGCAGCAGGGTGTTCTTGCCGATCCAGCCCAACCCGGCCTGTTCGGCAATGGCCTTTTCCAGCACTGGCGCGCTGTCGACGAAGGCACGAAAGCCAAACGGCCCGATTTCCTTCTGGATACGCTCGGCCAGGTGCTGCACGCGCTTGCGCACCAGCTTGTGATAGTCGCGGCCCAGGGCGTAGCGGGAGATGTAGGCTTTTTCCGGCTGAGCCAGCAATTGCGCCATCTGCGTGTCGCCCGGCAGGTAGTCCATGCGCAGCGACACCACGCGCAAGGTGCCCGGCACCAACTCGTCGGGGTGCGAGCGCTTGCTGCCATGGGCACCCATGTACTCCATTTCGCCGTGATAGCCCGCCGCCAGCCAGCGCTCCAGGTGGTTTTCGTGCTCAGCCAGGTCCACGCCGGCAATGCCAACGTGCGCGAAGCCCAGTTCACGGCCCCATTCCTTGATGGACTGGGCGAGGGCGGGAAGATCAGTAAGGGAAGCGGACATGCGAGATAGGGCAACGGTGACTCAGGTGCGTATAATTCTGCCAGACATCGGAGCCCGACACCCATGCCTCAGACCAAACACCCTGCAAATGAGCCACAAACGCTCACCAGCGTGATCCTTGCGCCACTCTCACCGCGCCCCGCCGATGCCCATAAAGGGCAATTCGGCCATGTGCTGGTGGTGGGCGGGGATCGTGGCACTGGCGGCGCGGCCTTGCTCGCCAGCGAAGCGGCCTTGTGCTGTGGCGCCGGCCTGGTCTCGGTCGCGACCCGCAGCGAGCATGTGGCGGCGGCTGTGGCGCGCTTGCCGGAGGTGATGTGCCTGGGCGTGCATTCGGCCAACCAGTTGATGGCGCCGGTCGAGCGCGCCTCGGTGTTGGTGGTAGGTCCGGGCCTGGGTCAGGCCGCCTGGGGGCGTAGCCTGTTGTCGGCAGTGGCCAATGCGCCCATGCCGCAGGTCTGGGATGCCGATGCCTTGAACCTCCTGGCCCGCTCGCCGCTGCCGCTGGCCAAGGGCAGTGTCATCACGCCGCATCCAGGGGAGGCTGCGCGCCTGCTAGGGTTATCCACAGAAGCGGTGCAGGTCGACCGGCCGAGCGCTGCGCGCAAGCTGGCGCGCAAATACGGCGCGGTGTGCGTGCTCAAGGGCGCCGGCACGTTGATCGCCGACCCCCATGGCCAGTTGGCGCAGTGCCTGCGTGGTCACCCGGCGATGGCCGGTGCCGGCCTGGGCGATGTGCTCAGCGGCGTGCTCGGGGCGCTGCTGGCCCAGGGCATGACCGCTTGGGAAGCCGCCTGCCTGGGCGTCTGGCTACATGCCTGTGCCGGTGAACGGCAAGGTTTGCTGGGGCGGGGGCTGGCGGCCAGCGACCTGATCCCGGCTATTCGACAGTTATTGGAGGAGCATTCAGCGTGTCAGGCGTAACCCTGTTTTTGGCCGATGAACAGGCCATGGTCGATTTTGGTGCGCGTATCGCCCAGACGACCGGCGGTCATGGCGTGATTTTCCTTGAGGGTGACCTCGGAGCCGGTAAAACCACCTTGTCACGGGGCATCATCCGTGGACTGGGGCATGTCGGTGCAGTGAAAAGTCCTACCTTTACCGTGGTTGAACCCTACGAAATTGGCGACCTCCGCGCCTTCCACTTCGACCTCTATCGCCTCGCCGATCCGGAGGAACTGGAGTTCATGGGTATCCGCGATTACTTCGAAGATGATGCCTTGTGCCTGTTCGAATGGCCCGATAAAGGGGCGGGCATTTTGCCAAAGCCGGACCTGACCATTACCATAAGCCCCCAGGCGGACGGACGTTCGCTGAACTTGTCTGCGCAAAGTGCGCGTGGCAAGGCCTGGTGTGCTGCTCTGGCTGTGGAATTCAAATAGAAAATGGGGAAGGGTATGCGCTTTCGCGCGCTGGTTGCCGTCGTAGGACTGCTTCTTACGGCAGTAACAGTTGAGGCTTTTGCCGTCACGCAAGTCAAAAGCGTACGTTTATGGCGAGCGCCAGATAACACACGGCTGGTTTTCGACCTTTCCGGGCCGGTGCAGCATAGCGTCTTCACCCTCACGGCCCCTGATCGCCTGGTGATCGACATCAACGGCGCCACCTTGGCGGCGCCGCTGAACGTGTCCACCTCCAATACGCCGATCACCAGCGTGCGCTCTGCGCAGCGCACCCCCACCGACCTGCGGGTGGTGATCGACCTGAGCAAATCGGTCACGCCGAAGAGTTTCGTCCTGGCGCCGAACGCCCAGTACGGCAACCGCCTGGTGGTCGACCTGTTCGACCAGGACCCGGACGCCAACCCGCCAACGCCTGCACCTACCGTTGCTACGGCCCCGGCCCCAGCGGTGCCGGTAACCCCTGCGCAGCCGGCGATCAAGCTGACTCCGGTGCCCAACGGCAAGCGTGACATCGTCATCGCCATCGACGCCGGCCACGGCGGCGAAGACCCGGGTGCTTCCGGTTCGCGTGGCCAGCATGAAAAAGATATCGTGTTGCAGATCGCCAAGGAGCTGCAGCGCCAGATCAATACCGAGAAGGGCTTCCGCGCCGAGTTGACGCGTACCGGCGACTACTTCATTCCGCTGCGCAAGCGTACCGAGATCGCCCGCAAGAAGGGCGCCGACCTGTTCATCTCGATCCACGCCGACGCCGCGCCGTCCAAGGCCGCCTTCGGTGCTTCGGTGTTCGCCCTGTCCGACCGTGGTGCCACCTCCGAGACCGCGCGCTGGCTGGCCGACAGCGAAAACCGTTCCGACCTGATCGGCGGTGCTGGCAACGTCAGCCTCGACGACAAGGACCGCATGCTGGCCGGGGTGCTGCTCGACCTGTCGATGACCGCCTCGCTGAGCTCCAGCCTGAACGTCGGGCAGAAGGTGCTGGGCAATATTGGCCGGGTCACCTCGCTGCACAAACGTCGCGTGGAGCAAGCCGGATTCATGGTGCTGAAGTCGCCGGACATCCCGTCGATCCTGGTGGAAACCGGCTTCATTTCCAATGCCAACGAGGCGTCGAAACTGTCCACCAGCGGCCATCAACAGGCGCTGGCGCGTTCGATCCACAGTGGTGTGCGCCAGTTCTTCCAGCAAAACCCGCCGCCGGGTACCTACGTGGCCTGGCTGCGTGACAACGGCAAGATTGCTCAGGGCCCGCGTGACCATACCGTGCGCCCTGGGGAAACCCTGGCGATGATCGCCGTGCGCTATCAGGTCAACGTGGCCAGCCTGCGCAGTGCCAACAACCTCAAGACCGACGAGTTGAAGGTCGGTCAGCACCTGGACATCCCGTCGACGGCCTTGGCGGCGCAGCAATGAGCAGCAGCGCGCGTATCGAGCTGCTCAGCCCGCGGCTCGCCAACCAGATTGCCGCCGGTGAGGTGGTCGAGCGCCCGGCTTCGGTGATCAAGGAGCTGTTGGAAAACAGCCTTGATTCCGGTGCCCGGCGCATCGATGTCGAGGTCGAGCAGGGCGGCGTCAAGCTGCTGCGGGTGCGCGACGACGGCGGCGGTATCGCTGCCGACGACCTGCCGCTGGCCCTGGCGCGCCACGCCACCAGCAAGATCCGCAACCTGGAAGACCTCGAGCAGGTGATGAGCCTGGGGTTTCGTGGTGAAGCCCTGGCCTCGATCAGCTCGGTGGCCCGCCTGACCCTGACCTCGCGTACCCGTGAGGCCAGCGAAGCCTGGCAGGTGGAAACCGAAGGTCGCGACATGGCCCCGCGCGTGCAGCCTGCGGCGCACCCGGTGGGTACTTCGGTGGAAGTGCGCGACCTGTTCTTCAATACCCCGGCCCGGCGCAAGTTTCTCAAGACCGAGAAAACCGAGTTCGACCACCTTCAGGAAGTGATCCGGCGCCTGGCGCTGGCGCGCTTTGACGTGGCCTTCCACCTGCGCCACAACGGCAAGAGCATCCTCAGCCTGCATGAAGCCCACGACGAGATCGCCCGCGCCCGCCGGGTGGCTTCGATCTGCGGCGCGGGTTTCCTGGAGCAGGCGCTGCCGATCGAGATCGACCGCAACGGCCTGCGCCTGTGGGGCTGGGTAGGTTTGCCGACCTTCTCGCGCAGCCAGGCCGATCTGCAGTATTTCTTCGTCAACGGCCGCGCGGTGCGCGACAAGCTGGTCGCCCACGCGGTGCGCCAGGCCTATCGCGACGTGCTGTTCAACGGCCGGCACCCGACCTTCGTGTTGTTCCTTGAAGTCGACCCGACCGGCGTTGACGTCAACGTGCACCCGACCAAGCACGAAGTGCGTTTCCGTGACGGGCGCATGGTGCACGATTTCCTGTATGGCACCCTGCACCGTGCGCTGGCTGATGTACGCCCGGAAGATCACCTGGCCGCGCCAGCCCCGGGGCAGGACATGGTCAAGCCAAGCGGCCTGGAGGCCGGCGAGTTTGGCCCGCAGGGCGAGATGCGCCTGGCCGCCAACCTGCTGGAACAGCCGCAGGCCCAGCCCGCCGCGTACCCGCCTGCTTCGGGCGGTGGTTCGGGTGGCAGCTATCAATACCAGTACACCCCACGGCCAACGTCGAGCGTGCCGACGGCCGAGGCCCAGGGGGTGTACCGGGAGTTTTTCGCGCCGCTTGCAGAGTCTGCGGCCACTGCGCTGCCGCAAGGCCAGGGTGATATTCCGCCACTGGGCTATGCGCTGGCGCAGCTCAAGGGCATCTATATCCTCGCGGAAAACGCCCAGGGCCTGGTGCTGGTGGACATGCATGCCGCCCATGAGCGGATCATGTACGAGCGCTTGAAGGTGGCGATGGCCAGCGAAGGCCTCAGCGGCCAGCCGCTGCTGGTGCCAGAATCCCTGGCCTTGAGCCAGCGCGAAGCCGACTGCGCCGAAGAGCATGCCGAATGGTTCCAGCGCCTGGGCTTCGAGCTGCAGCGCCTGGGCCCGGAAAGCCTGGCGATCCGGCAGATCCCGGCGCTGCTCAAGCAGGCCGAAGCCAATCGCCTGGTGCAGGACGTGCTGGCCGACCTGATGGAATACGGCACCAGTGACCGGATCCAGGCGCACCTTAACGAACTGTTGGGCACCATGGCCTGCCACGGCGCCATCCGCGCCAACCGGCGCCTGGCAATCCCGGAAATGAACGGCCTGCTGCGCGACATGGAAAACACCGAGCGCAGCGGTCAATGCAACCATGGCCGACCGACCTGGACCCAAATGGGTCTGGACGATCTGGACAAACTGTTCTTGCGCGGTCGCTGATATGGCAGGTTCGAAACCTCCAGCAATATTCCTGATGGGCCCGACTGCTGCGGGCAAGACCGACCTGGCCATCGAGTTGACCAAGGTCTTGCCGTGCGAGCTGATCAGCGTCGACTCGGCACTGGTCTATCGCGGCATGGACATTGGCACCGCCAAGCCCGCCAAAGAAGTGCTGGCTGCGCATCCGCACCGCCTGATCGACATTCTCGACCCTGCCGAAAGCTATTCCGCTGCCGATTTTCGGCGCGATGCGCTGGAGGCGATGGCCGATATCACCGCCCGCGGCAAAATACCGCTGCTGGTCGGTGGCACCATGCTCTATTACAAGGCCTTGCTCGAAGGCCTGGCCGATATGCCGCCTGCCGACCCGCAGGTGCGCGCCGAGCTTGAGGCCGAGGCGCAGCGCCTTGGCTGGCAGGCGCTGCACGACCAACTGGCGGCAGTCGACCCGGTTTCCGCAGCGCGCATCCATCCCAACGACCCGCAGCGGCTGGTTCGCGCGCTGGAGGTGTACCGGGTCAGTGGCATGACGATGACATCACATCGTGAGCGTCAATCGGCCCAAAGTAGCGATGCAGGCGCGTCCGGCGCCGGACAATTGCCCTATACTGTCGCCAGCCTGGCAATCGCACCGCAGGATCGAAACATCCTGCATGAACGTATTGCGCTACGATTTGGGCAAATGCTGGAACAGGGCTTCGTTGACGAGGTCCGATCGCTGCGGGCCAGAAGTGACTTGCATGCGGGGCTACCGTCTATACGGGCAGTCGGGTATCGCCAGGTTTGGGATCACCTTGATGGCAAGCTGAATTCAGTGGAAATGCAGGAGCGCGGCATCATTGCCACTCGCCAATTGGCGAAACGGCAATTTACCTGGTTGCGCAGTTGGGCTGACCTGCACTGGTTGGACAGCCTGGATTGCGACAATCTGCCGCGCACCTTGAAATACCTTGGAACGGTCTCCATATTGGGCTGAGTCCTTGCAATTGCCGTCTATCCTTGGGGGTGGGGCGGTTTTAGCCATCAGTTTTTTAGTTTTTTTACTATTGATCCTTACAGGAGTGCGGCATATGTCAAAAGGGCATTCGCTACAAGACCCTTACTTGAATACTTTGAGAAAAGAAAAAGTTGGGGTTTCGATCTATCTCGTTAACGGCATCAAGCTGCAAGGCACGATCGAATCCTTCGACCAGTTCGTGATCCTGCTGAAGAACACCGTGAGCCAGATGGTTTACAAACACGCTATCTCGACAGTTGTTCCAGTGCGCCCGATCCGTCTGCCAAGCGCAGCCGATGGTGAGCATGGCGACGCTGAGCCAGGTAACGCCTGATAGGAGTCTGCTTTGTTCTTTGAGCGCCACGGTGGTGGTGAACGAGCGGTCCTCGTTCACTTGGAAGGTCAGAGCCCTGAGGCGCGCGAAGACCCGCAGGAGTTCCGGGAGCTGGCATTGTCGGCCGGTGCCGATATTGTCGCGTTCGCCAATGTGGCGCGACACCAGCCCACAGCAAAATTCCTGATTGGCAGCGGCAAGGTCGAAGAATTTCGTGACCTGGTCAAAGCCGAACAGGCCGACATCGTGATTTTCAATCACACCCTCACGCCGAGCCAGGAACGTAACCTCGAACGCATTTTCGAGTGTCGCGTGCTGGACCGTACCGGCCTGATTCTCGACATCTTCGCCCAGCGCGCACGTACGCACGAAGGCAAGTTGCAGGTCGAGCTGGCGCAGCTCGAACACATGAGCACGCGGCTGGTTCGCGGCTGGACTCACCTTGAGCGGCAAAAAGGCGGTATCGGCCTGCGCGGCCCGGGTGAAACCCAGCTGGAAACCGACCGACGCTTGTTGCGGGTTCGCCTGCGGCAGATCAAGGCGCGTCTGGAGAAGGTTCGCAGCCAGCGTGAACAGGCACGGCGCGGGCGCAAGCGCGCGGATATCCCTTCAGTGTCCCTGGTGGGTTATACCAACGCCGGCAAATCGACCCTGTTCAACGCCCTGACCCAGTCCGAGGTGTATGCCGCCGACCAGCTCTTCGCCACCCTCGACCCGACCTTGCGCCGGCTCGAGCTGGATGACGTCGGGCCGATCGTGCTGGCCGACACCGTGGGTTTCATCCGTCATCTGCCGCACAAGCTGGTCGAGGCATTTCGGGCTACGCTCGAAGAGTCGAGCAACTCCGACCTGTTGCTGCATGTGATCGACGCCCATGAGCCTGATCGCCTGGAACAGATCGAGCAGGTGATGGCGGTGCTCGGCGAGATTGGCGCCGAAGGCTTGCCGATCCTTGAGGTGTATAACAAACTCGACCTGCTTGAAGGTGTCGAGCCGCAGATCCAGCGCGATGCCGATGGCAAGCCGCAACGGGTCTGGGTGTCGGCTCGCGACGGTCGCGGCCTGGAGCTGGTAGGCCAGGCCATTTCCGAGTTGCTGGGGGATGACCTGTTCATCGGTACCCTGCGCCTGGAACAGCGCTTTGCCCGTTTGCGTGCGCAGTTCTTTGCGCTCGGTGCGGTGCAAAGCGAAGAGCATGACGAAGAAGGCAGCAGTTTGCTGGCGGTGCGGGTGTCCCGGGTCGAGTTCAATCGCCTGGTCAGCCGTGCAGGCATCGAGCCTGATGTGTTCATCGAGCAACACACTTTGCAATAAAAGCCCGGGCAAGCGGCCGGGCAGCCGTGACAGGCATTCTGTAGCATTGGACGGCGCGCCGTGGGCGCGTCTTTGCTTTATCAGATGGAGAGCGCTATGGCTTGGAATGAGCCGGGTGGCAACTCGAACAATCAGGATCCTTGGGGTGGTCGCCGCGGCGGTGGCGACAAGAAAGGGCCACCGGATCTCGACGAGGCCTTCCGCAAGCTGCAGGATAGCCTGAACGGCATGTTCGGCAGTGGCAAAAAACGTGGTGGCGACAGCGGTGGCGGCAAGGGCGCTGGCTTCGGCCTGCTCGGTGTCGGCCTGGCCGTATTGGCAGCCATCTGGCTGTACAGCGCCGTGTACGTTGTCGATGAACAGGAGCAGGCAGTTGTCCTGCGCTTCGGTAAATACTACGAAACCGTAGGCCCGGGCCTGAACATCTACTTCCCGCCCATTGATCGCAAGTACATGGAAAACGTGACGCGTGAGCGTGCGTATACCAAGCAGGGGCAGATGCTGACCGAAGACGAGAACATCGTCGAGGTGCCGCTGACCGTGCAATACAAGATCAGCAACCTGCAGGACTTCGTCCTGAACGTCGACCAGCCTGAAGTCAGCCTGCAACACGCGACCGACAGTGCGCTGCGCCACGTGGTGGGTTCCACCGCGATGGACAAGGTGCTGACCGAAGGCCGTGAGCAGATGGCTGTCGAGATCAAGGAGCGTCTGCAACGCTTCCTCGACACCTACCGTACCGGTATCACCGTTACCCAGGTGAACGTACAGAGCGCGGCAGCCCCGCGTGAAGTGCAGGAAGCCTTCGATGACGTGATCCGTGCCCGTGAAGACGAGCAGCGTGCGCGTAACCAGGCCGAGTCCTACGCCAATGGCGTGGTGCCGGAAGCCCGTGGTCAGGCGCAGCGCATCATCGAGGATGCCAATGGCTACCGCGATGAAGTGATCTCCCGTGCCAAGGGTGAGGCCGACCGCTTCACCAAGCTGGTAGCCGAGTACCGCAAGGCGCCTGAAGTTACCCGTCAGCGTCTGTACCTGGACACCATGCAGGAAGTCTACAGCAACACCAGCAAGGTCCTGGTTTCCGGTAAGGACGGCCAGAGCAACCTGCTCTACCTGCCGCTGGACAAGATGATCGACAGCAGCCGTTCGGGCGCAGCCCCGGTCAGCAGCGTGCCGCCATCGGCCAACGATGCGGCCAATCGCGCAGCAGCGGACCAGCAACAGCAGAGCCGCGAACTGCGTACTAGGGAGAGCCGCTGATGAGCAATAAATCGCTGATCGCCCTGATCGTTGGCGTGGTGCTGGCGATCGTGGCATGGAACAGCTTCTACATTGTGTCCCAGACCGAACGCGCAGTACTGCTGCAATTCGGTCGCGTGGTCCAGGCCGATGTCCAGCCTGGCCTGCACGTGAAAGTGCCGTACGTTAACCAGGTGCGCAAGTTCGACGCCCGGCTGATGACCCTTGACGCTCCGACCCAGCGGTTCCTGACCCTGGAGAAGAAGGCGGTGATGGTTGATGCCTACGCCAAATGGCGGGTGAAGGACGCCGAGCGCTTCTATACCGCTACCTCGGGTATGAAGCAGATTGCCGACGAGCGTCTGTCGCGTCGTCTGGAAAGCGGCCTGCGTGACCAGTTTGGTAAGCGCACCCTGCACGAAGTGGTCTCCGGTGAGCGTGACGCGTTGATGGCTGACATCACCGCCTCGCTGAACCGCATGGCCAGCAAGGAACTGGGTATTGAAGTGGTCGACGTTCGCGTCAAGGCCATCGACCTGCCCAAGGAAGTAAACCGCAGCGTGTTCGAGCGTATGAGCACCGAGCGTGAGCGTGAAGCCCGCGAACACCGCGCCAAGGGTAACGAATTGGCCGAAGGTATTCGTGCCGATGCCGACCGTCAGCGCCGTGTACTGCTGGCTGAAGCCTATCGTGAGTCTGAAGAGACCCGCGGTGACGGCGACGCCCAGGCCGCTTCGATCTACGCCAAGGCTTACGGCCAGGATCAGGAGTTCTACGCGTTCACGCGTAGCCTGAAAGCCTACCGTGAGAGCTTTGCCGAGAAGTCTGATGTACTCGTGCTCGACCCGAGCAGCGAGTTCTTCAAGTTCATGGGCAAGGTCAAACCGTAAGCTGAGCACCCCGCCGGGCGGCTAAAACGTCTGGTGGGGTGATCCCGCGTGAAAACGGGTGTATGATGCGGCAGCCGGGAAATTCCCGGCTTTTTTGCGTCTGCAAGATCGATTGGCTGCAGCGCGGCCCACGAAGGCAGTGCAAATCAGGTTATTCGAGGGTGTAGGTACGGCGGTAGCGCTGGAATCGGTGCTGCGCGCCATAGTTTGCCGACACCTGCTTTACTCAAGGCTCGCCTGTGGACAGGCCGCCCGGACCAAGGGGAAATGGCGTAATGGCAACGGTAGACCGCTGGCTGCTGCCAGATGGCATCGAAGAAGTACTGCCACCTGAGGCGGCGCGTATCGAAATCGCGCGTCGTCAGGTGTTGGATCTGTTCCAGAGCTGGGGCTACGAGTTCGTCGTAACCCCGCATATCGAGTACCTGGAATCGCTGCTCACCGGTGCCGGCCAGGACCTGGACCTGCGTACCTTCAAGGTCGTCGACCCGCAATCGGGCCGGCAGATGGGCTTCCGGGCCGACATCACGCCACAGGTGGCGCGCATCGATGCGCACACCCTGCGCCGTGAAGGCCCGAGCCGCCTGTGCTACGCCGGTAGCGTGCTGCACGCCCAACCGCGTGCGCTGTCGACCTCGCGCAGCCCGATCCAGCTCGGTGCCGAGCTGTATGGCGATGCGAGCCCGGTCAGTGACGTCGAGGTGATCAGCCTGATGCTGGCCATGCTGCAACTGGCCGACGTGCCGGATGTGCACATGGACCTCGGGCATGTCGGGATCTACCGTGGCCTGGCCCGTGCCGCGAGCCTGCCGGCTGCGGTCGAGCAGCAGCTGTTCGATGCCCTGCAGCGCAAGGCCGTCGACGAAGTGATCGCCCTGACCGCCGATTTGCCGGCGGACCTGGCGAGCATGCTGCGTTCGCTGACCGAGCTGTGCGGTAGCCGCGAAGTGCTGGCCGAGGCGCGCGTGCGCCTGGGCCGTGCGCCGGCTGCGGTACTGGCTGCGCTGGATGACCTGCTGGCGATTGCCGACCGGTTGGCCGCGCGGTACCCGGACCTGCCGTTGTATTTCGACCTGGGCGAGCTGCGTGGCTACCACTACCACACCGGTGTGGTGTTTGCCGCGTTCGTCCCGGGTGTTGGTCAGTCGATCGCCCAGGGCGGTCGTTACGACGACATCGGAGCAGACTTTGGCCGGGCACGTCCCGCCACGGGCTTCTCCACGGATTTGAAGACCCTGGTCACACTGGGGCGAGCCGAGGTCGTGTTGCCGTCTGGCGGGATCTGGATGCCCGACAGCAGCGATACGGCACTCTGGCAGTTGGTCTGCCAATTGCGCAGTGAGGGTCAGCGGGTGGTCCAGGCCTTGCCTGGGCAGCCGGCTAAAGCCGCCATCGAGGCGGACTGCGATCGGCAATTGATTCAGCAAAACGGGTCTTGGCAGGTTCTGCCGCTGACCATTTGAGATTTCCCGCCGGCACGAGCCGGCGCCAAGTTTGCGCGAATGAGGACAAGTGTTATGGGTAAGAATGTCGTAGTCCTGGGCACCCAATGGGGTGATGAGGGCAAAGGCAAGATCGTTGATCTGCTGACCGAACATGCTGCCGCCGTAGTGCGCTACCAAGGTGGCCACAACGCGGGTCACACCCTGGTGATCGACGGTGAGAAAACCGTACTTCACCTGATCCCGTCGGGCGTCCTGCGCGAAGGCGTGCAGTGCCTGATCGGCAACGGTGTGGTGGTTGCTCCCGACGCCCTGCTGCGCGAGATCACCAAGCTGGAAGAGAAAGGCGTACCGGTGCGCGAGCGCCTGCGTATCAGCCCGTCCTGCCCGCTGATCCTGTCCTACCACGTGGCCCTGGACCAGGCCCGCGAGAAAGCCCGTGGCGAGCTGAAGATCGGCACCACCGGTCGCGGCATTGGCCCGGCGTACGAAGACAAAGTCGCCCGTCGTGGCCTGCGCATCGGTGACCTGTTCCACCGCGAGCGTTTCGCCGCCAAGCTGGGTGAGCTGCTGGACTACCACAACTTCCAGCTGGTCAATTACTACAAAGAGCCGGCCATCGACTTCCAGAAGACCCTGGACGAGTGCATGGAATACGCCGAGCTGCTCAAGCCGATGATGCTCGACGTCACCGCTGAGCTGCACAACCTGCGTCGCGCCGGCAAGGACATCATGTTCGAAGGTGCCCAGGGCTCGCTGCTGGACATCGACCACGGTACCTACCCGTACGTCACCAGCTCCAACACCACTGCTGGCGGCATCGCTACCGGTTCGGGCGTTGGTCCGATGTACCTGGACTACATCCTGGGTATCACCAAGGCCTACACCACCCGTGTAGGTTCCGGCCCGTTCCCGACCGAACTGTTCGATGACGTTGGTGCCTTCCTGGCCAAGCGTGGCCACGAGTTCGGTGCTACCACCGGCCGTGCCCGCCGTTGCGGCTGGTTCGATGCCGTCATCCTGCGTCGCGCCATCGACGTCAACAGCATCTCGGGCCTGTGCCTGACCAAGCTGGACGTGCTGGACGGCCTGGAAACCATCCGTATCTGCGTTGGCTACAAGAACGAGAACGGCGCGGTCATCGACGCACCGACCGATGCCGACAGCTACATCGGCCTGGAGCCGGTGTACGAAGACATGCCGGGCTGGAGCGAGTCGACCCTGGGTGCCAAGACCCTGGAAGAACTGCCGGCTAACGCCCGTGCCTACATCAAGCGTGTGGAAGAGCTGGTCGGCGCGCCGATCGACATCATCTCCACTGGCCCGGACCGCAACGAGACCATCGTGCTGCGTCATCCGTTTGCCTGATACACGTTCTGTGTAAACACAAAGGCCCCTTTATAGGGGCCTTTGTCGTTTCTGCCTGCTGTTCGGCACAACCTTTGCTGTAAGAATCGCTCCAGGGATGCCATCACTATAATGGCCCCAGAAGTAGAGGGTTCTTTTGTGTCTGCCGTTCTCTCACTGTTACGAAGCCGCCTATTGCGGCCTGTCTTTGTTGCCCTTGGTATCGCTCTTTTGGTGCAGGTGCTGGTTGCCGTTGCGCTGACACGGAGCACGGTCACTGCGCTGGAGGCCGATCTGGGCAATCGCCTGGGTGCGGACAGCCAGAAGCTGTCGGCTGAGTTGGAGCAGGCGGGGCAGGAGGTCAGCTCCGGGCTCGACAGCCTGTCCTCGAGCACTCGCCAGCGCCTGACCACCGGTTTGTCGGCGCGTCTTGGCGACGAGCAGGCGCAACTGCGCACTACCCTTGAGAAGAACCTCAAGGACTCGGCCAACGACATGGCCGAGTTGCTCGCCTCTGTTGCCCCGCGCGCCATGTGGGACAACGACGTGCCGACGCTCTCGGAATTTTCCCGGCGTGCCCAGCGCAATCCCAACGTATTGTTCGTGGTGTACGACGACGCCCAGGGTGAGCACCTGACCCGTTACCTGAACCGGCAGAACCCGATCAACCAGGCTTTGCTGGAAAAAGGTAAGGGCGAGCGGGCGCTGGACAAGGTACTGGACGCCGCGCGCAGCGATCCATCAGTGTACTTCGTCGAGGCCTCGGTCAACCCCAATGGGGTCGAGATCGGCAAGGTATTGATGGGGGTGTCCACAGCCTCTGTCGAACACGAGCTGATGGCGTTGGACCAGCGTTTCTCCGCGCTGATCGCCAGTGGTGACCAGCTGGTTGCCGACAGCCTGGTAGGTGCGGCGGCCGACAGCAACAAGGCCCTGCGTGCGCGCCTGGAAGCTGCGCAGGCCAGTGCCGCGGGCATGCAGGCCAACACCACGCAGAGCGTTCAGGAGGCGGCAGCCGCCCTGCGTTGGAATATCGGCCTCGGCCTGGCGCTGGTCGGCCTGGGGGTGTTGCTGGTGGTGGCGGTGGTGCTGGGCCAACGCGTAGTGAACAAGCTGCGTTTGCTGATTACCGCGTTGAACGATTTGGCGGCGGGTGAGGGCGACCTGACCAAGCGCGTGCAGATCGACAGCCGCGACGAGATTGGCGACATGGCCAAGGCGGTCAACCAGTTCGTCGACAAGTTGCAGCCGATCGTGCGTGAGGCGGGGGAGGTTGCCCAACGTACCGGCATCGAGATTGGCACCATGACCCAGCGTAATGCCGGAGCTGATGCTGCCGCCGAGCTGCAGCGCGATGAAGTAGCCGAGAGCCTGCGTGCGTTGTCGACCATGGCCGACGAGGCCCAGGCGGAAAGCCAGGCGATGCAGGCGGCCTTGCAGCAGGTGGTGGATATTCGTCGGGCTACTGACGAGAACAGCCGGACCTCGGCGCAGGTCGCGGCGTTGATCGAGACGCTGGCGGGGCAGGTGCAGACCGGCTCCAAGGTGATCGAGCGGCTGGCTGAGCAGAGCGAGCAGATCGAGGTGGTGCTGACGGTGATCCATGGCATTGCCGAGCAGACGAACCTGTTGGCCTTGAACGCGGCGATTGAAGCGGCGCGTGCCGGCGAGACCGGGCGTGGCTTTGCGGTGGTGGCGGATGAAGTGCGGGCGCTGGCGAGCAAGACGCAGAGTTCCACTGGCGATATCCAGGCGCATATCGGTGCCTTGCAGCAGGGGGCCAAGGAGGCAGTGGCGGTGATCAGCCAGGCTGGGCGTCAGGCCAGCGAAGGGTTGTTGGTGCTGCGTGACAATGCGCGCGTGCAGCAGAGCGTGCAGGCCTCGGTAGAGCAGGTGCACGCAGCCATCGGGCTGGCGACGCGGGCGGCCGAGCAGCAGGCACAGGGTGCGCAAGCGGTGCGAGGCCGGGTCGAGACGATTCATGCCCAGGCTGAGCGGGCGGCGCAGGTAGTGATGCAGACCACGGCGAGCAGCAAGGTGCTGGATGATCTGGCGGGCCAACTGAAGGCCAGCCTGGGGCAGTTCAGGGCTTGAGGTGATGCCTTTTCCCTGTGGGGTGCAGCCGACTGAGTGGTGGTGGCTGGACTCTTGACCGAGGGGCTGAGCTCCCCATTCGGCCCTACGCTTCTATGTAGCCGCTGCCGTCAGGCTGCGCTCGCCTGCAACGCAGGCGCCGCCCTTGGGAGCCCTCGCGGGCTCCAGCGCAGCCTACCGGCAGCGGCTACAGATATTCTCAGGCCCGGTTGAGGTACATCCGGGTGGTCAGCAGATACACCGGCAACCCCGACACCACAATCAACAACGCCGCATAAGGCGCCGCCGCCGCGAACTCGACGTTGGCGGTATGTGCCCACACCTCGGTCGCCAGCGTGGTCATCCCGGTCGGGCTCAACAGCAGGGTCGCCGTCAGCTCCTTCATCGCATCCAGGAACACCAGCGCAAACGCTGCCGCCAGTGCCGGGAAGATGATCGGCAGGGTCACCCGGCAGAACGCCGTGAACGAGGTCGCGCCCAGCGTGCGCGCCGCCTCTTCCAGCTGTGGCGCCGCCTTGGTCAGCGCCGTGCGCACCGGCGCCTGGGCCAGCGGCAGGAACAGCAGCGCATAGGCCAGCAGCAGCAACCCGGTGGTCTGGTACATCGCCGGCACATAGTGCAGGGCGAAATACACCAGTGTCAGGGCGATCACCAGCCCCGGCAGCGCGTGCAGCAGGTAAGGCAGGCGCTCGGCCCAGATCGCCAGCTTGCCTTTGTAGCGCACCACCAGGAAGCTCACCGGCAAGGCCAGCAGCAAGCTCACCCCGGCGCCGCCCAGCGACAACGACAGCGAGGTGAACAGCGCCTCGCTGATCGCCGCCACCGGGAAGGCTGCCGATGAGCCGACGCTCAGCCAGTAACCTAGCATCCCCAGCGGGATACCGCTGCCCAGCAAGGCCAGCACCAGGCACAACAACTGCGCCAGCGGCGTCCAGCCACGCAGGCGAATCGGCGCGGCGCGGCGTGCCACGCCCTGGCCAATCCGCACATGCCGGGCCTTGCCACGCACCTTCAATTCGAACCACAGCAGCATCAGGCACATGAACAGCAATACCGCCGAGAGCATCGCCGCATTGGCGTTGCTGAACTCCAGCTCGAACTGCTGGTAGATCGCCGTGGTGAAGGTCTGCAGGCCAAGGATCGACAGCGCGCCGAACTCCACCAGCATGTGCAGGGCGATCAGCAGGCTGCCACCGAGAATCGATGGCCACAGCGGCGGCAGTGTCACTTTCCTGAACACGCCCCAGCGGTTGAAGCCCAGCGTGCGGGCCGACTCCTCCAGGGAGGTATCGAGGTTGCGCAGGGTGGCCGCCACCGGCAGGAACACCAGCGGGTACTTGGACAGGGCCATCACCAGGATTGCTCCACCCAGGCCTTCGAAGCGCGGGCTGAGCGACACCCAGGTAAATCCGCTGACAAAGGCCGGCACGGCGAATGGCAGGCACAGGATCACCCCCCACAGGCGCCGCCCTGGCAGGTCACTGCGCTCCAGCAGCCAGGCCAGGGCCAGGCCGATCACCATGCACGCCGCCGTCACCCCGGCCATCAGCATCAGGGTGTTCTTCATCAGGCCCCAGACGAACGGCCGCCAGAGCAGACGAAACGCTTCATGCCAACCTGCCTGCCACGCCTTGAGGCTGACATAGGCCAGCGGCAGCAGGCTCAGGCACACCAGGAACAGCACCGGCAGCACCACCCAGATCGAAGGGCGCTTGCGCCGGGGTACGAAGCGGGATAACGCCTGTTCAGGCAGCGCGGCACTCATCAGAGCAGGCCGACTTCGCGTTCAAGCTCCAGGGCTTCTTCGGCATTGCCCAGGTCGGCTGGGGTGATCTTCGGCGGACGCAGGTCTTCGAACGGCTTCAGGCCCTGGTCGGAAACCATGCCCTTGTGCAGCGGGTACTCGGCAGTGGTCTGGGTGATCACCCGCTGGCCTTCTTCGCTGGCCATCCAGGCGAGCAGTGCCTGGGCTTCCTGCGGATGCTTGCTGGCTTTCACCGCTGCAGCGCTGGAGATGGTCACCAGGCCGCCAACGTCACCGTCAGCCAGGTAGTACAGTTTCGAGTCCAGCTGGCCGCGCTCTTTCTTCAGGGCGTACCAGTAGTAGTTGTTCACCAGCACGGCAGCGACTTCACCGTTTTCCACGGCTTTAAGTGCAACCATGTTGTTGGTGTAGGTCTTGCCGAAGGCCTTGAGGCCAGTCAGCCATTCTTCGGCAGCATCACGCCCGTGCAGTTTGAGGATGGCCACGGCCTGCTCCTGGAATGCACCGCTGGTCGGGACGAAGCCGATCTTGCCGTCCCATTCAGGGTTGGCGAAATCCATGACCGAGGGCGGCAGGTCGGTTTCGGCGATTACTTTCGGGTTGAAGGCCACCACGCGGGTACGTGCCGTCACGCCCATCCAGGTGCCGTTGCTGGCGACGTATTCCTTGGGCAGCACTTGCAGGGTGCTGTCGTCGATCTTGGCCAGCAGGCCTTTTTCGCCAAGGTTGTTCAGCGGAGGCGATTCTTCGGTGTAGATGACGTCGGCCGGGGAGCGGGCGCCTTCTTCCTCGATCTGGCTGGCCAGCTGGTTGCTGCTGCCCTTGCGAATATTGATGTGGATGCCGGTCTTGGCCTCGTAGGCCTTGGCGATGGCTTCGCCGATTTCCTTGTGCTGACCATTGTAGAGGGTCAGGGTCACCGGGTCGGCGGCCAGGGCGGCCGGTGCGCCGAGCACCAGGCCAAACAGCGAAACGGCCAGGCCGCGCACAATCGGGTTATTGCGGATCGTCATGCGGGTACTTCCTCGCTTGCGGGCTACAAATCTTGAAACAATGATAAACGATATGGTTTCTCAAGTACGCCCCTGAGGCGAAATTCATGAGCAGGCTATCGGTTCAAATGGGGGCAGTTTTGTGCTGCAAGTGGGGGAGGGGTAAATCGCAGGCATAAAAAAACCCGCTTTCGCGGGTTTCTCTAGAATATGGTGCCCAGAAGAAGACTCGAACTTCCACGACCGTAAGGTCACCAGCACCTGAAGCTGGCGTGTCTACCAATTTCACCATCTGGGCAAATTTGAAGCTTTGTAACAAGAAACAGTGTAGCGTGTTGCGTTAATTCCAGACCCATGAAGCGATCTGCAATTTGAAATATGGTGCCCAGAAGAAGACTCGAACTTCCACGACCGTAAGGTCACCAGCACCTGAAGCTGGCGTGTCTACCAATTTCACCATCTGGGCAATTTCGCTGAGGCTACCAGGATGTTGACATCCTTCCGCTTCTCAACTGTCACGACGGCGTCCGTCGTTGTGGTGCGCACTATACGGATGCCTCAGGAGGCTGTAAAGCCCCGTTCGGAAAAAATCTGAAATTTTTCAAGTCATTGTTCCGTGTGCAGTTTTGGCGGCACTCAGGGTGGCTTGACAGGGCTGTCCAAGCTCTATATTTCCGGTTTCAATGCGCCTATGCCAAACTAACCCGTATATAGACAAAGGTGAACCTTTCCTAATGGCCGATTGGCAGTCCCTCGATCCCGAGGCCGCTCGTGAAGCGGAAAAATACGAAAACCCCATTCCTAGCCGTGAGCTGATCCTGCAGCGTCTCGACGAGCGCGGTTCTCCCGCCGCACGCGAACAGCTGGTGGAAGAATTCGGCCTGACCACCGAGGACCAGGTTGAAGCCCTGCGTCGCCGCCTGCGCGCCATGGAGCGTGACGGCCAGCTGATCTACACCCGGCGTGGCACCTATGCCCCGGTGGACAAGCTGGACCTGATCCTCGGTCGCATTTCCGGCCACCGCGACGGTTTCGGCTTCCTGATCCCGGACGACGGCACTGAAGACCTGTTCCTCAGCCCGGCGCAAATGCGCCTGGTGTTCGATGGCGACCGGGCGCTGGCCCGGGTTTCCGGCGTTGATCGCCGCGGCCGTCGTGAAGGCGTCATCGTCGAAGTGATCTCCCGCGCCCACGAAACCATCGTCGGCCGCTACTTCGAAGAAGGCGGCATCGGCTTCGTGACCCCGGATAACCCCAAGGTCCAGCAGGAAGTGCTGGTCACGCCGGGGCGCAGCGGTGCTGCGAAGATCGGTCAGTTCGTCGAGGTGAAGATCACCCACTGGCCAACCCCGCGCTTCCAGCCGCAGGGCGACATCGTTGAAGTGATCGGCAACTACATGGCGCCGGGCATGGAAATCGACGTGGCGCTGCGCAGCTTCGACATCCCGCATGTCTGGCCTGAAGCGGTGATCAAGGAAGCACGCAAGCTCAAGCCGGAAGTCGAAGAGAAGGACAAGGAAAAGCGCATCGACCTGCGCCACCTGCCGTTCGTCACCATCGACGGCGAAGACGCCCGCGACTTCGACGATGCGGTCTACTGCGAGAGCCTGGGCAAACTGCGCCTGTTCTCCGGTGGCTGGCGCCTGTACGTGGCCATTGCCGACGTTTCGAGCTACGTGCGCCTGGGCTCTGCCCTGGATGCCGAAGCCCAGGTGCGCGGCAACTCGGTGTACTTCCCCGAGCGCGTCATCCCGATGCTGCCTGAAGAACTCTCCAACGGTCTGTGCTCGCTGAACCCGCACGTCGACCGTTTGGCGATGGTCTGTGAAATGACCATCAACAAGTCCGGCCAGATGGTCGACTACCAGTTCTACGAAGCGGTGATCCACTCCCATGCCCGCCTGACCTACAACAAGGTCAGCAGCATGCTCGAGCAGGCCCGCACCCGTGAAGGCAAGGCCCTGCGCGATGAATACAGCGGGGTTGTGCCGCACCTCAAGCAGCTCTATGCGCTGTACAAGGTGTTGCTCGACGCCCGTCACGCACGTGGCGCCATCGACTTCGAAACCCAGGAAACCCGGATCATTTTCGGTTCCGAGCGCAAGATCGCCGAGATTCGCCCAACTATTCGCAACGATGCGCACAAGTTGATCGAAGAGTGCATGCTCGCCGCCAACGTGGCCACCGCCGAATTCCTCAAGAAGCACGAGATTCCGGCCCTGTACCGGGTGCACGACGGCCCGCCGCCGGAGCGCCTGGAAAAACTGCGAGCCTTCCTCGGTGAGCTGGGCTTGAGCCTGCAGAAATCCAAGGACGGCCCGTCGCCCAAGGATTACCAGGCCTTGCTGGCGCAGATCGCTGATCGCCCGGACTTCCACCTGATCCAGACCGTGATGCTGCGCTCGCTGAGCCAGGCGGTGTACAGCGCCGAGAACAATGGCCACTTCGGCCTGAACTATGAGGCGTACACCCACTTCACTTCGCCGATCCGTCGTTACCCGGACCTGCTGACCCACCGCGCCATTCGCAGTGTGATCCGCTCGCGTCAGGAAACCCCGCACGTCAAGCGTGCCGGTGCGATGACCATTCCGAAAGCGCGGATCTACCCGTACGACGAAAACACCCTGGAGCAGTTGGGCGAGCAGTGCTCGATGAGCGAACGCCGCGCCGACGAAGCCACCCGTGACGTAGTCAACTGGCTCAAGTGCGAGTACATGAAGGATCGCGTTGGCGAGACCTTCCCGGGTGTGATCACTGCGGTGACCGGTTTCGGCCTGTTCATCGAGCTGACCGACATCTACGTCGAAGGCATGTGCCACGTAAGTGCGCTGCCGGGTGATTACTACCATTACGATCCAGTGCATCACCGCTTGGCGGGCGAACGCACCGGTCGTAGCTTCCGCCTGGGCGACACGGTGGAAGTGAAGGTCATGCGGGTAGACCTGGAGCAGCGCAAGATCGATTTCGAGGTGGCTGAAAAGACCCTCAATGCGCCTATCGGTCGCAAGAATCGTGATGCGCGTGACTCGACGGCCCCGGTAAAAGCTGCGCCGCATTCGGCCAAGCAAGCACCGGCCCCGGCACCCGCTGCGGCCACTGCCGAGCCTGCGCGTCGCACCAGCAAGAAAAAAGAAACTGCCGAAGCCTATTTCCCTTCCCAGGCGGCGGAGAACAACGCCGAAGTTCGCAAGAGCCGGGAAATGAAGAAGGCGCTGATGGCCGATGCCAAGAACGGTGGCGCAGCCAGCAAGGCGGCCAAGCCGTCGGGTAAGCCGACCAAGCATCGCAAGGGGCCGCCGAAAGCCGGTTCCGCTTCACGTAAACCCAAGGCCAAGTCATGAGTCAGTTGGAAAAGATCTACGGCGTTCACGCCGTAGAAGCCCTGTTGCGGCATCACCCCAAGCGGGTCAAGCAGATCTGGCTGTCCGAGGGTCGCAACGACCCGCGGGTCCAGCCGCTGCTGGAGCTGGCTGCGCAAAACCGGGTGACGGTCGGCCAGGCCGAGCGTCGCGAGATGGATGCCTGGGTTGAAGGCGTGCACCAAGGCGTTGTCGCCGAGGTAAGCCCGAGCCAGGTGTGGGGCGAGGCGATGCTCGAAGAGCTGCTTGATCGCTCCGAAGGCGCGCCACTGTTGCTGGTGCTGGACGGCGTGACCGACCCGCACAACCTCGGTGCCTGCCTGCGTACCGCCGATGCGGCCGGTGCGCTGGCGGTGATCGTGCCCAAGGACAAGTCGGCAACCCTGACCCCTGCGGTGCGTAAAGTGGCGTGCGGCGCGGCGGAAGTGATTCCGCTGGTGGCGGTGACCAACCTGGCGCGCACCCTGGAGAAACTCCAGCAGCGCGGCCTGTGGATCGTCGGCACGGCGGGTGAGGCAGAGCAGGAAATCTACCAGCAGGACATGACCGGCCCAACCATCCTGATCATGGGTGCCGAGGGCAAGGGCATGCGCCGCCTGACTCGCGAGCACTGTGACTACCTGGTGAAGCTGCCGATGGCCGGTAGTGTCAGCAGCCTCAACGTCTCGGTGGCGACGGGCATCTGCCTGTTCGAAGCCGTGCGTCAGCGCCAGGCCAAAGCCAAGGGCTGAGTTGTTTTTGCAGCCAATCGCGGGGCCAGCCGGCTCCCACAGAGCCCCTGCAAGCCTTGAAAGCTGCAGCAGGCCCAGTGGGGGCGGGCTGGTCCCGCGATGCGTTTAAGTTGTACAAATATTCACCAATTGCCTTGCGTGTGGCCCGGCCCTTCTCTACAATTGCGCCCCTTGCCGTACAGGTAGGCGCGCATGTGCCTCCGGTACCCAGGCAAGACATACAGTGTCATTCACTCCTTGTCTGACCACCCTGGTGGCAGACTACAACCCGTAAGGAGCATTCATGCGTCATTACGAAATCATCTTTCTGGTCCACCCTGACCAGAGCGAGCAAGTCGGCGGCATGGTTGAGCGTTACACCAAGCTGATCGAAGAAGACGGCGGCAAAATCCACCGTCTGGAAGATTGGGGCCGTCGTCAACTGGCCTACGCAATCAACAATGTTCACAAGGCTCACTACGTGATGCTGAACGTTGAGTGCACTGGCAAGGCCTTGGCCGAGCTGGAAGACAACTTCCGCTACAACGATGCCGTGATCCGTAACCTGGTCATCCGTCGCGACGAAGCCGTTACTGGCCAGTCCGAGATGCTCAAGGCTGAAGAAAACCGCAGTGAGCGCCGTGAGCGTCGCGACCGTCCTGAGCACGCTGACTCCGCCGATGGCGATGACAGCGACAACAGCGACAACAGCGATAACGCTGACGAGTAATCCACGGACCTTTTGAGGAGCCTATTACATGGCACGTTTCTTCCGTCGTCGTAAATTCTGCCGCTTCACTGCTGAAGACGTGAAAGAGATCGATTACAAAGATCTCAACACCCTGAAAGCTTACGTATCCGAAACCGGCAAGATCGTTCCAAGCCGTATCACCGGTACCAAAGCTCGTTATCAGCGTCAGCTGGCTACCGCTATCAAGCGCGCCCGCTTCCTGGCCCTGCTGGCTTACACCGACAGCCACGGCCGCTGAGACCGGGTCGTCGACAAGTAGCAAGGGAATGAATGCATGCGGGCGTTAGCTGATTTCATCATGCGCGGTCGCGTGCAGGCCACCTTGGTGGTCGTTGGTTGTGCGGCATTGCCGCTGTTGTTCTGGTTGAGTGCCGCTGCTGGCAGCCTTGTGCTGCTGCGGCGTGGTTTCAAGGATGCCTCCGGGATCCTCGCCTGGGCGTTATTGCCGGCGTTGGCCTGGTGGTTCTTCGGCGAACCGCGCACCTTGATGGTGTTGCTGGGGACGCTGGGTCTGGCCGCTGTATTGCGTGCCGGGCACTCCTGGAACCGGGTGCTGTTGTTCAGCATCGCCTGGGGCCTGGTGTACGGGGTTGTTCTGGGTTCGGTGTTCCGCGAACCGATCGAGGCATTGGCGCAAGCGATTGAAAAAATCCTGCCGCAAATGCTCGACGGGCTCTACCAACAATTGTCGGTAGAGGAGCGGGCCCGCCTTGGCGGCCTTATTGCACCGGTGCTTACCGGCCTGATTGCAGCGTTGATGCAGGCAGTCAGTGTGATGGCCCTGATGTTGGGTCGCTACTGGCAAGCCAGTTTGTATAACCCGGGAGGCTTCGGGCGCGAGTTTCGCGACGTTCGCCTGCCGCTGCTGCCAGCGTTGGTACTGCTGGCGTGCATGCTCATCGGGCCGAATTTCGGTCCACAGATGGCCATGTTGACGCCGTTGTGCAGTGTGCCGCTGGTGTTTGCCGGCCTAGCCCTGATTCACGGGCTGGTCGCGCAAAAGCGACTGTCCAGGTTCTGGCTGGTGGGGTTGTACGTAACGCTGGTGCTGTTCATGCAGCTGACCTATCCGTTGCTCGTGGTCTTGGCCATTGTCGACAGCCTGATTAATTTTCGCGGGCGCCGGGTGTCGAACGACACCGATAACGGTTCCGCGAACGGTGAAGGTTAAAAGTTAAGAGGTTTTTACCAAATGGAACTGATCCTGCTGGAAAAAGTCGCCAACCTGGGCAACCTGGGCGACAAGGTAAATGTTAAGGCCGGTTACGGTCGTAACTTCCTGCTGCCATTCGGCAAAGCCACCGCTGCTACCGCTGCCAACCTGGCTGCGTTCGAAGAGCGTCGTGCTGAGCTGGAAAAACTGGCTGCAGAGAAAAAAGCTTCGGCTGAAACCCGCGCTGCCCAACTGGCCGAGCTGGAAGTGACTATCACTGCCACCGCCGGTGACGAAGGCAAGCTGTTCGGTTCGATCGGCACCCACGACATCGCTGATGCCCTGACCGCCTCCGGCGTTGAAGTGGCTAAAGCTGAAGTTCGTCTGCCGAACGGCACCATCCGTAACGTTGGCGAATACGACGTAGCCGTGCACCTGCACAGCGACGTTGAAGCTACCGTTCGCGTGGTTGTTGTCGCAGCCTAAGCTGGACCAATCGACTGGCACCCTGGGTGCCAGACGGTTAACATCGGGCACGATCCTGCTTTGCAGGTCGTGCCCTTTGTTTTTCTCAATACCCTGATTTCCAAGTGGCCATGAACGAGATTACCGCCCCCGAGCAATATGATCTGCAAACCGCTGCCCTGAAGGTGCCGCCGCATTCCATCGAGGCCGAACAGGCTGTGCTCGGTGGCTTGATGCTGGACAACAACGCCTGGGAGCGAGTGCTCGATCAAGTTTCCGACGGCGACTTCTACCGGCATGACCACCGCCTGATCTTCCGGGCAATCCACAAGCTGGCCGACCTCAACACCCCCTTCGACGTGGTCACGCTGCACGAGCAGCTGGACAAGGAAGGGCTGAGTACGCAGATCGGCGGCCTGGGTTACCTCGGCGAGCTGGCCAAGAACACCCCGTCGGTGGCCAACATCAAGGCCTATGCGCAGATCGTGCGCGAACGTGCCACGCTGCGCCAACTGATCAGCATCAGCAGCGAGATCGCCGACAGCGCCTTCAACCCGCAGGGGCGCAATGCCGCCGAGATTCTTGACGAAGCCGAACGGCAGATCTTCCAGATCGCCGAAGCACGGCCCAAGACCGGCGGCCCGGTGGGCGTCAACGAGCTGTTGACCAAGGCCATCGACCGGATCGACACGCTGTTCAACTCCGACAGTGACATCACCGGTATCTCCACCGGCTACACCGACCTCGACGCGAAGACCAGCGGCCTGCAACCGGCTGACCTGATTATCGTCGCCGGCCGTCCGTCGATGGGTAAGACCACCTTCGCGATGAACCTGGTGGAAAACGCAGTACTGCGCAGCGACAAGACCGTCCTGGTGTACTCCCTCGAGATGCCAGGCGAATCGCTGATCATGCGTATGCTGTCCTCGCTCGGGCGTATCGACCAGACCAAGGTGCGTTCCGGTCAATTGGACGACGACGACTGGCCGCGCCTGACCTCGGCGGTCAACCTGCTCAACGACCGCAAGCTGTTCATCGACGATACCGCCGGCATCAGCCCCTCGGAGATGCGCGCGCGTACGCGCCGCCTGGTGCGTGAGCACGGCGAGATCGGCATGATCATGATCGACTACCTGCAATTGATGCAGATCCCCGGCTCCAGCGGCGACAACCGGACCAACGAGATTTCCGAGATCTCGCGTTCCCTGAAGGCCCTGGCCAAGGAATTCAACTGCCCGGTCATCGCCCTGTCGCAGTTGAACCGTTCCCTGGAGCAGCGCCCGAACAAGCGCCCGGTGAACTCCGACTTGCGTGAATCCGGTGCAATCGAGCAGGACGCCGACGTGATCATGTTCGTCTATCGTGACGAGGTGTATCACCCGGAGACCGAGCACAAGGGCATTGCCGAGATCATCATCGGCAAACAGCGGAACGGCCCGATCGGCTTTATCCGCCTGGCGTTCATCGGCAAGTACACACGCTTCGAAAACCTCGCGCCGGGCAGTTACAACTTCGACGACGACGAGTAAGCGCGCTGAGAGCAAATCCGACCTTTAACGTCGGATTTGGTCAATTTTTGTGCTATATTCCGCGCCCGCGATTTTCCTGCACATTAAAAACCGGTCACTGACATGCAAGCAGCCAAACCACTTTTCGACTACTCCAAGTACTGGGCCGAATGCTTCGGGCCAGCGCCTTTCCTGCCCATGAGCAGGGAGGAGATGGATCAGCTCGGCTGGGATTCCTGCGACATCATCATCGTGACCGGGGATGCCTACGTCGACCATCCGTCGTTCGGCATGGCCATCATCGGTCGTCTGCTGGAAGCCCAGGGGTTCCGCGTGGGCATCATTGCCCAGCCGAACTGGCAGTCCAAGGACGACTTCATGAAGCTGGGCGAGCCGAACCTGTTCTTCGGTGTCGCGGCCGGCAACATGGACTCGATGATCAACCGCTACACCGCCGACAAGAAGATCCGCTCCGACGACGCCTACACCCCAGGCGGCCTGGCCGGCAAGCGCCCGGATCGCGCCAGCCTGGTGTACAGCCAGCGTTGTAAGGAAGCCTACAAGAATGTGCCGATCGTACTCGGCGGCATCGAGGCTTCGCTGCGCCGGATCGCGCATTACGACTACTGGCAGGACAAGGTCCGCCACTCGATCCTGATCGACGCCTGTGCCGACATCCTGCTTTACGGCAACGCCGAACGCGCGATTGTCGAAGTCGCCCAGCGCCTGTCCCATGGCGAGAAGGT
Organism: Pseudomonas fontis; assembly: GCF_028656955.1. Lineage (GTDB taxonomy): Bacteria > Pseudomonadota > Gammaproteobacteria > Pseudomonadales > Pseudomonadaceae > Aquipseudomonas > Aquipseudomonas fontis. The sequence goes on from NZ_JAMDGY010000061.1 coordinate 39,511, forward strand.
CGAAGACATTTCCGATATCCGCGGCACCGCGTTCATCCGTCGTGACACGCCGCAAGGCTGGTACGAGGTGGACTCCACGCGTATCGACCGTCCGGGCAAGGTCGACAAGATCATCAACCCGTACGTGAACACCCAGGACACCCAGGCCTGCGCCATCGAGCAGGAGAAGGGCCCGGTCGAAGACCCGAACGAAGCCAAGGTGGTCCAGCTGCTGGCCAGCCCGCGCATGACCCGTGACAAGACGGTCATCCGCCTGCCATCGTTCGAGAAGGTCCGTAACGACCCGGTGCTCTATGCCCACGCCAACCGCGTGCTGCACCTGGAAACCAACCCGGGCAACGCCCGTGCGCTGGTGCAAAAGCATGGCGAAGTGGACGTCTGGTTCAACCCGCCGCCCATCCCGATGACCACCGAAGAGATGGACTACGTGTTCGGCATGCCCTATGCGCGCATTCCGCACCCGGCGTATGGCAAGGAGAAGATCCCGGCCTACGACATGATCCGTTTCTCGGTAAACATCATGCGTGGCTGCTTTGGTGGCTGCACCTTCTGCTCGATCACCGAGCACGAAGGGCGGATCATCCAGAACCGTTCCCACGAATCGATCATTCGCGAGATCGAAGAGATCCGCGACAAGGTGCCGGGCTTCACCGGGGTGATTTCCGACCTCGGCGGGCCGACCGCGAACATGTACCGCATCGCCTGCAAGAGCCCGGAGATCGAGTCTGCGTGCCGCAAGCCGTCGTGTGTGTTCCCGGGCATCTGCCCGAACCTGAACACCGACCACTCGGCGCTGATCAAGCTGTACCGCAGCGCCCGTGCGTTGCCGGGGGTGAAGAAGATCCTGATCGCCTCGGGCCTGCGTTACGACCTGGCGGTCGAGTCGCCGGAGTATGTGAAGGAGCTGGTGACCCACCACGTGGGTGGTTACCTGAAGATCGCCCCGGAGCACACCGAGGAAGGCCCGCTGAACCAGATGATGAAGCCGGGCATCGGTTCGTATGACCGCTTCAAGCGCATGTTCGAGAAGTACTCGAAAGAGGCGGGCAAGGAGCAATACCTGATCCCGTACTTCATCGCGGCGCACCCGGGCACCACCGACGAAGACATGATGAACCTGGCCCTGTGGCTCAAGGGCAATGGCTTCCGTGCCGACCAGGTGCAGGCGTTCTACCCTTCGCCAATGGCGTCGGCGACCGCCATGTACCACTCCGGCAAGAACCCGCTGCGCAAGGTCACCTACAAGAGCGACTCGGTCACCATCGTCAAGAGTGAAGAGCAGCGCCGGTTGCACAAGGCGTTCCTGCGCTATCACGACCCGAAGGGCTGGCCGATGCTGCGTGAGGCGCTGGAGCGCATGGGCCGTGCCGACCTGATTGGGCCGGGCAAGAACCAGTTGATCCCGCTGCATCAGCCAGCGACCGACACCTACCAGAGTGCACGGCGCAAGAACTCGACGCCGGCGGGCAGCCACAAGGTGGCGAAGGATCAGAAGATCCTGACCCAGCACACTGGTTTGCCGCCGCGTGCCAGCGATGGTGCCAAGCCGTGGGACAAGCGTGAAGAGGCCAAGGCGGCGGCATTCGCCCGTAGCCAGGAAGCGGCCAAGGCACGCAAGGATGCCGCCAAGGGCGGCGCAGGCAAGGGCAAGAAAAAGCCGGCACGCCAGCCAGCCTTCCCGCGCTGATCCAAATACTCACTGTGGGAGCCGGCCTTGCCGGCGATGAGGCCAGCACGGTTGGCGACCGCTTTGCGGTCGATCGCTGGCAAGGCCAGCTCCCACAGTGGTCAGTGCAGGACAGTTACTTCCCCAAGCAGTTGCAAGGGTTCTCCCCTCCAGTGCCCATTCCCCCATGGCACAACTCTTGCGCTACCCTGAGCCCAATAGCTGTCACCGAGCCCTGCCATGGCCGACCTGCTTGATGCCTATCCCCTGAGCGCCACCACCTACCACGAGCTGCTTGAAGCCGATGGCAGCGTGCGCGCGCATTGGCAGCCGTTGTTCGCCCAGCTGCAACGCAGTGGCCCGGCTCAACTGGCCCAGCGCCAGGCCCTGCTTGACCGGCAGTTGCAAGAAAACGGCGTCACCTACAACATCTACGCCGACCCCGAAGGCACGGACCGCCCCTGGGAGCTGGACCTGCTGCCGCACCTGATACCCGCCGCCGAATGGCAGCAGCTGGCGGCCGGTGTGGCCCAGCGAGCGCGTCTGCTCAATGCCGTGCTGGCCGACCTGTATGGCCCGCAACAACTGATCGCCGACGGCCTGCTACCTGCCGAACTGGTCCATGGCCACAACAATTTTCTCTGGCCCTGCCAGGGCATCAACGTGCCGGACAACACCTACCTGCATGTCTACGCCGTCGACCTCGCCCGTGGCCCCGACGGGCGCTGGTGGGTCACCGCCGATCGCACCCAGGCACCTTCAGGCGCCGGCTATGCCCTGGAGAACCGCACCATTGTGGCGCGCACCTTCCCCGACCCGTACCGCGACCTCAACGTGCAGCACCTGGCCGGCTACTTCCGCACCCTGCAGCAAACTTTGCAGCGCCTTGCACCGAGCGGCCAGGAAGCCCCGCTGGTGGTGCTGCTGACACCAGGCCGGTTCAACGAAAGCTATTTCGAGCACTTGTTCCTGGCCCGCCAGCTGGGCTACCCGCTGGTCGAGGGCAGCGACCTGACCGTGCGCGACGCTACCGTCTACCTGAAGACCCTCGGCGGGTTGCGCCGGGTGCATGCGATCCTGCGCCGGCTCGACGATGATTTTTGCGACCCGCTGGAGCTGCGCACCGATTCGACGCTCGGCGTGCCGGGCCTGCTGGATGCCGTGCGCCAGGGCCGGGTGCTGGTCGCCAATGCACTGGGCAGCGGGGTGCTGGAGTCCCCCGGCCTGCTGGGCTTCCTGCCGGCAATCAACCAGCGGCTGTTCGCTGAAAGCTTGAGCCTGCCCTCGATTGCCACCTGGTGGTGCGGCGAGCCGCAAGCCATGGCCCAGGCCTTGGAAAAACTCGGGGAACTGCTGATCAAGCCGGCGTTTCCCTCGCAGAGTTTTGCCGCCGTGTTCGGCCGCGACCTCGATGGCGCACAACGCCAGGCGCTGGCCGCGCGCATCCAGGCGCGGCCCTATGCCTATGTCGCCCAGGAACTGGCCCAGCTGTCCCAGGCGCCGGTCTGGCAGGCGGATCAGGGCTGTGTGCTGGCACGCCCCGTTGGCATGCGCGTGTACGCCGTGGCCAGTGCCGACGGCTATCGGGTCCTGCCCGGTGGCTTGACCCGGGTGGCTGCTTTGGCCGATGCCGAAGTGGTGTCGATGCAGCGCGGTGGCGCCAGCAAGGACACCTGGGTACTTGGCGAACGCGCGCCGGTGGGTGAGCAGTGGCAGGCCAGCCGTAACCTGGGGGTGGCCGATGTGATCCGCCAGGACCCGTACCTACCATCGCGGGTGGTGGAAAACCTGTTCTGGTTCGGCCGCTACTGCGAACGTTGCGATGCCAGCGCGCGCTTGCTGCGCATCCTGCTCAGCCGCTACCTGGATGGTGATGACCCGCAGGCCCTGGCCGCGGCGGTTGCGCTGGCCGAGAACATCTCGCTGCTGCCGGCCGATGGCCCACTGCCCGAGCGCATGCGTGCGGCCTTGCTCGATCCGGCCTGGACGTTCAGCCTGCGGGCCAACCTGCAGCGCTTGCAATGGGCCGCCGGCCAGGTGCGCGGCAAGCTCTCGCGAGAGAACTGGCAGGCCCTGGTCGAATTGCAGCGTGATGCCCAGATGCTGGATGACGAATACGCGGATTTCAGCGAGTTGCTGGAGTTCCTCAACCACCTGGTGATGTCACTGGCGGCGCTGTCCGGCTTTGCCCTGGACGACATGACCCGTGATGAAGGCTGGCGCTTCCTCATGACCGGCCGGCGCATCGAGCGCCTGGCATCGCTGAGCACCAGCCTCGCGACCTTCCTGCGAGGCCCCGGGGCGTTCGATCAGGAAGGCCTGGAGTGGCTGCTGGAGCTTGGCAACAGCAGCATCACCTACCGCTCGCGCTACCTGGCGGTGGCGCAGTTGATCCCGGTGCTGGACCTGCTCCTGCTCGATGAGCAGAACCCGCACGCGGTGCAGTTCCAGCTCAAGTTGCTGCTGCGTTCGCTGGGGCGCCTGGGCGAGGAGTTCGGCACGCCTCAGGAGCCGGCACTGGCCGTGTTCGCCGCACGGTTGCGGCACTTCGACCTGGGCAGCCTGGAGAACCCGCTGTTTGGCGAAGCCAGTGTGCGTGCCGTACTGGATGGGCTGGCCGAGCTGCTCGAAGGCATTGCGCAGGCCAGTGTCCAGGCCTCCGAGCGTCTGGCACTGCGCCATTTCGCCCATGTCGACGACATTAGCCAGCAAACGGTGTCTGCCTGATGAGCGCGCGCTACCGGGTTCTTCACGCGACCCATTACCGCTATGACAGCCCGGTGTCGCTGGCACAGCAACTGGTGCACCTGTGGCCACGCCCGTGTGCCTGGCAAGTGTGCGAGCGCAAGGTGATGGAGGTTGACCCGGCCCCGACGCGGCGGCGTGACGAAACCGATGTGTTCGGCAACCCGCTGACCCGGCTGGCGCTGGAGCGCCAGCACGAAGCATTGCGGGTGAGTACGCAGGTCGAAGTTGAGGTGCTGGCTCGGCCGCAGCCGGACCTGGCGGGCTCGCTGGCCTGGGAGCAGGCCCGCGCGATGCTGGCATACAGCGGCCAGCCAATGGCCGCAGAACTGCTGGAAGCCTGCCGTTACCGCTTCGAGTCGCCCTATGTGCGGCTCAAGCAACGTCTGGAGCTGTTTGCCGCGCCGTGTTTCCCCGCAGGCCAACCACTGCTGCTCGGTGTGCAGGCCTTGATGGAGAAGATCTTTCGCGAATTCACCTTCGATGCCGGCGCGACCCAGGTCGCTACGCCATTGCTGGAGGTGCTGGAGCGTCGTCGCGGGGTCTGCCAGGACTTCGCCCACCTGATGCTTGCCTGCCTGCGCTCACGCGGCCTGGCGGCGCGTTACGTCAGCGGCTACCTGCTGACCCGGCCGCCACCCGGGCAGGCACGGCTGATCGGTGCCGACGCATCGCATGCCTGGGTTTCGGTGTTTTGTCCGGGGCAGGGCTGGGTGGACTTCGACCCCACCAACAACCTGCGCCCCGCGCTGGAGCACATCACCCTGGCCTGGGGCCGGGATTTTTCCGATGTGTCGCCTCTGCGCGGGGTGATTCTCGGCGGCGGCAGCCATGACCCCGAGGTGCAGGTCACGGTACTGCCGCTGGACGCGGAAGAGGGTTAGCGCGGCGTTTCATCCGCCCATTTTGGCGGGGCCAGGGGCTGCCAGGCATCCAGTGCATCCAGCAACGCCGACGGCTCGGGGCTGACCTGCAACATCGCGCGGTGCTGGCTGCGCACGAAGCCTTCTTCCACCACATGGTCGAGGAAGCCGGTGAGCTTCTCGTAGAAGCCGTTGACCTCCAGCAGGCCCAGCGGCTTGCCGTGGTAGCCGAGCTGGCCCCAGGTCCAGACTTCGAAAAGTTCTTCCAGCGTACCCAGGCCGCCGGGCAGGGCGATGAACGCATCGCTCAGCTCGGCCATGCGCGCCTTGCGTGCGTGCATGCCGTCGACCACCTCCAGGCGGGTCAGGCCGGGGTGGCCGATTTCGGCATTCTTCAGGCTTTCGGGAATGATCCCGACCACTTCACCGCCAGCGGCCAGGGCGGCATCGGCGACGATGCCCATCAAGCCGACGGCACCGCCGCCGTAGACCAGGGTCAGGCCGCGCTGGGCGATGCTTTGGCCGAGGGCGATGGCCGCCTCGCGGTAGGCGGGGTTGCTGCCGGTGCTGGCACCGCAGAACACACAAACGGAACGTAGGGACATGACTGACTCCGGATCGAATTCCGCCACAGAGTACGGTGCAGGCCCGGCGCTTCCAAGTGGCGCGTCATTCGGGACGGGTGAATTGCATGGCGCAGCCGCTGGCGCCACAGGCATAGGCCGCAAGCAGGCTGCGCATCAGACTATTGAAGGTCATGGGAAATTACTCCTAAGTGAGAGGTTGTCTCATCCTCCGGGAATGGCGCATGATGAGCACTTAGATTTCCTGTATACAATCCATAGAACAAAATGACTGCCTGGCGCTAAAGGCCAGTGCTTGACCCATATCAGGGGTCTGCCGTGCGGTTTCAGGCAGTCTGCACATTGATAAAAAACCCTGCCATGGAGATTCACGATGTTTGCCAAAGTTGTAGCCGTATCTTTGCTGACCCTCGCCAGTGCCCAGGTGTTTGCCGCCGACTGCAAGGTCACTGTTGATTCCACCGACCAGATGTCCTTCAACACCAAGGACATCGTGATCGACAAGAGCTGCAAGACCTTCACCGTTGAACTGACCCACTCCGGTTCGTTGCCGAAGAACGTCATGGGCCACAACCTGGTGATCAGCAAAGACGCTGACATGCAGCCAATCGCCACCGACGGCCTGAGCGCCGGTATCGACAAGCAGTACCTGAAGGAAGGTGATGCCCGCGTGATCGCCCACACCAAGATCATCGGTGCCGGCGAGAAGGATTCGGTGAGCTTCGATGTGTCCAAGCTGGCTGCCGGCGAGAAGTACGGCTTCTTCTGCTCGTTCCCAGGCCACATCTCGATGATGAAAGGCACTGTTACCCTGAAGTAATCAGTCGCCTGAACTCTGTGGGAGCCGGCCTTGCCGGCGATGCAAGGTGACAGCCTTGCCAGGGGGCTGCCTTGCAGCCCATCGCCGGCAAGGCCGGCTCCCACATTGTTATGGGGCGAACGGCTGTACGCGCTTGTGCTGGGTCTTCTGGTACGTGCTGGTGATGATCTCGAACGCTTCCTCGCTCACCGGCAACCCGTGCAGGAACGCATCGATCTGCACATAGCTGACCCCGTGCGAGGCTTCGTCCGGCTTGCCCGGCTCCAGGTCTTCCAGGTCTGCCGTCGGCACTTTCTCAACCAGTGATTGCGGTGCGCCAAAGCTGCGCGCGATATCCCGTACCTGGTGTTTCACCAGCCCGCTCAACGGCGCCAGGTCGCACGCGCCATCGCCGAACTTGGTGAAGAAGCCCATCACCGCCTCCGCCGCATGATCCGTGCCGATCACCAGGCCGCCACGTGCCCCGGCAATGGTGTACTGCGCCACCATGCGCATGCGCGCCTTGGTATTGCCCACCACGAAGTCGACCAGCGTCGGCTTGCCGTTTTCCAGGGCCTTCACTTCAGCAGCCAATGCCCGCACCGCCGGGGCGATGTCCACCGTGTGCAGCTCATCCGGCTTGATCACCTCCAGGCAGGCCTGGGCATCGTGCTCGTCATGCTGCACCTGATAGGGCAGGCGTACGGCGATAAAGCAGTAGGCCTGATCGCCCGTCTCGCTGCGCAGTTCATTGATCGCCCGCTGCGCCAGCAGTGCGGCGGTCAGCGAATCCACGCCGCCGCTGATCCCCAGTACCAGGGTCTTGAGCCGGGCATTGTTCAGGCACTGCTTGATGAAGGCCACGCGACGGGCCACCTCGGCCTGCAACGCAGCGGCGTCGGCAAACGGCGGCTGGACCTTGAGCTGCTGCGCAATCTCTCGCTGGACGGCTTGCATGGGTTACTCCTTGGGCACTTTGAATACATGGCGCAGGTAGGCGACGAAATTCGCGTCGCGGCATTGGGTCTTGGCAGCCTCGTCGGAGATCTTTGCCACGGGCTGGCCGTTACAGTCGGTCATTTTAAGCACGATGCTCATCGGCGCCACCCCGGGAATGTCACAGGTCAGGTTGGTACCAATGCCAAAGCTGACATTGATGCGCCCGCGCAGGGCCCGGAAGATCTGCAATGACTTGGCCAGGTTCAGCCCATCAGAGAACACCAGGGTCTTGGTCATCGGGTCGATGCCTAGGCTGCGGTAGTGCGCGATGGCCTTTTCCGCCCACAGCACCGGGTCGCCGGAGTCATGGCGCAGGCCGTCGAACAGCTTGGCGAAGTACAGGTCGAAGTCACCGAGGAAAGCATCCATGGTGATGCAGTCGGTCAGGGCGATGCCCAGCAGGCCACGGTACTCGCGGACCCAGCAATCCAGCGCGGCGATCTGGCTGTCGATCAGCCGTGGGCCGAGTTGCTGGTGGGCCATGATCCACTCGTGGGCCATGGTGCCCAGTGGCTTGATGTCCAGCTGGCGGGCCAGGTGCACGTTGCTGGTGCCGACAAAGCGCGCCGGGAAGTCGGCCTTGAGCACCTTTACCACTTCCTCCTGCACGCCATAGGAGAAGCGCCGGCGGGTGCCGAAGTCGGCTACCTGCAAGGCGGCCAGCTCATCGTCGTAGGCATTGGCGCGCAGCCAGTCGAACTTGCGGTGCAGTTGGTCGCGGGCCTGGGCCAGGGTCACCTGTGGATAACGTTGCCGGTTGCGCACTTCGCTGATGATCGCCAGCAACGGCACCTCGAAGAGGATCACGTGCAGCCACGGGCCCTGCAGGCGCAGCACCAGTTCGTCGTGCTCGATGGCCAGGTGCAGGTAACGCAGGTTGAAGCGGAACAGCCCGAGAAAGCGCAGGAAATCCGGCTTCATGAAACTGATCTGTTCGAGGAAACCCAGCTCTTCGCTGCTGATGCTCAGCTCGCAGAGGTGCTCGATCTGCTCGCGGATCTGCTCCAGATAAGGGCGCAGGTCTTCGCCGTTGCGGCAGCGAAACTCCCATTCGACGTCGACGTTGGGGTAGTTGTGCAGCACCGCCTGCATCATCGTCAGCTTGTAGAAGTCGGTGTCGAGCAGGCTCTGCACGATGCGCTCGGCGAATGCGCTCTCGCTCATATAAGGCTCCATAAGTGGCGGGTGCCATCAAGGCCGCCAATGGCGCTCATTGTGCCAGTGTTTTTCCTGCTGTTGCCGCCTGTCACGGGGTAAATAGGTAGCAGGCTATGGGAACCGGCGTTTTCCCCTCCGGCCAGCTAGCCTCTATTGGTGCCCGCTGTAGCAGTCGCGCACCAAGGATGTGCAGTTCGGTTACGCATCTTGTTACAGGGTAGTTGCACGTAAACACTTGGCGAGGTTGCAATGATGGCACTGAGCGGTTGCGCTTTTTCGCTTTTACAGGTGGCGCTTTCCCTGCGGCAGACGGTTGCACGGCCAATGAAAATGGCGCATCCGCCAGCGATGCCAATCCTTTACCGGTGTTTTCTCCAAACAAAAATCCACTGGCACGGCGCTTGCTCATCGCAATTGCTGATCGTTGTAGTGCCAACCAAAAAAATATTCAGGAGCACCACCTCATGTCGCAGACGTTTTACAAGAAAGGTTTCCTGGCCCTGGCCGTAGCAACGGCGCTGGGTGTTTCTTCGTATGTTCAGGCCGACATCAAGATCGGTGTAGCGGGCCCGATGACCGGTGCCAACGCGGCGTTTGGCGAGCAGTACATGAAAGGTGCGCAGGCGGCGGCTGATTCGATCAACGCGGCCGGCGGGGTGAATGGCGAGAAGATCGTGCTGGTCAAGGGCGATGACGCCTGCGAGCCGAAGCAGGCCGTGGCCGTGGCCAACCGCCTGGTCGACCAGGACAAGGTCGTCGGTGTGGTCGGGCACTTCTGCTCCTCCAACACCATTCCGGCTTCCGAGGTGTATGACGAAGCCGGGATCATCGCGATCACGCCGGGTTCGACCAACCCACAGGTAACCGAGCGCGGCCTGAGCGCCATGTTCCGCATGTGCGGGCGCGACGACCAGCAGGGCATCGTCGCGGGCGACTACATTGTCGACGTGCTCAAGGGCAAGAAAGTCGTGGTGCTGCACGACAAGGACACCTACGGCCAAGGCCTGGCAGATGCCACCAAGGCTCAGCTGACCAAACGTGGCGTGGCCCCGGTACTGTACGAAGGCCTGACCCGTGGCGAAAAAGACTTCAGCGCCGTGGTCACCAAGATCCGCGCTGCCGGTGCCGACGTTGTCTACTTCGGCGGCCTGCACCCGGAAGCCGGCCCACTGGTTCGTCAACTGCGTGAGCAGGGCCTGAAGGATGTGAAGTTCATGTCCGATGACGGCATCGTCACCGATGAGCTGGTGACCACCGCCGGTGGCGCGCAGTATGTCGATGGCGTGTACATGACCTTTGGCGCCGACCCGCGCCTGCTGCCTGAGAGCAAGGCGGTGGTGGACGCATTCCGCAAAGCCGGTACCGAGCCTGAAGGCTACACCCTGTACGCCTACGCGTCGCTCCAGGCACTGGCGGCCGCCTTCAACGGCGCCAAGTCGAACAAGGGCGAGGACGCGGCCAAATGGCTCAAGGCCAACACAGTGAAAACCGTGATGGGTGACAAGAAGTGGGATTCCAAGGGCGACCTGACGGTCTCCGACTACGTGGTCTATCAGTGGGACGCGAACGGCAAGTATCACCAACTGGAAAAACAAAAATAACAACGGTAACCGACCCGGGCCCTGGTGGCCCGGGTCGCTACCCGGTTCTGCGCCGTACCTGTCTTTTCTCGTAGATCTGCACAACCCTGCGCTGCGAGGGCCGCTTCATCCGGGGCTCACCGTAGTCGGCGCTGTGCAATCTCAAATACGTGAGATTGCGTTATGGATGGTATTTTCCTGCAGCAACTGATCAATGGGCTGACCCTGGGGTCTGTCTATGGTCTGATCGCCATCGGCTACACAATGGTCTATGGCATCATCGGCATGATCAACTTCGCGCACGGCGAGGTGTACATGATTTCCGCGTACCTCGCGGCAATCGGCCTGGCATTGCTGGCGTATTTCGGACTGGAATCCTTCCCGCTGCTGATTCTCGGCACCCTGATCTTCACCGTGGTGGTTACCGGCGTATATGGCTGGACCATCGAACGCATCGCCTACAAACCACTGCGCAACTCCACCCGGCTGGCACCGCTGATCAGTGCCATCGGTATTTCGCTGATCCTGCAGAACTACGCACAGATCGCCCAGGGCGCACGCCAGCAAGGCGTTCCGACCCTGCTCGAAGGCGCCCTGCGGGTTGATATCGGCAGCGGCTTCGTCCAGCTGACCTACACCAAGATCTTCATCCTGGTGGCGGCCTTCGTCGGCATGGGCCTGCTCACCTACATCATCAAGTACACCAAGCTGGGCCGCATGTGCCGGGCCACCCAGCAAGACCGCAAGATGGCCTCGATCCTCGGCATCAACACCGACCGGGTGATCTCCTACGTGTTCGTCATCGGTGCAGTCATGGCGGCGTTGGCCGGTGTGCTGATCACCATGAACTACGGCACCTTCGACTTCTATGCCGGCTTCATCATCGGCATCAAGGCCTTCACCGCTGCGGTACTCGGTGGCATCGGCTCGCTACCGGGCGCCATGCTCGGCGGGATCATCCTCGGGATCTCCGAGTCGCTGTTCTCCGGGTTGATCAACTCCGACTACAAAGACGTGTTCAGCTTCTCGCTGCTGGTGCTGATCCTGATCTTCCGTCCCCAAGGCCTGCTGGGTCGCCCACTCGTGGCGAAGGTGTAAGTATGTCTGCTGCCAAAACCACTGCATTCGATATCAAGCGCAGCCTGATCGACACGATCCTCGCCGGGCTGATTTCCCTGATCGTCTTCGGCCCCATCGTGGGGGTCGTGCTGGACGGCTACAGTTTCAACCTCGAACCCAAGCGCGTGGCGTGGCTGGTAGCCGGGGTCATGGCCGGGCGCTTCGTGCTCAGCCTGTTCATGCAAACCGCCAGGGGCCAGGCCATCTTGCAAGGCTTCGAAGGCGGCGGCTCCGGGGTTCACGTGCTGGCACCGGACTACAAGTCGCGCCTGCGCTGGATCATCCCGGCGCTGATCGTGATCGCCATCGTCTTCCCGTTCTTCGCCAACAAGTACCTGCTGACCGTGGTCATCCTCGGGCTGATCTACGTGCTGCTCGGCCTGGGGCTGAACATCGTGGTGGGCCTGGCCGGCCTGCTCGACCTGGGTTACGTGGCGTTCTATGCCATTGGTGCCTATGGGCTGGCGCTGGGTTACCAGTACCTGGGCCTGGGCTTCTGGACGGTGCTGCCACTGGCGGCCATCGCGGCGGCACTGGCCGGGTGCATATTGGGCTTCCCGGTGCTGAGGATGCACGGTGACTACCTGGCCATCGTGACCCTGGGCTTTGGTGAAATCATCCGCCTGGTGCTGAACAACTGGCTGTCGTTCACTGGCGGGCCGAACGGCATGCCGGTGCCGTCGCCGACCTTCATGGGCCTGGAGTTCGGCCGTCGGGCCAAGGACGGCGGGGTGCCGTTCCATGAGTTCTTCGGCATCGAATACAACCCCAACCTGAAGTTCCTGTTCATCTACATCGTGCTGTTCCTGGTGGTGCTGGCGGTGCTGTACATCAAGCACCGGCTGACCCGCATGCCGGTCGGGCGCGCCTGGGAAGCGCTGCGCGAAGACGAGATCGCCTGCCGCTCGATGGGCTTGAACCACGTGCTGGTGAAACTCTCGGCCTTCACCCTCGGTGCTTCCACCGCAGGCCTTGCCGGGGTGTTCTTCGCCAGTTACCAGGGCTTTGTGAACCCGTCCTCGTTCACCTTCTTCGAGTCGGCGCTGATCCTCGCCATCGTCGTGCTGGGCGGCATGGGCTCGACCGTCGGGGTGGTGATCGCCGCGTTCGTGCTGACCGTGGCCCCGGAGCTGCTGCGCAGCTTCTCCGAGTACCGCGTGCTGCTGTTCGGCGTGTTGATGGTGTTGATGATGATCTGGCGACCGCGTGGGCTGATCCGCATCAGCCGTACCGGTGTGACCCCGCGTAAAGGAGTGGCGCCATGAGCGACGACGTTATCCTCTCGGTCGACAACCTGATGATGCAGTTTGGCGGGATCAAGGCGCTCAGCGATGTCAGCATCAAGGTCAAGCGCAACGACATCTTTGCCCTGATCGGCCCCAACGGTGCCGGCAAGACCACGGTGTTCAACTGCCTTACCGGGTTCTACAAGGCCAGTGGCGGCAAGATCGAGCTGAACCTGCGCGGCAGCCATACCAACGTGATCCAGCTGCTCGGCGAGCGCTTCCAGTTCGCCGACTTCCTTTCCCCCAAGCGCTTCGCCAGCCGCCTGTACTACAAGATGTTCGGCGGCACGCATCTGGTGAACCGCGCGGGCCTGGCACGGACCTTCCAGAACATTCGCCTGTTCAAGGAAATGTCCGTGGTGGAGAACCTGCTGGTGGCCCAGCACATGTGGGTCAACCGCAACCTGCTGGCCGGGGTGCTCAACACCAAGGCCTATCGCCAGGCTGAAAGCGACGCCCTGGACCACGCCTTCTACTGGCTGGAGGTGGTCGACCTGGTCGACTGCGCCAACCGCCTGGCCGGCGAGCTGTCCTACGGCCAGCAGCGGCGCCTGGAGATTGCCCGGGCGATGTGCACGCGGCCGCAGATCATCTGCCTGGACGAACCGGCAGCGGGCCTCAACCCGCAGGAAACCGAAGCCCTGAGCAAGATGATCCGGGTGCTGCGCGACGAGCACGACCTGACCGTCGTGTTGATCGAACATGACATGGGCATGGTAATGAGCATTTCCGACCATATCGTGGTGCTGGACCACGGCAACGTGATCGCCGAAGGCGCACCGCAGGAGATCCGTCACAACCCGACGGTAATCGCGGCTTATCTGGGCGCCGATGAAGAGGAGCTGGTATGAGTACACCTATCCTCGAACTGAAAGAGATCGACGTGTTCTACGGGCCGATCCAGGCGCTGAAGAAGGTCTCGATGCACATCGACGAAGGCGAGACGGTCAGCCTGATCGGCTCCAACGGCGCCGGCAAGTCGACCCTGCTGATGTCGATCTTCGGCCAGCCACGGGCGGCGGCGGGGCAGATCATCTATCGCGGTATCGACATCACCCAGAAGTCCTCGCACTACATCGCCTCCAACGGGATCGCCCAGTCGCCGGAAGGACGCCGGGTGTTCCCGGACATGTCGGTGGAAGAGAACCTGATGATGGGCACCATCCCGATTGGCGACAAGTTCGCCGGTGAGGACATGCAGCGCATGTTCGAGCTGTTCCCACGGCTCAAGGAACGGCGCAACCAGCGGGCGATGACCATGTCCGGTGGTGAGCAGCAGATGCTCGCCATAGCCCGGGCCCTGATGAGCCGGCCAAAGCTGTTGCTGCTTGATGAGCCGTCGCTGGGGCTGGCGCCGATCGTGGTCAAGCAGATCTTCTCGACCTTGCGCGAGCTGGCCAAGACCGGCATGACCATCTTCCTGGTGGAGCAGAACGCCAACCATGCGCTCAAGCTGTCGGACCGCGCCTACGTGATGGTCAACGGCGAGATCCGCCTGACCGGCACCGGGCAGGAGCTGTTGGTCAACGAAGAGGTGCGCAACGCCTATCTTGGCGGACATTGACCGCAAGTTCAGGAAAAGCCCCGGCAAGCCGGGGTTTTTTCTGCCTGGCGTTTTGTGGACAAGTTATCGCAGGGGTTGCGCGTAACGCGGCAGAAAGTCGCTGCAAGCGGTTGTTTTGGCGACCATTCAAGTTGTCCACGGATCGTGTGGAGGTGACTGTGGGTAACTTGGTAGTACCTGCCTGAAGCCCTTGTATTCCGTGGCTTGCAGGCTTTTGGTTGTTTTTTGATCAGCTGCTTTTTTGAAAGCGCTGGCCTGGTTTGTCAAGGTTTTTGTTCAGGCTGTTTGGCGGGCAAAAATGCCCCGAATGCCTGTGGATAACTCTGTGGGCAAGCCTTGGAAAGACTGCGCCAGGCAGCGTAGTTACAGGCTCTGCGCCATCACGTTGCTCGCGCCCTCGTCGAACACGGTTCAACGACCCCCGTCGGCGTCAAGGAAAATACTTTTGGTGGCCGGCCACAGGCTGTGGAAAACCTCAGGGTTGCCCTGTAGGAGTTGCCCCCAATCTGTGTGGAACCGCTTGTGGATAAGGTACGTATAGCTTGCGCCAGGCCTTGTGGCACAAGGGTTTGACGGGTTTGTTCGTTTTTTGTACAGCTGCACAAGTGGCTTGCTGCGCTGCCCGCTGGCGGGCATGCTTCATGGCCTGTCTTCACCTTGTTGTTGGATAACCGATTTCTGGAGAATGTCATGACTTCCACCTTGTTCATCACTGGCGCCACGTCTGGATTTGGCGAGGCCTGCGCCCGTCGTTTTGCCGAGGCCGGCTGGAAGCTGGTGCTGACCGGCCGCCGCCAGGAGCGCCTGGACGCCCTGTGTGCCGAGTTGTCCCAGCACACCGAGGTGCACGGCCTGGTGTTGGACGTGCGTGACCGCAAGGCCATGGAAGCGGCTATCGAAGGCTTGCCGCCGGCGTTTGCCACGCTGCGTGGGCTGATCAACAACGCAGGCCTGGCGCTGGGCGCGGACCCGGCGCCCAAGTGCGACCTGGATGACTGGGAAACCATGGTCGACACCAACATCAAGGGGCTGATGTTCAGCACCCGCCTGCTGCTGCCACGGCTGATTGCCCATGGGCGCGGGGCGACCATCCTCAACGTGGGTTCGGTGGCGGGCAACTATCCGTACCCGGGCAGCCATGTGTATGGCGGCACCAAGGCGTTTGTCGGGCAGTTTTCGCTGAGCTTGCGCTGTGATTTGCAGGGCACTGGCGTGCGTGTGAGCAATATCGAGCCGGGGCTGTGCGAGAGCGAATTTTCGCTGGTGCGCTTTGGTGGGGACAAGGCGCGTTATGACGCGACTTACGCCGGGGCCGAGGCGATTCAGCCGCAGGATATTGCCGAGACGATCTTCTGGATCATGAACCAGCCGGCGCATATCAACATCAACAGCCTTGAGCTGATGCCGGTGAGCCAGGCGTGGGCAGGGTTCTCGATCGATCGTTCGGGCAAGGCCTGATAGTTCCGGGGCTGCGGTGACCCCATCGCCGGCAAGGCCGGCTCCCACAGGTACCGATCCATTGTGGGAGCCGGCCTTGCCGGCGATGGCGTCAGATCTGGCGCTGCAACTCTTCCAGACAAGTCGCCAGATGATAGGGCGTAGTCGAAGGCATATCACTGCGGCTCACTTCACCCCGGGCATCGCGGCATTCATACCAGCCAGCCTGCGGCAGGAAACGCGCCTGCAGCACCTTCAGCTGTGCCAACACCTTGGCTGCTGCGCCCGGGCGCAAGGCCAGCGCCCGCAGGTATTCGGCCTGTGCCCAGACCCGCTGGGTGCCATCACGCACTTCACCGTCGGCACTGAGCATCGCCAGTACCGCAGCGTCCTTCACCCCGTACTGTTCGGCAAAGACAAACGCGCGCTCCAGTGACTGGTGCAGCGCACCGCCGCGCAGCAGCGGCGAAGATTCCAGCAAGTAGAACCACTCGAACTGATGCCCTGGTTCGAACCAGTTATCCACAGCCCCGCGCGGCTTCTCCAGCATGACCCCGTGGGTGGGGTCGACGAAGTGTTCCTGCATCGCCTCGGTCAGTGTTTGCAGGTCGGCCTGCACGTCAGCGTCTTCGCGCACCGAGAGGGTGGCGAGGAAGGCTTCGGCCAGGTGCATCAGCGGGTTTTGCAGCGGGCCGCTGCCCAGGTCTGCCCAGTCTTCGCCCAGGCTGGCTTCATACAGGCCATCGTCGCGGGCGAAACGCTCGGCGACCACGCTCAGCGCAGCATTGAGGGTCGACTCGACCAGCGACTCACCCACCTTGCCCCAGTAGTGCGCGCAGGCGAAGACGATGAAGGCGTGGGTATAGAGGTCTTTGCGTCGGTCCAGCGGTTTGCCCTGGGCGTCGATGCTGTAGAACCAGCCACCGTGTTCGGCATCGTGGAAATGCCGTTGCAGCGCGCGGAACAGGGCGGCGGCGCGTTCGGCGGCGCCGGGCTGCTCGATGCGACTGGTGAACAGGTACAGCTGGCGAGCACAGGCCATGGCGCGGTAGCGCTGGGGCGGCAATGGCTGGTGCTGTGGGTCGAGCGCTTCGTAGGGCAGGGCCATGTCTGTGTTCCAGCCCGGGCCTTGCCAGAGCGGCACGATGCGCTGGTCGAAGTGTTGCTGGACTTCGTCGAGCAGGGCGGGCAGTTCAGGCTGGGCGGTACGCAGGTCAGGCATGGATAAGTCGTCGCGATGGAGGCGTTTGCGGGCATGGTAGCAGGATTTGCACTGGGCTCAACCCAGGCTGCTGAGGCCCTGCCAGTGCTTGGCCCCGACAAAGATGAAGCGCAACTGCTGGGTAATCTTGGCCTGGGCACTCAACTGCCCCGGCTTGAGCTGGGCGGGGTCGATCAGTTCGGGCAGGGTGGCAAACACGGTCTTCACCACCAGGTCCGCCATTACCGCCAGCGCGGCCTGGTCCAGGTGCTGCCAGCGCGCCATGCGCCCCAGGTCAGAGGCCAGGTCAGAACTGATCGCCTCGCGCAGCTTGGCAATCGCCTGGCGCACCGGCTGCGAGCCACCGTACTGCTCACGGGCCAGGAACAGGAACTGCGCGCGGTTGTCCGCCACCACATCGAGGAAGATCCGTACCGACGCATCGGTGATCCCACCCAGCTCGAATTCGTTCTGGCGTACCAGGCGAATGGTCTGGCGGAAGGTTTCGTCTACATCGGTGACCAGGGCCAGGCCCAGTTGGTCCATGTCGGAGAAGTGCCGGTAGAAGCCGGTCGGCACGATGCCGGCGCTCTTGGCGACTTCACGCAGGCTGATGCTGCCGAAGCCGCGACCGCATTCCATCAGGTGGCGGGCAGCATCCAGCAGGGCTTGGCGGGTCTGTAGCTTCTGTTCGGCGCGGGGCAGCATGGTCAATTTCGGTTCGCAGTAAAACAGCCCTGCACTCTAATGGGCCCAGCGCGGAAAAACAAAGCCCGGTCGATTGACCGGGCTTGGGGGGGAGACGGCGCAAGTGCATTTTGGCTTCTTGTTATAGGGCATAGGCTTAGCTCACACGCTGGTTTTTCTCGATCAGGCGATCAGAACCGCCTTCGGCAACTTTGTTGCTGCGTTCGATCAGACGATCAGAACCGCCTTCGGCGACTTTGTTGTTGCGTTCCAGCAGACGATCCGAGCCACCTTCAGCTACGCGGCCAGCGCGTTCTTTCAGGCGGTCAGAACCACCCTCGGCGACTTTGTTGCTACGTTCCAGCAAACGATCCGAACCGCCTTCAGCCAGGGTATTCAGGGGCTGGGAAATCACGCTTGAGCTCGAGCGGGCTTCGGCGGACAGGTGCTGGTCGGCAGCAGGGAGAGCAAAGGCGTTGGCCGCCAGGATGGACAGGGACAAGCTCAGCAGCAATTGGCGTTTCATGGTTTGGCGCTCCTTGGGAGGGCTGGAAAGTGGGTACGAAGCCAATGCTACTCTTGAGAATTAGATATAAAAGTTCATAAAGGTAATGGTAACAATCAACAGGATTGATACTTTACGGGGACAGCTCTAGCTCAGGGCTTTCCAGAGTGCTCCAGTAGGTTTTAGGGGGTGAGCGCAGGCGATTCTGCCTGTACCCGGCACGATGATTCTGGCGAAACAGTCAGGAAACGCCGCGCAAACATCACCTGCGGATTAAACCCCTGAGCGTTTCATCAGTCCGAAGATTAAGTGCCATCACTGCGCACGCTTTTTGCCACGTTGTCATCAGGAGATCCGTGCAATGACGCGCCCTGTCAAAATCATCACCTGGACCCTCGCCAGCCTGCTGCTGGTGCTGGCGATCCTGGTGATCGTCATCGCCACCTTCGACTGGAACCGGGTCAAGCCGCTGCTCAACGAGAAGGTTTCCGAAGCCTTGCACCGCCCGTTCGCGATCAACGGCAACCTGGCCGTGCAGTGGCAGCGCGAGCCGGACGAAGGCGGCTGGCGCGCCTGGGTGCCCTGGCCGCATTTCATTGCCGAGGACCTGACCCTGGGCAACCCGGACTGGCTCAAGGACCCGCAAATGGCCGGGCTCAAACGCGTCGAGTTTCGCTTGTCGCCACTGCCGCTGCTGGTGCAGCGCATCAGCATTCCGCGGATCGACCTGACCCAGCCAACGGGGCGGCTTACCCGCCTGGCGGATGGCCGGGCCAACTGGACCTTCGACTTCGGGCCCAAGGACGCCAATGCCGAGCCGTCGCAGTGGCTGCTGGACATCGGCGCCATTGGTTTTGACCAGGGCCAGGTGGGCTATGACGACAAGACCCTGCAAACCCAGCTGGACGTGGTGATCGACCCGCTGGGCAAGCCGATCCCGTTTTCCGACATCGTCGGCAGTGCCTCGGCGAAGAAGGCTGCCGAGCAAGGTGACGCACCGCAGGACTACGCCTTCGGGCTGAAGGTCAATGGCCGCTACAAGGGCCAGGCGTTGGCCGGCACCGGCAAGATTGGCGGCCTGCTGGCCCTGCAGGATGCGCGCAAGCCGTTCCCGGTGCAGGCCGACGTGAAGATCGCCGACACCCGCATCGTCCTGGCCGGCACCCTGACCGACCTGCGCAACCTCGGTGCACTGGACCTGCGCCTGAAACTCTCGGGCGCAAGCCTGGGCAACCTGTACCCGCTGACCGGCGTGACCCTGCCGGACTCGCCCGCCTACGCAACCGACGGCCACTTGATCGCCAAGCTGCATGAGCCGGGAGGGGCGACGTTCCGCTACGAGGGTTTCAACGGCAAGATCGGTGACAGCGATATCCATGGCGACCTGGCGTTTGTCGCCAGCCAGCCGCGGCCCAAGCTGTCCGGCAAGCTGGTGTCCAACCAGCTGTTGTTCAAGGACCTTGCGCCGCTGATCGGTGCTGATTCCAATGCAGAGCAGAAGGCCCGTGGAGGGGCCAGCAAGCAGCCGTCCGGCAAAGTGCTGCCGGTCGAGGAGTTTCGCACCGAGCGTTGGCGGGCGATGGATGCGGACGTGAGCTTTGCCGGCAAGCGCATCGTGCACAGCGAGCAACTGCCGTTCAACGACCTGTCTGCCCGGGTGCTGCTGGAGGATGCTGTGCTGCGCCTGGAACCGCTGAGCTTTGGCGTGGCGGGCGGCAAGCTGGATGCGCAGATCCGCCTGGATGGCCGCAGCGTTCCGATGCAGGGGCGGGCGCAATTGAGCGCACGGCACTTCAAGCTCAAGCAGTTGTTCCCGACCTTCGAGCCGATGAAAACCAGCTTTGGCGAGTTGAACGGTGATGCTGACCTCAGTGGGCGTGGCAACTCGGTGGCGGCGCTGCTGGGCACTTCCAATGGCAACCTGAAGATGCTGATCAACGATGGGGCGATCAGCCGGAGCCTGATGGAGATTGCCGGGTTGAACGTGGGCAACTATGTGGTTGGCAAGCTGTTTGGCGACAACGAGGTGAAGATCAATTGTGCGGCGGCGGATGTCGGGATCAAGGATGGCTTGGCGACGACGCGGTTGTTCGTGTTCGATACCGAGAATGCCGTGGTGTATATCGACGGCACGGCGAATTTTGCCAGCGAGCAGTTGGACCTGAAGATCAATCCGGAGTCCAAGGGGGTGCGTTTGTTCTCGCTGCGCTCGCCGCTGTATGTGCGCGGCCCGTTTGCCAAGCCCAGTGCCGGGGTGCAGGCGATACCGCTGGCGCTGCGTGGGGCAGGGATGGTGGCGTTGGGTGTGGCGCTGGGGCCGGCGGCGGGCTTGCTGGCGCTGGTCGCGCCGAGTAGTGGTGATCAGCCGAACCAGTGCACGCCGTTGCTGGAACAGATGAAGGCGGGCAAGGCGCCGAAGACCGTGAAGGCCGGTTGATACCCGGTGGCTGGCACCGAAATATCTGGTGAACCCTGTATATCTGGTGAACCCTGTGGGAGCCGGCCTTGCCGGCGATCTGGCGCGAAGCGCCAGCAGGTTCTACGACCGCTATGCGGTCGATCGCCGGCAAGGCCAGCTCCCACAGAAATTACTGCAAGGCAGTTGCTCGCGCAGGGCGTCCTTCAAAGCCCTTTGAGCAAATCCGCCATATCATCGGCATGCTCTTCTTCCTGAGCCAGGATGTCCTCGAAGATGCGCCGCGTGGTCGGGTCCGATTCACCGATGTACTGGATGATCTCGCGGTAGCTGTCAATCGCGATCCGCTCCGCGACCAGGTCTTCCAGGACCATCTCCTTGAGGTTCTTGCCGGCCACATATTGGGCATGTGAGTTCTTGCTCAGGTTGTCCGGGTTCAGGTCCGGCTCACCGCCCAGTTGCACAATCCGCTCGGCCAACTTGTCGGCATGCTCCAGCTCCTGGGTGGCATGCTCGAGAAACTCGTCCGCCGCCACGCTCGCCTTGATCCCGCTGGCCATGTAGTAGTGACGCTTGTAGCGCAGTGCACAGACCCACTCAGTGGCGAGTGTCTCGTTGAGCAAACGCAGGATCTGCTCGCGGTCGGCGCTGTAGCCCTCGGTCACCGCGCCGTGCTCCACATGCTTGCGGGCACGCTCGCGCAGGGTTTTCACATCGGTCAGTTCAACGTTGCTCATCATCTTCTCCAGGTTGGATACGGTAGAAAGATTTACGCGCCAGAGGCTTTCACATCGTCTTTTTGGCGTTGTTCACAGGTCTTGAAGCCCTTGGCATCGACATGCCCGGTCGCATCGAAACGCACGTAGTAGGCCTGCTGATGCCCTTCACGGTTGAGGATGTAGTTGTTGCAGGTGCCACCATGGGGCAAGTCGATCACCGTGGACGGGCTGCCGCCAATGGCGATCACCCGCTGCATGGTCATGCCGTTTTCCACCTGCTTGACCAGTGGTTCTTCGCGGTAGGTGACGTAATCGACGGGGTTCTCCGGGCGGCTGCTGCAGCCGGCCAGGGTCGCGCTTGCCAACAGAACAGCCAGGACGTGCTTGTACATGGTGCCGCTCCCTCGTGAAGGCCGTCATGGCCCGATACACGATTGGAACCCCAGCGCGCGCCGGGAGTTCGATTGGCAGCGCCAGTGGTGTGCCTGTAGTGTGTACCGAGCCTCCACGGAACGGGAACGCCGCCCATGTCGCAAGCGCTTGCCACACGTTATCCACTGGTCCTGGTGCCGGGCATGCTCGGTTTTGTGCGCCTGCTGCTCTACCCCTACTGGTTCGGCATCGTCTCGGCATTGCGCCGGGGCGGAGCGACGGTGGTGCCGGTACAGGTCTCGCCGCTCAACAGCACCGAGGTGCGCGGCGAGCAGTTGCTGACGATCATCGAGGCCATTCGCCGTGACACCGGCGCCGACAAGGTCAACCTGCTCGGCCACAGCCAGGGTGCACTGACCGCGCGCTACGCCGCCGCCAAACGTCCGGAGTGGGTGGCCTCGGTCACCTCCATTGCCGGGCCCAACCATGGCTCGGAACTGGCCGACTACCTGCACCTGAACTACCCCGCCAGTTCGCCGCGCGGGCGCCTGCTCAAAGCCGTGCTGCATGGCCTGGGTGTGCTGATGCACTGGCTGGAGACCGGCTGGCGCGGGCCACGCCTGCCCATCGATGTGCACGCCTCGCACCACTCACTTACCCGCGAAGGCGTCGAGCGCTTCAACCTGAGTTGTCCACAGGGGCTGCCGACCACCTGGGGCGGGGAGGGCCCTTACGAGGTCAACGGCGTGCGCTACTACTCATGGTCGGGGACCCTGCAACCAGGCATCACCGACCGTGGCCTGAACCGCCTGGATGGCAGCAATCGTTTCTGCCGGCTGTTCGCCCGCAGCTTCGTGCGTGAGGCGGGGCAGTGCGATGGCATGGTCGGGCGCAACAGCTCGCACCTGGGCCAGGTGATCGGCGACAACTACCCGCTCGACCACCTGGACATCGTCAACCAGTCACTCGGCGCCGTCGGCAAGGGCGCCGAGCCGGTGCGCCTGTTTACCGAGCACGCGGCGCGCTTGCAGGCTGCGGGGCTTTGAGGCGCCGTAGCGGGGTGGTCCAGCGCTCGGCCAGGATCACCCCGGCCAGGGTCAGCAGGCCGCCGACCAGGTGATACAGCGCCAATTGCTCGTCCAGCACCACGGCGGCGATCAACGCGGTAACAATCGGCAGCAGGTTGAAGAACAGCGTCGTGCGGCTCGGCCCTAGGCGGCTGACCGCCTGCATCCAGGCCAGTGGCGCGATCATCGAGGCGAGTATGCAGGCGTACAGCACCAGGCCGATGTTGTGCAGGCTCAGCCCGGTTTTGGGTGACATCAGGTACAGCGGCAACAGCACCACGATCGCCACCAGCACTTGCAGGTACAGCAGTTGCAACGGCGGCAGGCGCAATTGCCACTTTTTCAACAGCGTGCTGTAGATGGCGTAGGCCAGGGTAGCGATCAGCATCATCGCATCGCCCAGGTTCAGGCCATGCTCGATCAGCGCGCTGAAGCTGCCACCGGACACCACCAGCAGCACCCCGGCAAAAGACACCACGGCACCCACCAGGGCCCCGGCGGTCAGCCGCTGGCCCAGGCTGATGATTGCCAGCGCGAGCGACATCAGCGGCATCAGCGAAAGGATGATGCCCATGTTGGTGGCGCTGGTGATGGACGCGGCGAAGTACGCCAGGCTCTGGTAAACCGCCATGCCGAGCACGCCGAGGATGAAGATCTTGCCCAGGTGCGGGCGGATGTTCGGCCAGTTGCGCAGCACCGGGCGCAGCAGGAAGGGGGTGAACAGCAGGCCGGCGATCAACCAGCGGTAGAAGCCGATCTCGGCCGGGAATATCGCCCCGACCGCCAGCTTGTTGACCACCGTATTGCCGGCCCAGATGAGGATTGCCAGCAGGGGGAACAGGTAATTCATGAAACAGGAACTCTGAAGGATAACGGTCGCCATTATCCGCTTGTCTGTCTCAAGGCTTATACTTCGATCCAGACAGCTCACCCATCGATCCAGACAGCTGATGCGCAAATACCTCGATATCCCGCAATTCGACGCCCTGCCGGCGCCGGTGTACTTCCGCTACGACGAGTTCGGCGCCGACACCCACAGCGCCGCGCACCAGCATGCCTGGGGCCAACTCAACTATGCCGCGCATGGGGTGATGCAACTGGAGATCGCCGGGCAGCGCTTTTTCTCGCCGCCGCAATATGCGGTGTGGATCCCGCCTGACACCGAGCACAGTTGCTACAACCCGCAGGCCATCGTCTACCGCTCGGTGTACCTGTCGCGCGAGCTGTCCCAGGGCTTGCCGGCACAGGCTTGCACGCTGGTGATCAGCGACATTCTCAAGGCGATCCTTGGCGACTTCGCCAACCGCGACCTGAATGTCGCGCACAGCCCGGCAGACCAGCGCCTGGCCGAAGTGCTGGTCGACCAGTTGCAACAGGCCCCGATGCAGACCTGCTACCTGCCTTATGCACAAAGCCCCGGCCTGCTGGCGATCCTCCAGGCGCTGCACGCCGACCCCGGCGACAACCGCCCGCTGGCGGACTGGGCGGCCAGCGTGCATGTCAGCGAACGCACCCTGGCCCGGCAGTTCATCCGCGAGCTGGGCATCAGCTTCGGCGACTGGCGCCAGCGCCTGCGCTACCTGCGGGCCATCGAGGCGCTGGAGGGCGCAAGCTCGATTCAGGAGATCGCCTTCGACCTCGGCTACAGTGCGCCATCGGCCTTCATCGCGATGTTCCAGCGCCAGGCCGGCTGTACCCCGGAGCAATACCGGCGCCAGGCCCGGCGCGGCTGAAAGCTTGTAAAAATTCTTGTCTACACTGAGTTCGAGGCTGCGCGCAGGGCGCGGCGACCAGGAGACGACTCCATGAAATTGTTGCGCGTGCCGTTGCTGCTGATTGGATTGTTGATGTGTTCACAAGGATTTGCCGATACGGCTCAACAGCAAAAGATGACCACCTGTAATGCCGACGCCAAGACCCAGGCCCTATCCGGGGATGCGCGCAAGGCATTCATGAGCAACTGCCTGAAGGCCACCCCGGCCGCAGCGGAGAAAAAGCTCACCCCGCAGCAGGAAAAAATGAAGACCTGCAACGCTGACGCCAAGACCCAGGCCCTCGCCGGTGATGCGCGCAAAGCGTTCATGAGCACCTGCCTGAAGAAATAACCTCGCCTGCGCGTGGGTCATGGTCGCCAGGCCCTGACCCGCGCCGCGTTGCCGCACGCCCCTATGCCTGTCCGCCG
The DNA here is from genome assembly GCF_028656955.1 of Pseudomonas fontis. Taxonomy (GTDB): domain Bacteria; phylum Pseudomonadota; class Gammaproteobacteria; order Pseudomonadales; family Pseudomonadaceae; genus Aquipseudomonas; species Aquipseudomonas fontis. Next base: position 64,460 of record NZ_JAMDGY010000061.1, read on the forward strand.
AAGGCTGGCAGACTGCCGGCTCTATCGTCGTGCCAGCTAGAGGTTGTATGACTTTTACCCAGCGTCAGGTGATCCTGGCCAGTTGGATCATCGTGTTCGGCGGGCTGTTGCTGGTGTTGCCGCTCAAGCTGCTGCCGAGCCTGTTGGCCGGGTTGCTGGTGTTCGAACTGGTGAACATGCTCACGCCCAAGCTGCAGCACCTGATTGCCGGGGAGCGTGCGCGCTGGCTGGCCGTAGCGTTGCTGGGCACCTTGATTGTCAGCGTGCTGACCCTGCTGTTTGCCGGGGCGATCAGCTTCCTGCTGCACGAGGCGGAAAACCCGGGGGCGTCGCTGGACAAGTTCATGCTGCTGGTGGACCAGGCGCGCGGGCAGTTGCCGCCGTTCGTGGACTCCTACCTGCCGGCCAGTGCAGCCGAGTTCAAGGTGGCCATTGGTGAATGGCTGAAGAAGCACCTGGGTGAATTGCAACTGGTGGGCAAGGGCGCGGCGCACATGTTCGTGACCTTGCTGATCGGCATGATCCTCGGGGCGATCGTGGCCTTGCAGCGCATTCCGGACATCTCCAAGCGCAAGCCGCTGGCGTCTGCCTTGTTCGAGCGGTTGTCGCTGCTGGTGCAGGCGTTTCGCAATATCGTCTTTGCGCAGATCAAGATCTCGCTGCTCAACACCGCGTTTACCGGGATCTTCCTGGCGGTGGTGTTGCCGTTGTTCGACGTGCACCTGCCGTTGACCAAGACGCTGATCGTGCTGACCTTCCTGCTGGGGTTGTTGCCGGTGATCGGCAACCTGATGTCGAACACCCTGATCACGATTGTCGGCTTGTCGTTGTCGATCTGGGTGGCGATGGCGGCGCTGGGCTACCTGATCGTTATCCACAAGGTCGAGTACTTCCTCAACGCGCGGATTGTCGGTGGGCAGATCAGTGCCAAGTCGTGGGAGTTGCTGCTGGCGATGCTGATCTTCGAGGCAGCGTTCGGGCTGCCGGGGGTGGTGGCGGGGCCGATCTACTATGCGTACCTGAAGAGTGAATTGAAGCGGGCGGAATTGGTGTAGGCCGCCATCGCTGGCAAGGCCAGCTCCCACAATGATGGCATGATGCAAAACCCTGTGGGAGCTGGCCTTGCCAGCGATGGGCCGCACAGCGGCCCTCAGCCGTAACGCTTGCGCGCCTCAATGGCCAAGCCGCTGCCAATGCTGCCGAAGATGTTGCCTTCCACGTGCCGCGCCTGCGGCAGCATCGCCGCCACGCTCTGGCGCAGTGCCGGGATGCCGCTCGAACCGCCGGTGAAGAACACCGTATCCACCTGCTCGACGCTTACGCCAGCCTTGCGCAGCAGCTCATCGACGCTGCCGCGCACGCGGCTCAGCAGGTTCTCGATCGACGCTTCGAACAACGCCCGACTCAGGTCGACTTCCAGGCCTTTCTCGACTCGGCTCAGGTCCACCAAGCGGTTCTGCGCGTGGGTCAGCTCGATCTTGGTCTCTTCCACTTCCATCGCCAGCCAGTGCCCGGCGCGCTGCTCGATCAGCTTGAACAGGCGGTCGATGCCGCCCGTGTCCTCGATGTCATAGCGCATGTTGCCCAGCGCCAGTTGGGACTTTTGCGAGTACACCGAGTTGATGGTGTGCCAGGTGGCCAGGTTCAGGTGATAGCTGGTCGGCATCAGTGCCTGGCTCTTCATCCGGCTGCCATAGCCGAACAGCGGCATCACGCCTTGCAGGCTCAGTTGCTTGTCGAAGTCGGTGCCGCCGATGTGCACGCCGCCGGTGGCGAGGATGTCGTTCTGGCGGTCGTCGAGCATGTGCCGCTCAGGGGCCAGGCGCACCAGCGAGAAGTCCGAGGTACCGCCGCCGATGTCGACGATCAGTACCAGCTCTTCCTTGTCGATACCCGACTCGTAGTCGAAGGCTGCGGCAATCGGCTCGTACTGGAACGACACGTTCTTGAAGCCGATCTTCTTCGCTACTTGCGCCAGGGTGTCTTCAGCTTCCTGGTCGGCGGCGGCATCGTCATCGACGAAGAACACCGGGCGGCCCAGCACCACGTCATCGAAGGCGCGGCCGGCATTGGCTTCGGCGCGTTTTTTCAGCTCGCCGATGAACATCCCCAGCAAGTCCTTGAACGGCAGCGCGGTGCCCAGCACGCTGGTGTCGTGCTTGATCAGCTTGGAGCCCAGCAGGCTCTTGAGCGAGCGCATCAGGCGCCCTTCGTAGCCTTCCAGGTACTCGTGCAGCGCCAGGCGGCCGTAGGCCGGGCGACGCTCCTCGATATTGAAGAACACCACCGAGGGCAAGGTGATCTTGCCGTCTTCCAGGGCGATCAGCGTTTCCTCGCCCGGGCGATGCCAGCCGACGGTGGAGTTGGAGGTGCCGAAGTCGATGCCGCAGGCGCGGGCCGGGGTGGGGTGACTCATTGCAAGAGCTTCCGGGGGAAAAACGGCCGCGCAGTGTATGCCAGCCGGCGACAGAATCAAGACCGAATATCTGCTCGACAGCAATCCGCTGCCCACCTTGAAAGGCTATGCTTGACCCCAATCTTCATTGCAGTGATGAATTCGACAACTTTGGTGATGGCTTAGATGGACTTCAAAGACTATTACAAAATACTTGGCGTAGAGCCCACGGCGGATGACAAGGCGATCAAGACCGCCTACCGCAAGCTCGCGCGCAAGTATCACCCCGACGTCAGCAAAGAGCGTGACGCGGAAGACAAATTCAAGGAGGCCAACGAGGCCTACGAGGCCTTGAGCAGCCCGGAAAAACGCGCCGAATACGACGAACTGCGCAAATACGGCCAGCACGGCCGGCCGTTCCAGGGTCCACCTGGCTGGCAAAGCCGTGGCGGTGCCGGTGCTGGTGGTGACGGCGGCTTTGGCGGCGGTGGTGACTTCTCGGACTTCTTCAGCTCCATCTTCGGTTCGGCCGGGCGTGGCGGTAATGGCAATCCCTTTGGCCGTGGCCAGCAACAGAGTGCCGGTCGGCGGGGGCAGGACGTGGAAATGGAACTGGCGATTTTCCTGGAGGAAACCCTCTCCAACGAGTCGAAGAAGATCAGCTTCCAGGTCCCGCAGTACAACGCGGCGGGCCAGCGTACCGGTGACACCACCAAGACCCTGAACGTGAAGATTCCGGCCGGGGTGACCGACGGCGAGCGCATCCGCCTCAAGGGCCAGGGCGCACCGGGCGTGGGCGGCGGGGCGAATGGCGACCTGTACCTGATCATTCGCCTGGCACCTCATCCGCTGTTCGATGTCGAAGACCATGACCTGATCATCACGGTGCCGCTGGCGCCGTGGGAAGCGGCCTTGGGCACCAAGGTCGAGATGCCGACGCTGACCGGCAAGGTCAACCTGACCATTCGTCCGGACAGCCAGAGCGGCCAGCGTTTGCGCATCAAGGGCATGGGCCTGAGCAACAAGCAGGGCCAGCGTGGCGATTTGTATGCACAGTTGAAGGTGGTGATGCCTGCGCAGTCGGACGAGGCGACCCGTGAGCTGTGGAGCAAACTGTCGGAGAAGGCCGGGTTCAACCCGCGAACTCAATGGAGTAAGTGACCATGAGCAGTACCCTGATCGTTCAACTGGACATGCACACCCTGTGTCAGGAAGCCGATTTGACTGAGGCTTACGTGATCGAGATCGTCGAGCACGGCATTGTTGAACCGTCGGGGCGAACGCCGCAGGAGTGGGTGTTCGACGACCGCGCGCCGGTGCTGGTCAAGCGTGCGGCCAAGCTGCACCACGAGCTTGAGCTGGAATGGGAAGGTGTGGCGCTGGCGCTGGAGTTGCTGGAGGAAGTGCAGCAACTGCGCAGTGAGAACTCGATGTTGAAGCAGCGGCTGGGGCGGTTTGTGCAGGGCTGACGCCTGCGACCGCTTCGCGGCCGTTCGCCGGCAAGGCCGGCTCCCACAGTGATTGTGGTGATGCAAACACTTCAGGGAACTAGCCTCCCACAGTGATTGCGGTGATGCAGGCACCTCTGGGACCTGGCCTCCCACAGTGATTGGCATGATGCAAAACCCTGTGGGAGCCGGCCTTGCCGGCGATGAGGCCCTTCAGCGCTCTCAATGGTTTGGCTCAGCGCCCGGATTCAGGATCAACTGCATAAACGTCAAATCCAGCCAGCGCCCGAATTTCACCCCCACTTGCGGCAGGGTCCCGTTCAAGGTGAACCCCAGCCGCTCATGCAGGCGCACCGACGCCGCATTGCCACTTTCAATCGCCGCCACCATCACATGCTTGCCACAGCCCCTGGCGCGTTCGATCAGGGCTTCCATCAGCTTCGGCCCCAAGCCATTGCCACGCTGATCGGCGCGGATATACACCGAATGCTCCACCGTGTGGCGAAAGCCCTCAAACGGGCGCCAGTCGCCAAACGATGAATAGCCCAGCACGTCCCCCGCCGCATCTACCGCCACCAGGATCGGGTACTGCTGCGCCTGGCGTGCATCGAACCAGGCCTGGCGGTTGCCCAGGTCGACCGGTTGTTCGTTCCAGATCGCCGTGGTGTTGAGCACGGCGTCGTTGTAGATGTCACGAATGTCGGGCAGGTCGGCAGGCACGGCATCGCGGATCAGGTAGGTCATGGCAGGTTCTCGAAAGCGTGAGCAGGTCGTCAGATTAAATGGTTACCAGGCCGCGTACACCCTCGGCCTCCATGTTTTCACCACGCCCCTGCTGGACGATTTCGCCCCGCGACATCACCAGGTACTGGTCAGCCAGCTCCGCCGCAAAGTCGTAGAACTGCTCCACCAGCAGGATCGCCATGTCGCCGCGTGCGGCCAGCTTGGCGATCACCGCGCCGATCTCCTTGATCACCGAAGGCTGGATGCCTTCGGTGGGTTCGTCGAGGATCAACAGGCGTGGACGGCTGGCCAGGGCGCGGCCGATCGCCAGTTGCTGCTGCTGGCCGCCAGAGAGGTCGCCGCCACGCCGGTGCTTCATCTGCAGCAGCACCGGGAACAGTTCGTAGATGAAGGGCGGGACGGCCTTGGCCTGCTTGGCGCCAAAGCGCGACAGGCCCATCAGCAGGTTCTCTTCGACGGTCAGGCGCGGGAAGATCTCCCGGCCTTGCGGCACGTAGGCGATGCCGGCGTGTACGCGCTGGTGCGGCTTGAAGCCGGTGATGGCCTGGCCTTCCCAGTGCACGCTGCCTTCGCGAGCAGGCAACAGGCCCATCAGGCAACGCAGCAGGGTGGTCTTGCCGACGCCATTGCGTCCGAGCAGGCAGGTGACTTCTCCGACCTTGGCCTCGAAGGACAGGCCGCGCAGGATGTGGCTGCCGCCGTAGTATTGGTGCAGGGAATCGATCTTCAGCATGGTTGTGGTCCTTGTGTTGCCTGGGCTGGCCAATCGCCGGCAATGCCGGCTCCCACAGGGGTGCTGCGGGGGGCTGAGGAAACTGTGGGAGCCGGCCTGGCCGGCGATGCTCTACCGGCCGAGGTACACCTCGATCACCCGGTCATCCGCCTGCACCTGCTCAAGCGACCCCTCCGCCAGCACACTGCCCTGGTGCAGCACCGTGACATGGTCGGCAATGCTGCCGACAAAGCCCATGTCATGCTCCACCACCATCAGCGAATGCTTGCCGGCCAGGCTTTTGAACAGCTCGGCGGTAAACGCGGTCTCGGCATCGGTCATGCCCGCCACCGGCTCGTCGAGCAACAGCAACTGCGGGTCTTGCATCAGCAACATGCCGATCTCCAGGAACTGCTTCTGCCCATGCGAGAGCAACCCCGCCAGACGATGCTGCGACGCCTCCAGGCGGATGGTGCCCAGCACCTCGTCGATACGGTCGCGCTGCTCGCCGCTCAAGCGCGCCCGCAGGCTCGCCCACACCGACTTGTCGGTCTTCTGCGCCAGCTCCAGGTTCTCGTACACGGTCAGTGCCTCGAACACCGTCGGCTTCTGGAACTTGCGGCCAATTCCCGACTGGGCAATCTCCACCTCGCTCATGCGGGTCAGGTCCAGGGTGTCGCCAAACCAGGCCTTGCCGGTGGAGGGGCGGGTCTTGCCGGTGATCACGTCCATCAATGTGGTCTTGCCCGCGCCGTTGGGCCCGATGATGCAGCGCAACTCACCCACGCCGATGTACAGGTTCAGCGCATTGAGCGCCTTGAAACCATCGAAGCTGACGCTGATGTCCTCCAGTGTCAGCACCGTGCCGTGACGCACATCCAACCCAGGCTGGCGCAGCTGGCCCAGGCCGATGGCGTCGCGACCCGCGCCGTCGATGATCGGTTCGAGCATGAATTCCGGGTGCACGACCGGCAGTGGCACAGTTCTCATTGTTCGCCCCTTTTCTTCAGTAAACCGACCACGCCCTTGGGCAGGTACAGGGTGACCAGGATGAACAGCGCGCCAAGGAAGAACAGCCAGAATTCCGGGAACGCCACGGTGAACCAGCTCTTCATGCCATTGACCAGCCCGGCCCCCAGCAGCGGCCCGATCAGCGTGCCGCGCCCTCCGAGGGCAACCCACACGGCGGCTTCAATGGAGTTGGTCGGCGACATTTCGCTGGGGTTGATGATGCCCACCTGCGGCACGTACAAGGCCCCGGCCAGGCCGCACAGCACCGCACTCAACACCCAGACGAACAGCTTGAACCCGCGTGGGTCGTAGCCGCAGAACATCAGGCGATTCTCCGCATCGCGCAGCGCCGTCAGCACCCGGCCGAACTTGCTGCGCGCCAGCCGCCAGCCGATCAGCAGGCTGGCCAGCAGCAACGCCACGGTCAGCAGGAACAGCACCGCGCGGGTGCCCTGCGAGGTGATCTCGAAGCCGAGGATGCTGCGAAAATTGGTGAAACCGTTGTTGCCGCCAAAGCCGGTCTCGTTGCGAAAGAACAGCAGCATGCCGGCGAAGGTCAGCGCCTGGGTCATGATCGAGAAGTACACGCCCTTGATTCGCGAACGGAAGGCAAAGTAGCCGAACACCAGCGCCAGCAGCCCCGGCGCCAGCACCACCAGGCACAGCGCCCAGGCAAAGTGCTGGGTGCCGGCCCAGTACCAGGGCAGTTCGCTCCAGGACAGGAAGGTCATGAACGCCGGCAGGCTGTCGCCGGCCGCCTCGCGCATCAGGTACATGCCCATGGCATAGCCACCCAGGGCGAAGAACAGCCCGTGGCCCAGCGAAAGCAAACCGGCATAGCCCCAGACCAGGTCCAGGGCCAGGGCAACGATGGCGTAGCAGAGGATCTTGCCGACCAGCGTCAGGGTGTAGGCCGACACCTGCAGGCTGTGCCCAGCGGGCAGCAGCGACAGCAATGGCAAGGCGATCAACAGCAGCAGCACGATGGCGCCGATGGCCAGGGAAAGTCGTGGCCCGGCTTTTTGCGCAGCAGTGACAAGCAGTGGCTGGTTCATCAGTCGATTACCCGTCCCTTGAGGGCGAACAGGCCTTGCGGACGCTTCTGGATGAACAGAATGATCAGCGCAAGGATGAGGATCTTGCCCAGCACCGCACCTATCTGCGGCTCCAGCAATTTGTTGGCGATGCCCAGGCCGAATGCCGCCCAGAGGCTGCCGGCGAGTTGCCCGACACCGCCGAGCACCACCACCAGGAACGAGTCGATGATGTAGCTCTGGCCCAGGTCCGGGCCGACGTTGCCGATCTGGCTCAGGGCCACGCCACCGAGCCCGGCGATGCCCGAACCGAGGCCGAAGGCGAGCATGTCCACGCGCCCGGTGGGCACGCCGCAGCAGGCGGCCATGTTGCGGTTCTGGGTGACGGCGCGCACGTTCAGGCCCAGGCGGGTGCGGTTGAGCAGCAGCCAGGTCAGCAGCACCACGCACAGGGCAAAGCCGATGATGACGATGCGGCTGTACGGCAGCACCAGGTTCGGCAGCACCTGCAGGCCGCCGGAGAGCCAGCCCGGGTTGGCGACTTCGACGTTCTGCGCGCCGAAGATCAGGCGGATCGCCTGGATCAGGATCAGGCTGATGCCCCAGGTGGCGAGCAGGGTTTCCAGCGGTCGGCCATACAGGTGGCGGATCACCGTGCGCTCCAGCAGCATGCCGACCCCGGCACTCACGGCGAAAGCCGCAGGCAGCGCCAACAGGGGATAGAACTCCAGGGCGCCGGGGGCGTAGCGTTGCACCAGCACCTGTACCACGTAGGTGGTGTAGGCGCCGAGCATGAGCATCTCGCCGTGGGCCATGTTGATCACCCCGAGCAGGCCGAAGGTGATCGCCAGGCCAAGGGCCGCGAGCAGCAGGATCGAGCCCAGCGACAGGCCGCTGAAAGCCTGGCCGAGCAGTTCGCCGATCAGCAGCTTGCGCTTGACCTGGGCGAGGCTGGTTTCGGCGGCCGTGCGCACGCCGGCATCGGTTTCCACGGCCGGGTCGAGCAGGGTTTCGAGGCGGGTGCGGGCCATCGGGTCGCCGGTTTCGCCGAGCAGGCGCACCGCCGCCAGGCGCACGGCCGGGTTGCTGTCGGCCAGTTGCAGGTTGGCCAGGGCCAGGCCGAGGGCGGCGTGCACGGCGGCGTCGGGCTCGCCGGCGAAGCGCCGGTCGAGGAAGGCCACTTGCGCCGGTTGTGCGGATTTCTGCAATTGCCGGGCGGCGGCCAGGCGCAGGGTGGCGTCGTCGCTGAGCAACTGGTGGCTGGCCAGGGCATTGTCGAGCAGGCCGCGCAGACGATTGTTCAGGCGCAGCTTGCGCGTATCGTCGGCGCCGAGGCGGCCTTGCTGCATCGCGCTCAGCAGTGCCAGCCGGGCCGGGTCGGGTTGCGCCGCCCAGGCCTGGAGCAGGCTGGCCTGTTCGTTGGGCTTGGCGGCGATGAAGAAGTCGGCGTCACCTGCCTGGGCGGCCAGGGGCAGCAACAGGAGCAGGGCGAGGAGTGCCTTGAGCATGGCGGGGTCCTTGTGGTGTTCGTTCGGGCCAATCGCCGGCAAGGCCGGCTCCCACAGGTTCATCGGGTGGGGCTACAGGTGTGGGAGCCGGCCTTGCCGGCGATAGGGCCCTAAAGGTCAGTTACCTTTCACGGCATAGTCCGGGCGCTTGTCATTGCCCGGAATGAACGGGCTCCACGGCTGCGCCCGCACCGGTGACTCGGTCTCCCAGACCACGTTGAACTGCCCGTCATCCTGGATCTCGCCGATCATCACCGGCTTGTGCAGGTGATGATTGGTCTTGTCCATGGTCAGGGTGAAGCCCGACGGCGCCTTGAACGACTGCCCGGCCAACGCCTCGCGGACCTTGTCGACATCGGTGGACTTGGCCTTCTCCACGGCCTGCGCCCACATGTGAATGCCCACGTAGGTGGCCTCCATCGGGTCGTTGGTCACCGCCTTGTCCGCCCCCGGCAGGTTCTTGGCCTTGGCGTAGGCTTTCCAGTCAGAGACGAACTGGGTGTTCACCGGGTTCTCTACCGACTCGAAGTAGTTCCACGCGGCCAGGTGGCCCACCAGCGGCTTGGCGTCGATGCCGCGCAGTTCTTCCTCGCCCACCGAGAACGCCACCACCGGCACATCGGTCGCCTTCAGCCCCTGGTTGGCCAGCTCCTTGTAGAACGGCACGTTGGAGTCGCCGTTGACCGTGGAGATCACTGCCGTCTTGCCACCGGCGGAGAACTTCTTGATGTTGGCGACGATGGTCTGGTAGTCGCTGTGACCGAACGGCGTGTAGACCTCTTCGATGTCCTTGTCGGCTACGCCTTTGCTGTGCAGGAAGGCCCGCAGGATCTTGTTGGTGGTGCGCGGGTAGACGTAGTCGGTACCCAGCAGGAAGTAGCGCTTGGCCGCGCCGCCTTCTTCGCTCATCAGGTATTCCACCGCCGGGATGGCCTGCTGGTTGGGCGCTGCGCCGGTGTAGAAGACGTTCGGCGACATCTCTTCACCTTCGTATTGCACCGGGTAGAACAGCAGCCCGTTGAGCTCCTCGAACACCGGCAGCACTGACTTGCGCGACACCGAGGTCCAGCAGCCGAACACTACCGCGACCTTGTCCTGGGTCAGCAACTGGCGGCTCTTTTCCGCGAACAACGGCCAGTTCGACGCCGGGTCGACCACCACCGCTTCGAGCATCTTGCCGTTCACGCCACCCTTGGCGTTGATCTGCTCGATGGTCATGAGGGCCATGTCCTTGAGCGAGGTTTCGGAAATCGCCATGGTGCCCGACAGCGAATGCAGGATGCCGACCTTGATGGTCTCGGCGGCCTGGATACTCCAGCTCAACCCCATGGCCGCGATGGACGCGCTGAGGGTAAAGGCCTTGATCAGACTGCGACGCTTCATAAGTGCTCTCTCCGATGAGTTCGAATGTTCTGGTTTGGCAGACGACGACTTCGGGAGAGAGCATTAGCAAGTGGTGTGCCGACTTGTGTACAAGCTGAAAAGCCCCGGTTTACGGGGCTTTTGTCGGCTTTTTGCGCACCGCGCTGGAACGTCGCGGTGCGTTCGGCGGGGCGGTTGCGCCGTGCTGGTGCGCAACCGCAGGGGGCGGGCTCAGTCGGCTTGCGCCTGCAATTGCTGCTGGCGATTGCGGCGCACGAACTGGTAGGTGACGGCCAGCAGCACGAACCAGATCGGCGTGACGATCAGGGCCTGGCGGGTGTCGCTTTCCAGGCTCAGCAGCACCAGGATGCCGGCGAAGAAGGCCAGGCAGGCCCAGCACATGAAGCGCCCACCGGGCATCTTGTACTTCGAGGCCTGGTGCAGGGCGTCGCGCTCCTTGCGGTAGGTCAGGTACGACAGCAGGATCAGCGACCAGACGAACATGAACAGGATCGCCGACACCGTGGTCACCAGGGTGAAGGCTTCGATCAGGTCGGGGATCACGTACATCAGCGCCGCGCCCAGCAGCAGGCAGGTGCACGAGAAGTACAGGCCGTTGGCCGGCACGTCACGCTTGGACAGGGTTTCGAAGCGCTTCGGTGCATCGCCCTGCTGGGCCAGGCCGAAGAGCATGCGGCTGGTGGAGAACACCCCGCTGTTGGCCGAGGACGCCGCCGAGGTCAGCACCACGAAGTTGATGATGCTCGCCGCAGCCGGCAGGCCGGCAAGGATGAACAGTTCAACGAACGGGCTCTTGCCGGGCACCACGTCACGCCATGGGGTGACCGCCATGATCGCGATCAGCGCCAGCACGTAGAACATGATGATGCGGATCGGGATCGAGTTGATGGCGCGGGGCAGGGTGCGCTCGGGGTTCTTCGCTTCGGCGGCGGTAGTGCCGACCAGCTCGATACCGACGAAGGCGAACACGGCGATCTGGAAGCCCGCGAAGAAGCCCATCAGGCCGTGCGGGAACATGCCGTCGTCATTCCACAGGTTGGCCAGGTTGGCGGTGCTGCCGGCGGGCGACTGGAAGCCAACGACGACCATGTACAGGCCGGTGCCGACCAGCGCCAGGATGGCGACGATCTTGATCATGGCGAACCAGAATTCGATCTCGCCGAAGAGTTTTACCGTGATCAGGTTCAGTGACAGCAGCACGCCGACGCAGGCCAGGGCGGGCGCCCATTGGGGCAGGTCGGGGAACCAGAACTGTGAATAGGCGGCGATGGCGATCACGTCGGCTATGCCGGTGATGATCCAGCAGAACCAGTAGGTCCAGCCGGTGAAGTAGCCGGCCCAGGGCCCGAGCAGGTCGGCGGAGAAATCGATGAAGGACTTGTAGTTGAGGTTCGACAGCAGCAGTTCGCCCATGGCGCGCATGACGAAGAACAGCATGAAGCCGATGATCATGTAGACGAAGATGATCGAGGGGCCGGCGAGGCTGATGGTCTTGCCCGAACCCATGAACAGGCCGGTGCCGATAGCGCCGCCGATGGCGATCAACTGGATGTGGCGGTTGCTGAGGTTGCGTTGCAGATGGTGTTCGGTGGCTTCGGTTGGTTCGGGGTTTGAGGTCCGGGTCATGGGCTGCATTCCATTGGGGTTCAGTCTTCTTGTGCTTTAGAGCGCCGGTTAACTTAACACGCTCGTTTCGCGGCGTGGCGCGACAAGTCGTCTCAACCTGGGGGCCTCATCGCGGGAGTAGCCGCTGCCGTGAGGCTGCGCTCGCCTGCATGGCAGGCGCCGCCTTTGGGAGCCCTGCGGGCTCCAGCGCAGCCT
>NZ_JAMDGY010000062.1 GCF_028656955.1 Pseudomonas fontis
TTGCCGGCGATTGGCTGCATAGCGGCCACAAAAAAGCCCGCATCGCTGCGGGCTTTTTGTTGTTCAAGGCATCAGAAGCGGAACACTTCCATATCCGTGCGAATCGGCGAAGCCAGTGGAATCTTCGGCTTCTCCGGATCTTTGCGCACCTGCACCGGTGCACTCTTCTTCGGCGTCTCTTCAGCAATCGCCGGCTGATTGGCCAACGGTTTGAGCGCTACGCTCAACTGCTCGGCCAGACGCTGCAACAACTGCCCCTGCGCCTGCACCTGCGCTGCCGAAGTACCCGTATGCGGCTGCTCCAGATGCACGATGCGGTTATCACGCACCTGGCCACGACGGTCGAGCAAACGCCACTGCGCATCAAGGATCGCCGGCTGATTGGTACCCGAATCCAGGCGCGTAATCGACAGCAGTACCTGCACATCCGGGTTGAACCCGGTATTCGCCGGCGCCAGCACAACACGCTGGCTGTCCAGCCGCCAAGCCAACTGACGAACCAGCAACTGGTCGATATCCGCCGACAAGCTACCCGCCCAACGACCCTCGGTCGATGCAGTCAGGCTGCCATCGGTCTGACGCTGCAACAGCGTCTCACGCTGCAAATAGTCGGCAACCGACACCGGGCCCAGCACCACCGCCATACCGGCGCTCTGCTTGGGTTGCCCCGGCTCGCCGCTGTCGAGCTGATAAAGCGATACTGGCTGGTGCACGCTGCACCCGGCCAGGCCCAGTACGCCACTGAGCATTAAAACAAATGGAAGGCGCAGAAATTTCATCATCCCATCCAAGCAGTCGCCATACGGCTTACCGCAGTGATACTCGTGAAAACGTTCGGGCACACAGCCACGCTGGCACCGCAAAGGGGCCTATCATCCGCGAAATAGCCGCACGACTCCAGCGTTTAAGCCGCGAACAGGCGTGAAAAACCCTGTTCGAGGCCTCTGGAGCGACTATTCGAGGTGTTCGACCAACAGCGCATCAACCCGCTGGAAACCACGCGGCAGCTTGTTGCCACGCCGCCCACGCTCGCCTTTGTAATGCTCCAGGTCATCACCCTTGAGTGACAGAGTACGCTTGCCGGCCTGCAATACAAGGGTCGCGCCCTCGGGAATGACCGCCAAATCAGTGACATATTCTTCACGGCTGGCCACCCGATCACCCGGCACGCCGATGATTTTATTGCCCTTTCCTTTACCCAGCTGTGGCAGGTCGCTGACCTTGAAGATCAACAACCGACCTTCGGTCGTCACCGCCGCCAGCCAATTCTGCTCACGGTCAGCCACCGCTCGCGGGCTGATCACCTTGGCGCCATTGGGCAGGCTGAGCAGGGCTTTGCCCGCCTTGTTCTTGGCCTGCAGGTCTTCACCCTTGACCACGAAGCCATAGCCGGCATCGGAAGCGATCACATACAGCGCGTCGTCATCCGGCAGCAACACGCACTCAAACGCGGCCCCCGGTGGTGGCGTCAGGCGGCCGGTCAGCGGCTCGCCCTGGCCGCGTGCCGATGGCAAGGTATGCGCGGCGACCGAATAACTGCGTCCGGTCGAGTCGATAAACACTGCAAACTGGTTGGAACGCCCCATCGCGGCGGTCTTGAACCCGTCACCGGCCTTGTACGACAGGCCCGTGGCATCGATGTCGTGGCCCTTGGCGCAACGCACCCAGCCTTTTTCGGAAAGCACCACTGTGACCGGCTCGGTCGGCATCAGCTCGTTTTCCGAGAGTGCCTTGGCCTCGGCCCGCGCAACGATTGGCGAGCGACGGTTGTCGCCATAGGTTTCGGCGTCCTTGATCAGCTCGGTACGCACCAGCTTGCGCAGTTTGCTTTCGCTGCCCAGCAGGGCGGCCAGCTTGGCTTGTTCCTTGGCCAGCTCATCCTGCTCGTTGCGGATCTTCATCTCTTCCAACCGCGCCAACTGACGCAGGCGGGTTTCGAGGATGTATTCGGCCTGGGTTTCAGTCAGGTCGAAACGGGCGATCAGCGCTGCCTTGGGGTGCTCCTCGGTGCGGATGATATGGATCACTTCATCCAGGTTGAGGAACGCCACCAGCAAGCCTTCCAACAGGTGCAGGCGACGCTCGACCTTGTCCAGGCGGTGTTGCAGGCGGCGGCGCACGGTGTTGATGCGGAACTCCAGCCACTCCAGCAGCAAGGCCCGCAGGTTCTTCAACTGCGGCCGGCCGTCCAGGCCAATGATGTTGACGTTGACCCGGTAGCTCGACTCCAGCTCGGTGGTGGCAAACAGATGCTGCATCAGCTCGTCGAGGTCGACCCGGTTGGAGCGCGCGATGATCACGATGCGGCACGGGTTCTCATGGTCGGACTCATCACGCAGGTCGGCCACCATCGGCAGCTTCTTGGCCTGCATCTGCGCGGCGATCTGCTCCAGCACCTTGGCCCCGGAGACCTGGTGCGGCAATGCGGTAACCACGATGTCGCCATCTTCGATGCGGTACACGGCGCGCATGCGCACCGAGCCACGGCCGGTTTCGTAGATTTTCAGCAGGTCGGCACGCGGGGTGATGATCTCCGCTTCAGTCGGATAGTCCGGGCCCTGGATATGCTCGCAGAGCTGCTCGACGGTAGCCTTGGGCTCATCGAGCAGGCGCACGCAGGCCGAAGCGACTTCGCGCAGGTTGTGCGGCGGCACGTCGGTGGCCATGCCCACGGCGATACCGGTGGTGCCGTTGAGCAGGATGTTCGGCAGGCGCGCCGGCAGCACGGCAGGCTCATCGAGGGTGCCGTCAAAGTTCGGTACCCAGTCCGCAGTGCCCTGGCCCAGCTCGCTGAGCAACACTTCGGAGTAGCGCGACAGGCGCGCCTCGGTGTAACGCATGGCCGCGAAGGATTTCGGATCGTCCGGCGCACCCCAGTTGCCCTGGCCGTCGACCAGGGTGTAGCGGTAGCTGAACGGCTGCGCCATCAGCACCATGGCCTCGTAGCACGCCGAGTCGCCGTGGGGGTGGAACTTGCCGAGCACGTCACCGACGGTACGCGCCGATTTCTTGTGCTTGGAATCGGCATCCAGGCCCAGTTCGCTCATGGCGTAGACGATGCGTCGTTGCACCGGCTTCAGGCCGTCACCGATATGCGGCAGCGCCCGGTCCATGATCACGTACATGGAATAGTTGAGGTAGGCCTGTTCGGTGAAGTCAGCCAGTGACCGGCGCTCTACGCCATCGAGGCTGAGATCAAGGGAGTCGCTCATGCGGGCCTCATCATTTCAAGGTCTGGCGCAGCAGCAAGGTGCCGCCGCGCTGGGTAAATTCGAGTTGTTTCAGGGCACTCATGCCCAGCAAGACCTGCTCGCCGTCCAGCCCCGGCACTACCAGGGCGCGCACGTCGCGCAGCAAAATATCGCCCAGTTGCAGGCTGTCCAGACGAGTCCGGTAGCCTTGGGTGCGGCCATTGGCCGTGCTCAACGTCACCGGCGCGCCGCGCTCCAGATTGAACTGTCGGGCCATGGCCTCGGGAATCGCCACATCGGTCGCGCCAGTATCCAGCATGAAATGCACCGCCTGGCCGTTGATCAGCCCATCGGCGACGAAGTGCCCCTGGCCGTTGCTGGCCAGGCGGACTTCGATGTAACCCTCGCCATGTTGCGAGGTGACTTCACTGTTCGGGTTGGCCTGACGCTCTTCCCATTGCCCGAAGAACCGCGTGGCCAGGAACAGGCCCGCCGCCCAGGCCAACACCAGGAGCACTCGCCCCGCTCGCTTGCCCGGTGCCTGGCTCAACGCTTGGCACTCCAGCCGCCTTTCGGCGCGGCAAAGCGCCAGACGATCGGACGTTCTTCACCGTCGGCGCGGCTGCCATTGTTGTTGTCCAGGCCGATCCAGGCACCCTGGGCGTCAATCACCAGCGCTTCGGCCAGGCCGAACGGCTGGCTGTAGCGCCGCGAATCCACCAGGGCTTCAGCGGCAAACGACCAGCAGCGCTCGACCGCAGCCGTCTCGCTATCCCGGCGGCAGATGCGGAAGGCATTGCGCTCTAGGGTGAACAATTTACCGTCATACAGCGCCAGGTCAGCGAAGTCACGCGACAGCTCGCGCGGCTTGCCCATCTGTTCCGGCTGCAGCTCGGTGCCGGCTTCACTGAGCAACACGCAGCCTTTTTCGCCGCACTTCCAGGTGCTCTGCTGGCGATTGACCGCCAGCAGCCCGCGCCGTTCGCGCTCGGCGGCCAGCCACAAGCGGTCACCCGCCGGGTTGATCGCCAGGCCCTCGAACAAGGCATTGAAGTGCAGCAACATGCCGCTGGCCCGCGCCTGGCGCACCATGCTCGGGTCGATTTTCAGCCAGTTCGGCTCACCCGCGACCGGCACTTGCAGCACCGCGGCATGGGTTTCGCTGACGATATAGCGGTTACCCGCGCCATCGCAGGTAATCCCCTCGTAATCCATTTCACCACCACGTACCAGGGACGCGGCCCAGGTACGCGAGCGGATGCCCCATGGCAAACCGCTGTCTGGCGGTGGCGGCACGGCCAGCGGGACACCTTCGGCTTGCCACACCACACCTTGGGTGTCGAGGCGGTACAGCAGGTCATCGTCGCGGTCCGACACCGTCCACAACACACCGTTGCACAGCGCCAGCCCGGACAGGTTGCCACCGCGCATGCCGTCGACCGGGTGCTCGGCAGTGAGCACCAACTCCGGCCAGGGCTCGGCCAGCGCCGGCAAGGCCAGCAGTGACAACAGCGCGGTCAGGGCCAGACGTATCAAGCCAGGACCTCGGCCAGGTTGCCTTTGGACTCCAGCCAGCTCTTGCGATCACTCGCGCGCTTCTTGGCCAGGAGCATGTCCATGATCTCGCGAGTGTGCTCGAAGTCTTCCAGGGTCAACTGCACCAGGCGCCGGGTGTTCGGGTCCATGGTGGTTTCACGCAGTTGTGGCGGGTTCATCTCGCCCAGGCCCTTGAATCGGGTGACCTGCGGCTTGCCACGCTTCTTCTCGGCCACCAGGCGGTCGAGAATGCCGTCGCGCTCGGGCTCGTCGAGGGCGTAGTAGATTTCCTTGCCCAGGTCGATCCGGTACAGCGGCGGCATCGCCACATAGACGTGCCCGGCCTCGACCAGCGGGCGGAAATGCTGGACGAACAAGGCGCAAAGCAAGGTGGCGATGTGCAGGCCGTCGGAGTCGGCGTCGGCGAGGATGCAGATCTTGCCGTAGCGCAGCTGGCTCATGTCCGCTGCGCCCGGGTCGACCCCGATGGCCACGGCAATGTTGTGCACTTCCTGGCTGGCGAGCACTTCGCCGCCGTCGACTTCCCAGGTGTTGAGGATCTTCCCGCGCAGCGGCAGGATGGCCTGGAATTCCTTGTCGCGCGCCTGCTTGGCAGAACCACCGGCGGAGTCACCCTCCACCAGGAACAGTTCGGCACGCATCGGGTCCTGGCCGGCGCAGTCGGCCAGCTTGCCAGGCAGAGCCGGGCCCTGGGTAACGCGCTTGCGCTCGACCTTCTTGCTGGCCTTGAGGCGACGACCGGCGTTGTTGATCGCCAGTTCCGCCAGTTGCATGCCCAGCTCGGGGTGCGCATTGAGCCACAGGCTGAAGGCATCCTTGACCACGCCGGAGACAAAGGCGGCCGCCTCGCGGGACGACAGGCGTTCCTTGGTCTGCCCGGAGAACTGCGGTTCCTGCATTTTCATCGACAAGACGAAGCTGATGCGCTCCCAGACGTCTTCCGGGGCCAGCTTGACCCCGCGCGGCAGCAGGTTGCGGAACTCGCAGAACTCGCGCATCGCATCCAGCAGGCCCTGGCGCAGGCCGTTGACGTGGGTGCCGCCCTGGGCGGTGGGGATCAGGTTGACGTAGCTTTCCTGGACGCTGTCGCCGCCTTCGGGCAACCACAGCAAGGCCCAGTCGACCGCCTCCTTGTTGCCCGCCAGGCTGCCGCAGAACGGCTCGTCGGGCAGGCGCAGGTACTCGCTGACCGAGTCGACCAGGTAGGAGCGCAGGCCGTCCTCGTAATGCCACTCGACCTTCTCGCCGGTGCCTTTGTCTTCGAAGCTCACCAGCAGCCCCGGGCACAACACGGCCTTGGCCTTGAGCACGTGCTTGAGGCGGCTGATGGAGAATTTCGGCGAATCGAAATACTTCGGGTCCGGCGCGAAGTACACGCTGGTACCGGTGTTGCGCTTGCCGACCGTGCCAACGACTTCCAGCTCGGTGGCCTTGAAGCCATCGGCGAAGGTCATCTGGTATTCGTTGCCGTCGCGCTTGACCCGCACGCGGACCTGCGTGGACAAGGCGTTGACCACCGAAATGCCGACACCGTGCAAACCACCGGAGAACTGGTAGTTCTTGTTGGAGAACTTGCCGCCGGCATGCAGCTTGGTGAGGATCAGCTCGACGCCCGACACGCCCTCTTCCGGGTGGATGTCCACCGGCATGCCGCGACCGTCGTCGGACACTTCCAGCGAGTGGTCGGCATGCAGGATGACCTGCACCGAGCGGGCGTGACCGGCCAGGGCTTCGTCGACGCTGTTGTCGATGACTTCCTGGGCCAGGTGGTTGGGCCGGCTGGTGTCGGTGTACATGCCCGGGCGCTTGCGCACCGGGTCAAGGCCGGAGAGGACTTCGATGGCGTCTGCGTTATAGGCGCTAGCGCTGGGAGTGGCCATGGATTCTCGTCGTCATTCGTAGGTGAAAATAAGCACTCAAAATACAGAAAAATCGAGCGTTTGATACGTCTGTGCCGGCACACCGGCAAAACTCAGCAAGGCCGGCAGGTGCGCGGCGAAGCCCTGGAAGCTGTGGTCGCCACCGGCCTGGATGCGCAGGGCACAAGCGCGGTAGAAGCGCTCGGCACGCCGGTAATCCAGGGTTTCATCGCCCGTTTGCAGCCAAACCTGAAACTGTTCGGCGCGTTCTGGCGGCGCTACTTCAAGTTCGGCCAGGGCCTGGACATGCTCCAGGGTCAGTTCCCAGGTTTCACCGGTGTAATGGTTCTGCTGGGTGCCCAGGTGCCCTTCGAACATCTGGTGCGGGTTGACCGCCGGGTTGACCAGCAGGGCCTTGAGGCCATGGCGCTGGGCCAGGTGGGTCGCATAGTAGCCGCCGAGCGAGCTGCCGACCAGCAATGGCCGGTCCAGCTCGGTGATGGCCGCCTCCAGCTGGGCAATGGCCTGGCGCGGGTGATGGTGCAGCGCCGGTACGCGCAGTTGCTCGGCCAGGCCCAGTTGCTGCATCACCGCGACCAGCTGGCAGGCCTTGGTCGAGGACGGCGCGCTGTTGAAACCGTGAATATAAAGAATCGAACCCGCCATGCCGCCCCCATGATTGCCGTAAACGCCTGCATCAAACAGGCGCAAAGACGCGCAGTTTAGCCTGTTCGCGGCTCAGCGGATCAGCTTTAGGTACGCGGCAACAATTAAACCGGCGCTCAATAGCCGTCGCTTTCATAGTCCACGGTGAAGGCGAAGTCGGTGAGCCGCGACACCCCGGTTTCCAGGCGCCCGTCGCACAGTAGCTTCATCCAGCGGTAGCCAGGGGCCTGTTCACCGACCTTGAAGTCTTCACTGCACGGCTCGAACTGGATACAGGTCGAGGGTGAGGCCAACAGTCGCACGCCATCGCGCAGTTGGTCCCATTCCTGATGGATATGGCCCCATAGCAGGGCGCGCACCTGTGGATAACCTTTGATCAGCTCGAACAGGGCATCGGCGTTGCGCAAGCCGATCGGGGCCATCCAGGCGCAACCGATGGCCACCGGCTGGTGATGGAAGCAGATCAGGCAGTGGCGCTCGGGGGCCTCGATCAGCGCCGCCTCAAGCAACTGCAACTGGTCCTCGCCGAGCAGCCCCGGCACCGCCCCGGGCACTGCCGAGTTGAGCATCACCACGCGCCAGGCACCGATGTCGACCACCGGGTCCAGCAACTGCGTCCCTTCGGCCGCTTGCTCCATGGGCAAGGGCTCGTCATGGTTGCCGGCCAACCAGCGCGCCGGGGCGCGAAGTGGCGCGGTCATGTGCTGGAACTGCTGGTAGGAGTCCAGCGAGCCATCCTGGGACAAATCCCCCGTCGCCAGCAGCAGATCGATGTGCGGCTGCTCAGCCAGCACCTGCCCGATCACCCGCTGCAGGCTGTCGCGGGTATTCATGCCCAGCAGCGTACCGTCCGCGTCGGCGAACAGATGGCTGTCGGACAGCTGCACCAGCAGCGCCGATTCGCGGCTGGCAGTAGGGATTGCTTGCGGCAAGGCCGTCTCCTTGGGCGGATTCAGCACGAATTATGGTGGGGATGGCGCACCGGAGCAAACCGCCACCAGGGACGCCGGTCACAGTTTCAGCGAACGGTTTCCAGTTCATGGCCACAGGCCAGGCAATGGCTCAGCCATTCACCGAGGAACAGGTTGAGCTGGGCCTTCTCGTCAGGCTGGTGCATGGCCGCGTTGGGGTACGGGTAGACACTGCGAAAACGTCGGGCGTGCTCGGCGCTGACCACCTCGGCCATGCGCGCGTCGTGGTAGACCTGCACTTCCAGTTGCGGCACCGGCAGCCACGGCAGGCTGTGTTCCTGGCGCACGCGCAAGGTGGTGGTGTAGGGGCAGGCCAGGACCACATCGAGCACCAGTACGCCGAGCATCTGGTCGCCCTGGGTCATGCCGATGCGCCGCGAGCTTTGCGCGGTGCGCATGTCCGGCAACAGGCGCATCAGACGGGCGTAGTTGGCCTCGCAAGCCGCCTGCAGCCCGACCAGATCCACCCGGTAGCGATCACGCAACAGATTCACGACCACAGCCCCCTGACTTCATCGCGGTTCAAGGCCAGCCACTGCAAGGCAATTATGGTTGCCGCATTGGCTATCTGCCCGTCGCGTACAGCCTGCAGCGCATCCTCGAACGCCCAGACCTTCACGCGAATGTCTTCGCCCTCTTCCTCCAGCCCGTGCAGACCGCCCGCCCCAGCGCTGTCGCAACGGCCCAGATACACGTGCACAAACTCATCGCTGCCACCGGGGGACGGGAAGTACCGCGTCATCGGCCACAGCGTCTGGATTTTCAGCCCAGCTTCCTCCTGCGCCTCGCGCCGCGCAACCTCTTCCGGCTGCTCGTCCCGGTCGATCAGACCAGCGACCAGTTCGATCAACCAGGGGTTTTCCGTCTTGCCCAGGGCGCCCACGCGAAACTGCTCGATCAGCACCACTTCGTCGCGTTGGGGGTCGTAAGGCAACACGCACACCGCATCGTGGCGCACGAACAGCTCACGGTGGATCTCGCGGCCCATGCCACCGGCGAACAGTTCATGGCGCAGGTGCACGCGGTCCAGCTGGTAGAACCCGGTGAAGCAGTTTTCCCGCCGGGTGATCTCGACCTCGGTCGGTACGGCCTTGTGCGTGTCTGTCATGTGCAACCTCATTACTTCACTTCGCGCCATCCTAACCTGCACTACGCTGGCTTTCACCCCTTTCAAACATTCCCGCAGGCTGCGACGATAGCCGCCTCGACTCTATTGAGCTTAGTGGCGAACTGACCGCGCTGCCGACGGTCCAAGCCCGATCACCGTTGTCTTAAAGGATCATCATGACGCTTGCGAAACTGACTGCTGTGGCCTTCCTGGCACTGGCGCTTGGCGCATGCCAAAGCCTGTTCAAGCCTAATATGCGCACGCCGCTGGAGGTCAAGCGCGAGGCCTGGGAACACATCAAGCCGGGCTGCAGCAATGCCGACTGCCCGCTGGTGAACATTGATGTGGTGCACTTCCCGGCCCTGCCAAAACTCGATGCCATCGTCGAGCGCCGCCTGCTGGCGATGACCCGCGACGGCGAAGGTGCGCCACTGCCGGCCTCGCTCAAGTCCTATGAAGACAGCTTCCTGCGTGAAGCGGACAGCCGCCACAGCAGCTACCTGCAAGCCAAGGTACGCGAGCAGCATGACGGACTGGTGATCATCGAATTGTCCAGCTACCTGGACACTGGCGGTGCCCATGGCATGCCAGGGCGCGGCTTCATCAACTATTCGCGCCAGCAGGACAAGGTCCTGACCCTGCAGGACATGCTGGTCCCGGGCCAGGAGGCGACCTTCTGGAAGACCGCCGAAGAAGCCCACAAGGGCTGGCTGGTGAGCACCGGCATGGACAAGGACCCGGACTTCGTGAAGACCTGGCCCTTCCAGAAAACCCCGCACATCGCCCTGACCTACGGCGCGGTGGTGCTCAAGTACGAGGTGTATGCCATTGCCCCGTACGCCATGGGCCACATCGAGCTGAAGATCCCCTACCCGCGCCTGAACGGCGTGATCAGGCCGGAACTGTTTCCCGGCCGCGGCTGAAGCTGAACAGTACGTGCAGCAACCCTGCCAGGACCAGTGCCGGCAGGGTGGCGCCGAACTGCGGGGCGAAGTTGGCCAGCAGGTGATAGGTGACCACACCGCCCACCCAGGCCAGCAACGCACCGCCATGCAGCGCATCGACCACCGCCGGCAGGCGACGGCGGCGCAGGATGAAGTGGTCAACCAGCACCACGCCGAACAGCGGCGCGAACACCGAGCCGATCAGCAACAGGAAGCTTTCGTACTGTGACAGCGGTGCGAAACAAGCGATCAGGGTGCACAGCACGCCGATGGCCAGGGCCAGGTGCTCGACCTTCACACGCAGCAGCAGGCTGCTCGAAACCGCCGCCGAATGGATGTCGGCAAAGGCTTTCTCCGACTCGTCCAGCAGCACCAGCAACAGCGGGATACCGAAACCTGCGGCGGCCAGTGCCAGCAGCAAGGTGTTCACTTCGCCATCCGGCGCGAACGCCAGGATATAGGCCACGCCCAGGGTCATCATCCACAGGTTGCCGATGAAGTAGCCCAGCGCCGTACCGCCGAATACGCCAGTTGCACGCTTGCCGAAGCGCGAGTAGTCGGCAATCAGTGGCAGCCACGACAGCGGCAAGGCAATCGCGATATCGAAACCGCCCGCCAGCGACAGCGAACCATCACCGCCACGGGCCCACAGCGCGGCCAGGTCGACTTTGCTGAACAGGTTCCAGGTCAGCCACAGGCAAGCGCCGATCAGCAGCCAAATGCCCCATTTGCGCAGGATGCGACGCACGAAGGTCAGCGGGCCGGCGACTGCCAGCAGCGTCGACAAGGCGCCAAACAACAGGGCCCAGAGCAACGGGCTGACCCAGAAGCTGTCTTCACCGAAGGCGCGAGCGCCGAGCAGGCTGGCAGCATCACGCATGACGATGATTTCAAACGAGCCCCAGCCAATCAGCTGCAGCAGGTTGAGTACGGCCGGCAGGGCCACACCGTGGCGGCCCAGGCTCAGGCGCAGGGTGCCCATGGCCGAGAGGCCGGTGTCGCTGCCGATGACACCGGCGGCGGCGAGCAACAGCACGCCGACCAGGGTGCCGAGGGTGATCGCCAGGACCGAACCGGCCAGGCCAAGGCCGGGTCCAAGCAAGGCCCCGGTTTGTAGAACCATCAGGCCGATGCCGAGGGAAAACCACAGGGAGAACAGGTCGCGGGCACCAAACGGGCGCTGGTTGCCAGGGACGGGGGTATCAGGGGAGTAGTGGCTGGGTGTGCTCACGACAAGGGTCTCGACAGGAAGTTTTTGGGTGTTCTTTCAGGCCCTATCGCCGGCAAGGCCGGCTCCCACAGGGGGACTGTCAGATTTTTT
>NZ_JAMDGY010000063.1 GCF_028656955.1 Pseudomonas fontis
CAGTATAAGATTCCGGAAATCAGCAGGTACGCCGACAACGTGGGCTAGAGGCTAGAAATCTGGGGGTTGGATGATTGCAAGCAACGTTTCGTATCTTTGTCCGGTTTGTGGATACCCCGGGCTTGAAGAGCCTCCATACGATGAGATTGGCTGCTCTTCGTTTGGCATGTGCCCGTCCTGCGGTACGCAGTTCGGCTATGATGACGCAACATCTACTCATGCTGACTTGCGGAGATTATGGATCTCTAAAGGAATGCTTTGGTGTAGCAAAGCTCAAGCGTCGCCGAGTGGTTGGGACCCGGAAAGGCAACTACAGGCGGTTGAAAAACGCATCAATATCTCAACGGAACACCGCTATTAGCCCTGCTATGATTTCTGAGGATTTCATCGCAGGGATCGCCCATGAAGCGCTTTATCCAAGGTGAACATCGAGGCCAAGAAACCTTCCTTCCCGCGAGCCTCGACGATTACGTCACAGATGCCAATCCGGTGCGCGTAGTCGACATTTTTGTCGACGAACTGGACCTGGTCAAACTAGGTTTCGAGGGCGCCTTACCTGCTGATACAGGCCGGCCGGCTTACCATCCCTCGGTCCTGCTGAAGATCTACATCTACGGCTATCTGAACCGCATTCCATCGAGCCGGCGTCTTGAACGAGAAGCCCAACGCAACGTCGAGCTGATGTGGTTGACCGGGCGTTTGATGCCCGATTTCAAGACCATCGCCAACTTCCGAAAAGACAACAGCAAGGCCATCCGAGGTGTCTGCCGCCAGTTCGTGGTGCTGTGCCAGCAGCTAGGACTGTTCGAAGAAAATCTGGTCGCCATCGACGGCAGCAAATTCAAGGCCGTCAATAACCGCGACCGCAATTTCACCAGCGCCAAGCTGAAACGGCGGATGGAAGAAATTGAATCAAGTATCAATAGGTACCTGACTACGCTCGACGAAACCGATCGGCAAGAACCCTCGGTCGCTCAGCCCAAGGCTGCTCGTCTGCAAGAGAAAATCGACAAGCTCAAAGCTCAGATGAAAGAGTTGCAGGTCATTGAAACTCAGCTCAACGAATCAACGGATAAACAGGTCTCACTGACGGATCCAGACGCCCGTTCCATGATGACGCGCGGCACCGGAATCGTCGGTTACAACGTGCAGACAGCAGTCGATACCCAGCACCATTTGATCGTTGCGCATGAGGTGACCAACGTCGGTTCCGACCGCGATCTACTCAGCTCGATGGCCAAGCAGGCCCGCGAGGCGATGGCGTCAGATACGTTGTCGGTAGTGGCTGACCGAGGTTACTTCAAAAGCGAACAAATCCTAGCTTGTCACGATGCAGGCATCACCGCCTATGTGCCCAAGCCGATGACCTCTGGAGCCAAGGCTGACGGGCGTTTCAATAACGATGCCTTCATCTATGACGCGGTAAAAAACGAATACATTTGTCCCGCTGGAGAGGCGTTGATCTGGCGCTTTTCCAGCGTTGAAAAAGGCCTGAAGTTGCACCGTTATTGGAGTTCTAATTGCCAGGGATGCGTGCTGAAATCGGAGTGCACACCGAGCAAGCAACGGCGAGTTCGGCGATGGGAGCATGAAGCCGTATTGGAGGAAATGCAGAACAGGCTGAGCAACGCGCCGGACATGATGCGAGTCCGCAAGCGTACGGTCGAGCATCCCTTCGGGACACTCAAACAATGGATGGGAGCCACACATTTCCTGACACGAAAGCTGAACGGAGTAAGTGCGGAGATGAGCTTGAACGTCCTCGCCTACAACTTGAAACGAGTCATGAAAATTATCGGTACCAGCGGTTTAATGAAGGCGCTGTCGGCCTGAAAAGATCTGTATTTTGGCCACCCAGCAAGGTAGAAGCGGCGCTAGGGGCTCCCAGCCCCTCGTGATGATCCGCAGGACTTGTTGTGAGCAATTACTCAGCTAACAACCGTCAGCGCTGCGCGCCGACAGTGCATCAGCGCGTTTTTACACACTCTGGGCC
>NZ_JAMDGY010000064.1 GCF_028656955.1 Pseudomonas fontis
CCGACCTGGTAAAAGCACGGCCTGCCTGACGGCAGGCCGTTACCGGCCCGCACACAAAAAATCTGACAGTCCCCCCACGCCGGGCCAGCACAGCCACCCACTCACTAATGCACTCACTCAGGCACTGTGGGAGCGGGCTAGTCCCGCGATGAGGCCCGCACAGCCAGCAAAAATTCAGCTGCCTGTATGACGAGCGCCACGCACTCAATCGCGGCACAAGCCCCCACTCCCACTCCCACTCCCACTCCCACTCCCCTGCCGCCAGCCACAGCGCCCACCTCCCACTGTGGGAGCCGGCCTTGCCGGCGAAGGGGCCCTCACTTTCCCCGTTACAGGTCCTGCCTTGCCTTGCAGGTACAGGCGGCGTAGGCTTTCGCGGTCGCTGCACATCAGCGATCGGGTTTGGTCGCCCGAATCGGCAATATGCAACATGCACTCCCCCTACGATTGCAGGTGTTTGTACGCCTGTGTATTCGTTTTATGGCGGCTGTGCGCGGGAGGCATTCGTGCCTGCCGGGTTTGCCTATTGCCCCGGTCGACCAACCTGCGTACAGCTGTCACCCATTCTGTTTGGTCGCAGGTAGTGACGGCTCCATGTCAGTAGGAGCTTCACCATGAAAAAAATAGTTCCAGACCCCCCGCTACCCCTTTTCGGCAAGACTGCCACCACGGCCTTTGGCGCCTGTGACGCCGGCCATGCACCATTGTTTTCCGTACGCGCCGGCATCGATGCCGAAGATGCCCTGGTCCACGCCTCGCTCCTGCTACAAGCCATCTATGACACCGCCCAACAAGCCTGCGAGCATAGCGACGATATGCCGAAGAAAGGGCTGCTGTGGGCGAATATGCACTCGGCCGAGATGGCGAAAGGGTTGGTGGATGCGGTGTTGGATGGGATTGAGAGGCAGGTGATGAGTCGGTAAGGCTGTATCGGAAATACTAGGAACGAGAAAGGCTCACCTTGGGGTGGGCTTTTTTTGTTTGGATCTGGAGTGGCACCAGAGGTAGAAGTATCATAAATACATGATTTATATTATTTTTATTCTCAGAGGCACTTCGCACTATTTCTAAACTATCGTTTGTCACTCGTCCGACATTTGACCGACCCGAGACAAGCTAAGCTAGGACCGGTTGCCTTCGGTAAATGGCAGCCTCTCGTGTTTGCATGGTAGGGGGCACGGTTTTCCAATCATGGTAAGCGACAGCATACGACTCAAAGCTGCGGTTGTTAGAAGGCCGCTCTCGGCCCAGAGTGTGTAAAAACGCGCTGATGCACTGTCGGCGCGCAGCGCTGACGGTTGTTAGCTGAGTAATTGCTCACAACAAGTCCTGCGGATCATCACGAGGGGCTGG
>NZ_JAMDGY010000065.1 GCF_028656955.1 Pseudomonas fontis
GCCGTAAGGGCGGAAGGGGCTCGATGGCCAAGTACTAATTAATTTATGACCAACACCGAAAAAAGCACTAAGCAGTAGTTAGTTCAGTTCCTACCTGGGAAAGTAAAACAATGCAAAATTGCAAATAGAAGCGACAGCCACCCTACAGCAGGATATTCAGAAACCACTTCCGGATGATACCCAAAGAACAAGAACTTATCGTTATAGACAATATCCAAATACGGAACCACAAAGAAGCCATTTAAAATCAAGAACAAAGAAAGCCTTGCCGTATTCAGGTGCTCGCCGGACAGTCGCAACTTCAACCAAAATATGGCCAGATACCCGACAATCACAATCACCGAGAATACCCAAACAACCACTGCGTGCTACTCCCTGTAGTCGAAGCACGCAGCCTAGGTCATGACCCCCGGGTAATATGTAGGGCAATTCCCAAAATTGTTACAGCGATGAAAATTGTCTTTGGGACATAGCGTCTGAAGCTAAAGGGTCAAAAACTGCCCTCACTCCATGCGCACCATCATCTCCCCACACTTCTCCCCCGCATGCTGGGCCAGAATCCTGATCGCCTCGTGCACACCACTGAGGGTTCGCACTGTCAGTTGCGGCTCAGCAACACTGCCCTCGAAGCTGTCGTTATTGACCAGTACTTCACCCAGGATCTCAAGGGTCCAGAGGTAATGGCGTAGTTCTTCAGCGCGGTCATAGGTAGTCATAAACAACTCCCTTTGCCCCTTTGGAAGCAATGAGATAGAAGAGGGAGGCAGAAAATCTGGACAGATTGAAGGCGTGCATAAATTCAACTCCATTGAAAAATGAAGCTACCGTTTCGCGACCAAACGAAGGGTGGCAGCTGTGCGAAGGTTGGTCGACCGGCGGAGTTGACACCGGCACACCCGAGGGTGTCCTGCGCACAGCCACCATAAAACGAAACTGCGAGCACAAAAAAAGCGCCTGCAATTGTCAATGGGGCGCTGTTGCGCCAACTCCAAAACGGGCGACCAAACCCGGTCGCTGAATTTGCAGCGACAAGGCGAACGATAACGTCATGCCGACACGCTAGCAACCAGAAAGATCAAAGGCATCGCGGGACCAGACCGCTCCCACAGATGTCCGTGATGCCACCTCCTCTGTGGGAGCCGGCCTTGCCGGCAATGGGCTGCGAAGCAGACCCGCTCAATCACTCTTCTTGCCTGGACTAGAAAACAGCCCTGCGGCCTGTAACAAATTTCGGAACCATCCTACATACCCTCCAGCGCTCTAAGACTAGGCTGCCCAACTCGACATCAAGCCAAGAATGGCCAACAGGTCTACGTGGAGCTAGAAGAATGATCCCCTGGCTTTACACAGTCAGCGCCATCATCGGTGTCATCATCGCCTACTCACTTAGAGCACGCCTGTCTCGCGCAAACATAAGCGCCGCGACGGTACTTATCTGCCTGTGCTTCAACCTGTGCTTTTTTGCACTCAACTACAAAATAATCATCGAACGATGCTTCGTACTGTACGGGTGCTTACCTGACCTGCAACAGCAGCACCCCGCTATCCGCTGGATTTGTGCCGCCTGCCTGTTGCTTCACTGTTTCGCAAGCCCGGTAGGGTGGGAACCCAAGCGGTGGTTCTCAACAAAATGATGCTCCCACGGACTCTGTCGCCGGCCTTGCCGGCGATAGGCCTCAATCCAATCGATTGCTGGCACCACCAGCTTGCATGTAGCCGCTGCCGCCAGGCTGCGCTCGCCTGCAACGCAGGCGTCGCTTTACAGGGAGCCCTGCAGACTCCAGCGCAGCCTGACGGCAGCGGCTACAACCCGTGTGCAAGGCAATTCCCCTGATGTTTGGAGGGCACAGATGAATGCAACAACACCACCAATCCAGACAACTGGTATTGACGTGGTATCTAAGTGGTATTAGATTTTCCAGACCACTTCCCATCGAAGCCTTGCCATGTCCGCGTTGACCGCCCTGCGCCCTGACGACACCCTGGCCACCCCGCTGTACCTGCAATTGGCCCGCAACCTGGAACAGGCGATCCACGCCGGCCAGTGGAGCGCCGAGCAGGCACTGCCCTCCGAGCGCACCCTCAGCGAAGCCCTGGAAATCTCCCGGGTCACCGCCCGCAAAGCCCTCGAAGTGCTACTCGAACAAGGCCTGATCCGCCGCATCCAAGGCTCCGGCACCTTCATCACGCCACGCCTGGAACAACCGCTGTCACGCCTGTCGAGCTTCAGCGAAATGCTCCGCATGAAAGGCTTCACACCCAGCTCCCAATGGCTGGAACGCAGCATCCGCATGCCCTCGGCCGAAGAACTGATCCGCCTGAGCCTGTCGCCCACCGAACAGGTCGCCCACCTCAAGCGCCTGCGCAAAGCCGATGAGATCGTCATGGCCGTGGAGTACAGCACCCTGCCCGCGCGCCTGCTGAGCAACCCCTTCAGCATCGGCGACTCGCTCTACGAACACCTCGAGCAGATCGGCAAACCGGTGGTACGCGCCCTGCAACACATTCGCGCCATCAACGCCAGCGCCGACATGGCCGCCCGCGTCGGCATCGAGCCCGGCACTGCGATGCTGCTGATGACCCGCGTCGGCTACCTCGAAGACAACACCCCTATCGAGCTGACCGACACCTATTGCCGTAACGACTACTACGACTTCGTCGCCGAACTTCGGCGCTGATCCCCGCGGAGCCCCCATGAGCGAAGCCAATATCCTCACCCCCACCGGCTGGGTGCGTGGCCACCTGAGCCTGCACGACGGCCGCATCGCGCAGATCGACGGCCAACCCTGCAACCCCGATGACAACGACCTGCCCTACATGCTGCCCGGCTTCATTGACCTGCACGTGCACGGCGGTGGCGGCAGCGACATCATGCAAGGCCGCGAAGGCTTCGACACCATCGCCCGCACCCACGCGCGCTTCGGCACCACTTCGCTGCTGGCCACCACCATGACCGCACCGAAGGAAGAACTCACCCAGGTACTCGGCGAGCTCGGCAGCTACGCCCGCCAACCGCGCAGCGACGGCGCCCGAGTGCTCGGCGTACACCTCGAAGGCCCGTACATCAACCCCGGCAAACTCGGCGCACAACCGAACTTCGCGCACCAGGCGCTGCTCGAGGAAGTCGAGGCGTATCTGGACCTGGCGCCGATCAAGGTGATCACCATCGCCCCGGAAATCGCCGGCCACCTGCCGCTGATCCGCCACCTCAGCGAACGCGGCATCCGCCTGCAACTGGGCCACACCCTGGGCAGCTACGAAGACGGCGTCGCCGCCCTCGAGGCCGGCGCCACCAGCTTCACCCACCTGTACAACGCCATGAGCCCGCTGGCCCACCGCGAGCCCGGCATCGTCGGCGCCGCGCTGGCCCATGCGCAATACGCCGAACTGATCCCCGACCTGCTGCACGTGCACCCCGGCGCCATCCGCGTGGCCCTGCGCTCGATCCCGTGCCTGTACTGCGTAACCGACTCCACCGCCGCCGCCGGCATGCCCGATGGCGAATACAAGCTGGGCAGCCACACCGTCACCAAATGCCTGGGCGGCGTGCGCCTGCCCGACGGCACCCTGGCCGGCAGCACCCTGACCATGGACCAGGCGCTGCGCAACCTGGTGAAGATCGGCCTGCCGCTGGCCGAAGCCTCGCAGCGCCTGTCGCAGTTCCCCGCCGACTACCTCGGCATCGAAGAGCGTGGCCGCCTGCAAGCAGGCAGCTGGGCCGACACGGTCACCCTCGACCGCAACCTCAACCTGATCGGCGTGATGGTCGAAGGAGTAGCGCTTTGAGTTCCAAGATGCTTGAAGAAGCCCTGGCCGCGGCCAACGTGGTCGAACACCAATTGCAGCGCAACGAAGGCCGCTGCATCGCCCTGGCCGAACAACTGCGCGAACTGAACCCGCAGGTAGCCCTGACCGTTGCCCGTGGCAGTTCAGATCACGCCGCCAGCTACTTCGCCTACCTGACCATGCAGCAACTGGGCTTGCCGGTGGCCTCGCTGCCGATGTCGATCGTCACCCTGCAGCAATCGCCAATGCGCGTTCAGGGCCAGGCGGTGCTGGCGTTCTCCCAGTCGGGGCAGAGCCCGGACCTGGTCGACAGCCTGCGCGCCCTGCGTGCACGCGGCGCCACTACGCTGGCGCTGGTCAACGCCGAAGGCTCGCCGCTGGAGCAAGCCTGCGAGTTCACCCTGCCATTGAACGCCGGGCCGGAACTGAGCGTTGCCGCCACCAAGAGCTTTATCGCCACCCTCAGCGCCAGCGCCCAACTGGTCGCCCACTGGAGCCAGGACCCGACGCTGCTCGAAGCAACCCATGCCCTGCCCCGGCACCTGAACGAAGCGGCTCAGCAAGACTGGTCCCTGGCCATCGACACCCTGCGCGACTGCGAGCGGCTGATGGTGATCGGCCGTGGTGCCGGCTTCGCCATCGCCCAGGAAGCCGCGCTGAAGTTCAAGGAAACCTCGGCCATCCAGGCCGAAGCCTTCAGCAGCGCGGAAGTGCGTCACGGCCCGATGGCGCTGATCGATGAGCACTACCCACTGCTGGTGTTCGCCCCGCGCGGCGCCGAACAGGCCGGGCTGCTGCAACTGGCCGACGACATGCGCCAACGCGGCGCCCGCGTGCTGCTGGCAGCACCTGACGATATCGCCCAACGCGACCTGACCCTGAGCTGCGCCGCCCACGCGGCCCTCGACCCGTTGCTGGCGATCCAGAGTTTCTACGTCATGGCAGCCGGCCTCGCCGAAGCCCGTGGCATGGACCCGGATCAGCCACGTCACTTGAGCAAAGTGACCCGTACTCACTGAGTCGCCGAGGAGCCTCGCATGCACGACAACAAAAACATCACCCTCCATGCGCCCCTTGAAGGACCGCTGCTGCCCCTGGATCAGGTGCCCGACCCGGTGTTCGCCGGCGGCACCCTGGGCGACGGGATCGCCATCGACCCGCTCAACGACTGCCTGCATGCGCCCTGTGCCGGCACCATCATTCATATCGCTCGCACCCGCCACGCGATCACCCTGCGTGCCGAGAACGGCGCCGAAATCCTCATGCACATCGGCCTGGACACCGTGCAGCTGAAAGGCGAAGGTTTCACCCTGCTGGTCGAACCCGACAGCCAGGTGGTGCGCGGCCAGCCGTTGATCCGTTTCGACCTGGACTACGTCGCCCAGCACTGCACCAGCCTGATCACCGTGATGCTGCTGAGCAACAGCGACCAGTACCGTTTGCTGCCCTGCACCACGCGCCCGGTCACCCTGGGCCAGGCCGTGCTGGAAGTTGAACCGAAAGCGGCTGCCGCCAAGAGCAACACCGGTGACAACGCCGGCCAGACCGTTCGCGGCCGCGTGCATATCGCGCATCAAGGTGGCCTGCACGCACGTCCGGCCGCCCTACTGCGCCAGACCGCACAAGGTTTCAAAAGCCGCTCCGAGCTGCATGTCGGTGACCGCGTCGCCCCGCTCAACAGCCTGGTGGCGATCATGGGCCTGGGGGTCGGCGAGCAGGATGAAGTCGAAATCGTCTGCACCGGCCCCGACAGCGAACACGCCCTCAAGGCCCTGCTCGCGGCCGCCGCCACACCGAGCGTGGGCGAGCACGCCCCGGCATCCGCCGCTGTGCAGCTCAAGCCCAAGGCCAATCATGAAGCCGGTGTGCTCAATGGCGTCTGCGCTTCGCCGGGGCTAGCCAGCGGGCCACTTGCGCGCCTGGATGGCGTGCGCCTGCCGGACGACCCAGGAAACAATGAGCCCGGCCCGCAGCACCAGGCCCTGGACGCGGCGCTGAGCGCCGTCAAGGCCGCCATCGACGCCGACCTGCAGCACCTCAAAGGCAAGCATGGCGATGCCGCCGAGATTTTCGAAGCGCACCTGGCCCTGCTCGATGACCCGTCATTAGTAGAGGCAGCCCATCAGCACATCGAGCACGGCATCGCCGCCAGCCACGCCTGGAGCCAGGCCATCGACGCCCAGTGCACGATCCTCAAGGCCCTCGACAAGCCACTGCTGGCCGAGCGCGCCAACGACCTGCAAGACCTCCAGCAGCGAGTGCTGCGCGCCCTGCTCGGCGAACGCCGGGAGCTCGACCTGCCGCCCTCGGCGATTGTCGCCGCGCATGAGCTGACCCCCTCGGACCTGCTGTTACTCAGCCAGCATTCGATTGCCGGCCTGTGCATGGCGGCCGGTGGCGCCACCTCCCATGTGGCGATCCTCGCCCGCGCCCGTGGCCTGCCGTGCCTGGTCGCGCTGGGTGCTGATTTGCTTGCGCTGGCGCCGGGCCAGGTGCTGGTGATGGACGCCGAACAAGGCCACGTGGAGACCGCACCATCAGTTGATCGCCTGCATGAAGTCGAGCTGGCCCGCCGCCAACTGGCCGAGCGACGCAAGCAGCAGCAAGCCGCCGCCCAAGTCAGCGCGCGAACCCGTGACGGTCGAGTGATCGAGGTCGCGGCCAACGTGGCCTCTGCCAGCGAGGCCGCTGATGCGCTGACCCTGGGCGCTGACGGCGTCGGCCTGCTGCGCACCGAGTTCCTCTTCCTCGACCGCCACACGGCGCCAGACGAACAGGAACAACGCAGCGCCTATCAGGCCGTGCTCGACGCCATGGGCGAACGCCCGGTGATCATCCGCACCATCGATGTCGGCGGCGACAAGCAGCTCGACTACCTGCCGTTGCCGGTCGAAGCCAACCCGGTGCTCGGCCTGCGCGGTATCCGCCTGGGCCAGGTGCGCCCGGAACTGCTCGACCAGCAACTGCGCGCGCTGCTGCAAGTCAGCCCGCAGCGGCGTTGCCGGATCATGTTGCCGATGGTCAGCGAGGTGGACGAGCTGCTGGAGATCCGCCAACGCCTGGACCGTCTCGCGGCTGAACTGGGCATCAGCGAACGCGCCGAACTTGGCGTGATGATCGAAGTGCCGGCCGCCGCCCTGCTTGCCGAGCGCCTCGCCGAACACGCCGACTTCTTCTCCATCGGCACCAACGACCTGTCGCAATACACCCTGGCCATGGACCGCGATCACGCCGGCCTGGCCGCGCGGGTCGACGCCCTGCACCCGGCATTGCTGCGCCTGATCGACCTGACCTGCCAGGGCGCCGCGCGCCATGGGCGCTGGGTCGGCGTGTGCGGGGCACTGGCCTCGGACCTGCTGGCGACGCCGGTACTGATTGGCCTGGGGGTCAGCGAACTGTCGGTCAGCCCGCCGCAAGTGGGTGAGATCAAGGCGCGCATCCGCCAACTGGACACCAGCGACTGCCGCGCCTTCAGCCAGAAGCTGCTCGGCCTTGCCAGCGCCCAGGCAGTGCGTCAGGCCTGCCGCGACTTCGGCATTCGCGAAGTACATACCCGCACCTCCACCCTCACCACAGAACAATAACGGAGCGCCTCCATGTACCAGCACTTCATACAGGGCCTGCAACGGCTCGGCCGCGCCCTCATGCTGCCCATCGCGATCCTGCCGATTGCCGGCCTGCTGCTGCGCCTGGGCGATACCGACCTGCTGAACATCGCCGTGATCCACGATGCCGGCAACGCGATTTTCGCCAACCTGGCGCTGATCTTCGCCATCGGCATCGCTGTCGGCTTTGCCCGCGACAACAACGGCACGGCGGGGCTGGCCGGGGCCATCGGCTACCTGGTGCTGGTCGCCACGCTGAAGGTGATCGACCCGCATATCGACATGGGCATGCTCGCCGGGATCATCTGCGGGCTGCTCGGCGGCGGGCTGTACAACCGCTTCAAGGACATCAAGCTGCCGGAGTACCTGGCGTTCTTTGGCGGGCGGCGCTTCGTGCCGATTGCCACCGGGCTGTCGGCGGTGGCGCTGGGGCTGGTGTTCGGCCTGGTCTGGCCGTCGGTGCAGAACGGTATCAACAGCCTCGGGCAGATGATGCTGGAAAGCGGCAGCATCGGCGCGTTCTTCTTCGGCGTGCTCAACCGCCTGCTGATCGTGACCGGGCTGCACCACATCCTCAACAACCTGGTGTGGTTCGTCTTCGGCAGCTTCCAGACTGCCAGCGGCGTAGTCACCGGCGACCTGACCCGTTACTTTGCCGGCGACCCGCAGGCCGGGCAGTTCATGGCCGGGATGTTCCCGATGATGATCTTCGGCCTGCCGGCGGCGTGCCTGGCGATGTACCGGCATGCGTTGCCGGGCCGGCGCAAGCTGATCGGCGGGATCCTGCTGTCGATGGCGCTGACTTCGGCGCTGACCGGGGTGACCGAGCCGATCGAATTCGCCTTCATGTTCCTCGCGCCGTTGCTGTACCTGATCCATGCGGTGCTGACCGGGCTGTCGATGGCGATCTGTGACCTGCTGAATATCCGCCTGGGCTTTACCTTCTCTGGCGGGGCCATCGACATGGCGCTGGGCTGGGGGCGCTCGACCAATGGCTGGATGGTGTTCCCGCTGGGGCTGGCGTATGCGCTGGTCTACTACTTCGTTTTCGACTACTGCATTCGCCGCTTCAACCTGAAGACGCCGGGGCGTGAAGAGCAGCCGGCAGCGGAAGATGTCGCCGAGAACAGCACGACGCCACGCGGTGGCCGCTATATCGAGGCGCTGGGTGGCGCGGCCAACCTGTTGTCGGTGGATGCCTGCACCACGCGGCTGCGGCTGCTGCTCAAGGACCGTGGCCTGGCGCAGGATGGCACCTTGAAGGTGCTGGGTGCGATGGCGGTGGTGCGCCCGGGTACGGGGGGCAGCTTGCAGGTAGTGGTCGGGCCGATGGCGGATGTGATTGCCGACGAGATTCGTGCGCAGTTGCCGCACGCGCTGGTGGCCCAGGCGCCGGTGGCGGTGGTGGTCGCGCCGGTGGCGGCGATGCCGGCCGAGGAATGGCTGGAAGCGCTGGGTGGGCGGGACAACCTGTTGAAGGTGGAATGCGTAGCGCTGACCCGGGTGCGGGTTGAGCTCAAGGATGCCGACAAGGTGGCGCGGGCGCGCTTGATGGCGCTGGGTTGCCTGGGTATCAGCCCGCTGGCGCAGGGCACCTGGCATTTGTTGCTGGGGGATCGGGCGCCGGCGTTGAGCCAGGCCCTTAAAGGTTGAATTCAAGAGCATCGCCGGCAAGGCCGGCTCCCACAGAGATAGCAGGTGCACTTCAGTTCCCTGTGGGAGCCGGCCTTGCCGGCGATGAGGCCCCAAATGCCCTGTAAAACCACAAGGCAAAAAAAAGCCGCAACCCCGATAAAGGGTTGCGGCTTTTTTATCAGCCTTTAGAAGTCCGCCAACTGCCAGACTTCATACGCCGGCGTCTCATAAGGGTGACTGAGCTTCAGCGCCGCAACGACCTGTTTAATCAGCTCATCCGCTACCACCAGCTCCACCCGCCATTCTTCAACCTGCTCGAGCACCCCGCTCTGCCCGATAAACGGCTGGCTGCCGTCCAACGGGCGGAACTGGCCCTGGCCCAACACCTGCCAGGCACAGCAGTCGTAGTCGCCGATGCGTCCGCCGCCAGCGGCGAACACAGCGGTCTTGACCACTTCCACATGGCTCGGCGGCACGAAGAAGGCGAGCTTGTACACCCTTAGTTCACCCACGCCCGCGCGTTGCGGAACATGCGCATCCAGGCTGCATCTTCGTTCCAGTCATCCGGACGCCACGAGTTCTGCACGGCGCGGAATACCCGCTCCGGGTGCGGCATCATGATGGTCACGCGACCGTCGCGGCTGGTAAGGCCGGTGATCCCGCGCGGCGAACCGTTCGGGTTGGCCGGGTAGGTCTCGGTGACCTTGCCATGGTTGTCGACGAAACGCAGTGCCACGCAACCGGACAGATCGGCCTCAAGCAACGCCACGTCGCTTTCGAACTCGGCATGACCTTCGCCGTGGGCGATGGCGATCGGCATGCGCGAACCGGCCATGCCCTGCAGGAAGATCGAGTTCGAACGCTGTACTTCAACCATTGCCACACGGGCTTCGAACTGCTCGGAACGGTTGCGCACGAAGTGCGGCCAGAACTCGCTACCCGGGATCAGCTCGTGCAGGTTGGACATCATCTGGCACCCGTTGCACACACCCAGGGTGAAGCTGTCGATGCGCTCGAAGTACTGCTGGAACGCATCACGGGCACGGCTGTTGAACAGTGCCGACTTGGCCCAGCCTTCACCGGCACCCAGTACGTCGCCGTACGAGAAGCCGCCGCAGGCTACCAGGCCCTTGAAGTCGTTCAGGTCAACGCGACCGGCAAGGATGTCGCTCATGTGCACGTCGATGGCATTGAAGCCGGCGCGGTCAAAGGCTGCAGCCATTTCGACCTGGCCGTTGACGCCCTGCTCACGCAGTACCGCCACTTGAGGGCGGATGCCCTTCTTGATGTACGGCGCCGCGATGTCGTGGTTGACGTCAAAGCCCAGCTTGACGCTTAGGCCCGGGTTGTCTTCTTCCAGCAGGCCATCGAACTCCTGATCGGCGCAGTCGACGTTGTCGCGCAGACGCTGGATCTGGTAGCTGGTTTCAGCCCAATCACGTTGCAGCAGGCGGCGGTCGCCACGGAACAGCTCTTCGCCCTGGAACTGGATCAGCACTTCGCTGTTGTTGAGCGGCTTGCCGATCACTGCAACGCAGTCTTCGCCCAGGCCGGCAGCGCTGAACTGTGCCAGGACATCTTCGGTAGAGTCCTGACGTACCTGGATCACCGCGCCCAGCTCTTCGTTGAAGAGGATGGCGGAGATTTTCTCGCGTTTGCTGGTCAAGGTGTCCAGCTCAAGGCTCAGGCCGCAGTGACCGGCAAAGGCCATTTCGACTGCGCTGACCAACAGGCCACCGTCGGAACGGTCGTGGTAGGCCAGCAGGTGACCGTCGGCGTTCAGGCCCTGGATCACCGCGAAGAAGGCCTTGAGGTCTTCGGCGTTGTCGACGTCCGGTGCCTGGTTGCCCAGCTTGCCGTGGGTCTGCGCCAGGATCGAGGCGCCCATGCGGTTCTGGCCACGGCCCAGGTCGATCAGGATCAGGTCGGTGTAGCCCCGGTCCATGCGCAGTTGCGGGGTCAGGGTCTTGCGGATGTCAGTGACAGGCGCAAAACCGGTCACGATCAGCGACAGCGGCGAGGTCACGGTTTTCTCGCGACCTTCATCTTCCCAGCGGGTTTTCATGGACATGGAGTCCTTGCCCACTGGAATGGTCAGGCCCAACTCAGGGCACAGTTCCATGCCCACGGCCTTGACCGTGTCGTACAGACGCGCGTCTTCACCCGGGTGACCGGCAGCGGACATCCAGTTGGCCGACAGTTTGATGTCGGACAGCTTGCCGATGCGCGAGGCGGCCATGTTGGTCAGGGTTTCGCCGATTGCCATGCGGCCCGAGGCCGGGGCATCGAGCAGGGCCAGCGGGGTACGCTCGCCCATGGCCATGGCTTCACCGGTGTAGACGTCGAAGCTGGTGGCGGTGACGGCAACGTCAGCCACCGGCACCTGCCATGGGCCAACCATCTGGTCACGGGCTACCAGGCCGGTGATGGTGCGGTCGCCGATGGTGATCAGGAAGCTCTTGCTGGCCACGGCCGGGTGATGCAGCACACGCTGGACCGAATCGCTCAGGTCCAGCCCGCTTGGGTCGAAATCATCGCCCAGTTCTGCTTCACGGGTCACCGAGCGGTGCATGCGTGGCGGCTTGCCCAGCAGTACTTCCAGCGGCATGTCCACCGGGCTGTTGCCGAAGTGGCTGTCGGTAACGGTCAGGTGCGGCTCTTCGGTGGCTTCACCGACTACCGCAAACGGGCAACGCTCGCGCTCGCAGATGGCCTGGAAGCGCTCGAAATCGGCAGCATCAACGGCCAGAACATAACGCTCCTGGGACTCGTTGCTCCAGATTTCGTGCGGGGCCATGCCCGGTTCATCGTTAGGAACGTTACGCAGTTCGAAGCGACCACCACGGCCACCGTCGTTGACCAGTTCCGGGAAGGCGTTGGAAATACCGCCGGCGCCGACGTCATGGATGAAGGCGATCGGGTTGTTGTCACCCAGCTGCCAGCAACGGTCGATGACCTCTTGGCAGCGACGTTCCATTTCCGGGTTTTCGCGCTGAACCGAAGCGAAGTCGAGGTCGGCGGAGCTTGCGCCAGTGTCAACCGAGGATGCCGCACCGCCGCCCAGGCCGATGAGCATGGCCGGGCCACCGAGGACGATCAGCTTGGCACCGACGGTAATCTCGGCTTTCTGCACGTGATCTTCGCGGATGTTGCCCATGCCGCCAGCGAGCATGATCGGCTTGTGATAGCCGCGCACTTCTTCGCCGTGCGGGGTATTGATCGATTGCTCGAAGGTACGGAAGTAGCCCGTCAGCGCCGGACGGCCAAACTCGTTGTTGAACGCCGCGCCACCGAGCGGGCCTTCAATCATGATGTCCAGCGCGGTCACGATGCGATCAGGCTTGCCGTACGTCTGCTCCCATGGCTGTTCAAAGCCCGGGATCTGCAGGTTGGAGACGGTGAAACCGGTCAGGCCGGCTTTCGGCTTGGCGCCACGACCGGTTGCACCTTCGTCACGGATCTCGCCACCGGAACCGGTGGAGGCACCGGAGAACGGCGAGATGGCGGTCGGGTGGTTGTGGGTCTCGACCTTCATCAGGATGTGCACCGGCTCCTTCACCGCGCCGTACTGGCGGGTATCAGGATTCGGGAAGAAACGACCGGCCACCGAACCGACGATCACCGAAGCGTTGTCCTTGTAAGCGGACAGGACGCCTTCGCTGTGCATCTGGTAGGTGTTCTTGATCATGCCGAACAGGCTTTTATCCTGGCTTTGGCCATCTATATCCCAGCTGGCATTGAAGATCTTGTGGCGGCAGTGCTCAGAGTTGGCCTGAGCGAACATCATCAGTTCGATGTCGTTCGGGTTGCGCTTGAGGCCCTGGAAGCTGGTGACCAGGTAATCGATCTCGTCTTCGGCCAGGGCCAGGCCCAGGTCGATGTTGGCTTTGACCAGCGCCGCGCGACCGCCACCGAGGATATCCACGGAGGTCATCGGCTTGGGCTGGGCATGGCTGAACAGGCCGGCAGCCTCTTCCAGCTTGGCCAGGACGATCTGGGTCATGCGGTCGTGCAGCACGTCGGCGACGTTGCCTGCATCGGCTTCGCTCAGCTCACCGCTGACGTAGAAGGCGATACCGCGCTCCAGGCGCTTGACGTTTTCAAGGCCGCAGTTGTGGGCGATGTCGCTGGCCTTGCTCGACCAGGGCGAGATGGTGCCGAATCGCGGCATGACCAGGAACAGGCGGCCCGCAGGCTCCTGCACTGGTACGCTCGGGCCGTACTTGAGCAGGCGCGCGAGCACTTGCTGTTGGTCGGCGGTCAGTTCGCCGTCAACCTCGGCGAAATGAGCGAATTCAGCGTACAAACCACTAACAGCGGGGACTTTCTGGCTCAGTTGCTCGAGTAATTTACCGTGGCGAAAGGCAGAAAGGGCAGGAGCGCCGCGCAGGATCAACATCGTCGGGACAGCCTCAGGAAGGGGGTGTGCTTAGAGGCCGTGCATTCTAGCCTAAACCGCTGCCGACAGCACTCGAAACGCTGCATCCGAGGCAGGCCGAATGTCGGTAAGCCCATGCAAGCCACTCAAATGGCTGATAAAGCCTGGCACTGAAGGGATAAAAGCCCCTGACGCGTGGTCATATCGGCTTTCGTGCTACCAGACAAGCTATGCATTGTCGAGATATGGCAGGTCAGGTCCTTTGCGTATACTGCACCTTATGTTTGCCCAGACAGCTTTGCGCCAGCGCTGCGCCAAATGGCTCATCGCAACCGGACTCTTCCTGATGCTCGGTGCCTGTGTTGAAAAACCCAGCACCCTGGAGCGTGTAAAGGAAGACGGTGTGCTGCGCGTGGTGACCCGCAACAGCCCGGCCACCTACTTCCAGGACCGTAACGGCGAAACCGGTTTCGAATACGAACTGGTGAAGCGTTTCGCCGACGATCTGGGCGTGGAGCTGAAGATCGAGACCGCCGACAACCTCGACGACCTGTTCAACAAGCTCGGCCAGCCTTCCGGCCCGGTGCTGGCGGCGGCCGGCCTGGTCAGCAGCGAGCAGCGCAAGGCCCAGGCGCGGTTCTCCCACCCCTACCTTGAAGTCACCCCACAAATCATCTACCGCAACGGCAAGTCGCGGCCTACCGATGCCGGTGACCTGGTCGGCAAACGCATCCTGGTGCTCAAGGGCAGCAGCCATGCCGAACAGCTGGCCGAGCTGAAAAAGCAGTATCCGAAGCTCGAATACGAAGAATCGGACCAGGTGGAAGTGGTCGACTTGCTGCGCATGGTCGATGAGGGGCAGATCGACCTGACCCTGGTCGACTCCAACGAACTGGCGATGAACCAGGTGTATTTCCCCAACGTGCGGGTCGCCTTCGACCTGGGCGACTCCCGTGACCAGCGCTGGGCGGTGGCGGCGGGTGAAGACAACAGCTTGCTCAACGAGATCAACGAATTCCTCGACAAGGTGCAAAAGAACGGCACCCTGCAACGCCTGAAAGACCGCTACTACGGGCATGTGGATGTACTCGGCTATGTCGGCGCCTACACCTTTGCCCAGCACTTGCAGCAGCGTTTGCCCAAATACGAGAAGCACTTCCGTACCTCGGCCAAGGTCGAGCAGGTGGACTGGCGCTTGCTGGCGGCCATCGGTTATCAGGAGTCTATGTGGCAGCCTGAAGTGACCTCCAAGACCGGCGTGCGCGGCTTGATGATGCTCACCCAGCGCACGGCGCAGGCCATGGGTGTGTCCAACCGGCTCGATCCCAAGCAGAGCATCACCGGCGGGGCCAAGTATTTCATGGTGGTCAAGCGTGACCTGGATGACGCCATCGAAGAGCCGGACCGCACCTGGTTTGCCCTGGCAGCCTACAACGTGGGCGGCGGGCACCTTGAAGATGCGCGCAAGCTGGCGAAGAACGAGGGGCTGAACCCGAACAAATGGCTGGACGTGAAGAAGATGCTGCCGCGCCTGGCGCAGAAGCAGTGGTACAGCAAGACCCGCTATGGCTATGCCCGTGGCGGTGAGCCGGTGCATTTCGTCGCCAACATCCGGCGATACTACGACATCCTGACCTGGGTGACCCAGCCACAGCTGGAGGGCAACCAGGTGGCTGAAGGCAACCTGCATGTGCCGGGGATCGACAAGACCAAGCCGACCGAGCAGCCGCCACAGCCTTGATCAACCCTGCTGGCCTTTCCTCCTGTAGGCAGTTTTCAGCTTTTGGCGCGGCGGGCCTTGAAGAATTCACTCAGGATCGTCCCGCACTCCTGCGCCAGCACCCCACCCTCAAACAGCACCCGATGATTCAGGAAGCCCTGGGTAAAGAACTGCCCCTGGCTCTGCACCACCCCGGCCTTGGGTTCCAGCGCGCCATACACCACGCGGTTGATCCGCGAATGCACGATCAGCCCTGCACACATGCTGCACGGCTCCAGCGTCACATACAGTGTGCTGCCCGGCAGCCGGTAATTGCTCGCCGCCTGCGCCGCCGCCCGGATGGCCACCATCTCGGCATGCGCACTCGGGTCGCTGCCGCTGATCGGGCAGTTGAAACCGCGCCCGATCACCTCGCCATGCTGCACCAGCACCGCACCCACCGGCACCTCGCCCAGGGCCGCGCCCTGCGCTGCCAGTTCCAGGGCCAGGCGCATGAATTCCTGGTCGCGGCTGCGATCAATGATTTGTGGCTGACGCATCACGCTACCTCGATCGCTGCCATCAGGCCGGTTTCCATGTGATCGATCACGTGGCAATGGAACATCCAGGTCCCCGGGTTATCCGCCACCAACGCCACCTGGGCACGCTCGTTCTTGCCCAGCAGGTAGGTGTCGGTGAAGTACTGCTCCTCGAAGGTCCGGCGGTTGGAACTCAACACCTTGAAACTCATGCCGTGCAGGTGGATCGGGTGCTGGTACTGGGTCATGTTCTTGAGCTCGAAGATGTAGCTCTTGCCCTTCTTCAAGGTCGCAATCGGCCGGTCGGCACAGGTCTTGTCGGTGATGTCCCAGGCCTTGCCGTTGATCTGCCAGAGGCTCGGCGGCTTGCCGTTCTCGGTGTTCACCGACACCGAGCCGACCCATTCGAAATTGAAGTTGAGCTTTTCGGCATTGGCCAGGTCGGGCTCGGCAATCGGGTTGGCCGGCAGCGCTGGCGGCCACTCGCCCGGGGCCTCGCTGCTGGCCACTGCACGCAGGGTGCCCAGGCGAACCGAACCATCACGCAGGGACACCTCTTCCCCCGCCAGCGGCATCCGGATCGCCAGGCAGATGCGCATGCCAGGGCCCAGCCAGTAATCCTTGCCCAGCGGGCGTGGGGTAACCGGGTTGCCGTCCAGCGCGTAGATCTTCGCCTCGAAGTTGCCCTTGAGGTTGATCCGGTAGGTCAGGGTGTTGTCCAGGTTCAACAGGCGCACCCGCACGATCTGCCCGGCCGGCATGTCGACCACCGCATCCGGCTGGCCGTTGATGGTGATCAGGCGCCCCGCCGTACCGCCGCGGGCGGCTTCACGCGGGATGCTGAACTCGACGAAGTTGCCCTGCTCATCGACGTGCCAGTTTTTCAGGCTGAGGGTGCGCTCGTGCTTGAAGCCGGTCGGCTCGCGCTCTTCGACAATCAGCGGGCCGACCAGGCCACGGCCCAGCTCCTCGCTGCTGTTGACGTGCGGGTGGTACCAGTAGCTGCCGGCATCCGGCACGCGGAACTGGTAGTCGAAGTACTCGCCCGGCAGCACCGGTAGCTGCGAGACATAGGGCACACCGTCCATTTCCAGCGGCAGGCGGATGCCGTGCCAGTGGATGGTGGTCGCCACCGGCAGCTTGTTGATGAAGCACACCCGCAGCCAGTCACCCTGGCGTGCGCGCAACTCGGTGCCCGGCGCCGATGGGCCGAAGGCCCAGGCCTCGGTCTTGTGCCCTGGCACCAGCTCGACGTCGAGCGGCGCAGCGATCAGTTCGTAGTCATGCCCTGCCTGATCGTCTTCCACCTTGCCCAGCCAGTAACGGGCGGCGCCACCGGCGCCCAGGCCAACCACCACCAGGCCGGTCAGCCCCTTGAGCATTTGTCGACGGGTAAAAGACATCGGAGCAGGTACCTCTTGATGCGAAAACAGCCTGCCAGCGGCCCCCCGGGCCGTGGCGATGAGGCGAATACGATACACCTGCAAATGCGAAAGATTAAGTGAAGAGTTGCCGCACCTAGGGCTGTAGAACCCCCGGCGGCGCCAGCGATGGGTCCAGGTAGCGATAGGGCAACGTGCGGGTCTGGATGGCCAGCCGCCAATCGGCGCGCACCACGCCGTCGGGGTTGCCCATGGAGGACGCGAAGTACTCGCCCGGGTCGGGGGTCATGTTGGTTGCCTGGCCGACCCCGGCATCGACGATTCGCAAACCCGTGACATTCTTCAACTGGGCCAGGCCCGGCACGCCCTTGTAGCGGCAAACGTGGGTGTTGCCGACCAGCGCCACCCACTTGCCACGCCCGGGTGCAGCCTGCCGTGGGCGGATTACCCGGCTGGCGTAATAGCTGAATATCTTCTGGCGCAGCGTGCCACTGGTCATGTCCAGGCCATCAAGGCGATAACTGGCGGCGCAATCGAGCGCACGTACGCGGATGGCCCGCT
Source organism: Pseudomonas fontis (assembly GCF_028656955.1). Lineage (GTDB taxonomy): Bacteria > Pseudomonadota > Gammaproteobacteria > Pseudomonadales > Pseudomonadaceae > Aquipseudomonas > Aquipseudomonas fontis. The sequence goes on from NZ_JAMDGY010000065.1 coordinate 17,586, forward strand.
TTTGTGCGGTCTTCACCAACTGCATGTAGGTGTACTCGCCCGTGGGGTCGGTGTGATGACCGACATCCAGGTCGCGCAAATAGTCTTCCAGGGCATGGGTCATGTTGCCGGTGCGCGCGAACAGGTCCAGGTCAAGCTGGTGCAGGTCGCTCATGAGGTGCTCGAGGTACAACGTCTCGACGCCGTTGCGGGCCATCGCCTGCATGTTTTCCATGAGGAAACGCTTGCTGGCGATGGAGGAATGCGCCTCCCCCACCACCACGCCTTCGGCCTCATCGAACAAGCGCCGGAAGGCAACCGTGGCCGGCAACTCCAGGTCGGGATAGTACAAACCGGTGCGGGGCAAGGTGGTCGGTAGCCTGTCGATGAACCTTGTCGCATCTGCCAGCAGCTCTGCGCGCAGGCGCTCAAGGTTGTCCTTGACCTCGTTGAGCGGCGACTCCGGGAAATAGTAGTCACCGCTGAGCATGCGCCGGAACTCGTTGCTCAGCAGCTGGCGTGTCGAGTCACGCGCCGCCAGCGGTACTTCGTAGTTTGCCAACGGGGTGCTGAAGGCATATTCCATGGGGATTTCGACGGGGGCCACCTGGGCAGTACTCTGGTTTGCCCCGCCGCCCCGCAGGTTGGCACCCTCGACCTGCTCCCACTCCAGCTGGCTGTTGAGCCGGACCGGGTAGTTGCCGTTGAAAGAGAACGGCCGCTCAGGGTCGACCACTAGCCAAGACTGCAGCGACGCATCGAAGCGAACCCGGTAGACCATCCCGTCCAGGTGAATGTATTGCCCGCTTTCAAGGACAAACACCCCTTGCGCATCCACCACCGGTGGTACTGGAAGCTCGGCCGGCAGGCTGACCTGAAGCGGCTCCAGCGCCTGCGCCGACGGCCAGGCTGCCGGTATCAGCAGGGTCAGGTTCAGCAGCAACTCGACACCGCCCATGATCGCCCCAATCAACGCCGCCTTGCGCTCGGCGGTGCTGTGCGCGCGAAACGCCTGCTCGATGTTCAGGCCCAGGTTGGCCGTGCCAGCCACCACGACCACCAGCGCCACCGGCCAGGCCAGGGCTGCCATGGGCCCTACCAGGCGCAGGCCGACTGAAAGGTAGCCAATCCACAGTTGTTTGCGCAGGTCGGCATTGGAGCGCAGCAGCAGATCGGCCTGGGTCAGCATCTGCTGGTGAACGCCATCACGCAGCCAGGCGCAGGCATCTGCGGAGAGCGGTTTGAGTTCAAGTTTCCTTGCGAAGGCCTTGAGCTGAAGATTGGCCAGCCCCAACAGGGTTTTCTCACGCGCCTGCGCAACCGCAGGTTCGACAATCGCGCAATGGCTCAGCAACCGTTCACGCTCCTGATCGCTGCGTAGCTGTTGCTGCAGCCATTGCTGCAACGAGCGTTCGTCGTCGAAGGCCATGAATGCAGGTGTCGCCCCGGCCAGGTAGAGCATTCGCGCGCCCGACGGCGCGGCAATACACAGTGTGCTGACCAACCCGTGACCTGCCAGGTGCAGCGATGAGACGGTGGTGCCTGCGCGGGCAGTTCGTTCACCGGCAAGCTCGGCGAGGGTCAGGGCCATTGGCTGGTCTACCCCAAGCCCGTCGCAGGCGATCTGCACTTGTTCGCGCGTCAGTCGCCCCGCCTGGTTCGTCGCGATGGCGGATGACAGCGCGGTGATGCGCACCAGGGTGCGCATGTTGTCGGCATCGACCTGCCAGAAATGGCTCAGCGCCTGATGGTAGGCCGCACTGAAATCCACACGCCACAAGGCGGGCAGCACACGCTGCGGCAACAGGCGGATTTCGTTGCGTTCATCGTATTTCGCTGCGTCTGGGCCGTCCCGGTAGAAGCCGCCCCACAGGTTGAGCAGGTCGGCATTGTCCTGGTCGTGGGCGCTGAAGCGGTGCATCAGCAGCTCGGTGAAGGTCATGGACTCGGTCGGAGGGCCAGCGTGCTCGAAACCGTTGTAGGACCGTGAGCTTGAATCGGCGTTGCTGAAGCGATGCCAGTAGAAGGTGTCGGGATCGTCGTGGATGCCCAGTGGTTCAAGCAGGTGGCGGGCAACCTGGTTGGCCATGCGCTGCAGATCGGGAATACGGCCAATGACCGTGCGGGCGAGGGAGTCGAGGGTGGCATGCAATTCGGTTGGTGCAGTATCGGCACTCATCGGTAGTTACCAGGGAGGGTGGAAAACCGCCACTGTGCTGCTGCCACACCTTGCCTGGGCGTTACATATCGCTATCACCAGGTTCACACGAACTGTGGGAGCCGGCCTTGCCGGCGATGAGGCCCTTTGCCCCACAAAAAAGGGCGCCCTGAGGCGCCCTTTCTCGTTACATCATTCCCACTCGATCGTTGCCGGTGGCTTGCTCGACACGTCGTAGGTGACCCGCGAGATACCGTCGATCTCGTTGATGATGCGGCCGCTGACAGTTTCCAGCAGCTCGTACGGCAGGTGCGCCCAACGGGCCGTCATGAAGTCGATGGTCTCCACCGCACGCAGGGCCACTACCCAGGCGTAACGACGGCCATCACCCACCACACCCACCGATTTCACCGGCTGGAACACCACGAAGGCCTGGCTGACCTTGTGGTACCAATCGGCTTTGCGCAGCTCTTCGATGAAGATGTGGTCAGCACGACGCAGCAGGTCGGCGTATTCCTTCTTCACTTCACCGAGGATCCGCACACCCAGGCCCGGGCCCGGGAACGGGTGACGGTAGACCATGTCGTACGGCAGGCCCAGCTCCAGGCCAAGGCGACGCACTTCGTCCTTGAACAGCTCGCGCAGCGGCTCGACCAGCTTCAGGTTCATCTCTTCCGGCAGGCCACCCACGTTGTGGTGCGACTTGATCACGTGTGCCTTGCCGCTCTTGGCGCCAGCCGACTCGATCACGTCCGGGTAGATGGTGCCCTGGGCCAGGAACTGGATGTTGTCCAGCTGGCTCGCCTGGGCATCGAACACGTCGATGAAGGTGCGGCCGATGATCTTGCGCTTCTTCTCCGGATCGGCTTCGCCGGTCAGGTTGCCGAGGAACTGCTCTTCGGCGTTGGCGCGGATAACCTTGACGCCCATGTTCTCGGCGAACATGGCCATCACTTGCTCACCTTCGTGCAGGCGCAGCAGGCCGTTGTCGACGAAGACGCAGGTCAGTTGGTCGCCGATGGCCTTGTGCAGCAACGCTGCAACCACCGAGGAGTCCACACCGCCGGACAGGCCGAGCAGGACGTTGGCCGAACCGACCTGGGCACGCACCTGGGCAATCGCGTCGTCAGCAATGTGCGACGGGGTCCACAGCGCTTCGCAGCCACAGATGTCGAGGATGAAGCGCGAGAGGATGCGACCACCCTGGGTGGTGTGGGTCACTTCCGGGTGGAACTGCACGCCGTAGTAGCCGCGCGTGTCGTCGAACATGCCGGCGATCGGGCAGCTCGGGGTGCTGGCCAGGACGTGGAACTCTTCAGGCATGCGGGTGACCTTGTCACCGTGGCTCATCCACACATCCAGGCCCAGGACGCCATCGGCATCCACGTGGTCTTCGATGCCGTCGAGCAGGCGGCTCTTGCCGACTACGTCAACGCGGGCATAACCAAACTCGCGCAGTTCGGAACCTTCAACCTTGCCGCCCAGTTGCTCGGCCATGGTCTGCATGCCGTAGCAGATGCCGAATACCGGCACGCCCAGGTCCCAGACCGCTTGCGGTGCACGCGGGCTGTTGGCTTCGTGGACAGACTCGGGGCCGCCGGCGAGGATGATCCCGCGTGGGGCGAATTCGCGAATCGCTTCGTCGTCCATGTCGAACGGGTGCAGTTCGCAGTACACGCCGATTTCGCGCACACGACGGGCGATCAGCTGGGTGTACTGGGAACCGAAATCGAGGATCAGGATACGGTGAGCGTGAATATCGAGGGCCATGACTCAATCTCGTCAGTGGTAATCGGAAACGACACGGGGCTGTTGAAAACAGCCCCGCTTACAAGTATTGCCGGGAGCATCAACCTACGCGGTAGTTTGGCGCTTCCTTGGTGATTTGCACGTCATGCACGTGGGACTCGGCCATGCCGGCACCGGTGATGCGCACGAATTCAGGCTTGGTGCGCATTTCTTCGATGTTGGCGGAGCCGGTGTAACCCATCGAGGAACGCAGGCCACCCATCAGCTGGTGGATGATCGCGCTCAGGCTGCCTTTGTACGGCACACGGCCTTCGATACCTTCCGGAACCAGCTTCTCGGCACCGGCCGAGGAGTCCTGGAAGTAACGGTCCGAAGAACCCTGGGCCTGGGACATGGCGCCCAGCGAACCCATGCCACGGTAAGCCTTGTACGAACGGCCCTGGAACAGTTCGATCTCGCCTGGCGCTTCTTCAGTACCGGCGAACATCGAGCCCATCATCACGCACGAGGCACCGGCAACGATGGCCTTGGACAGGTCACCGGAGAAACGGATGCCGCCGTCGGCGATCAACGGGATGCCAGTGCCTTCAAGGGCAGCGGCGACGTTGGCGATGGCGCTGATTTGCGGCACACCGACGCCTGCAACGATACGGGTGGTGCAGATCGAGCCTGGGCCGATACCGACCTTGACGGCGTCTGCGCCAGCTTCGGCCAGGGCCTTGGCCGCAGCGCCGGTCGCGATGTTGCCACCGATGACCTGAACCTGCGGGAAGTTCTCCTTGACCCAGCGAACGCGGTCGATCACGCCTTTGGAGTGGCCGTGGGCAGTGTCGACCACCACCACGTCAACACCGGCAGCAACCAGCGCGGCAACACGATCACCAGTGTCTTTGCCGGTACCGACCGCAGCACCCACGCGCAGACGACCCTGGTCGTCCTTGCTGGCCAGCGGGTAGGCCTTGGCCTTTTCGATGTCCTTGACGGTCATCATGCCCTTGAGGGCAAAGGCGGCATCGACGATCAGGACTTTTTCCAGGCGGTGCTTGTGCAGCAGCTCGCGGACTTCGTTCTTGTCGGCGCCTTCGCGGACAGTGACCAGGCGCTCTTTAGGCGTCATCACTTCGCGGACGGTGGCATCCAGGCGGGTTTCGAAGCGCACGTCACGGGAGGTGACGATGCCGACCAGGTCGCCATCGTGCAGCACCGGTACGCCGGAGATGTTGTTCAGGCGGGTCAGTTCGAACAGGTCACGAACGGTGGCGTCGGCCTCGATGGTGATCGGGTCCTTGACCACGCCAGCTTCGAACTTCTTGACCTTGCGCACTTCGCCAGCTTGCTGCTCGATGGTCATGTTCTTGTGGATGATACCGATACCGCCTTCCTGCGCCATTGCGATGGCCAGACGAGCTTCGGTAACGGTGTCCATGGCAGCGGAAACCAGCGGAATATTCAGTTCGATGCCACGGGTCAAACGGGTCTTGAGACTGACTTCGTTAGGTAGCACCTCGGAGTAACCAGGCACTAGGAGAATGTCGTCGAAAGTCAGGGCTTCTTGGCTAATACGCAGCATCGCGGGGGCTCCCGGGCGGGAAAATGGAAGCGCGCCATTATACTCATCCGCACCCTTTCCCTCAATGCAAAGATAGGCCTTCGGTCAGTTGTCGTCCAACTCGACGTTTACCACGGCCACCGGGTGGTCCAGCCAGTCGGCAAATTCGGCGACAAATTTGCCAGTAAAGCCTGCTGCCGCCCAGTTGTTGAAGATGAACCCCAGGTTGGAAAACGCACACGGCTGCAGGAACAGGAAGCCATTGATGTCGTCTTCATGGCCGCAACGCGGGCAGGTGAAGTTGTCGCTGAGGCTGGGCGTCCACTCCTCCAGGCTGGCGAACAGCTCGACGCCGACTTCTCGGCGGCATTCGGCGCAGCCGGCTTCTTCAAGAAAGTCCTGGGTGGGGGTATAGATGCAGCGCTTGGTGATGACCTCCAGGCCATTGATCGGCTGACCGAAGGGCAGCAGCTGCGGGCGCTCGACCACCTTGCGTGCGCCTTCGGCGATGGCAAAGGCCATGCGATTGCCACTGCGACCGCAGGTGCTGAGCTGCTCCTCGACGATTTTCTCGCGTACCAGCCAGCGCAGGATCGCCCGGGCGCGGGCTTCGTGCACAGGTACGGTGGAAATCTTCGGGACGATAATGCTCTGGGTAGTCATGACGGCGGCCAAACATGTTCAAAAGTGCCAGTTTACCTCACTCAGGTAACGACCGATCAGGGCAATGCCGCTGGCCAGCACCAGCCAGGTCACCAGGCGCACGAAGGCCTCGCGGGACAGCTTCAGGGTGAGCCTGCGCCCGAGCCACAAGCCCAGGGCCATCATCGGCAGCAGGCACAGCGCCAACAACAGCAGCGCCAGGTCGGCATAGACCCCGGCAACCAGGAACAGGCTCAGGCGCACCACCGTGCTGCAACTGATCAGCGCGCTCTGGGTGGCGCGCGCCTGCTCCTTGGACGGCAGCCGTGCATTTAGGTAAAGGGCATATAGAAAGCCGCCGCTGCCGAACAGCGCCCCGAACAGGCCGCCTAGCGTGCCCATGGGCAGCGCCCAGCCGCCGGCGAGCTGCGCCGGCTTGACCTTCACCGCCAGGCTGTACAGCGCGTAGGCGCTGACGAACAGGCCCATCAGCAACAGCAGCAGGTCGGACTTGAGCTTGAGCAGGAACACCACCCCCAGCGTGCAGCCCAGCGCCATGCATGGCAGCAGGCGCAGCAACTCGCTGCGGGCCACGGCCTTGCGCGCGGGCAGCCAGTTGCCGAAGGCGGCGACAAAATCGAGCAGCACCAGCAGCGGGATGATGTGCGACAGCGGCATGAAGTTGATCAGCACCGGGCCGGCCACCAGGGCCGTGCCGAAGCCCGCGATACCGAAGACGATATAGGCCGCGACGATGCCGAGCAGGATGGGCAGCCACTCCAATGCAGTGAATGGGAGCTGGGCGGACAACGTAGAGAGCATCAAGCGAGCACCTGGGTTGGCGGAGGGCAGACGGTCGAACTTTAGCCATTGGCCAGCCATGCCGACTAATATGCAATTCAGCCACCAGCCATCTTGAAACGGCATAGCTCAAATGACCTCTACCCGCCAGTTGCGTTACTTCGTCGAAATCGCCGACAGCGGCAGCTTCAGTGCCGCCGCCGAGCGACTGTTCATTGCCCAGTCGGCGCTGAGCCGGCAGATAAAGGAGCTGGAGAGCCAGCTGGACACCCTGCTGTTTGAGCGCACTGCACGTCAGCCGCGCCTGACGGCAGCCGGCGCGGCGTTCCTGCCAAGGGCGCGGCACCTGCTCCAGGACCTTGAAAAAGCCGAGAGGCTGGCCCGCGAGGTGGGCCAGGGGTTGCGCGGCAGCCTGCGCCTCAGCCACTCCAGCACGGTGCCCCTGACCGGAGTGCTGCTGGCGCGCTTGAGCGGATACCTGCACGCGCATGAAGGCGTGCAGATGGAGATTGCCCAGCAATCTTCGGAGGCACAGCTGGAGGAGTTGGCTGAAGGCCGCCTGGAGGTGGGGCTGTTGCGCCTGCCGGTGCTGCGTCAGCACGAAGGGGTCGAGGTCACGCCATTGTTCGAAGAGCCGTTATTGCTCGCGCTGCCTGAGGGGCATCGATTGGCGGGTGAAGCCTGTGTGGAATTGCGCCAATTACGCGACGAGCTGTTCATCTCGATTCCGCATCGCCAGCGTGGCGGCCTGAGCTACCTGTCGGCCCAGTTGTGCATGCAGGCTGGGTTCTTTCCCAAGGCTGCGCGAGTGGTGTCGCGCAAGACTACGCAGTTGCAGTTGATTCAAGCCGGGTTCGGGGTGGCGCTGCTGCCGGCGAGCATGGGCGATATTGCCCCGGCGTCGGTGCGCTGGGTGCCGCTGGCGGATGCCGGCTGCGTGAGTACGGTGGCGCTGGCGTCGCGCCGGGATGCGGGGGCGCTGGTGCGTCAGTTCATTGAGCATCTGCGGGCTTGAGAGCTGAAGTGCGGTGTTGCACCGGCACTGCCAAGCCCCGGCACATTCCTTTATGATGCGGCCCATGATCAGAGACCCTTTCGAAAGACTCGGCCTGGACCGCGAAGTCCTGACCGTCAGCCAGCTCAACGGCCGCGCCCGGGTGCTGCTTGAAGACGTGTTCAGCAATATCTGGGTCGAAGGCGAGATCTCCAACCTCGCCCGCCCGGCCTCCGGCCACGTCTACTTCACCCTCAAGGACAGCGGTGCCCAGGTGCGCTGCGCGCTGTTTCGCAACAACGCCGCCCGCGTGCGCCAAGCCCTGCGCGACGGCCTCGCGGTCAAGGTGCGCGGCAAGGTTTCGCTGTTCGAAGGACGCGGCGACTATCAACTGATCCTCGATACCGTCGAGCCCGCTGGTGACGGCGCGCTGCGCCTGGCCTTCGATGCGCTGAAGGAAAAGCTCAGTGCCGAGGGCCTGTTCAGCGCCGAGCGCAAACGCGCCCTGCCCGCTCACCCGCAACGCATCGGCATCATCAGTTCACCCACCGGTGCGGTGATTCGCGACATCATCAGCGTGTTCCGCCGCCGTGCCCCGCAGGTCGAGCTGAACCTGATCCCCACCGCCGTGCAAGGCCGCGAAGCCATCAACCAGATCGTCCGCGCGCTGCAACGCGCCGACGCGCAAGGGTTCGATGCGCTGATCCTGGCCCGTGGCGGCGGTTCGCTGGAAGACCTCTGGTGCTTCAACGAGGAGGCCGTGGCCCGCGCCATTGCCGCCTGTGTCACACCGATTGTCAGCGCCGTCGGCCATGAAACCGATGTATCGATCAGCGACTTCGTCGCCGACGTCCGCGCACCCACGCCCTCAGCCGCAGCCGAACTGCTGGCGCCCGACAGCAGTGACCTGCAACGTCGACTCGAAAGCCTGCACCGGCGCCTGTTGCTGCGCATCCAGAACCGCCTGGCCCACGACCGCCTGCGCCTGGACGGCCTGACCCGGCGCCTGCGCCATCCTGGCGAACGCCTGCGCCAGCAAGCGCAGCGCCTGGACGACCTGGACATGCGCCTGCGCCGCGCCTTCGAACAACGCCTGAACCAGCGCCGCGAGCGCTTGGCGCGTCTCGACACACGCCTGGCCGCGCAGCACCCGGGACGTACGCTGGCGCTGCACAAGCAGCGCCTGGAAAACCTCGCCGAACGCCTGCCACGGGCGATGCGCGAAGCCCTCAAGGACCGTCGCCTGCAATTGCAGGCGCAGGTGCAAACCCTCCAAGTGGTCAGCCCGCTGGCCACCCTGGGGCGCGGCTACAGCATCCTGCTCGACGAGCGCGGCCAGGCGATCCGCAGCGCCGCGCAGACGCAGAACGGCCAACGCCTCACCGCCCGCCTCGGCGAAGGCGAGTTGCAGGTGCGCGTCGAGGACAACCACCTGACCCCGGTCACGCTTTCACTTCTGGACTGACTCATGCCCCGTTTGCTTGCCCCCCTGCTTATGCTTTGCCTGACCTTCGCCAGCGCCGCGCAAGCCAGCTATATCACCCGCCAGTTGAACAAGCCGGTACCCGGCGGCGTTGCCGTCGTCGACCTCGGCCCGAGCGCCCAGGCGCCGCAAGCCCGCTTCGATGGCAAGCCGGTGCTGGTGGTGAAGGAGCAGGACAACTGGCTGGCCATCGTCGGCCTGCCGCTGACGCAAAAACCCGGCACCGCGACCCTGACCCAGGGCGGGCGCCAGCTGAGCTTCAGCGTCGGCAGCAAGAAGTACCCCGAGCAACGCATCACCCTGAAGAACAAGCGCCAGGTAAACCCCGAGCCTGCCGACCTCAAGCGCATCGACGCCGAGCTGGCAGAGCAGGTACGCGCCTACCGCAGCTTCAGCCCGAACGTGCCGAGCAACCTGCTGTTCGACAAGCCCGTCAACGGCCCGCTGTCGAGCCGCTTTGGCGTGCGTCGCTTCTTCAATGGCGAAGAGCGCAACCCGCACGCCGGCCTGGACTTCGCCGTGCCCGCCGGCACCCCGATCAAGACCCCGACCAACGGCAAGGTGATCCTCATCGGCAACTATTTCTTCAACGGCAACACCGTGTTCGTCGACCATGGCCAGGGCTTCATCAGCATGTTCTGCCACATGTCGAAAATCGACGTCAAAGCCGGCCAGCAGCTCAGCCGTGGCGCCGTGGTCGGCCGGGTTGGCGCGACCGGGCGTGCGACCGGGCCGCACATGCACTGGAACGTCAGCCTGAACGATGCGCGGGTCGATCCGGCGATCTTTATCGGGGCCTTCCAGCCCTGAGGCGTGGGTTGCGCCAAAGCAAAAGACCGCGCAACAGGCGCGGTCTTTTTGCAACTGCATCGCTATAAAATCTCGAGAACTTTGACTTTTTAAGCATTTCTCTCAATTTTTTCGCAGCGCTTGCCATCTTTCACCTCACTGGTTAGGGTTGAGCACATGAAGACCTTCCAGACCCTCATCCTGCTTCGCCAACATCGCAGCCTTTGCCTGGTCAGTGCCCGACTACCAAGCTGAATCGCGTCGCCTCGCCTTTTCATCTCGTATTCGCTCGGCAGGCCCCTTTCAAGGCCGCACACAAAAGGATTGCTTCCATGACCATGCTCAAAGACCCTTCGAACAAGTACCGCGCATTTCCAACCATCGATCTGCCCGACCGTACCTGGCCTTCGAAGACCATCACCCAGGCGCCGATCTGGTGCAGTTCCGACCTGCGTGACGGTAACCAGTCGCTGATCGAGCCGATGGATGCGGTAAAAAAACTGCGCTTCTGGAAAACCCTGGTCAGCGTTGGCGTGAAAGAGATCGAAGCCTCGTTCCCGTCCGCCTCGCAAACCGATTTCGACTTCGTGCGTACCCTGATCGAAGACGGTCACATCCCCGCGGACACCACCATCCAGGTGCTGACCCAGGCCCGTGAAGACCTGATCGCGCGTACCTTCGAGTCGCTGCGCGGGGCCAAGAAGGCCATCGTGCACCTGTACAACGCCACCTGCCCGTCGTTCCGCCGCATTGTCTTCAACCAGGACAAGCAAGGCGTGAAGGACATCGCGGTGAACGCGGCCAAGCTGTTCGTCAAATATGCCGCCCAGCAGCCAGACACCCAGTGGACCTTCCAGTATTCGCCAGAGACCTTCAGCGCGACTGAAATGGAGTTCGCCAAGGAAGTCTGCGACGCGGTGATTGCCGTGTGGAACCCGACCCCGGAACACAAGATCATCCTCAACCTGCCGGCCACTGTCGAAGTGTCGACGCCGAACGTGTATGCCGACCAGATCGAGTGGTTCTGCCGCAACGTCAGCCGTCGTGACAGCGTGATCATCAGCCTGCACACCCACAACGACCGTGGCACTGGCGTGGCCGCCACCGAACTGGGCCTGATGGCCGGCGCCGACCGTGCCGAAGGCTGCCTGTTCGGCAACGGCGAGCGTACCGGCAACGTCGACCTGGTGACCCTGGCGTTGAACCTCTACACCCAGGGCATCAACCCGGGCCTGGACTTCTCCGATATCGACGGCGTGCGCAAGGTCGTCGAAGAGTGCAACCAGTTGCCGGTGCACCCACGTCACCCGTATGTCGGCGACCTGGTGCACACGGCGTTCTCCGGTTCGCACCAGGACGCTATCCGCAAAGGCTTCACCCAGCAGAAGGAAGACGGCGTATGGGAAGTCCCGTACCTGCCGATCGACCCGGCCGACATCGGCCGCAGCTACGAGGCGGTGATCCGCGTCAACAGCCAGTCCGGCAAGGGTGGCATCACCTACCTGCTCGAACAGGAATACGGCATCAGCCTGCCGCGTCGCATGCAGATCGAGTTCAGCCAGGTGGTACAGGGCGAAACCGATCGCCTGGGCCTGGAGATGACTGCCGAACAGATCTACAAGCTGTTGCAGCGCGAATACCTGCAAGCCAACGCCCCTTACGCCATGGTCAGCCATCGCCTGCAGGAAGAGAACGGCAACAGCAAGGTGGAAGTGGAAGTGTCTGGCGAGGGTGAAACCACCCTGCACTGGCGCGGCAAGGGCAACGGTGCCCTGGAAGCCCTGGTGGCCGGCCTGCCGGTAGCCGTGGAAATCATGGACTACAACGAGCACGCCATCGGTGCCGGCACCAATGCCAAGGCCGCTGCCTACATCGAGCTGCGTGTGGCGGGTGGGCGTCCGGTGCACGGTGTGGGGATCGATGAGAACATCACCACCGCCAGCTTCAAGGCCTTGTTCAGCGCCCTGAACCGCTCGCTGACCCAGCAGGCAGCCAGCAAGGCGGCATGAGCCGCGACTGACTGAATGCAGTAGCTGAAATGCCCGCCTCCTTGCACGAGGCGGGCATTTTTGTTTGTTTTGCAGGCTTCATCGCCGGCAAGGTCGCCTCCCACGAGATAGGTTCTACAGGCAAAAAAAAGGGGCGCCGACCAAGCGCCCCCTAAAGCCGTACAGCACACAACGAATTCGTATCAGTCCAGCAAGGCCAGGGCCTCGGCGCTGCACGCCTGAATGCGGGCCCAGTCGCGGTTCTTCACCCAGCTGCTTTCAAACATCCAGGTTCCGCCCACGCACATCACGTTGGACAGGGCCATGTAGTTCTTCAGATTGCCCGGGTTCACCCCACCCGTCGGGCAGAAGCGCACTTCACCGAACGGCCCGCCAAAAGCCTTGATCGCTGCCACACCACCGCTGATCTCCGCAGGGAACAGCTTGAAGCGACGATAGCCCAGGGCGTAGCCCATCATGATTTCCGAGGCACTGCTGATACCCGGCAGCAAGGGCAAGGCGCTTTCCACGCCCGCTTCGAGAATGTCCTGGGTGCAACCGGGGGTGACGATAAATTGCGCACCGGCCTGCTCGACCGCCGCCAGCATGCTGCGATCCAGCACCGTGCCCGCACCGATGCACAGCTCAGGACGCTGCTCACGCAGCACACGGATGGCCTTGAGGCCATGCTCCGAACGCAGGGTGATTTCCAGCGTCTTCAAGCCTCCGGCTGCCAGCGCATCGGCCAGCGGCAGGATGTCTTCCTCGCGGGCGATGGTGATCACCGGGAGGATCTTCGCCTGGCTGCAGATCTGGTCGATGCGGGCGATCTTGTCGGCCATGGAAGTACCCGGCTGCTTAAGTTCTAGCGTGGTCATAACGGCGGGTCCTTGGCTCATGGGCACCAGTAAATATCCAGAGAAGCGTGAAGAAATGCGCGAATCGGCAGTTCAGTCGGGTCATCCCCGGCCAGCGCGGCGCGCAGGGTAGCGAGTTTGCCCGGGCCTTGCACGGACAACGCGGTAAACACAGCCTTGCCCAGCACCCGGCGGGTCAGGCTCAGGCGCTGATGCGGCACGCTCGGCGCCAGCATCGGCAGGCAACGGCGCGCGCCGTCTGGCTGCAAGCCTTCGGCAAGGTTGCTGTTGCCGGGGAACAGCGAAGCGGTATGCCCGTCATCGCCCATGCCCAGCACCAGCACATCAATCGGGCCCAGCTCGGCCAGCGCCTGATCGGCGTGCAGCGCTGCCGCCTCAAGATTGGCAGCCGGGCTGTACAGCCCGAGGAAGCGCGCCTTGGCCACCGGGCCGACCAGCAGATAACGCTTGAGCAGGCCGGCGTTGCTGTCGGCATGCTCAACCGGCACCCAGCGTTCATCGGCCAGGCTGATAACCACCTTCGACCAGTCCAGCGGCTGTTGCACCAGGCTCTGGAAGAACGCCACCGGGCTGCGCCCGCCGGAAACCACCAGGGTTGCCACGCCATTGCCGGCAATCGCCGCGCGCAGGCGCTCGGCAACGTCATGCGCCAGGCCATCGGCCAACTTCGCCGGGGTTGTGTAGTCGTGTGCGGTTACCGAAGCCGGCAACTGCAAATCAGATATCGCCATACCATGCCCTCCCGTCGCGGGTAATCAGTGCAATCGAGCTCATCGGCCCCCAGGTGCCCGCCGCATAGGGCTTGGGGGCTTCGCCGGACTGTTTCCAGCCGGCAATCAACTGATCGCACCACTTCCACGCGTATTCGATTTCATCCTTGCGAACAAACAGGTTCTGATTGCCGCGCATCACTTCCAGCAACAACCGCTCATAGGCATCGGGGATCCGCGCGCTACGCCAGGTGTCGGAAAAATTCAGTTGCAGCGGGCCGCTGCGCAGTTGCATGCCCTTGTCCAGACCCTGCTCCTTGGTCATCACCCGCAGCGAGATACCTTCATCGGGCTGCAAGCGGATGATCAGCTTGTTGCCGATCTGCAAACGCTGTTCCGCGGCGAAGATATAGTGCTGCGGTTCCTTGAAATGGATGACGATCTGCGACAGCTTTTGCGGCATGCGCTTGCCGGTGCGCAGGTAGAACGGCACGCCGGCCCAGCGCCAGTTGCGAATATCGGCACGCAGGGCGACGAAGGTTTCGGTGTCGCTCTGGGTGTTGGAATTTTCTTCCTCCAGGTACCCCGGCACCGAGTGCCCCTCGCTGTAGCCAGCGATGTACTGGCCGCGCACCACCTGGGTGCTCAGGCCCTCACCGCTGATCGGCGCCAGGGCCTTGAGCACCTTGACCTTCTCGTCGCGGATGCTGTCGGCAGAGAGGTCGCTGGGCGGGTCCATGGCAATCAGGCAAAGCAGCTGCAACAGGTGGTTCTGGATCATGTCGCGCAATTGCCCGGCCTGATCGAAATAGCCCCAGCGCCCCTCGATGCCGACCTTCTCGGCCACGGTGATTTCCACGTGGGAGATGGAGTTCTGGTTCCACTGGGTCTCGAACAGGCTGTTGGCAAAGCGCAGGGCAATCAGGTTCTGCACCGTCTCCTTGCCCAGGTAATGGTCGATCCGGTAGACGCGGTTTTCCGGGAAGTACTGGGCCACCGCATCGTTGACCCGACGCGAAGACTCCAGGTCATGGCCGATGGGCTTTTCCAGCACCACGCGGGTCTGCGCACTCAGGCCGGCCTTGTCGAGGTTCTCGCAAATGGCCCCGTACACCGCCGCTGGCGTGGCGAAATAGGCGATCAGTTGGCTGCTGGGCACAACCTGCGCGGCCAGCGCCTGGTAATCGTCGGCCTTGACGAAGTCGACGTGCAGGTAACTCAGCCGGGCAACAAAGCGTTGCAACACTTCGGCTTCGATCTCGCCCTTGGCGACGAACTCATGCAGGTGCGCCTCGATCGCCGCCAGATGCTCCTGCGCCGTACCCGCTTCGCGGGCCAGCGCCAGCACACGGGTGTGCTCATGCAGCAGGCCGGCACGATCCAGTTGGTAGAGCGCCGGAAACAGCTTGCGCAACGCCAGGTCGCCCAGGGCGCCGAACAGGGCAAAGGTGCAAGGTTCTACGGTGATCGAGGCCATGATGTTGGTTCTTTTATCAAGTTGACGTAGAAATACCGTTTTCAATCGCAGTTTTCAAGGAATAATGTAGTAAAAACCACAACATTTATCCCCTTTCACAGATACAAGTGGTGTGCCAACCATGCCATCAGTACGATAGGCCACCGTGACAAAAAGCCGCTTGCCCGCGACAACCGGCTGCATTCTCGACCCAAGGAACCCCCATGGACCGCGTGCGAAACCTCCTGGAGCAGATCCAGGGCCGCCTCGAAGAGCTGAACAAGGCTGAGCGCAAAGTCGCCGAAGTCATTCTGCTCAACCCACAGCAGGCCACCCGCTTCAGCATTGCTGCACTGGCCCAGGCCGCCAAGGTCAGCGAGCCGACCGTCAACCGCTTCTGCCGCTCGTTCGGCGTCAGTGGCTATCCGGAACTCAAGCTGCAACTGGCGCAGAGCCTGGCCAGCGGCGCGGCCTACGTCAGCCGTGCAGTGGAAGCCAATGATGATCCGAGCGCCTACACCCAGAAGATCTTCGGCAGCGCCATTGCCTCGCTGGACAGCGCCTGCCAGCAACTTGACCCGCAACTGATCAGCCGCGCCGTCGACATGCTGATCCAGGCCCGACAGATCCACTTCTTCGGCCTCGGTGCCTCGGCGCCGGTGGCACTGGATGCGCAGCACAAATTCTTCCGTTTCAACCTTGCCGTGTCGGCCCACGCCGATGTGCTGATGCAGCGCATGCTGGCCTCGGTGGCCCACACCGGTGAATTGTTCGTGATCATTTCCTACACCGGACGCACCCGCGAACTGGTCGAGGTTGCCCGCCTGGCCCGGGAAAACGGCGCCTCGGTGCTCGGACTGACCGCTGCCGACTCGCCGCTGGCCAAGGCCAGCAGCCTGAGCTTGAATATCCCGCTGCCGGAAGACACCGACATCTACATGCCGATGACGTCACGGATCATCCAGTTGACCGTGCTCGATGTGCTCGCCACCGGCATGACCCTGCGCCGGGGCGTGGACTTCCAGCCGCACCTGCGCAAGATCAAGGAAAGCCTCAACGCCAGCCGCTACCCGATCGATGACGAGCTCAATTGAGCAAGTGCGCCTGCAAGCGCAGATGAGCCTGCTCACCCGGCGCCAGGCTGAGGCAATCGCTGCTGCCGCTGGCCGCCTCGACGCAGACGAACCCCAGAGTCTCGCTGCCACTGACGCCCATCAGCGGGCGGTTGCCCGGGTGCCAGACCACGGTGTCCTCACTGTCGCCGGTATCGATGCACAGCTGGCGTTCCCAGGCTGGGTCGTGCAGCTGTAGCGTGGCGGCATTCTGGAACACCCGCTGGCAGCCGCCATGCACCCTCAAGGCGCCCTTCTGCTGGCAGGCCTGACGGTTCAAATGGTCGTAACCTCGTGCATTCTCTAGCCCAGATAGCGCTATCTCAGAAACGTCACTAATACGCCAGTAGGCCAGCAGAGCATGACTCAATTGGCACGGCAGGCTGTCCTGGTGCTCGGTTCGCAGCTCCAGCTCCATGCCTTCGCCCAGGGTCGCGTGCAGGTCGACAGTCCATTCACACAGCTGCAAACGCCATTGCAGGCTCACGCCCTGCTCGGTTTCGCTGCTGTCGATGAGTTTCCAGTCGAGCAGGCGCGCCCAGCCATGGGCCGGCCACATGTCTTCACTGGGGTGACGGCCATACCAGGGCCAGCACACGGGCACACCACCACGAATGGCACCCACTTGCGGCCATTGGGCCGCGCACCACAGCCAGGGTTTTTCCCCGCGTGGTTGGAAATGCAACAACTGCGCGCCTTGGCGGCTGAAGACGGCCTGGCACTGCGGGTGATCGATGATCAGCACATCGCGCTGTTGATAGCGCTCCCACGCGAAGGTCGGCCGCGGCCGCTGCGAGGTGAAAAAGCGCTGGAGCGGGTGCTCTGGCATGGTTTGGACTCTGAGTGATTGTTATGGCCCTATCGCTGGCAAGGCCAGCTCCCACAGAAAAGCTCGGGTTGCAGCTTTCTGTGGGAGCTGGCCTTGCCAGCGATCGACCGCATGGCGGTCGCGAATGGCGTAAATTTACAACAAAATGCTTCAGAACACCGACTGAATCTTCAAACCGGCGACGATCGCGTTGTCCACCTCGTCGACCCCACCCGGACGCTTGATGTATTGCAGGTTCGGCCGCACGGTCAGCCAGTTGGTGACGTGGAAGCCGTAGTAGAGCTCGGCGTTGTACTCGGTGCGTTGCAGCGGCACGAAATCCATGTCGTTGTAGTCACTGATGCCACTACCGGCGTTGAGCTGTTCGGCACGCTTCTTCACGTCGTCATTGACGTGGATGCGCGCCACGCCGAAGCCGATATCGTCCTTGGGCCGCGAATCGAACGCGCCCTTGTAGACCATCCCGACCTGCTGGTAGTTGTCGACCACGTTGGTGGCCTTGTCGTGCACGGTGAAGTTGGCAAACAGGCTCAGGCCGCGATTGGCGTCGCCGTTGTGGGCGGTCACCTGTTGCTGCGCCACCACCCACCAGCCATGCTTGCTGGAGTGCGACTTGAAGTCCTGGCCGGTGACGCCTTGCGGCTGGCCATTGACGTCTTCATAGATATCGTCGGCCTTGGCCGTGCTGTAGTAGTAGCCCAGACGGTACTCACCCGGCAGGTCGTTGACCTTCGGCGACCACACCAGCTCCACCGGCAGGATCATGCCCTTGGTGCCGCTGCCGCTGAGCTTGAAACCGTTGCCGGTTTCCAGGTTCGAGGGGTTCTGCTCATACACGCCCACCTGGGCGAAGAACTCCGGCGTGAGGTTGTATTTGACCCGCAACGCCCACTGGCTGACCGGCCAGTTGTACCAGATGCTGCCGACCCAGTTGCCCACCTGGGAGCCGCAGAACGCCAGGTTCTGGAAGTCGCAGGGGAAGCTGTTGAAGTCCTCGCCTTCGCCGAAGCGGCCGACCTTCACGTCCAGCGCGCCATCAAAATACTTCTGCTTGACCCACATCTGCGTCAGGCGCCAGGTCTGGCCACGCCCCCAGACTTCCTGCACCGAGCTGAACTGCCCGGCACGCGGGTCGCTGATGCGGTCGTTGGACAGGTTGCGCCCGCTACGCTCGGTGATCGCCAGCTTGAACTCGGCGTCATGCCAGCCAAGGATCTTCTCCAGGTCCAGCTTCGCACCCAGGCCGAACTGGTCGCTGTAGCGCGCGGTCTTGTCGTCGTTGTAGCCACCCTTGAGGTTGCCGGCGATTTCGCCGACGTATTCCAGCGAGAAGTCGTAGCCCTTCTCCAGCAGCTCGGTCCGGGTGCCGCCCCAGTCACCGCTCATCCACTTCGACTCGGGATCAAAGGCGCCGGCAGCCTGCGCCCCGCAACTGACCCCAAAGGCCGCCAGCAACGCCAGCGAGCCCAGCGGCTTGATGTGCTTGTAATGGTCCATCCCCTGTTTCCTCGTTTTATTGTTCTTGATGGTTTTCACGATTTACAACGAATTCAGCGACCCTTGAATTGCGCGACGTTGTCGCGACCTGGCGTGGCGAGCGGCTGGCCGACCAGCCCCAGGCGCTCCCCCGTCAGCGCATCGAACAGCAGCACCCGGGCCGGGTCGAACTGCAGCGTCAGGGTCTCACCCACCTGGGCCGGCACATCCGGCGCCAGGCGGCAGCAGACTTTGGTCTGGTTGAGGGTGACGAACACCAGCAGGTCCGGCCCGGTCGGCTCGGTGATCTGCACTTCGGCGCGAATGCTCGGCAGGCCATTGGCTTCAGCCGGGGCCAGGCTGATCTGCTCGGGGCGAATCCCCAGGATCACCTCGCGGTCTTCCAGGCCGGCATCGCTCATGCCCAAAGGCAATTCGCAACGCGCCTGGCCGCTGTCGAGCAGGGCCAGCAGGCGCCCCTCCTTGCGTTGCAAGCGCAGTGGGATGAAGTTCATCGGTGGCGAACCAATGAAGCTCGCCACGAACAGGTTGGCCGGGTCGTTGTAGATCTGCTGCGGGGTGCCGAACTGCTGGATCAGCCCGTCCTTCATCACCGCTACCTTGTCGCCCAGGGTCATCGCCTCGATCTGGTCGTGGGTGACATAGACCGTAGTGGTCTTCAGGCGCTGGTGCATCAGCTTGATTTCAGTGCGCATCTCGACCCGCAGCTTGGCGTCGAGGTTGGACAGTGGCTCGTCGAACAGGTAGATCTTCGGCCGCCGCGCCAGCGCCCGGCCCATCGCCACGCGCTGCTGCTGGCCGCCCGAGAGCTGGCCGGGCTTGCGCCCGAGCAGGTGTTCGATCTGCAACAGCTTGGCCACCCGCGCGACTTCTTCGTCGATGGCGGCGGGCGGCATCTTGCGGATCTTCAGGCCGAAGGCGATGTTGTCGCGCACGTTCATGGTCGGGTACAGCGCATAGGACTGGAAGACCATGGCGATGTCGCGGTCCTTCGGGCTCATGCCACTGATGTCGGCGTCGTCGACCAGGATCGCCCCGCCGCTGATCTGCTCAAGGCCGGCGATGCAGTTCATCAGGGTCGACTTGCCGCAGCCGGACGGGCCGACCAGGATCAGGAACTCGCCCGAGTCGATCTTCAGCCCGATGCTTTTCAAAGTGTCCGGCAAGCCGCTGCCGTAGGTCTTGTTGACGTTACGCAATTCAAGCGTTGCCATGTTTCACCCCTTGACCGCGCCGGCGGTGAGCCCACGCAGGAAATACTTGCCAGCCAGCACATAGACCAACAGGGTCGGTAACCCGGCGATCATCGCCGCCGCCATGTCGACGTTGTATTCCTTGACCCCGGTGCTGGTGTTGACCAGGTTGTTCAGGGCCACGGTGATCGGTTGCGCATCGCCACTGGCGAACACCACACCGAAGAGAAAGTCGTTCCAGATCTGGGTGAACTGCCAGATCAGGCAGACCATGATGATCGGCACCGACATCGGCAGCAGGATCTTCCCGAAGATGGTGAAGAACCCCGCGCCGTCGAGCCGCGCAGCCTGCACCAGGGCGTTGGGCACACTGGTGTAGTAGTTGCGGAAAAACAGCGTGGTGAACGCCAGGCCGTAGACGATGTGCATCAGCACCAGGCCAGTGGTGGTGCTTGCCAGGCCGAGTTTGCCGAGGGTAAAGGAGGCTGGCAGCAGCACGGTCTGGAACGGCAGGAAGCAGCCGAACAGCAACAGGCCGAAGAACAACTGCGAGCCACGGAAGCGCCACATCGACAGCACGTAGCCGTTCAGCGCGCCCAGCAAAGTGGAGATCACAACGGCCGGGAGGGTAATTTTTACCGAGTTCCAGAAGTAGCCGCCGACGGTGTCCCAGGCCTTGATCCAGCCGATCCCGGTGATCACCTCGGGCCAGCTCAGCAGGTTGCCGGTGCGGATGTCGTCGGGGGACTTGAAGCTGGTCAGCAGCATCACCACCAGCGGGATCAGGTACACCGCGCAGGCGGCGATCAGCGTGGCGTAGATCGCCAGGCGGCTGAGGCTCAGGCGACGGGACGCGAGTGCGTTAGTCATGGCGCTTGTTCCTCAGTTCCGAGTACAGGTACGGCACCAGGATCGACAGGATCGCGCCGAGCATCAGGATCGCGCTGGCCGAGCCCATGCCCATTTGCCCGCGACTAAAGGTGAACGAATACATGAACATCGCCGGCAGGTCGGAGGAGTAGCCCGGCCCGCCAGCGGTCATGGCCGCCACCAGGTCGAAGCTCTTGATGGCGATGTGCGCAAGGATCATCAGCGCGCTGAAGAACACCGGGCGCAGGCTTGGCAGGACGATGCGCAGGTAGATGGTCGGCAAGCTGGCGCCATCGACCTGGGCGGCGCGGATGATCGACTGGTCGACGCCGCGCAGGCCGGCGAGGAACAGCGCCATGACGAAGCCCGAGGCTTGCCAGACGGCGGCGATCACCAGGCAGTAGACGACGCGGTCGGGGTCGACCAGCCAGTCCATGCGAAAGCCTTCCCAGCCCCAGTCGCGGAGCATCTTGTCCAGGCCCAGGCCGGGGTTGAGCAACCACTTCCAGGCGGTGCCGGTGACGATCATCGACAGGGCCATGGGGTAGAGGTAGACCGTGCGGATGAAGCCTTCGCGGCGGATGCGCTGGTCGAGCAGTATCGCCAGCAGCACGCCGACCAGCAGGCTGATGCCAATGAACAGGCCACCGAACACCGCCAGGTTTTTACTGGCAACCCACCAGCGGTCGTTCTCCATCAGCTTGGCGTATTGCGTGAGGCCCACCCATTTGTAGCTGGGCATGAAGCTGGAGTTGGTGAACGAGATCAGCAAGGTCCAGAAGATATAGCCATAGAAGCCCACCAGGACGATCAGCATGCTCGGCGCCAGCACCAGTTTTGGCAGCCAGCGTTGCAGTGCGTCGAGGGGTGAGGCCTTGTTGAGTGCGGCAACAGTGCTCATTGGGGAATCTCGAGGTCTGGGCGGTGCCATGCACCGCATCGCCGGCAAGGCCGGCTCCCACAGGTGTAATGGGTGCACATCGGTCTACTGTGGGAGCCGGCCTTGCCGGCGATGCAGCCCCCACAATGTCAGTGCCCAACCATCACTTGGCCGACTTGATCGCCGAGTTCAGCTGCTTGACCGCCTTGGCCGGGTCCGCCTTTGGGTCATTGAGGAAGTTGGTGACCACGTCGAAGATCGCCCCCTGTACCGCCAGGGTCGTCGCCATGTTGTGCGCCATGCTCGGTTGCAGGCCGTCACCCTTTTCGGCTTCCTTGAAGTCTGCCGCCGACTTCTGCGTGCAGGCGTCGAACTGGCTCATGTCCATGTCCTGACGCACTGGCAGCGAGCCCTTGTTCTGGTTGAACACGGTCTGGAATTTCGGCTCCAGCGCGACCTTGGCCAGGTCGTTCTGCGCCTTGATGTCGTTGGCGTCCTTGAGCTTGAACATCACCAGCGAGTCGATGTTGTAGGCGAAACTGCCCTGGGTCCCCGGGAACGGCACACAGGTGTAGTCCTTGCCCGCAACTTTCTTTGCCGCGGTCCATTCGCTCTTGGCCCAGTCACCCATGATCTGCATGCCGGCCTTGCCGTTGATGACCTCGGCAGCGGCAATGTTCCAGTCACGCCCGGCACGGTTCGGGTCCATGTAGGTGCCCAGGCGCTGCAGGGTCTTGAACACTTCGATCATCTGCGCGCCGGTCAGGGTCGCCTCATCCAGGTCAACGAAGGCCGCGTGATAGCCCTTCGGCCCGAGGATGCTCAACACCAGGTCCTCGAACACCGTGCTGTCCTGCCACGGCTGACCACCATGGGCCAATGGAATGAAACCTGCGGCCTTGAGCTTGTCTGCGGCAACGAACAGCTCGTCCAGCGTGGTCGGCACGCTCGCGCCGGCCTTTTCGAACACCTGCGGGTTGATCCACAGCCAGTTCACCCGGTGAATGTTCACCGGCACGGCCACGTAGTGACCGTCGTACTTCATGATTTCGGCGACTTTCTTCGGCAGCAGGCCATCCCAGTTGTTGGCCTTGGAGACGTCGTCCAGCTCGGTCAACAAGCCCAGCGAGCCCCAATCCTGGATGTCCGGGCCCTTGACCTGCGCCGCCGCCGGCGGGTTGCCCGCCACCGCGCGGCTTTTCAGCACGGTCATGGCCGCAGCACCACCGCCACCGGCCACGGCGTTGTCCTTCCAAATGAAGCCGTCTGCTTCGATTTGTTTCTTGAGGGTATCGACCGCCGCTTTTTCACCACCAGAGGTCCACCAGTGCGTCACTTCGACAGTACCAGGGCCTTCGGCAAGGGCGCTCAGGGGAAGCAGGGAGGCAAGGGCAACGACAGCGGCGAGGCGATTGATCGCATTCATGCGGGAAACCTTTCTTGTTGTTATGCAGGTGCAAGTCTGATGCTTGCGCTGCATGGGAGTCTAACCAGCCGCTCGCCAGCGGAAGTAACGAAGGGACGTGCGAATGTCACCGTCCTGTGACATTCGACGCTCAGGAGAAACGCTGCCCCACGGCCGACAACCAGCGGGCCACCACGTGCATTTCATCCTCTGTGAAACCTTCGCTGAGCTTCCTGTTCAGCGGAGCGAGTTCGTGTTGCGCCGTAGTGGCTGCCGCGCGACCGCGCTCGGTCAGCCACAAGCGGTTGATACGTTTGTCGAGCGCATCGACACGCCGCTCGATCAGCCCGGCCCGCAGCATGCGGTCCGCCAGCCCGGTCATCGCCGACGGGGCAATGTCCAGCGTAGCCGCCAGCTCGCCGCTTAGCGCGCCATCCTGGCGGACAAGCGCAAACAGCGCGCCGGCCTGGACCACGCTGATGCCGGCGTGGCGCTCGGCATGCTGCTCGAGATGACGGTGCAGGCGCTTTTGCGCCGTGTTGAGCAAATAGACGTAACGACGATCGCTTTCCATCAGGCCCGCGCCTCCACCTGCTGCAGCAACCATTGGCTGACCTGTGGCCACAGCGTCTCGGCATGCCGGTCACGGAAGAAGCCCAGGTGCCCGATGGCTTGGCCGTTGCTGTGCTCAGGCCCGTACTGGCGACGCTCGACCTGGCAGGCGGTGAGATGGCCGCTCATCAGGTCGATGGCCTCGGCGGGCGCCCAAGGGTCGTCGGCAAAACCAATCGACAACACCGGCATGCGCGGGCGCTGGAAGCGCGCCACGGCGTTCATTTGCGGATCATCGAAGAAATAATTGCGCAGCGAGGTCCAGCGGCACCACTCGAGCATCACCTGGGCCGGCAAGTCTTCACCGATACCCAGCTTGCGCCCAGGCACATAGCCCAGCACCCGCGAACAGAACGGCCCGATCAGCTTGAGCAAGGCGGTGACGCGCAGGCGCTCGGCCAGCGGGCGGATAAAGCGCAGGCAGCCCGCCTGGGAAGTGATCATCACGGCGCCGCTGAGCAGGCGGCTGCTTTCGCACAGGCCGATGGCATGCCCGCCGAAGCTGTGGCCGACCGCCAGCAACGGCAACTGCGGATAACGCGCCGCCGCCCACTGGGTGACCGCCTCGACGTCCAGATCAGCCCAGGTGCTGAAACCGGCCTTCACCTCCTTGGCCGAGTCGCCCGCCTGCACGCCCCGGTAGTTGTAGGTCAGCACGACGAAGCCCTGCTCGGTGAGGTAGCTGGCAAACGGCACGTACATGCGCTCGGTCACGCCGGTGGCAGGGTTCAACAACACCAGGGCGCGGGCCGGGCCTTCAGGAACATACAACGTGCTGTTCAAGGCGAAGCCGTCGGCGCATTGGATCGGCTGGTGGGTTCTGGTCATGGCGGTTGGCTCGATTATTTAACACGCGAAGCAAATTATTTAACACGTGAAATAATGACTGAGAAGTCGCACTGCCAAATGCTCTTCAGGAAGCGCTGCGTGACAGGCTCAAGGTCACCCGCAAGCCCCCTTCACGAAGGTTGCGCAGGCTGACTTCGCCGCCATGGCTGTGCGCGATGTTGCGCGCGATGCCCAGCCCCAGGCCGTAGCCCTGTTGCTGCCCGGACAAGCGAAAATGCGGCTCGAACACCTGCTCCAGACGCTGCTCCGGCACGCCTGGCCCTTCATCATCCACTTGCAGCACGAATGCATCGGCGCTGTCGTGAATATGCAGGTGCACCCGGTCGCCGTACTTCAGCGCATTGTCGATCAGGTTGCCCATGCAGCGGCGCAGCGCCAGCGGCTTGCCCCGGTACGGCGTCTGCGCCCTGCCCTGCACGGTGATGCGCCCATTGGCCAGGTAGGGTTCGATCAGGCAATCGAGGGCCTGGTTGAGGTCGATCGGTTCGATGTTTTCGTGGATGTCGGTGTCCTTCACGCATTGCAGGGCACCTTTGACCAGCATCTCCAACTCATCCAGGTCGCGGCTGAACTTGGCCTGCTGCTGTTCGTCTTCCAGCAGTTCGACCCGCAGGCGCAAACGGGTGATCGGCGTGCGCAGGTCGTGGGAAATCGCGCTGAACAGCTGGCTGCGCTCGGTGAGATATCGGCTGATGCGCTCGCGCATGGCATTGAAGGCGCGAGCCACCTCGGCCACCTCGCTGCCGCCGCCTTCCACCACCGGCTCGACGTCAGCGCCCAGCGACATCTCCCGCGCTGCCCGTGCCAGGCGCTTGAGCGGGCGGCTCTGCCAGTGCACCAGCAAGCCGATGAACAACAGCAAAAAGCCCGTGGTCAGCCCGATGAACCAGATCTGCTGGCGCGGCAGGCCTTCACCTTCAAGGCTGGTGTAGGGTTCGGGCATCAGCGAGGCGATGTACAGCCATTCGCCCTCGCCCAGGCGGATCTGGGTGACCAGCACCGGCGGGTTGACCGGCTCCAGCGTCAGCGCGTAATGCGCCCAGGAGCGCGGTAGTTCGTCGAGTTTCAGGCCGCTGTTGAAGATGCGCAGATCCTGCGGGCTGACGAACTCCACGGAGATGTCCATCTGCTCGCCAAGGCGCTGGTGCAACACTTCAGCCACCGCCGCGATCACCGCCTGCTTGCGCGGCGTGACGGGGAGCACCTGCATGTCCAGCGGGCGGTCGTTCAATGACACCACGAAGCGCGTGCCGCCCATGCTGCGCAACTGGTCCAGGACCATCGGCCGGTAAGCCAGCGGCAGCGAACGGAAGTAGCTGACGCTGGCACTCATCGAGTGGGCCAGGCTGCGCGCACTGGCGACCAGCCCTTCCAACTGGCTGGCGCGCAGTTGCGAGAGCCAGATGACACTCGACAACGCCTGGGCGAGCAGCACCACCAGCAGGGTCAGCAGGAGCATCCGCCCCAGCAGCGAGCGGGGCAATGTCGGGCGCCAGCGGCGCTCAGTTGACCGGCGCAACACTGGCTGCCAGCAGGTAGCCGCTACCGCGGACGGTGCGGATCAACCGCGGGGGTTTGTCGGTGTCGCGCAGGCGCTGGCGCAGGCGGCTGACCGCCATGTCGACGATGCGGTCCAGCGGCATCGGCTCGCGGCCTCGGGTGGCATTGCCGATGGTGTCGCGGTCGAGGATCTGCTGCGGGTGATCAAGGAACAGCTTGAGCAGGGCGAAGTCGGCGCCAGAGAGAATCACTTCTTCGCCGTCGCGGTGGAACAGGCGGTGGCTGATCGTGTCCAGGCGCCACTCGTCGAAGGTCAGCACGTCGCCGCCCGCGCGCTCCTGGCCGAACCCGGCCCGACGCAACAGGGCCTTGATGCGCGCCTGCAGTTCACGCGGGCTGAAGGGTTTGCCGAGGTAGTCATCGGCGCCCAGTTCCAGGCCGATGACACGGTCGGCCTCGTCGGAGCTGGCGGTGAGCATGATGATCGGGACCTGGGCCTGGCGAGGGTGCTGGCGCACCCAGCGGCACAGGTTGAAACCGTCTTCATCGGGGAGCATGACGTCCAGGATCACCAGGTCGCAGCCATGGCTGTCCAGGGCCTGGCGAAAGCCCTGGCCGTCCGCCACGGCGCGCACGTCAAAGCCGCAGCGGCTGAGGTAGGCTTGCAGCAGTTCGCGGATGTCCTGGTCATCATCGACCAGCAGTATCGACTTGCTCACAGTATCGTTCCTTGTCTGCCCACCTCAGGCGCTGCCCCTGTAGCCGCTGCCGCCAGGCTGCGCTCGCCTGCAACGCAGGCGCCGTCTCTTGACCTCTCAGGAGCCCTAGCGGACTCCAGCGCAGCCTGTCGGCAGCGGCTACAGCGTTTTGTGCACGACAGTTGATCGCTCCCTTCAAGCCTGTTGCAGGGCCACACCCGCGCCCAGCAAACCGGAGAACTCAGCCGTCACCAGCCACACCGGCACGCCCTTGAAATACCCACTCATGCAGCCCTTGTCAGCGAAACTCCCGGCAAAACCGCTGCGCAGGAACAGCTCGGCAAATCGCGGGATCACCCCACCAACGATATACACCCCGCCACGCCCCCCCAGGGTCAGCACGTTGTTCCCGGCAACCCGGCCGAGGAATCGACAGAACTGCTCGATCACACTCAATGCCACGGCATCACCGGCCAACGCAGCATCGGTAATCTCAGCGGGTGACTTGAACGCTGGCGCATGCCCGTCCAGCGCGCAGATCGCCTGATACAAGCGCACCAACCCACCACCACTGAGCACCGTCTCGGCACTCACATGCCCGATCTCCAGCTCGATCAACTGACGAATCGCCGCCTCACGAGCATTGCCCACCGGCAGGTCGACATGCCCGCCCTCACCCGGCAATGCCAGCCAGCGCTGATCACCCAGGCTGAGCAGGCTGCCCACCCCCAGCCCGGTGCCCGGGCCGATGACCAGCGCCGGGCGCGACAGGTCGGCCTCGCCCTCGCAAACAACGCGGAACTCACCTTCCTGCAAACGCGTCATGCCCAGCGCCATTGCCGAGAAATCATTGATCAGTTGCAAGCGCTCGACCTGCAGCGTTTTGCAGAACGCCTGGCGGCTCAGCCGCCAGTGGCTGTTGGTAAAACGAAACTCATCGCCATGCACCGGCCCGGCTACCGCCAAGCACACCGCGGTCAGCTCACCGCGAGCAATGCCCTGCTCGTCGAGGTAGGCCGCGATGGCCTGCTCCGGGCTGGTGTAGTCGGCCGTCGCCAGCACGCGCACATGGTGCAGCTGGTTGTCCCGCCACAACGCAAAACGAGCATTGGTGCCGCCGATATCGCCGACCAGCGCTGGTTTCATTTCAAATTCTCCAAAGCCGAGGTGAAGGCACTGGCGCCCTGTTCAGCCGGGCTCAGGGCCATGCGCATGAAGCCGAACAACTCGCGACCGCAGCCCAGGTCGTTGCCCAGCGGTGCGGCCGGCAACTCACGGGCGGCCAGCTCGTCGGGCTCGACGCGCACCAGCAAGGTGCCCTTGGCGCCGTCCACCCGCACGATATCACCATCACGCACCCGCGCCAGCGGCCCGCCATCGAAGGCTTCCGGGCAGACATGAATGGCCGCCGGGATTTTCCCCGAGGCACCGGACATGCGCCCGTCGGTAACCAGCGCCACCTTGAAGCCACGGTCCTGCAACACGCCCAGGAACGGGGTCATCTTGTGCAGTTCGGGCATGCCGTTGCAACGCGGCCCCTGGAAACGCACCACCGCGACAAAATCGCGCTCCAGCTCGCCGGCCTGGAAGGCATCGGCCAGCGCCTGCTGATCATGGAAGACCCGCGCCGGGGCCTCGACCACCTGGTGCTCAGGCGCAACAGCGGAGACTTTCATCACGCCACGGCCCAGGTTGCCTTCCATCACCCGCAAGCCACCCTCAGGCGAGAACGGGTTGGCCGCCGGGCGCAGGATCGCTTCGTCCAGGCTCGCCTGCGGACCTTCGCGCCACACCAGGCGGCCGTCCTGCAGGAACGGCTCCTGGGTGTAGCGGCGCAGGCCATGGCCGGCGACGGTGTTGACGTCTTCGTGGAGCAAGCCGGCGTCGAGCAGCTCACGAATCAGGAAAGCCATGCCGCCTGCGGCCTGGAAGTGGTTGATGTCGGCCTTGCCGTTCGGGTAGACGTGGGACAGGGTCGGCACCACCTCCGACAGCTCGGCCATGTCCTGCCAGGTCAGCTGGATCCCGGCGGCCTGGGCAATGGCCGGCATGTGCAGGGTGTGGTTGGTCGAACCTCCGGTGGCGTGCAGGGCGACAATCGAGTTGACCAGCGACTTCTCGTCGACGATCTCGCCCAGCGGCATGAAGTCGCCACTGGCCTTGGTCATGCGCGTGACCTGCTGCGCCGCCTCGATGGTCAGCGCATCACGCAACGGCGTGTACGGGTTGACGAAGGAGGCGCCCGGCAGGTGCAGGCCCATCACTTCCATGAGCAACTGGTTGGTGTTGGCCGTGCCATAGAAAGTGCAGGTGCCAGGGCTGTGGTAGGACTTCATCTCCGACTCCAGCAGCTCTTCGCGGCTGGCCTTGCCCTCGGCGTAGCGCTGGCGCACGTCGGCCTTTTCCTTGTTGGAGATGCCCGAGGGCATCGGCCCGCCCGGCACGAAGACCGTCGGCAGGTGGCCGAAACGCAACGCGCCCATCAACAGGCCGGGGACGATCTTGTCGCAGATACCCAGCAGCAGCGCTGCGTCGAACATGTTGTGCGACAGCGCGATGGCGGTGGACATGGCGATCACTTCGCGGCTGGCAATGCCCAGCTCCATGCCCGGTTCACCCTGGGTGACGCCGTCGCACATGGCCGGCACACCGCCGGCGAACTGGCCGACCGAACCGATTTCGCGCAGGGCCTGCTTGATCTGTTCGGGGTAGTACTCGTAGGGCTGGTGCGCCGAGAGCATGTCGTTGTACGAGGAGACGATGGCGACGTTGGCTGCGTTCATCATCCGCAGGCTGTGCTTGTCTTCGGCACCGCACCCGGCCACGCCATGGGCGAAGTTGGCGCATTGCAGTTTTGCCCGCATCGGGCCATCGCTGGCGGCCGCGCGGATCAGTTGCAGATAGCGCTCGCGCGTAGGACGGCTACGGGCGATCAGCCGTTCGGTGACCTCAAGAATGCGCGGATGCATGTACTGGACTCCAGGCTAACGGTGATAGCGACCTCTGCGGCGGTTTCCCTTCCAAACGATTGCGGCCTAGGCTCAAGGCAAGGGCCGATCGTAGCGGGAGGGACGGCTTGGCCGGTCGCTCGTTGTATATTGAATAAAATACTGCCAGCAAAAAGGCTTGTTTTCTATTTTTTTACGAATAATCTTGTAATTCCAACAACAAAATCAGATTCAGTGAAGTCAGAGGCTCGATTTCCGGGCTTCACCCGGTCTGCCAGAGGTAGCTCCATGACATTGCGTATCGCCATCAATGGATTTGGTCGCATCGGCCGCAACATCCTCCGCGCACTCTATACCCAAGGCTATCGCCAGGACCTGCAGGTCGTCGCCATCAATGACCTGGGCGACAGCGCGATCAATGCCCACCTGCTCAAGTACGACAGTGTTCATGGGATCTTCGCGGGCAGCGTCGAGTTCGATCAGGAAAGCTTGACGGTCAATGGTGACCGGATTGCCGTGAGCGCAATCCGCAACCCGGCAGACCTGCCGTGGAAGGCCGAAGCGATCGATGTGGTGTTCGAATGCACCGGGCTGTTCACCGACCGCGCCAAGGCGGCCGCCCATCTTACTGCCGGGGCGCGCAAAGTCATCATCTCGGCGCCGGCAAAAGGCGCGGATGCGACCGTGGTGTACGGGGTCAACCATGACATCCTGCGCCAGTCGCACCAGATCATCTCCAGTGCCTCCTGCACCACCAACTGCCTGGCGCCCATCGCCCAGGTACTGCACCGTGAGTTGGGGATCGAGCAGGGCCTGATGACCACCATTCATGCCTATACCAATGACCAGAACCTGACGGACGTGTACCACAGCGACCCGTACCGCGCGCGCTCGGCCACCCAGTCGATGATCCCGAGCAAGACCGGCGCCGCCGAGGCGGTCGGGCTGGTGCTGCCGGAACTGGCCGGCAAACTCACCGGCATGGCGGTTAGGGTGCCGGTGATCAATGTGTCGCTGGTCGACTTGACCCTGAACCTCAAGCGCGAGGCCAGTGCCGATGAGGTGAATGCGCTGTTCCAGGAGGCCAGCCGGCATTCGAAGATTCTCGGCTACAACACCCTGCCGCTGGTGTCGTGCGACTTCAACCACAACCCGCTTTCGTCGATCTTCGATGCCAATCACACCAAGGCAACTGGCAAGTTGCTGAAAGTGATGGCGTGGTACGACAACGAATGGGGGTTCTCCAACCGGATGCTGGATAACTGCCTGGCGCTGTGCAATGCACCGTAAATAAGCACGTCATCGCCGGCAAGGCCGGCTCCCACAATGAACATTTCAACCCTGTGGGAGCCGGCCTTGCCGGCGATACCTGGACGACGATTTGCCCCTGACATCCGCAAACCTTACACAGTCCTTACCACAGAGCGCTTGACCAACAGGGTCGATGATAAGCATTATCATTCGCAAATTTTGCTCGGGTAGCACTGTGAGTCAGTCCCACTTCAACACCGTTTTCCTCGCCCAGCGGGTCACCCTGCTGCGAACCCTGCAGCGCATGGTGGACAACCCGAGCACTGCCGAGGACCTGTTGCAGGAGACCTACCTGCGGGTCACCCGTGCCCTGGGTGAACACCCGATCGAGCACCTGGAGCCGTTCGTCTTCCAGACCGCGCGCAACCTCGCCCTCGACCATTTGCGCAGCCGCCGCGTGCAGGCCCGCACCATGCTCGACGACGTCCCCGAGCAGGTCGTGCACAACATCGCCGCCCCCACCAGCAGCGCCGAAGACGCCGCCCACGCCGAACAATTGCTCAAGCGCCTGAGCACCTCGCTGGCGCAACTGACCGCGCGCCAGCAACGGATTTTCATCCTCAGCCGCCTGCACGGCGCCAGTTACCTGGAGATCGCCGAACAGCTCGACGTCTCCGCCAGCACGGTTCAGAAGGAACTGAAACTGATCATGGCCATCTGTGTAGGGGTTGCCGACCGTCTCAACCGAGACTGACGCCCGCTTGCCACTTTGGCCGATACGCGTGATCATTATTTGAACGACAAGACCTACCAGGATTCACCGTGACCGACAGCGACCCTCAGTGCCCTTCGCCGCCAGACCCGGCTGCCCGCGACAGTGCCATGGACCAGGCGCTGGACTGGTTGATTCGCCTGCAATGCGCCAGCGCCGAAGACACCCGTGCATTTGAAGCATGGCTGGAAGCCGACCCGGCCAACGCCCAGGCTTATGTCGAAGCCGAAGCCCTGTGGCATGGCGATACCGTACGCCAGATCGCCGGGCAGATCGCCCACACTCAACGCCCTTCGCGCCTGGCCCGCCTGCGCCCGCACTGGAAGCCGCTGGCCGCTGCCGCCGTGTTGCTGATTGGCGTGTTTACCGTCGGCAACCTGCCGATGCGCCTGCAAGCGGATCACCTGACGGTGGTTGGCGAACGCCAGCGCGTGCAACTGGACGATGGCTCCAAGGTCCTGCTCAACACCAATTCAGCGTTTTCCAGCGATATCAATGCCGGCCAGCGGGTCGCCCGGCTGTATCAGGGCGAAGCCTATTTCGAAGTCGCCGGCGGCCTCAACCGCCCCCTGGAACTGCAAGCCGGCCCCCTGCGCGCCAGCGTGCGGGACAGCGACTTTGCCGTGCGCTACCTCGATGGCGAAGCCCAGGTCCGCGTGCAGCGGGGCGATATCGACCTGCAGGGCAGCAGCGACCAGCGCATTCGCCTGTCCAGCGGCGACAGCATCCGCGTCGGGCCGAATGGCTTCAGCCAGCGCGAACGGGTCGACACCCAGAAAGACCTGGCCTGGGTCGAAGGTCGCCTGGTGTTCGAGAATTGCCCGCTCAGCCAGGTGCTGGCCGAGCTGCGCCGCTACTACCCAGGCTTCATCATCAACACCAACGACAAGCTCGAGCACGTCGCCGTGACCGGCAACTATCGCCTCGACCAACCGCTGGAGGCCGTGCGTTCCCTGGCCCACATCACCTCGGCGCGCCTGCAGGAATACCCGGCCGTGGTCATTTTGAACTGACCTGAAAGTTTTTTTACGCGATCACCTCCCGTCGTACGTCTCGTTATAGCCAATGCAACTGATTCTTATTTTTGAGTCAGGCGCACCTATAAAATCGCGCGACAGGGAGCGCTTTCGATGTCTACTGGTTTCACTCGTCGAGTTTCCAACACTTCACGTAAACCCGGCCTGCAACGATGCACGCTCTCCCTGTTGACTGCTGCCATGCTCGCCAGCGGCGCCTGCAGCCTGCCGGCCTTGGCCGCAGAGCCTGCCAAGGCCCCGGCGCAGCGCATGGGCGACTACCGCTTTGCGATTGCCCAGCAGCCGCTGGTCTCGGCCTTGAACGCCTTTACCGCTGCCACCGGCTGGCAGGTCGGGCTGTCCGCCGAACTGGCTGACGGCGTCGTTTCGCCGGGCGTGCAGGGTTCGCTGCCACCTGAGCAGGCACTGCAGCGCCTGCTGATGGGCACCGGCCTGAACTACCGCAAGCTCAGCGCCAACAACATCGTGATCGAACGCAGTGCCGGCAAGGCGATTGCCTTGCAGCAGGTGACCGTGAGCGCGACCCGTAGCGCTCAGGATGTCAGCCAGGTGCCGAGCACCGTTTCGGTCCAGACCCGTGAGCAACTCGACCGCCAGAACGTCAACAACATCAAGGAGCTGGTGCGTTACGAGCCAGGTGTTTCGGTAAGCGGGACCGGCCAGCGCAGCGGCCTGAACGGCTACAACATCCGTGGCATCGACGGTGAGCGAGTGCTGACCCAGATCGACGGCGTGTCGATCCCCGACAGCTACTTCTTCGGCCCCTACGCCCAGACCCAACGCAACTACGTCGACCCTGAAATCGTCAAGCGCGTGGAAATCCTCCGTGGCCCGGCCTCGGTGCTGTACGGCAGCAACGCCATCGGTGGCGCGGTGAGCTACTTCACCCTCGACCCGGACGACATCATCAAGCCGGGCCAGGACGTCGGCGCGCGCCTGAAGACGGGCTACAGCTCGGCAGACAACAGCTGGCTGAAATCCGGCACCGTGGCCGCGCGCCAGGGTGACTTCGACGGCCTGCTGCACCTGAGCCAGCGTGATGGTCGCGAAACCGAGTCCTATGGCGATCATGGCGGCACTGGCCTTGGCCGCACCGCCGCCAACCCGGAAGACGTGAAGACCACCAACGTCCTGGCCAAGCTGGGCTGGAACTATGCCGACGATTCGCGCCTGGCGCTGACGTACGAGCACTACAAGGATGATCGCGACCTTAACCAGCGCAGCGCTGTAGGTGGCCCATTCACACCGAGCCCGTTGAATATGTACAAAGCACGTACGGGTAGCGATCTCGTTACCCGTGAGCGCTTCGGTATCAACCACGATTTTGCGCTGGATAGCCTGCTTGCCGACAACGTGAAGTGGAGCCTGAACTATCAGATCGGCAAGACCGACCAGCGTACGGAAGAAATCTACCAGCCACGCTACACGCTGAACCGTGATCGCAAGACCACCTACAAGGACCGCCAGTGGCAGTTCGACCTGCAGTTGGACAAAGCCTTCAGCGTAGGTGAAACCGAGCACTTGCTGACCTACGGCACCACCTTCAAGCAAAACAAGGTCACTGGTTCACGCAGCGGTAACGCCACCTGCCTGACCACCGGCTTCGGTTGCGTCGCCGGCCAGCCCTTCCCATCCGCCGCGCTGGCCCGTGTGAGCGACTTCCCGGACCCGACCGTCAACACCTACAGCCTGTTTGCCCAGGACGAGATTCGCTGGAACCAGTGGACCTTCCTGCCAGGCGTACGTTACGACTACACCAAGCTTGAACCGAAAGCGACCGATGACTTCCTGCGCGGGATTGGCGCCGGCAGCGGCGAACCGGTCAACCTTGAGGACAAGAAATGGCACCAGGTATCGCCAAAACTTGGCGTGACCTATGCCTTCAACGACAACTACACCTGGTACGGCCAGTACGCCGAGGGCTTCCGTACACCAACGGCCAAGGCGCTTTATGGTCGCTTCAACAACCCAGGTGAAGGCTACAGCGTACAAGGCAACCCGAACCTTGAGCCGGAGTCGAGCAAGAGCTACGAAACCGGTCTGCGCGGCAACTTCGACGCGGGCAACTTCGATGTCGCGGTGTTCTACAACAAGTACAGCGACTTCATCAACGAAGATGCCGTGCAAGGCACTGACATTGGCAAGAACTTCGAAGCCAACAACATCAAGCACGCCACCATCAAGGGTGCCGAGTTCAAGGGTCGCCTGAACCTGGATTACTTCGGTGCACCCGCCGGGCTGTACACGCAGGGCTCGATTGCCTATGCCCGTGGCGAGAACAAGGACACCGGCCAACCGCTCAACAGCGTCAACCCACTGACCAGCGTACTGGGCCTGGGTTACGAGCAGGATCAGTACGGCGCATTGCTCAGCTGGACCCTGGTCAAGCGTAAAAACCGTGTCGACGACACCACCTTCTTTGCGCCAGACGGCACCAGCAAGCAGTTCCGTACACCGGGTTATGGCGTACTGGACCTGACTGGTTACTACAAAGTCACCAACGACATCACTGTCAACGCCGGCCTGTACAACCTGACCGACAAGAAATACTGGCAGTGGGATGACGTGCGCGGCTACGACGGCCTGGGCGAAGCAGGTGCCACCGCACCCGCCAACCTCGATCGCCTGACCATGCCGGGCCGCAATGTCGCGATCAACCTGATCTGGGATATCTGACCCCCGCATCGCGGGACGAGCCCGCTCCCACCAGAGCTGTCATGCACAAGCCTCTGTGGGAGCTGGCCTTGCCAGCGATAGGTTGCCTCGCACTGCCGGCCTTATCGCCGGCAAGGCCGGCTCCCACAAGTCAGGCAGCAAACGGGGCGCCACCAGGTGAGGTTTTTTTACTGTCGCGCGTCTTCTCATTCGTCTAGTCACTAGGCACGCCCACTTCGCAAGGAATCACCATGACCGCCGCTCCGAACTCCGAACGCGCTGCACTGCGCTCGCAACGCCTCAACCAGCTCACCCACGCCCCGCACACCGAGCTGGATGCACTGGTCAAATCCCACGCTCCCTTCGAAACCCGCGAAAGCTTCGCGCGCTTCGTCGTCGCCCAGTACCTGTTCCAACAGGAACTCAAGGCGCTGTACACCGACCCGCAACTGATCGCCATCGTCCCCGACCTGGCCGAACGCTGCCGCGCCGAACAAGCCAAGCTGGACCTGGCTGACCTGGACACCGAAGTCCCTGGCGAATTCGCCGGCGCCGTACAGAACCCGAGCCTGGGTGCAGCCATGGGCTGGATCTTCGTCTCCGAAGGCTCCAAACTGGGCGCCGCCTTCCTGATCAAGCGCGCTGTCGGCCTGGGCCTGTCGGACACCTTCGGTGCCCGTCACCTGGGCGAACCGGCCGGCGGTCGTGCCGAAGGCTGGAAGCAATTCACCCGAATCCTCGACGGCCTGGAACTGAGCGCCGAAGAAGAAGCCGCTGCCGAAAAAGGCGCCGTGGCTGCGTTCGAACGCTTCACCGAGTTGCTCAAACACGCTTACGCGACCGCGCCAAAGGCTGAACTGGCCTAAGCGCTGCGCCCGGCCACCGCTTGCGGTGGCCGACATTACCTATGCAGTCAATGAGCCCATGACCCGCCTACCCGCCTCGAAACTCTCCCGCCTGCTGTTCGGCCTGCTGGCCTACGTGAGCCTGGCCATCGGCCTGGTCGCCATCGTCGTGCCCGGCCTGCCCACCACTGAATTCATCCTCCTCGCCGCCTGGGCCGCTACCCGCAGTTCGCCGCGCCTGAGCGCCTGGCTGGAAAACCACCGATTGTTCGGCCCGATCCTCAGCAACTGGCGCAACGGCAAGCTGATCCAGCGCCGTGCCAAGGTCAGCGCCACCATCAGCATGCTGCTGTGTGCCGGGGTCATGCTGGCGTTCCTCGACCATCGCTGGCCGGTATTTCTGGCCATTGGCGGCATGACATTGGGCAACCTGTGGATCTGGTCACGCCCGGAACCCGTACCGCAGAGCACCGCCGACCGCTCATCGGCGAGCATTAACGGTTAAAGCCATAAAGCCGATGACCTTATATCGCTAAATGGACGCAGCGAGTCGAGCCACCTCGGCTCGGTCAGCTATTGGCCACGTCCCTTTGCGAGTACGTCCATGTTCGACACGCTCTCCATCCGCCTGAAAATCGTCCTGCTCTCCGGCCTCTGCCTGCTTGGCGTGGTCAGCCTCGTGGTCGGCATCAACCTCTACCAGTCCAGCCAGACCGACCAGCAAGTCGGCGAGGCCAGCAGCGCCATGCTCACGCGCAATGTGCAGGCCCTGCTGCAAGCACGCGCTGGCGAAAAAGCCGAGATGCTGCGCCGCACCTTCAGTGACAGCGAAACCCTGATCACCGCCCTCGCCGACCAGGTACAAGACCTGCAAAAGCTCGCCAGCAGCCGTGGCTTGCCCGCGGCCGACCTGCGCGAAGCGGTCAACCAGGCCCTGGCCACCACGTTCAAGCGCAACCCGGATGTCCTCGGCGTGTGGATGGCATTCGAGCCCAACGCCCTGGACAGCCACGACAGCGAATTCGTCAACGACGCGGCACGCCTGAGCAACGAAAGTGGCCGCTTCGCCAGCTACTGGAGCCGCGCCCAGGGCCAGGCACTGAACACCGTGATCAGCGACGTGGACCTGGCCAAGACCGAGATCAACCTCAGCGGCACGCCCTACAACATCTGGTTCACCTGCTCGCGCAACAGCGCCCGGCCGTGCCTGCTGGAGCCCTACTCCGACACCGTCGGCGGCAAGCAGATGCTGATGACCAGCATCACCGTGCCCTTGCTGCAAAACGGCAAGGTGATCGCCGTGGCCGGGGTCGATATCTCCCTCGACGCACTGCAGGCGGCTGCGGCCAAGGCCCAGCAGGAACTCTTCGACGGTGCCGGGCACCTGCTGATCGTGTCCCCCAGCGGCCTGCTGGCGGCCAATAGCAACGAAGCCGGCAAGGTCGGCAAGCACATCGGCCAGGAGGGGCAACAGGCCCTGCAGAAGCTCGCCAGCGGTCAGCCGCAGGTACTGGAGCAAGGTGACACCGTACTCGCGCTGTACCCGGTGCAGCCGATCAATGACAGCAAGGCCTGGGGCATTCTCATCGACCTGCCGCGCCATGTGCTGCTGGCTGACGCCATCAACCTGCAAAACATGCTCGACGAAGCGCGCACTAGCGGCACCCTGAAGGTCGTGCTGTTCGCCGTCGTTGCCGGCCTGGTGGGCCTGCTGCTGATGTGGCTGACCGCCACTGGCGTAACCCGTCCGCTGAACACCGTGGCAAGCATGCTCGAAGACATCGCCAGCGGTGACGGCGACCTCACCCAGCGCCTGCGCTACGCCCGCCAGGACGAGTTGGGGCGCCTTACCAGCGGCTTCAACCGTTTCCTCGACAAGCTGCAGCCGACAGTTGCGCAGATCAAGCAGAGCATCACCCAGGCCCGCGCCACGGCCGATCAGTCATCGGAAATCGCCCGCCGTACCAGCGACGGCATGCAGGTGCAGTTCCGTGAGATCGACCAGGTGGCAACCGCCTCCAATGAAATGAGCGCCACCGCCCATGACGTCGCCAACAGTGCCGCGAGCGCCGCCGATGCGGCGCGGGGAGCGGACCGCTCGGCCAAAGACGGCATGGCCATCATCGAGCGCAGTACCCGCGACATCACCCTGCTGGCTGAGGAAGTGAGCAAGGCGGTTGGCGAGGTGGAGACCCTGGCGGCCAACAGCGAGCAGATCGGTTCGGTGCTGGAGGTGATCCGCAGCATTGCCGAGCAGACCAACCTGCTGGCGCTCAATGCGGCAATCGAGGCGGCGCGTGCCGGTGAGAGCGGGCGTGGCTTTGCCGTGGTTGCCGACGAGGTGCGCAACCTGGCCAAGCGTACCCAGGATTCGGTGGAGGAAATCCGCCTGGTGATCGAGCGTATCCAGAGCAACACCCGTGGCGTGGTGGCGACGATGCATTCCAGCCATGGCAAGGCCCAGGAGAACGCCGGGCAGATTCATCAGGCGGTGGAAGCGCTGGACCGTATCAGTGAGGCGGTGACGGTGATCAGCGACATGAACCTGCAGATCGCCAGCGCGGCCGAACAGCAGAGTGCGGTGGCCGAAGAGGTCAACCGCAATGTCTCGGCGATTCGCAGCGTGACTGAAACCCTGACCGGGCAGGCGGCGGAGTCGGCGAAGGTGAGCAATCAGCTCAATGCCTTGTCGACCCAGCAGATGACGCTGGTTGATCAGTTCAAGGTGTGACTGTCCTGCACACCTTTATGTAGCCGCTGCCGACAGGCTGCGCTGGAGTCCGCATGGACTCCCAAATGAGGCGCCTGCGTTGCAGGCGAGCGCAGCCTTACGGCAGCGGCTACAGGCTCAACATTCCGCTGAACAGCCCATACGCGGCCAACCCTGCACCGATCAGCACCGCAGCGAATATCAACTTTTCCCATGTGGTGAACAGCGGCAAACCCTGCTCATGCTTGGCCCGGGCAAACAACACGACTCCCGGCGCATACAGCAATGCCGACAACAGCAGGTACTTCAGCCCGCCGGCATACAGCAGCCAGATCGCATACACCAACGCCACCAGCGCCACCAACAGGTCCTTGCGCCGCGCCCCGGCATGCCCGGCATAGGTCTCCCCTCGCAGCGCCAGCAACACCGCATACGCCGCCGACCACAGGTACGGCACCAGGATCATCGACGACGCCAGGTAGATCAGGCTGGTGTAGGTCCCCGAAGACACCAGCGTAATCAGCAGGAACAGCTGGATCATCACGTTGGTCAGCCACAACGCATTGGCCGGCACGTGGTTGGCGTTCTCGCGCGCCAGAAAACGCGGCATGGTCTGGTCGCGGGCCGTGGCAAAGAGGATCTCGGCACACAACAGCGCCCAGGACAGCAACGCCCCCAGCAGCGAGATCGCCAGGCCAATACTGATCAGCAACGCCCCCCATGGCCCGACGATATGTTCCAGCACTGTCGCCAGCGAAGGGTTCTGCAAGCCCGCCAGTTCCGGCTGGGTCATCACCCCCAGCGACAACACGTTCACCAGCACCAGCAGCGCCAGCACACCGACAAAGCCAATCACCGTGGCCTTGCCCACGTCCGAACGCTTCTGCGCTCGCCCCGAATACACGCTGGCGCCCTCGATGCCAATGAACACGAACACCGTCACCAGCATCATGTTGCGCACCTGGTCGAGCACGCTGCCGAACTTAGGGTTGCTCAGGCCCCAGATGTCACGGGTGAAAATGTCGGCGCGAAAGGCCACGGCGGCAATCACGATGAACATCACCAGCGGCACGATCTTCGCCACCGTGGTCACCTGGTTGATGAACGCCGCCTCCTTGATGCCGCGCAGCACCAGAAAATGCACCGCCCACAGCAACAGCGAGGCGCAGACGATGGCAATCGGTGTGTTGCCCTCGCCAAACACCGGGAAGTAAAAGCCCAGGGTGCTGAACAACAACACGAAGTAGCCGACGTTGCCCAGCCAGGCACTGATCCAGTAGCCCCAGGCGGACGAAAAGCCCATGTACTCGCCAAACCCGGCCTTGGCGTAGGCATACACCCCCGAGTCGAGTTCCGGTTTGCGGTTGGCCAGGGTCTGGAACACAAACGCCAGGGCCAGCATGCCGATCGCCGTAATCCCCCAGCCAATCAGCACCGCGCCAGCGTCGGCACGCGCAGCCATGTTCTGCGGCAGCGAGAAGATCCCGCCACCAATCATCGAGCCGACCACCAGCGCGATGAGCGCCCCCAGGCGCAGTTTTTGTCCAGGTTCGGACATGCAGGCTTCCTCTGTTGTCCCTAGTTTGTAACCTTGGCGATTCACACTGAATTAAATATAAGTCACGCGCCCGCGTTTATATTTAATTGGCCATAAGACTATAGCTCTCATAACTAGTACGTCTATAGGTTGCCAACTAATCGGCAGGTTTTGTGTACACATTCAGGTTATCCAGGCAAATAAGAAAATTTCTCGGTAAAAGGTTGCGCTTCTTCCAAAACGAACTAGCTTCAATTCTCGCAGGTTGACAGAGCGAATGCTCTAAAACGACCTGCAGCTAGCGTTGCACAAGGCTTGCAATGCAGCTGACAAGAGCAGGAAAAGGATCTTTCGACGCCTCACAAGGAGCAACGGAATGTGCCAATGAACTGACCTGCATCAGCTCAAGTCTTCGCAGCTGGATTTACTCTGGCGTCTCTCTTCTCCTGGAATGGAGTTATCCAATGTCAGACTCTCCCGGAAAACTACGACTGGGTGCCTTAGTCGCACTA
The DNA here is from genome assembly GCF_028656955.1 of Pseudomonas fontis. GTDB lineage: Bacteria > Pseudomonadota > Gammaproteobacteria > Pseudomonadales > Pseudomonadaceae > Aquipseudomonas > Aquipseudomonas fontis. The sequence goes on from NZ_JAMDGY010000065.1 coordinate 58,474, forward strand.
GTGGTCGGCTCAATGATTGGTGGTGGTATCTTTTCGCTACCACAGAACATGGCCGCCAGCGCCGATGTTGGCGCCGTTCTGATCGGCTGGGGCATCACCGCCATCGGTATGCTGACCCTGGCTTTCGTGTTCCAAACTTTGGCCAACCGCAAACCTGACCTGGACGGCGGTGTCTACGCCTACGCCAAAGCCGGCTTCGGCGACTATATGGGCTTCTCGTCCGCCTGGGGGTACTGGATCAGTGCCTGGCTGGGCAACGTCGGCTACTTCGTCCTGCTGTTCAGTACCCTGGGTTATTTCTTCCCGATCTTCGGTGAAGGCAACACCCCGGCGGCGGTGATCGGCGCGTCGATCCTGCTGTGGGCCGTGCACTTCCTGGTCCTGCGCGGCATCAAGGAAGCCGCCTTCATCAACCTGGTCACCACCGTGGCCAAGGTCGTGCCGCTGGCGCTGTTCATCCTCATCGCGGTATTCGCCTTCAAGCTGGACATCTTCACCGCCGACATCTGGGGCAGCATGAACCCGGACCTGGGCAGCGTGATGAATCAGGTGCGCAACATGATGCTGGTCACCGTCTGGGTGTTCATCGGCATCGAAGGCGCGAGCATCTTCTCGGCCCGTGCTGAAAAACGCTCGGACGTGGGTAAAGCCACGGTCATCGGCTTCATCACCGTGCTGCTGTTCCTGGTGCTGGTGAACGTGCTGTCGCTGGGCATCATGACTCAACCGGAACTGGCCAAACTGCAGAACCCGTCGATGGCGGCCGTGCTTGAGCACGTGGTCGGCCACTGGGGTGCGGTACTGATCAGCGTCGGCCTGATCATCTCGCTGCTCGGCGCCCTGCTCTCGTGGGTCCTGCTGTGCGCCGAGATCATGTTCGCCGCCGCCAAAGACCACACCATGCCGGAGTTCCTGCGCCGCGAAAACGCCAACCACGTACCGGCCAACGCCCTGTGGCTGACCAACGCCATGGTGCAGATCTTCCTGGTCATCACGTTGTTCTCGGCCAGTACCTACCTGTCGCTGATCTACCTCGCCACCTCGATGATCCTGGTGCCTTACCTGTGGTCGGCGGCCTATGCCTTCCTGCTGGCGCTGCGTAGCGAAACCTACGAACAGGCCCTGGCCGAACGCAAGAAAGACCTGATCATCGGCGGCATCGCGCTGATCTACGCCATCTGGCTGCTGTACGCCGGCGGCGTCAAGTACCTGCTCCTTTCGGCCCTGCTCTATGCCCCTGGCGTGATCCTGTTCGCCAAGGCCAAGCGCGAGGTCGGCCAACCCATTTTTACCAACGTGGAGAAACTGATTTTCGCCCTCGTGGTCATCGGCGCCCTGGTGGCGGCCTACGGTCTCTACGACGGCTTCCTGACTCTGTAACCCTCGTATTCGCAATTTGGAGGTAATGAACCATGTCTACAGCAAAAGAAAAGTACGGCGTCCATTCCGAAGCCGGCAAACTGCGCAAAGTGATGGTTTGCTCCCCAGGCCTGGCACACCAGCGCCTGACACCAAGCAACTGCGACGAACTGCTGTTCGACGACGTGATCTGGGTAAACCAGGCCAAGCGTGACCACTTCGACTTCGTCACCAAGATGCGTGAACGCGGCATCGAAGTGCTGGAAATGCACAACCTGCTGACCGACATCGTCGCCAATCCTGAAGCCCTGAAATGGATTCTCGACCGCAAGATCACCTCGAACACCGTCGGCATCGGCCTGACCAACGAAGTACGCAGCTGGCTTGAAGGCCTGGAGCCGCGCCACCTGGCCGAGTTCCTGATTGGCGGCGTCGCCGGCGAAGACATTCCGGAAAGCGAAGGCTCCGGCGTGATCAAGATGTACCGCGACTACCTGGGCCACTCCAGCTTCCTGCTCGACCCACTGCCCAACACCCAGTTCACTCGCGACACCACCTGCTGGATCTACGGCGGCGTGACGCTGAACCCGATGTACTGGCCGGCGCGACGTCAGGAAACCCTGCTGACCACCGCCATCTACAAGTTCCACCCCGAGTTCACCGGTGCCGACTTTGAAGTCTGGTACGGCGACCCCGACCAGGAACACGGCAAAGCCACCCTGGAAGGCGGCGACGTCATGCCAATCGGCAACGGCGTGGTACTGATCGGCATGGGCGAGCGCACTTCGCGCCAAGCCATCGGCCAACTGGCGCAATCGCTGTTCGCCAAAGGCGCAGTCGAGAAAGTCGTGGTCGCCGGGCTGCCCAAATCCCGCGCGGCGATGCACCTGGACACCGTGTTCAGCTTCTGCGACCGCGACCTGGTCACGGTCTTCCCTGAAGTGGTCAAGGAGATCGTGCCGTTCGTCATCCGCCCAGACAGCAGCAAGCCGTATGGCATGGATGTGCGCCGCGAGAACAAGACCTTCATCGAAGTGGTGGCCGAGTCGCTCAACCTCAAGAAGCTGCGCGTCGTCGAAACCGGTGGCAACAGCTTTGCCGCCGAACGCGAGCAGTGGGATGACGGCAACAACGTGGTGGCCCTGGAGCCAGGCGTGGTCATCGGCTACGACCGCAACACCTACACCAACACCCTGCTGCGCAAGGCAGGTGTGGAAGTCATCACCATCAGTGCCGGCGAACTGGGCCGTGGCCGTGGCGGCGGCCACTGCATGACCTGCCCTATCGTTCGTGACCCTATCGACTACTAAACGACCATCACCCCGGCCGCGCCTATCCGGCGCCGGCCGGGACGATCACCGAATCCAAGGAGAATCATCATGGCGTTCAACATCCACAACCGTAACCTGCTGAGCCTGGAACACCACACCCCTCGCGAGTTGCGCTACCTGCTGGACCTGTCCCGCGACCTGAAGCGTGCCAAATACACCGGCACCGAGCAGCAGCACCTCAAAGGCAACAACATTGCGCTGATCTTCGAGAAAACCTCGACGCGCACCCGTTGCGCCTTCGAAGTGGCGGCCTATGACCAGGGCGCGAACGTCACCTACATCGACCCGAACTCTTCGCAGATCGGTCACAAGGAAAGCATGAAGGACACCGCCCGGGTACTCGGGCGCATGTATGACGCCATCGAATACCGTGGCTTCAAGCAGGAAATCGTCGAAGAGCTGGCCAAGTTTGCCGGCGTCCCGGTGTTCAACGGCCTGACCGATGAGTACCACCCGACCCAGATGATCGCCGACGTGCTGACCATGCGTGAGCATGCCGACAAGCCGATCCACGACATCAGCTACGTGTACCTGGGTGACGCGCGCAACAACATGGGCAACTCGCTGCTGCTGATCGGCGCCAAGCTTGGCATGGACGTGCGTATCTGTGCGCCGAAAGCCCTGTGGCCGCTGGATGACCTGGTTGCTCGTTGCAAGAAGTACGCAGAAGAAAGCGGTGCGCGCATCACCCTGACCGAAGACCCGAAAGCGGCGGTCAAGGGCGTCGACTTCATCCACACCGACGTCTGGGTGTCCATGGGTGAGCCGGTTGAAGCCTGGGCTGAGCGTATCCAGCAACTGCTGCCGTACCAGGTCAACGCCGAGCTGATGAAAGCCACTGGCAACCCACGTACCAAGTTCATGCACTGCCTGCCGGCGTTCCACAACTCCGACACCAAGGTCGGCAAACAGATCGCCGAGCAGTATCCGCACCTGAAGAACGGCATTGAAGTGACCGACGACGTCTTCGAGTCACCAGCCTGCATCGCCTTCGAGCAAGCGGAAAACCGCATGCACACCATCAAGGCGATCCTGGTTTCGACGTTGGCTGACCTGTAAGCACACCCGGGAGCTTACCCCTCCCTGCGGCATCAACCCTGTGGGAGCCGGCCTTGCCGGCGATGGGATCAACACCGTATCAGCAACTTCGCGGTGCCTGCATCGCTGGCAAGGCCAGCTCCCACAGAGGCTGGCCTCCCAGGCCAAGTGCCCTCTCTCTATTCAGTAAAAGGACATCATCATGCGTATCGTTGTTGCATTGGGCGGCAACGCCCTGCTGCGCCGTGGCGAGCCCATGACTGCGGACAATCAACGCGCCAATATCCGCATCGCCACCGAACAGATCGCCAAGATCCACCCCGGCAATGAACTGGTCATCGCCCACGGCAACGGCCCGCAAGTGGGCCTGCTGTCGTTGCAGGCGGCGGCCTACACCTCGGTCAGCCCCTACCCGCTGGACGTGCTCGGCGCCGAAACCGAAGGCATGATCGGCTACATCATCGAACAGGAGCTGGGCAACCTGCTCGACGTCAAGGTGCCGTTCGCCACCCTGCTGACCCAGGTTGAAGTCGATGGCAACGACCCGGCCTTCCAGAACCCGACCAAGCCCATCGGCCCCGTCTACTCCAAGGAAGAAGCCGAGCGCCTGGCCGGGGAAAAAGGCTGGGCCATCGCCCCGGACGGTGACAAGTACCGCCGCGTGGTCGCCAGCCCACGGCCCAAGCGCATTTTTGAAATTCGCCCGATTACCTGGCTGCTGGAAAAAGGCACCGTGGTGATCTGTGCTGGCGGCGGCGGCATCCCGACCATGTACGATGAGTCCGGCAAAGTGCTCAGCGGCGTGGAAGCGGTGATCGACAAGGACCTGTGTTCTTCCCTGTTGGCCCAGGAACTGAAAGCCGACCTGCTGGTGATCGCCACCGACGTCGACGGCGCCTACATCGACTGGGGCAAGCCGACCCAGAAAGCCGTGGCCGAAGCGCACCCGGACGAACTGGAACGGCTGGGCTTCGCCGCCGGCTCCATGGGCCCGAAAGTCCAGGCTGCCTGCGAGTTTGCCCGCAAAACCGGCAAGGTCGCGGTGATTGGCTCGCTGCCGGATATCGAAGGCATCGCCAAAGGCACCAAAGGCACACGTGTCTCCACTGCCAAGCCAGGTATCAGCTACCGTTGACAGCAGTAGGCGGGCCCAGGGCCCGCCGTTTTCACACTAACGGAGGATGCCGCCATGGCCCAATTCCAACCTGGTCACGTTCATATCGAGCGCACGGCGCTGAACCAGAACGACCACAGCTACGATCTGAACATCAACTACGAAGTGCTCCAGGACCCCAAGGAAGGCCGTGGCATCCAGTTCCACATGTCAGGCAGCGTTGAAGGCAAGACGGTGGACGAAAAGTTCTTCCTGCCCAAGGACCAGGTCCTCCCCAGTTTCCTCAGCCTTGCCACGCGCAAGGCCCAGAGCTACCTCGCGCCGCCCAAGAAATTCGAAAGCCTGGGCTCGCCGCACAAACTCTATGACGCGATGTTCGAAGATATTCGCCGGCTGCTGGACGTGAAATCCGGTGACCCGATCAAGCCTGAACACCTCGAGTAACCGCTCAATCGCCATCGCCGGCAAGGCCGGCTCCCACACACGCCAAACCTGTGGGAGCCAGCCTTGCTGGCGATTTGGCCGCAACGCGCTCACAAGGCATACTTGCCCTCCTCGGCAGCCCTTAATCCTTCTTCCCCATGCGTATCCACGTCAGCTTCATCGACCGCGTCGGCATTACCCAGGAAGTGCTGGCCCTGCTCGGCGCGCGCAACCTCAACCTGGATGCCGTGGAGATGGTGCCGCCCAACGTCTACATCGACGCGCCAACCCTGAGCCCCGACGTACTTGAAGAGCTGCACGACGCCCTGCTCAACGTGCATGGCGTGCAGACCGTGCGGGTGGTCGACATCCTCCCAGGCCAGCGCCGCCACCTGCAACTCGACGCCCTGCTCGCCGCCATGAGCGACCCGGTGCTGGCCCTCGATGGCGCGGGCCATGTGCTGCTGGCCAATCCGGCACTGATCGCCCTGTACGGCCAACCACCCGAGGGGCTGTCAGTGGCCGAACTGTTCAATGACGTCGGCCTGCTCGCCTCATTGATCGAGAACGGCTTCCACCTGCCGATGCGCGAGGTGCTGCTCAACGGCCAGACCCTGCTGCTCGACGCCACGCCGATCACCAACGCCGGCGCGCTGCTGACCCTGTACCCGCCCAACCGCATTGGCGAACGCCTTTCGGCCCTGCACCATGACCACGCTGAAGGCTTCGATGCGCTGCTCGGCGACTCCCCGCCGATCCGCACCCTCAAGGCCCGCGCCCTGCGTGTCGCGGCCCTGGATGCGCCGCTGCTGATCCACGGCGAAACCGGCACCGGCAAAGAGTTGGTGGCCCGCGCCTGCCATGCCATCAGTAGCCGTCACAGTGCGCCGTTCCTGGCACTGAACTGTGCGGCCCTGCCGGAGAACCTCGCCGAAAGCGAACTGTTCGGCTACGCCCCGGGCGCCTTCACCGGCGCCCAGCGCGGCGGCAAGCCGGGGCTGATGGAGCTGGCCAACCAGGGCACGGTGTTCCTCGATGAGATCGGCGAGATGTCGCCCTACCTGCAAGCCAAGCTGCTGCGCTTTCTCAACGATGGCAGCTTCCGTCGGGTCGGCGGCGACCGCGAGGTCAAGGTCAATGTGCGCATCCTCAGCGCCACCCACCGCGACCTGGAAAAAATGGTCGGTGAAGGCACCTTCCGCGAAGACCTGTTCTACCGCCTGAACGTGCTCAACCTGCAAGTGCCACCACTGCGCGAGCGCGGCCAGGACATCCTCATGCTGGCCCGTTACTTCATGCAGCAGGCCTGCACGCAGATCCAGCGGCCGCTCTGCCGGCTCGCACCGGGCACCTACCCGGCCCTGCTCGGCAACCGCTGGCCGGGCAACGTGCGCCAGCTGCAGAACGTGATCTTCCGCGCCGCCGCCATCAGCGAGAGCAGCCTGGTGGACATCGGCGACCTGGACATCGCCGGCACCTCAGTCGCACGCGCCAACGACGGCGAAGTCGCCAGCCTTGAGCAGGCCATGGAGGCGTTCGAAAAATCCCTGCTGGAAAAGCTCTACACCGCCCACCCCTCGACACGCCAGCTGGCCAGCCGCCTGCAAACCTCGCACACCGCCATTGCCCACCGCCTGCGCAAGTACGGCATCCCCGGCAAAGCCTGAGCCCGACCGTCAGTGGACTGAAAACGCTACAGCGGAACGAAATCAATACAGCACAGTTTTGACGCTGCGCCGCAAGGTTTTGATCCGTTTGGGCTTTTTCCTGGCGCCTGTACTGTATTGATTTCGTTCCACTCGAATTGGAAAACAGTCAGCTAAAAATCATATCTATTTGATTTATAAAGCTTTTTAGTAAATGGCCGCGAATTTGCTATGGGAATCTCATCCCTGGCGTGGTGCCGATACCGCGCCCTACCGCATCTGGTCGTCCCCGGCGGCCCTTGAGGAGTTCCCATGAGCGAGTTGCGTTATACCGAAGACCACGAATGGCTGCGTACCGAAGCCGATGGCAGCGTTACCGTCGGCATCACCGCCTTCGCCCAGAACGCCCTGGGTGATGTGGTTTTCGTGCAACTGCCCGAACTGCAAAGCTACGAGCAAGGCGCCGAAGCCTCTACCGTGGAATCGGTAAAGGCCGCCAGCGGCGTGTACATGCCACTGACCGGCGAAGTGGTTGCGGTCAATGACCAGCTCGATGGCAGCCCTGAGCTGGTCAACGAAGACCCGCTCGGTGAAGGCTGGTTCTTCCGCTTCATCCCGGCCGATGCCGGCGCGGTCGCGCAACTGCTCGACCAGGACGCCTACGACCGCCTGATCAAAGCCAACGCCGACGCCTGAGGATCGACCACCATGACCATCAACCTCGGCACTGCCAACGAATTCATCGCCCGCCACATCGGCCCGCGTGAAGCAGACGAACAGGCGATGCTCGCTACCCTGGGCTTCGACACCCTGGAAGCCATGAGCGCCGCCGTCATCCCCGACAGCATCAAGGGCACCAGCGTGCTCGACATGGGCGCCGGGCAGAGCGAAGCCGATGCCCTGGCGTCGCTCAAGACCATCGCGACCCGGAACCAGCTGTTCAAGAGCTTCATCGGCCAGGGCTACTACAACTGCCACACCCCGGCACCGATCCTGCGCAACCTCCTGGAAAACCCGGCCTGGTACACCGCCTACACCCCGTACCAGCCAGAAATTTCCCAAGGCCGCCTGGAATCGCTGCTGAACTTCCAGACCCTGATCAGCGACCTCACCGGCTTGCCGATTGCCAACGCCTCGCTGCTCGACGAAGCCACTGCCGCTGCCGAAGCCATGACCTTCTGCAAACGCCTGAGCAAGAACAAGGGCAGCCACGCCTTCTTCGCCTCCGTGCATTGCCACCCGCAGACCCTCGACGTGCTGCGCACCCGTGCCGAGCCGCTGGGTATCGAAGTGGTCGTCGGTGACGAGCGCGAGCTGGGTGATGTCAGCGCCTTCTTCGGTGCCTTGCTGCAGTATCCGGCGAGCAACGGTGAAGTGTTTGACTACCGCGACCTGGTCGAGCGCCTGCACGCCGCCAACGCGCTGGTGGCCGTCGCGGCCGACCTGCTGGCCCTGACCCTGCTGACCCCGCCGGGCGAGTTCGGCGCCGACGTGGCCATCGGCAGCGCCCAGCGCTTTGGTGTTCCGCTGGGCTTCGGTGGCCCGCACGCGGCGTACTTCTCTACCCGTGACGCGTTCAAGCGCGACATGCCGGGCCGCCTGGTCGGCGTGTCCATCGACCGTTTCGGCAAGACCGCCCTGCGCCTGGCCATGCAAACCCGCGAACAACACATCCGTCGCGAGAAGGCCACCAGCAACATCTGCACCGCGCAGGTACTGCTGGCCAACATCGCCAGCATGTACGCCGTGTACCACGGGCCGCAGGGCCTCAAGCAGATCGCCGAGCGCACCCACCGCCTGACCGCGATCCTCGCCAGCGGCCTGAAAGCCCTGGGCGTTGTGGTAGACGCCGAAGCCTTCTTCGATACCCTGAGCCTGAACACCGGCGCCAACACCGCCGCGCTGCACGACAAGGCCCGCGCCCAGCAACTGAACCTGCGCCAGATCGACGCCGAGCACCTGGGCCTGTCGCTGGACGAAACCAGCGGCCAAGCAGATGTCGAAGCACTCTGGGGCCTGTTTGCCAACGGCCATGCCATTCCGGACTTCGCAGCCCTCGCCAACACGGTCGAGTCGCGCCTGCCGGTCGCCCTGCTGCGTCAGTCGGCGATCCTCGAACACCCGGTGTTCAACCGCTACCACAGCGAAACCGAGCTGATGCGCTACCTGCGCAAGCTGGCCGACAAGGACCTGGCGCTGGACCGCACGATGATCCCGCTGGGCTCGTGCACCATGAAGCTCAACGCCGCCAGCGAAATGATCCCGGTGACCTGGGCTGAATTTGGCAACCTGCACCCGTTCGCACCCGCTGAGCAGAGCCAGGGCTACCAGCAACTGACCGACGAACTGGAAGCGATGCTCTGCGCCGCCACCGGCTATGACGCCGTGTCGCTGCAACCGAACGCCGGTTCCCAGGGCGAGTACGCCGGCCTGCTGGCCATCCGTGCCTACCACCAGAGCCGTGGCGATGCCCGTCGCGACATCTGCCTGATCCCGTCCTCGGCCCACGGCACCAACCCGGCGACCGCGCACATGGCCGGCATGCGTGTGGTGGTGACCGCTTGCGATGCACGCGGCAACGTCGACATCGACGACCTGCGCGCCAAGGCCATCGAGCACCGTGAACACCTCGCCGCGCTGATGATCACCTACCCGTCGACCCACGGCGTGTTCGAGGAAGCCATCGGCGAGATCTGCGCGATCATTCACGACAACGGCGGCCAGGTGTACATCGATGGCGCCAACATGAACGCCATGGTCGGCCTGTGCGCACCGGGCAAGTTCGGCGGCGACGTCTCGCACCTGAACCTGCACAAGACCTTCTGCATTCCGCACGGTGGTGGCGGCCCGGGTGTCGGCCCGATTGGCGTGAAAGCGCACCTGGCGCCGTTCCTCCCGGGCCACGGTCATCTGGAGCAGAAACAAGGCGCGGTCTGCGCGGCGCCGTTCGGCAGCGCCAGCATCCTGCCGATCACCTGGATGTACATTCGCATGATGGGTGGCGCCGGCCTCAAGCGCGCATCGCAGATGGCGATCCTCAATGCCAACTACATCGCCCGTCGCCTGGAAGAGCACTATCCTGTGCTGTACACCGGCAGCAACGGCCTGGTGGCGCACGAGTGCATCCTTGACCTGCGCCCGATCAAGGACAGCAGCGGGATCAGCGTCGACGACGTGGCCAAGCGCCTGATCGACTTCGGCTTCCATGCCCCGACCATGTCCTTCCCGGTGGCTGGCACGCTGATGATCGAGCCGACCGAAAGCGAGTCCAAGGAAGAGCTCGACCGTTTCTGCAACGCGATGATCTGCATCCGTGAAGAGATTCGCGCGGTGGAGAATGGCAGCCTGGACAAGGACGACAACCCGCTGAAGAACGCGCCGCACACCGCCGCGGAACTGGCGGGTGAATGGCTGCATGGCTATAGCCGCGAGCAGGCGGTGTACCCGCTGGCCTCGCTGGTGGAAAGCAAGTACTGGCCACCGGTAGGTCGGGTCGACAACGTGTTTGGTGACCGCAACCTGATCTGCGCCTGCCCGTCGATCGAGAGCTATCAGGACGCTTGAGTCCGGCTTAGCGGCCTCATCGCTGGCAAAGCCAGCTCCCACAGGGGCCTCATCTGGCACTGTGGGAGCTGCCCCTCCAGAGGGTGTAACCTCTCACTCTGTGGGAGCCGGCGTTGCCGGCGATCGCGTGCAACGCACGCGCAACCATCCACCCGGGGTATGAACCATGTCACTGAGCGTCTTCGACCTGTTCAAGATCGGCATCGGCCCCTCCAGTTCCCATACCGTCGGCCCGATGCGGGCCGCCGCGCGGTTTGTCGAAGGCTTGCGCCGCGACCAGCTGCTGAGCCACACCAGCAGCCTCAAGGTCGAGCTGTACGGCTCACTCGGCGCCACCGGCAAGGGCCACGGCAGCGACAAGGCCATACTGCTCGGCCTGGAAGGCGAGCACCCCGACAGCGTCGACACCGAAACCATCCCGGCACGCCTGCAGGCCATCCGCAGCAGCGGGCAGCTCCTGCTGCTGGGCGAGCAGCGCATCGATTTCAACGAAAAGCTGCACCTGGCGATGATCCGCAAACCGCTGGCCTATCACCCCAACGGCATGATCTTCCGCGCCTTCGACGCTGCCGGCCTGCAGATCCGCAGCCGCGAGTACTACTCGGTAGGCGGCGGCTTCGTGGTCGATGAGGACGCCGCCGGCGCCGACCGCATCGTCGAGGACAGCACCGTGCTGCCCTACCCTTTCAAGACCGGCAAGGAACTGCTCGCCCATTGCGCAGCGCAGAACCTGTCGATCAGCCAGGTGATGCTGGCCAACGAAGGCGCCTGGCGCCCGGAAAACGAAACCCGCGCCGGCCTGCTGCATATCTGGCAAGTGATGCAGGATTGCGTCGCCGCCGGCTGTCGCAACGAAGGCATCCTGCCGGGCGGTTTGAAGGTCAAGCGCCGAGCCGCGGCGCTCCACCGCCAGCTGTGCCAGCACCCGGAAGCCAGCCTGCGCGACGCCTTGTCGGTGCTCGACTGGGTCAACCTCTATGCATTGGCAGTAAACGAAGAAAACGCCAATGGCGGGCGCGTGGTCACCGCTCCCACCAATGGTGCGGCGGGCATCATCCCGGCGGTCCTGCATTACTACGCGCGCTTCATCAGCGGGGCCAACGATGACGGCGTGGTGCGCTTTCTGCTCACCGCTGCGGCCATCGGCATCCTCTATAAAGAAAACGCCTCGATCTCCGGTGCCGAAGTCGGCTGCCAGGGCGAGGTGGGTGTGGCCTGCTCGATGGCCGCCGGGGCTCTCTGCGAAGTCATGGGCGGCAGCGTGCAGCAGGTCGAGAACGCCGCCGAAATCGGCATGGAACACAACCTGGGCCTGACCTGCGACCCCATTGGCGGGTTGGTCCAGGTGCCTTGCATCGAGCGCAACGCGATGGGCTCGGTCAAGGCCATCAATGCGGTGCGCATGGCCCTGCGCGGCGACGGGCAGCATTTCGTCTCCCTCGACAAGGTCATCCGCACCATGCGCCAGACCGGCGCCGACATGAAAAGCAAATACAAGGAGACCGCCCGCGGCGGTCTGGCCGTCAACATCATCGAATGCTGACACTCCCTCAGCCCTAGGAGTCATCAATGTCCACCGAAACACTGCAAAAAACGCCGCTGCACGCACTGCACCTGGAACTGGGCGCGCGCATGGTGCCGTTCGCCGGTTTTGACATGCCGGTCCAGTACCCGCTGGGGGTGATGAAAGAACACCTGCACACCCGTGAGCAGGCCGGCCTGTTCGACGTGTCGCACATGGGCCAGATCCGCCTGACCGGCGCCAACGCCGCCAAGGCCCTGGAAACCCTGGTGCCGGTCGACATCATCGACCTGCCGGTGGGCATGCAGCGCTATGCCATGTTCACCAATGAAAACGGCGGCATCCTTGACGACCTGATGGTTGCCAACCTGGGCAATGACGAGCTGTTCCTGGTGGTCAATGCCGCCTGCAAGGACCAGGACCTGGCCCACCTGCGCCAGCACATCGGTGCGCAGTGCGAGATTCAGCCGCTGTTCGAGGAACGCGCCCTGCTGGCCCTGCAAGGCCCGGCGGCGGTCAAGGTACTGGAGCGTCTGGCGCCGGAAGTGGCGAAGATGACCTTCATGCAGTTCACCCGCGTGCAGTTGCTGGGTAAAGACTGCTTCGTCAGCCGTTCCGGCTACACCGGCGAAGACGGCTTTGAAATTTCCGTCCCGGCAAATGCTGCCGACGCCCTGGCCCGCCGCCTGCTGGCCGAGCCGGAAGTCGCCGCCATCGGCCTGGGTGCACGGGACTCGCTGCGCCTGGAAGCTGGCCTGTGCCTGTATGGCCACGACATGAACAGCCTGACCACGCCTATCGAGGCAAGCCTGCTGTGGGCCATCTCCAAGGTTCGCCGTGTCGAGGGTGAGCGTGCCGGTGGTTTCCCGGGGGCAGCCCAGGTGTTTGCCCAACAGCAGAACGGTGTTGCGCGCAAACGCGTCGGCCTGTTGCCACAAGAGCGCACCCCTGTGCGCGAAGAGGCCGAGATTGTCGACGAGGCCGGTACGGTCATCGGCAAGGTATGCAGTGGCGGCTTTGGTCCGACATTGGCAGGCCCGGTTGCAATGGGTTATGTGGATATCGCACATACCGCACTGGACACTCCGGTATGGGCCATCGTGCGCGGCAAGCGCGTAGCAATGAAAGTCAGCAAGATGCCGTTTGTTGCACAGCGCTACTACCGCGGTTGATCGTTTAAGCAAACACGCACTGATAACGCGTTCGGAGTATTCGTTTTCGAACGCGCTTTATAACTTTCGAACACCGGCCAAACAGCGACTGTAACAGTCGCGCAAAAATCCCCGGAAGACCGCTAAAAGGCACTGGGCCAGCGGTCTGCGGGGCTTGTTTTTTTCGCCGGAGTTAGCGTAGAGTCACTGCACTGTGTTTGCATGGGTCGCTTGGATCGTGACCTGGGCAGTAGCGCCGAGTTTTGCTACAACCCGTTCGACGTCTCTTACTTTCCTGCAACCCAGCCCAGTACTCTTCCATTAGGAAGAAGCTGTTACTAATTCTAAGTTCCAAAGGAAATAAGACAATGTCCCAACGTCAGAGCGGTACCGTCAAGTGGTTTAACGACGAGAAAGGTTTTGGTTTCATCACTCCTGAAAGCGGTCCGGATCTGTTCGTACACTTCCGCGCTATTCAAGGCAACGGCTTCAAGAGCCTGAAAGAAGGCCAGAAAGTGACCTTCATCGCTGTGCAGGGCCAAAAAGGCATGCAAGCCGACGAAGTTCAAGCCGAAGGCTGATCTTCATCAACAAAAGAGCCTCTGCTGGTAACAGCAGGGGCTTTTTTGTGCCCGCGATTCCGTAGAATGGGCGTTTTTGTGCAAGGAGCCCCACCGCATGCCCAAGCAACTGTTGCAACCCCAGGGTGAGTTTCCTGCGGTCGGCCTGGGCCGTCGCCTGGCCGCGATGTTTTATGACTTTCTGCTGTGCACGGCACTGCTGATGGTGACCACGCTGGTGTACAAGATGATCCAGATGACCATCCTCGGCGAGACACGCATGCGGGCGTTGACCGAGTCAGGGGCTTTGGATGGTGACCCCTTGCTGTCGACGGTTCTGCTGTTTGTACTGTTTGGGTTCTTTGCCAAGTTCTGGACCCACGGCGGGCAAACCCTCGGTATGCAAGTGTGGGGGGTGCGGGTGCAGAACGCCGATGGCTCGGCGATCAGTTTGTGGCAGGCACTGTTGCGCTTTGTTGTTTCGATTGGGTCGTGGTTGTGCCTGGGGTTGGGGTTCTTCTGGGTATTGATCGACAAGCGTAAGCGTAGTTGGCATGACATGTATTCCGAGACGCAGTTGGTTCAGGTGCCTAAACGGAATAAGTGATGGGTTTTTGGTTCATGGGTGGCGTTGGGTTTATCCGGTTTTTGGGGTGACTTTGCGTCACCTTTCCGCCCTTACGGCGAAGGGGGCTGCGCGGGGGTGTCAGAAATTTTGTGTTCGGGCATAACATGAGCAAGAGGTGCATGTATGCCAACCAAAAAGAAACCCGCGCGCCAAGCGCCACGAGAATTACCGAAAATCCCGAAAGAGCTGCTTGAGCAGTTCGGGGACGGGCTGATGACGGCAGAAGCCATCGAGGATGCCTCTGCTGCCTTCAAGAAGGCCTTGATTGAACGAGCCCTGAGTGCCGAACGTGGTCACCACCTGGGCTA
>NZ_JAMDGY010000066.1 GCF_028656955.1 Pseudomonas fontis
TGGCCTTGCCAGCGATAGGGTCAACGCAAATACCGCGTCTCACCCCACGCCAACACCGCCGACAACAACTGTTCCAACACCTGCTGCGTCGGCTGCGCCAGATCCTCACGGTAGGTGAATGGCTCCACCTCCTCCATATACGTGCTCTGCGCCAGCTCCAGCTGCACCGCATGAATGTCGTTGGCCGGGTCGCCATAGTGACGGGTGATATGCCCGCCCTTGAACCGCCCATTCAGCACATGGCTATACCCCCGCGCCTCACCACACACTGCCTCAAGCCGCCCAGCCAATTGCGCATCACAACTCGCACCATTGAACGTGCCCAGGTTGAAGTCCGGCAACTTACCTTCAAACAAATGCGGCACATGCGAGCGAATCGAATGCGCATCCCACAACAACGCATAGCCAAACTGCGCCTTCAACCGCGCCAGCTCGCTGCGGATCGTCTCGTGGTACGGCCGCCAGATTTTCTCCAGGTACTCCGCCCGCTCCTCCGCCGACGGCTCCTTGCCCGCCTTGAACAACGGCTCGCCATTGAACAGCGTGGCCGGGTACAAACCCGTCGTTGCACCTATATATAAAGGCTTGTCATCATCCGGCCGGTTCAGGTCGATCACGAACCGCGAATACTCCGCCGAGACTATGCTCGCACCCAAACCACGAGCAAAGTCGTACAAGCGCGGAATATGCCAGTCAGTGTCCGGCAAACTCTGCGCCGGCTCGACCAGCCCCGCCTTGACCACCGGGCTCAAGCGCAAGCCCGCATGCGGCATGCTGATCAGCAACGGCAACGTGCCTTGGTGAAAACTCAGTACCTTGTCCATAACGCCTCGCTTCAAACGTTCAATTCAACGCCGTGACGCACCACCCGCTTGTGCAGGTCGCCACCCAGCCAATACGCCAGGTCCGCCGGCCGCTCGATGTCCCAGGCCACGAAATCGGCAACCTTGCCCACCTCCAGCGTGCCATGGCTGTCGCCCAGGCCCAGCGCCGTGGCCGCATGGGTGGTGACGCCGGCCAGGGCTTCTTCCGGGGTCATGCGGAACAGGGTACAGGCCATGTTGATCATCAGCCGCACCGACAACGCCGGCGACGTGCCCGGGTTGAGGTCGCTGGCAATGGCGATCTTCACGCCATGCTTGCGCAGGGCCTCCATTGGCGGCAACTGGGTCTCGCGCAAGAAGTAGAACGCCCCCGGCAACAACACCGCCACCGTACCCGCCGCGGCCATGGCGATGGCGTCCGCCTCGTCCATGAACTCCAGGTGATCCGCCGACAACGCCTTGTAGCGCGCCGCCAGGCTGGAGCCATGCAACGACGACAATTGCTCGGCATGCAGCTTCACCGGCAAGCCCAACTCATGCGCCTTGCAAAACACCCGCTCGACCTGCGCCGGGGAAAACGCCAGGTACTCGCAGAACGCATCCACCGCATCCACCAGTCCTTCAGCCGCCAACGCCGGGAGCATCTCGTCGCAGATATGGCTGATGTAGTCGTCAGAACGCTCGACGTACTCCGGCGGCAAGGCATGCGCCGCCAGGCAAGTGGCGCGCACGGTGAGCGGCAGTTGCTCGCCAAGACGACGGATCACCTTGAGCAACTTGCGCTCACTGGCCAGGTCCAGGCCATAGCCGGATTTGATTTCCAGCGTGGTGACGCCATCACGCATCAAGGCCTGCACCCGGCGCAATGCACTGGCGTACAACTCATCTTCGCTGGCCGCCCGGGTCGCGCGCACGGTGCTGGCGATGCCGCCACCGGCCTTGGCGATCTCGGCATAGCTCACGCCTTGCAGGCGCTGCTCGAACTCGCCACTGCGGTTGCCACCAAACACGGTGTGCGTGTGGCAGTCGATCAAGCCCGGCGTGACCCAGGCGCCGCCCAGGTCCTCGTGGCGCTCGACATCAATAGTGTCCGGCAGCGCGTGACGCGGGCCGATCCACTCGATACGGCTGGCGGAGGTAACAATGGCCGCGTCCTCGATGATCGAGTAGGCGCCTTGCGCCATGCTGGCCACGTGGCAGTGCTGCCAGAGGGTTTTCATGCATTCACTCCGTGACTAGTTTGAAGTCGGTACTTCGGCGGCAACTACGACGCGCGGTTTGCACCACAGCCGATACGCCACGACCAGGAACAGCACCCAGACCACCCCGACCAGCAATGCCGCCTGGGTATCCGGGAAGTAACCCAGAACGCCAAACACGAACAGCATGAAGGCGATGGCTGCCAGCGGCCCATACGGCCAGAACGGTACCGGGAATTTCAGTTGTGCGACTTCTTCGCGGCTCATTTGCCGACGCATCGCCACCTGGGTTACCAGAATCATCAGCCACACCCACACCGTGGCGAAGGTTGCGATCGAGGCAATCAACAGGAAGACGTTCTCCGGGATCAGGTAGTTCAACACCACCCCGCCCAACAGCGCCGCGCCCATGACCAGTACGGTCATCCACGGTACGCCATGCCGGGAGATCTTCGCAAAGCCGCGCGGCGCCTGCCCTTGCTGGGCCAGGCCATACATCATGCGGCCCGCACCGAAGATGTCGCTGTTGATCGCCGACACCGCCGCCGAGATCACCACGATGTTCAGCACGGTCGCTGCCGAGCCGATACCCAGGTTGCTGAAGATCTGCACGAACGGGCTGCCCTGGTTGCCGATCTGCGGCCATGGGTACAGGCACATCAGCACGAACAGGGTCAGCACATAGAACAACAGGATGCGCAGCGGCACCGCGTTGATCGCCTTGGGGATGACCCGCTGCGGATCCTTCGCTTCACCGGCGGTAATGCCAATGATCTCGATGCCGCCGAAGGCGAACATCACCACCGCAAACGAGGCGATCAGCCCGCCCACACCGTTGGGCAGGAAGCCGCCATGTTCAGTGAGGTTGCTGATGCCGACAGCCGTTTCAGCCGAGCTCAAACCGAACACCATGATGCCCAGGCCCGCGAGGATCATCGCGACAATCGCGCCGACCTTGAGCAGCGACAGCCAGAACTCCATCTCGCCGAACACCTTGACGTTGCACAGGTTCAGCCCGCCGATCAGGAAGACGATGCCCAGCACCCAGATCCAGCGGGGTACGTCGGGGAACCAGAAGCCCATATAGATGCCGAACGCGGTCACGTCGGCCAGGCAGACGATGATCATTTCAAAGGCATAGGTCCAGCCGAGGATGAACCCGGCCATCGGCCCCAGGTAGGTGCTGGCGTACTGGCCGAACGAGCCGGCCACCGGGTTGTGCACGGCCATTTCACCGAGCGCGCGCATGACCATGAACACCGCAGCACCGCCGATCAGATAAGCCAGCAGCACCGCTGGCCCGGCCATCTGGATGGCGGCCGCCGAGCCATAGAACAGCCCGGTGCCGATGGCCGACCCCAGGGCCATGAAGCGGATATGGCGAGCCGTAAGCCCGCGCGTGAGTCCTTGTGCTTGAGATTGCATTTCGCGTTCCTGATTTTTGTTCTGGGCGAAAAGCGGCACGAGCCCTCAGTGGGCTCGCACGGCAAAACGACGGGCCAGGCAGCCCGTCACGGGTCACAGGCTAGGCAGCACCTTGGCTGGCAGCAGACCGGTCAGGTGACCTTCGGCCAGCAAGGCAATCGCCGCCTCGATGTCCGGGGCGAAGAAGCGGTCTTTTTCATAGAAGGCGACTTTGCCACGCAGGGTGGTGCGCGCCTGTTCCAGTTTTGCCGAGGTCTTCAGGCCTTCGCGCAGGTCCAGGCCCTGGCAGGCGGCCAGCCACTCGATGGCGACTACGCCACGGGTGTTCTCGGCCATTTCCCACAGGCGCTTGCCGGCCGCCGGGGCCATCGACACGTGGTCTTCCTGGTTGGCCGAAGTCGGCAGGCTGTCGACGCTGTGCGGGTGCGACAACGCCTTGTTCTCGCTGGCCAGGGCCGCAGCGGTGACCTGGGCGATCATGAAGCCGGAGTTCACCCCGCCATTGCCGACCAGGAACGGCGGCAACTGGGACATGTGTTTGTCCATCATCAGCGAGATGCGGCGTTCGCTCAGCGAGCCGATTTCAGCAATGGCCAGGGCCATGTTGTCGGCGGCCATGGCGACCGGCTCGGCGTGGAAGTTGCCACCGGAGATCACGTCACCTTCGGCCGCGAACACCAGCGGGTTGTCGGACACGGCGTTGGCTTCGATGCCCAGCACTTCGGCCGCCTGGCGGAACTGGGTCAGGCAGGCGCCCATGACCTGTGGCTGGCAACGCAGCGAGTACGGGTCTTGCACCTTGCCGCAGTTTTCGTGGGACGCCGACACCTGGCTGCCATCGCCCAGCAGGTCACGGTAGCAGGCGGCTACGTCGATCTGCCCACGCTGGCCACGAGCCTGGTGAATACGGTCGTCGAACGGCGAGCGCGAGCCGAGCACCGCTTCCACGGTCAGGGCACCGCAGGCCACGGCGGCGGCGAACAGGTCTTCCCCTTCGAACAGGCCGCGCAGCGCGTAAGCGGTAGACGCCTGGGTGCCGTTGAGCAGCGCCAGGCCTTCTTTCGCGGCCAGGGTCAGCGGCTCAAGGCCGGCGACGGCCAGGGCTTCCGGGGCCGACAGCCATTGGCCTTTGTAACGGGCCTTGCCTTCGCCCAGCAGTACCAGCGACATGTGCGCCAGCGGTGCGAGGTCGCCGGATGCACCGACCGAACCCTTGAGTGGAATGTGCGGGTAGACCTCGGCGTTGACCAGGGCGATCAGCGCGTCGATCACCTTGCGGCGAATGCCGGAGAAACCACGGCTGAGGCTGTTGATCTTCAGCACCATGATCAGGCGCACCAGCGCGTCGCTGATCGGCTCGCCGACACCGGCGGCGTGCGACAGCACCAGCGAACGCTGGAGGTTTTCCAGGTCGTGGCTGGCGATGCGGGTCGAGGCCAGCAGGCCGAAACCGGTATTGATGCCGTAGGCGGTGCGGTCTTCGGCAAGGATCTGTTCGACGCAGGCAACGCTGGCGTCGATCTGTGCAGCTGCGCTGGCGTCCAGGCTCAGGCGTACCGGCTGGGCGTAGATGCTGCGCAACTGGGCCAGGGTCAGCTGGCCGGGGATCAGGTTCAACGCATTCATGGATCTATTCCTTGTAGTTGTTCAATTCAGGGTCGCCACACGGCGTTGTACGAAGCGGTCGACGTAGTCGTCGGCCGGCGAATGGATAATTTCTTTGGGCGTGCCGACCTGGATCAGGCGGCCATCCTTGAGGATCGCGATGCGGTTGCCAAGGCGCAGCGCCTCATCAAGGTCATGGGTGATGAACACGATGGTCTTGTGCAGGCTCTGTTGCAGCTCCAGCAACTGGTCCTGCATGTCGGCGCGGATCAACGGGTCCAGCGCACTGAAGGCTTCGTCCATGAGGATGATGTCGGTGTCTGCCGCCAGGGCCCGGGCCAGGCCGACCCGCTGGCGCATGCCGCCGGAGAGCTGGTGCGGGTAGGCGGTTTCGTAGCCGTTGAGGCCGACGATGCCGATCCAGTGCTGTGCCCGCTCGGTGTACTGCGCCTTGTGCTCGCCGCGCACCTTCAGGCCATAGGCGACGTTGTCCAGCACGTTCTTGTGCGGCAACAGGCCAAAGCCCTGGAACACCATGCTGATCTTGTGCCGGCGGAACTGGCGCAGCGCCTCCATGTCGTAGCGCAGGATGTCTTCGCCATCGACCAGGATCGCCCCTTGGGTCGGGTCGATCAGGCGATTGATGTGGCGCACCAGCGTCGATTTGCCCGAGCCGGACAAACCCATGATGACGAAGATCTCGCCGCTGCCAATCGACAGCGACAAGTCGTTCACCCCGACCACGCAGCCGGTTTCGGCGAGCACCTGTTCCTTGCTGCACTGCTGGCGAACCAGGCTCAAGGCATCGTCGATGCGGCTGCCGAAAATCTTCACGACATTCCTCAGCTCGATCTTGCTGCTCGCCTGTGCGCTCATTTGCCCACCTCGTGCCGTGGCCGGCCATAGGCCTGGGTGATGCGGTCGATCACCACGGCAAGCACCACGATGGCCAGACCCGCCTCGAGACCACGCCCGACGTTGAGGGTCTGGATGCCGATCAGCACATCCTCGCCCAAACCCCGTGCACCGATCATCGAGGCAATCACTACCATCGACAGGGCCATCATGGTGGTCTGGTTGACCCCGGCCATGATGCTCGGCAGCGCCAGCGGCAATTGCACGCCAAACAGCTGTTGCCAGCGGTTGGCACCAAACGCGTTGATCGCCTCCATCACCTCCCGGTCGACCTGGCGAATGCCCAGGTCGGTCAGGCGGATCAGCGGCGGCGCAGCGTAGATCACCGTGGCAAAGATCGCCGGTACCTTGCCCAGGCCAAACAGCATCAGCACCGGGATCAGGTAGACGAAGCTGGGCATGGTCTGCATGACATCCAGCAGCGGCATCAATACCGCCCGCAGGCGGTTGCTGCGCGCCGCGAGCACGCCCAGCGGAATGCCGATCAGTACCGAGATCAACGTGGCCACCAGCATCAGGGCGAGGGTCTGCATCAGCTTGTCCCACAGCCCCACTGCACCCACCAGGAACAGCAGGCCGACCATCACCAGGGTCGGCAGCCAACGGCGGGTGGCGTGCCAGGCAACCGCACCAACCAGCGCCAACATCAGCCACCAGGGCGTGGCGCGCAGCAGGCCTTCGAGGTTGACGATGGCCCACAGCAAACTGTCGGAGATGTGCCGGAACACATCGCCGTAATTGGTCACCAACGCATCGACCCAGGTGTTGACCCAGTCGGCGATGGAGAAGGTCAGGTTTTCTGGAAACATAGCCTTCACTCGTCAGTTTGCAGTAGCCACCTGGCGGCAGCGCCTTGGGTGGCGTTAGCCGGTAATCATCGGCAGGTTCAGGCCCTGCTCCTTGGCGCAGTCGATGGCGATCTGGTAACCGGCATCGGCATGGCGCATCACCCCGGTGCCCGGGTCGTTGGTCAGTACGCGGGCGATCCGCTCAGCGGCCTCGTCGGTGCCGTCACACACGATGACCATACCGGAGTGCTGCGAGAAGCCCATGCCCACGCCACCGCCGTGGTGCAGCGAAACCCAGGTCGCACCGCTGGCAGTGTTGAGCAGGGCGTTGAGCAGTGGCCAGTCGGACACGGCGTCGGAGCCATCCTGCATGGATTCGGTTTCGCGGTTGGGGCTGGAAACCGAGCCGGAGTCGAGGTGGTCACGACCGATGACGATCGGCGCCGACAGCTCGCCGCTGCGCACCATTTCGTTGAACGCCAGGCCCAGCTTGGCGCGCTGGCCCAGGCCAACCCAGCAGATACGTGCCGGCAGGCCCTGGAAGCTGATGCGCTCGCGGGCCATGTCCAGCCAGTTGTGCAGGTGGTCGTCGTCCGGGATCAGTTCCTTGACCTTGGCGTCGGTCTTGTAGATGTCTTCGGCATTGCCCGACAGCGCGGCCCAACGGAACGGACCAACACCCCGGCAGAACAGCGGGCGAATGTACGCCGGCACGAAGCCCGGGAAGTCGAAGGCATTGGTCACGCCCTCTTCCTTGGCCATCTGGCGGATGTTGTTGCCGTAGTCGAAGGTCGGGATGCCCTGCTTCTGGAAGTCGAGCATGGCTTGCACATGCACGGCCATCGATTGCTTGGCGGCCTTGACCACGGCAGCGGGCTCGGTCTGTGCGCGGTCGCGGTACTGCTCCCAGGTCCAGCCGGCTGGCAGGTAGCCGTTCAATGGGTCGTGGGCGCTGGTCTGGTCGGTGACCATGTCCGGGCGCACACCACGCTTGACCAGCTCCGGCAGGATTTCGGCCGCGTTGCCCAGCAGGGCGATGGAGATGGCCTTGCCTTCAGCGGTGTACTTGGCGATACGCACCAGCGCGTCGTCCAGGTCAGTGGCCTGTTCGTCGACGTAGCGGCTGCTCAGGCGGAAGTCGATGCGGCTCTGCTGGCACTCGATGTTCAGCGAGCAGGCACCGGCCAGGGTCGCGGCCAGCGGCTGAGCGCCACCCATGCCGCCCAGGCCGGCGGTGAGTACCCACTTGCCTTTGAGGCTGCCGTTGTAATGCTGGCGGCCGGCTTCGACGAAGGTTTCGTAGGTACCCTGGACGATGCCCTGGCTGCCGATGTAGATCCAGCTGCCAGCGGTCATCTGGCCGTACATGGCCAGGCCCTTGGCATCCAGTTCGTTGAAGTGTTCCCAGTTGGCCCAGTGCGGCACCAGGTTGGAGTTGGCGATCAGTACGCGCGGGGCGTTGCTGTGGGTCTTGAACACGCCGACCGGCTTGCCGGATTGCACCAGCAGGGTCTCGTCGTCATTGAGGTTGGTCAGGCTTTCGACAATCTTGTCGTAGCAGGCCCAGTTGCGCGCGGCGCGGCCAATGCCGCCATACACCACCAGTTCCTTGGGGTTCTCTGCCACTTCCGGGTCGAGGTTGTTCATCAGCATGCGCAGTGGCGCTTCGGTCAGCCAGCTCTTGGCCGTCAGCTTGGTGCCGCGCGGGGCGCGGATCTCGACGTCACGGAATTTGTTCTGGTTGTTGTCAGTCACGAAAAGGGCTCCTCAGCGATCTATCCAGTCCCGACCCGGTCAGCGAGTCAGTGGGCGGTTGCAACAGCGCAGAAGGGACGGCCTATCCACTCATACGCACACATCTTTACTTGTACATACAAGCATATGCAATTGGGCGGCCACATGACTAGGGGGTCCATTGAAAATAGTTGAGCAATGCGCTGCAGGCCTCGCGAATCAAGCCGCAGGCGTTGTAAGAAAAAAGCTGGATGGATGTAGGGAGGGGGTGCAGACCAAGGCGGCGTTGCGCCACCTTGGGGTGTTCAGTAACAACGCCTGCGTTATCGGGAAACGCCCGACAACTCGATCACGCAGCAGCGACCGGTGGTTTCCAGCTCAAGCAATTGCTCGTTGCCGCTCAGTTGCAGGCAGTCGTACCGGCCCAGTTGCTGGGCGGGCTGACCACTGATGCTGACCGGCAGATCGGCCTGGGCGCTGAACAGCAACAGGGTGTTCGCGGCGCTGAAGACCTTGGTGCTGCCACTGAACCACTGCAACCGCGCGCGGTAGCGCTGTGGCGCATAGATCAGGTTGAAATCGCGAATCGGCCCGTCCAGCAGGCGGCAGGACACCTGGCTTTCACCACTGAAGGCGAAGGCATCGAATGGCAGCAACGGGCGGCAGGGCTGCCCATCAACCTGCAACTGCATGCCCTCGCCCTGCAACACGGTGATGATCCGCTGGTAGCCGGCAAAGCTGGAGAAGCCGCCCGATTCGCCGATATCGGCAATCGACAGGCGCCAGCCGAAACCGTCCAGCCCGCTGCCGCCATCGCGGGTGATTTCTTCGGTGCTGCCGCCGCCGTTCTTCCAGGGCATGCGTGGGTAATCGGCGGCACGTAACAGGGTCAACTGACTCATTTACTGAAGCGTCCTTCCAAACGATGACGGGAACCTGGGTGGATCAAGCGCGCGGCGGTCACCGGCTGGCGACCCGACCAGGTGCGCCGGCGAATCAGCAGGCACGGCTCACCGGCCTCGATCTGCAGCAGCTGGCATTCGTCGGGGTCGGCGAGAATCGCCTCGACCACGTGCTCGCCTTCGGTCAACGGCGCGACTTGCGACAGGTAGGCGTAGGGCGTCTGCCGGGTGAAGTCCTGATTGAGGTAGTCCGGGGCGACCTGCGCGTTGACGAAACGGTCTTCGATCTGCACGGGCACGCCGTTTTCGAAGTGCACGATCAGCGAATGGAACACCCGCTGGCCTTCACGCATGTCCAGCGCCAGGGCGCGCTCGGAGCCGGCAGCTTCCTCGGCCAGGGTGATCACCTGGCAGGTGTGCTCGTGGCCACGGGCGGCGATTTCGTCGGCGATATTGTTGACTTCGAACAACGCGGAGCGCGACTTGGGCTCGGCCACGAACGTGCCGACACCCTGCATGCGCACCAGCAGGCCTTCGGCGGTGAGTTCGCGCAGCGCGCGGTTGATGGTCATGCGGCTGAAGCCCAGTTCGTTGACCAGCTCGCTCTCGGACGGCACCCGGTGGTGCGGCGGCCAGGCGCCATTGTGGATCTGCTGGGCGATCATCTGCTTGACCCGGGCATACAGCGGCGCCGGCCCTTCGCCCATCTGGGCAACCAGCGCGGAGACAGGAGGTGTCGGCACGGCGTGAATCCTTGTTCGGTTGAATGAACGGTAGCTTGCCGGAGTTTACCGAGCAGGCAAACGTCTGTATATGTATATACAAATAATCCTAATAGAGGTGCCTGGTCGATGTCCGTCTTTTTTGCCGAACGTGCGCTGTTGCCTGGGGGCTGGGCCGAGAATGTCCGCATCGAGGTTGGCGCCGATGGCCGCCTGGCCCGCATCGAAGCCAATGCCGTGGCCGATGGCGCGCAGCGCTTGGCCGGGCCGCTGTTGCCGGGCATGCCGAACCTGCATTCGCATGCGTTCCAGCGCGCGATGGCCGGCTTGGCGGAAGTGGCGGGCAACCCCAATGACAGCTTCTGGACCTGGCGCGAGCTGATGTACCGGCTGGTTGGCAAGATCAGCCCGGACCAGCTCGAAGTGATCGCTCGCCAGCTGTACATCGAAATGCTCAAGGCCGGGTACACCTCGGTGGCCGAATTCCATTACGTGCACCACGACCAGCAGGGCCACGCCTATGCCGACGCGGCCGAGTTGTCGCTGCGCATCAGCGCGGCGGCGAGCAGCAGCGGCATCGGCCTGACGCTGTTGCCGGTGCTCTACAGCCATTCCGGGTTTGGTGGGCAGGCGCCGAATGACGGGCAGCGGCGTTTCATCAACAGCACTGAAAACTACCTGAAATTGCAGGAGCGCCTTGGCGCGCACCTCACGTCGCTGCCCACCCAGCAATTGGGCCTGTGCTTCCATTCGCTGCGCGCCGTGACCCCAGAGCAGATCGCCGACGTGCTGGGCGCCAGCGACCAGGCCTGCCCGGTTCATATCCACATTGCCGAGCAGCAGAAGGAAGTCGACGACTGCCTGGCCTGGAGTGGACGCCGGCCGTTGCAGTGGCTGTATGAAAACACCGAGGTGGATCAACGCTGGTGCCTGGTGCATGCCACC
This sequence comes from Pseudomonas fontis, assembly GCF_028656955.1. Lineage (GTDB taxonomy): Bacteria > Pseudomonadota > Gammaproteobacteria > Pseudomonadales > Pseudomonadaceae > Aquipseudomonas > Aquipseudomonas fontis. Next base: position 11,060 of record NZ_JAMDGY010000066.1, read on the forward strand.
CATGCCGAGCCCGACGAAGTGACGCGCATGGCCAGCAGCGGTGCGGTGGCGGGCTTGTGCCTGACCACCGAAGCCAACCTGGGGGACGGGATCTTCCCGGCCGTGGATTACCTGGCCCAGGGCGGGCGGCTGGGGATTGGTTCAGACAGCCATGTGTCGCTCAGCGTGGTCGAGGAATTGCGTTGGCTGGAATACGGCCAGCGTTTGCGCGACCAGCGGCGTAACCGGCTGTATGGCGCAGAGCAGCCGATGGTTGGGCGGACGCTGTTTGATGCGGCGCTCAGCGGCGGCGCGCAGGCGCTGGGGCAGCCGATTGGGGAATTGGCAGTGGGCAAGCGGGCGGACTGGATTGTGCTGGATGGGCTGGACCCGTACCTGGCGACGGCCAGTGGCGACGGCATTCTCAACCGCTGGCTGTTTGCCGGGAGTGACCGCCAGGTGCGCGATGTGATGGTCAACGGGCAATGGGTGGTGCGCCAAGGGCGGCATGCCTATGAAGTGGAAAGCGCCCAGGCGTTTGCGGCGGTGCTGAGGTCTGTGCTGGCTTGAACCAAATCCTGGATCTGGATCTGAATCTGGATCTGAGCCTGAAACTGTGGGAGCTGGCCTTGCCAGCGATGAGGCCCGCATGGCTGGCAAGGCCAGCTCCCACAGTGGATTTGAGCAAGACAGTGGTGCCCTCAGAGGGCTATACAAAGCCAGATTACGGCTTACGCGCAATATCCCGGTCCGACACCCGCCAGATCAACCGCGTCGTGTCATACCCTTGCTGGCGCGCCTTGGCCAGCAGGCTCTCGCGCTCCAGCGCCGGCAACACCGGCTTGCGCGACAGAATCCACAAATACTTGCGATCCGGGTTGCCCACCAATGCCGTCTGGTACTCACTGTCTACGTACAACACCCAGTAATCACCCTTGATCGGCAGCACCCTGGACACCCAGTTGTCGAACACCACCCACAATTTGTCGGTCTTGCCCGGCACCTGCAGCGTCGCAGTGCCTGTTGCCTGCTGCCACTCACCCTGCAAGGTCCGGCACTTGTTCAGCACCGCCACATCGCCATCCGGCGTGAGCGTGTAATGCGCCTCGGACTGCGCGCAATCACGCTGGAAGAACATCGGCAAGCGCGCCATTTCATACCAGGTACCCTGGTAGCGCTTGAGGTCGACATTACCTGCCGTCTTCGGGTCCAACGGCCCATCACCCGTGTGGGCGCAGGCCGTCAGCAGCAGCCCGGCACACAGGCCGAGCAACAGGCGCAATGCGGTCATTTCAAACCCTGCCCCGAATACATCAGTACCTTGTCTGCCGCGTACTGAATGCTGATGAACGACTTCTCGTCACCCCAGGTGCAGCTGGACATGCCCAGCGCGCCGGCACACTCCTTGGGGCTGCCAAGCAGTTGCTCGACCTCGACCTTGGTCATGCCGGCCTTGAGCTGTGAATAGTTTTGCTGGTTGATCTTGTTGCACGCAGTCAACAGCACGCACAACGACAGCAGGGCGATGGAACGCAACGACATGAAAGGTCACTCCTGGACATGAGATGGCAGGCACGGATGCCTGCAACGAGCTTAGAAGGAAAAAAGCCGTTCCGGTTCCCCAAGCCCCCGGTTTTACTTGCCGTCAGCCTTTGGTCGAATGCCTGAAAAAACGATTAATCTTTTGCCCCGGGCGGACGACACAGGTAGGCGCTGCGACCAATTGCCGCGCTTCCCGTTGAACCGCCTTGTGCAGACACCGCAATGACAAAAAACCTGAAGTTCAGCCACAAGATCCTGCTGGCCGCCGCCCTCGTGGTCGCGGTCGCGTTTGCCTGTTTCATCCTGTTCAACGACTACCGCCAGCGCCAGTCGCTGCGCAGCAACACCGAAGCGTCGATGCAGGAGCTCGGCAGCCTGACCACCGGCAACATCCAGACCTGGCTGGAGAGCCGTATCCAGCTGCTGCAATCCTTCGCCCAGCAAGTAGCTGTCGATGGCCCCGGCAAGGACAGCCTCAACCGCAGCCTGACCCTGCCGGTGTATGGCAACAATTTCGCCCTGACCTACTTCGGCGGCCAGGACGGCGCCATGCAATCGGTGCCCGTCGGTAGCCGCGCGCCCGACTACGACCCGCGTGTACGCGGCTGGTACAAGGCCGCCAGCGCCGCCGGCAGCACCATCGTCACCGAGCCCTACATCTCGGCGTCGATGAACAAGCTGGTGATCACCATCGCCACCCCGGTCCAGCAAGCCGGCCGGATGATCGGCGTCAGCGGTGCCGACACCGACCTGGACACCATCAGCCGCATCATCAACTCGCTGAACTTCGACGGTAACGGCCACGCGTTCATCGTCAACGGCCAGGGCAAGATCCTCATCCACCCGGACACCAAGCTCGCGCTCAAGAGCCTGGCCGAGGTCTACCCCAAGGGCACGCCGGCAATCGGTGCGGGCCTGAAGGAGGTGGAAGTCGATGGCCGCAAGCAGTTCATCTCGTTCACCCACGTCAACGGCGTGCCGTCGGCCGACTGGTACGTGGCCCTGGTGCTCGACCAGGACGCGGCCTTCGCCATGCTCAGCGACTTTCGCACCTCGGCCTTCGTCGCCATGGTGATTGCGGTGGTGATCATCATCGCCCTGCTCGGCCTGCTGATCCGCGTGCTGATGGAACCGCTGCACATCATGGGTCGCACCATGCATGACATCGCCGAAGGCGAAGGCGACCTGACCAAGCGCCTGAACATTCATGCCCACGATGAGTTCGGCACCCTGGCCAAGTCGTTCAACCGCTTTGTCGAGCGTATCCACGAGTCGATCCGCGAAGTGTCTTCGGCCACTGGCCAGGTCAACGAAGTGGCCCTGCGCGTAGTCAGCGCCTCGAATGCCTCGATCCACAACTCCGACCAGCAGTCGAGCCGCACCAGCAGCGTGGCGGCGGCGATCAACCAGCTCGGCGCCGCCGCGCAGGAAATCGCCCAGAACGCCGCCCTCGCCTCGCAGCATTCAAGCGATGCGCGCAACCTGGCTGCTGAAGGCCAGCAGGTGGTCGACCAGACCATCAGCGTGATGAACCAGCTGTCGGCAAAAATCAGCGACTCGTGCGGCAACATCGAGACGCTGAACGCCAACACGGTGAACATCGGGCAGATCCTCGAAGTGATCAGCGGGATTTCCCAGCAAACCAACCTGCTGGCGCTCAACGCGGCAATCGAGGCGGCGCGGGCGGGTGAAGCCGGGCGCGGCTTTGCCGTGGTGGCCGATGAAGTGCGCAACCTGGCGCACCGCACCCAGGATTCGGCGCAGCAGGTGCAGAAGATCATCGAGGAGCTGCAAGCCGGCGCCCGCGTGGCGGTCAGCACCATGACCGAAAGCCAGAGCCACAGTGAGCACAGCGTCGGCATCGCCAACCAGGCGGGCGAGCGGTTGGGCAGCGTGACCCAGCGCATCAGCGAGATTGACGGCATGAACCAGTCGGTGGCGACGGCGACCGAGGAACAGACGGCCGTGGTTGAGTCGATCAATGTCGACATCACCGAGATCAATACGCTGAACCAGGAAGGGGTGGAAAACCTGCAGGCGACGTTGCGTGCCTGTCATGACCTGGAAAATCAGGTCACGCGGTTGAAGCATCTGGTGGGGAGTTTCAGGATTTGAGGTAGGCCTTG
>NZ_JAMDGY010000067.1 GCF_028656955.1 Pseudomonas fontis
TTACGGCAGCGGCTACAAAGATGCTGTTGAGGTTCAGCCCTGCTGCAACCTCGGCCCCAGCACAATCACGGTTGCACCAACCACGCACAGCAACGCCCCAATCCAGTCACTGCCCAACGGCCGGGCCTTTTCCACCAGTGCCAGCCAAACCAGCGAAGTGACGATGTAGATCCCGCCATACGCCGCATACGCCCGCCCGGCATACGCCGCCTCGACCCGCGTGAGAATCAGCCCGAACAACGTCAAACTGACCAGCGCCGGCACCACCCACCAGCCGCTCTTGCCCAGGCGCAGCCACAGATAGAAGGCATAACACCCGCCAATCTCGAACACCGCCGCAAGGAAGAACCAGAAATAATTGATCATGCCGCACCCCTGGCGTCGCGCAAAAACGCCAAGGATACCCGAAGCGGCCAGTCAGTCCTGCGTAGGCTTGCCCTTGGCGCGCATCTTCTCGGCCATGCTGGTCATTTCGTCATACAGCGCCTGCGGGTTGTGCTGCTTGAGCTGCCAGGCCATGCGCCCCTGCTCATGCGGCAAGATCATGAACTCGCCCTGCGCAACCTTCTGGTAGATGTATTCGGCAATGTCGCCAGCACTGATCGGCGAGCTTTCCAGCAACTTGCCCACCTGGGCCTTCATCGTCGGGGTCGGGCCACGGAACGAGTCGAGCAGGTTGGTCTGGAAGAACGACGGGCACACCACATGCACCGCCACTTCCTGCTGGCGCAACTCCACCAGCAAACTCTCGGACAACGCCACCACCCCCGCCTTGGCGACGTTGTAGTTGCTCATTGCCGGCCCCTGCATCAACGCCGCCATCGAGGCGATGTTGATGATCCGGCCCTTGCTGCGTTGCAACTGCGGCAAGAAGGCCTTGCAGCCCTTGACCACGCCCATGAGGTTGATCGCGATCTGCCAGTCCCAGTCTTCCAGCGACAGTTCGGCAAAAAACCCGCCGGACGCCACCCCGGCGTTGTTGACGATCACATCGACGCCACCGAGCCTCTCTTCGCAGGCCTGGGCCAGGGCGGTGAGCTGGCTGTAGTCGCGCACATCACAACGCTGGGTGAAACCATCACCGCCGGCTGCGCGCACCAGCGCGAGGGTTTCCTTGAGGCCGGTTTCGTTGACGTCGCTCAGTGCCAGTTGCCAGCCTGCGCGGGCCCAGCGCAGGGCGATTTCCCGGCCAAGGCCCGATCCTGCGCCTGTGATCATCATGCGGTTTTGCATAGCGGCAAGCCTTGTTCTGCCTTGAAGGTGAACGCCAGTGTAGCGAAGGCCCGGCGTGCGCCCACGCTGTATCAGGATGCTGAATGGCGCGGGCAAACAAGGGCATGGCAGACCGATAAAACTTTCTGCGTAACGCTGAGGTCGGAATTAACAGGCGGGCATGAATCCCATGACCGAACAGCTCGAACAACCGCCAAACGCCTGTCCCCCACTCATCACAAAGGACTCTGCCATGGGCACCATACTTATCATCATCCTGATTCTGTTGTTGATCGGTGGCTTACCTGTGTTCCCCCACTCCAGAAGCTGGGGCTACGGGCCGTCCGGGATCATTGGTACGGTGTTGATCATCCTGTTGATCCTGCTGTTGCTCGGCAAGATATAGGCTCACCGCACCTGCACAATTTGTAGCCGCTGCCGTCAGGCTGCGCTGGAGTCCGCTAGGGCTCCCAAGAACTGCGCCTGCGCTGCAGGCGAGCGCAGCCTGACGGCAGCGGCTACAACAAGCACAAAAAAAGGCAGCACAAAAAAAGGCAGCCCGAAGGCTGCCTTTTCATTACCTGCCGGAACCCTTAGTGCGAGACCGCACCGCTGGCACCCAGGCCGGTTTGCGAACGCACGAACTGTGGGAAGAACAACGCGCGTTCTTCATCAGCCGCTTTCGACTTGTCGGTGATCGAGAAGAACCAGATGCCCACGAATGCAATCAGCATCGAGAACAGCGCCGGGTACTCGTACGGGAAGATCGCCTTCTCGTGACCGAGGATCTGTACCCAAATGGTCGGGCCAAGCACCATCAGGCCCACGGCACTGATCAGGCCCAACCAGCCACCGATCATCGCACCGCGCGTGGTCAGCTTCTTCCAGTACATCGAGAGCAGCAGTACCGGGAAGTTGCAACTGGCCGCGATCGAGAACGCCAGGCCTACCATGAAGGCGATGTTCTGGCTTTCGAAGAGGATGCCCAGGCCGATGGCCAGGACGCCCAGCGCCACCGTGGTGATTTTCGAAACGCGGATCTCGTCCTTGTCGTTGGCCTTGCCTTTGCGCCATACGCTGGCATACAGGTCGTGGGACACCGCCGAGGCACCCGCCAGGGTCAGGCCGGCAACCACCGCAAGGATGGTGGCAAACGCCACTGCCGAGATGAAGCCCAGGAAGATACTGCCACCCACGGCGTCAGCCAGGTGCACGGCCGCCATGTTGTTGCCACCCAGCAGGGCGCCAGCAGCGTCCTTGAAGGCCGGGTTGGTGCTGACCAGCAGGATCGCGCCAAAGCCGATGATGAAGGTCAGGATGTAGAAGTAACCGATGAAGCCAGTGGCATACAGCACGCTCTTGCGCGCTTCCTTGGCGTCGCTCACGGTGAAGAAGCGCATCAGGATGTGCGGCAGGCCAGCGGTACCGAACATCAGTGCCAGGCCCAGGGAGAACGCCGAGATCGGATCTTTCACCAGGCCGCCCGGGCTCATGATCGCTTCACCTTTAGGGTGAACCTTGATCGCCTCGGCAAACAGCGCGCTGAAATCGAAGTTGACGTGTTTCATCACCATCAGCGCCATGAAGCTGGCACCGGAAAGCAGCAACACGGCCTTGATGATCTGTACCCAGGTGGTCGCGAGCATGCCGCCGAACAGCACGTACATGCACATCAGGATGCCCACCAGGATCACCGCGACGTGGTAGTCCAGGCCGAACAGCAGCTGGATCAGCTTGCCGGCACCGACCATTTGCGCGATCAGGTAGAAGGCCACCACCACCAGCGAGCCGGAGGCCGACAGGGTGCGGATTTCTTTCTGCCCGAGGCGGTACGAGGCCACGTCGGCAAAGGTGTATTTACCCAGGTTGCGCAGGCGTTCGGCGATCAGGAACAGAATGATCGGCCAGCCGACCAGGAAGCCGATCGAGTAGATCAGGCCGTCGTAGCCAGAGGTGAACACCAGGGCGGAAATACCCAGGAAGGACGCTGCCGACATGTAGTCGCCGGCAATCGCCAGGCCGTTCTGGAAGCCGGTGATGCGCCCGCCTGCGGCGTAGTAGTCAGAGGCGGAGTTGTTGCGCTTGGATGCCCAGTAGGTGATGCACAAGGTCGCGCCAACGAAGGCCACGAACATGAGGATCGCCGCAATGTTCAGGGGTTGCTTGTGCACGGCACCGGTCAGGGCGTCGGCGGCCCAGACGGCAGGTGCGAAGGCGCCAAAGGCGAGTGTTGCCATTAGACGCCGGATCATTGCTGAGCCTCCTTCAGGATCGCGTTGTTCAGCTCATCGAATTCACCGTTCGCGCGACGCACGTAGATACCGGTGAGAATGAAGGCCGAGATGATCAACCCGACACCGATGGGGATGCCCCAGGTGATCGAGGAGTCAGCCGAGATCTTGGCGCCGAGGATTTGCGGTCCATAGGCAATCAGCAGGATGAAAGCGGAGTAAAGACCGAGCATGATCGCCGAGAGAATCCAGGCGAACCGTTCCCTTTTTGTAACCAGCTCCTTGAACCTCGGGCTGTTTTGTATCGATAGATAAATGCTGTCGTTCATTGTTTTTGTCCTCGCAGCACAGATTAGGTAGTACCCACGCCACTTTATGCTGCCTTCGGACGCACTCCAGACGACCTTAGTCTTAGATGTAAAACTCTTTTTCAGATCCGCTAACAGCCCGCAACGACAAGGGCCGCACGCCTGTAGAACAGTGTGCGGCCCTGGAGGGTGCGAGGTAGAGGCCCTAAGCCATTATTTGCCGGTCCACTCGGCCACGCGCTCGGGGTGTTTGGCGACCCAGTCCTTGGCGGCGGCGTCCGGCTTGGCGCCCTCTTGAATGGCCAACATGACCTCGCCGATTTCGTCTTTCGACTGCCAGGAGAACTTCTTCAGGAACGCCGCCACTTCCGGCGCCTTGCTGTCGAGTTCCTTGCTGCCGATGCTGTTGACGGTTTCAGCGGCGCCATACACGCCCTTGGGGTCGTCGAGGAAGCGCAGTTTCCACTTGGCGAACATCCAGTGCGGCACCCAGCCGGTGACGGCGATGGACTGGTTCTTGGCGTAGGCGCGGCCCAACTCGGCGGTCATCGCCGCACCGGAACTGGCCTGCAGCTTGTAGCCGGTCAGGTCATAGTCCTTGATCGCCTGGTCGGTCTTGAGCATTACCCCGGAGCCGGCATCGATGCCGACGATCTTGTTCTTGAAGCTGGTATCGGTCTTGAGGTCGGCGACGGATTGCGCCTTGACGTATTCCGGCACGATCAGGCCGATCTTGGCGTCCTTGAAGTTGGGGCCGTAGTCGACCACGTTGTCCTTGTTCTTGGCCCAGTATTCACCATGGGTCACCGGCAGCCAGGCCGAGAGCATGGCGTCGAGTTTGCCGGTGGCCACGCCCTGCCACATGATCCCGGTGGCGACCGGCATCAGCTTGACGTCGTAGCCGAGCTTCTGTTTGATGACTTCAGCCGCCACGTGGGTCGTCGCTACACTGTCGGACCAGCCATCGACATAGCCGATGCTCACTTCCTTGGCCATCGCCGGCACGGCGCCCATTGCCAGAACAAGGGCGGTGCCCGCCCCCAGGAGTCGTCGCATTTTCATCAAAGCTTCCCCTCGTTACTTCACGGAAAGTGCAGCGCCCGACGCTGGTCGAATCGCCACGTCTTGTTTTGGTGCAAGGCGCCCCCGTCACGCCGCACAACCTGGACCGACCGCGCATCAGCGGAGTACTGATGCCCTGCATCATCGACCGCCGGGGTTTGCGTGCCTGCTCTGACCGCGACCTCGAAACATCGAGAAACGACATCACAAAGCCAGCAATGCCTGATGTGCCGGGCGTTGTCGGCAAACCCGCCCGAACTTTGCATGCCAAGGGCAAAGCCCGGGGGATTTGCAGGTAGTATTGGCGGCTTTGTCATTCCACCGGTTTGATCCATGCCCACGACTGCCCGCTTTCCGTTATTGCCCTATCTGTTTGCCTGCCTGCTTGGCCTGTTTGCCCTCGGAGGGCTCTGGTATGGCCTTGGCAAGCCGGTGGTGCTGCCAGATGCCGCCAGCGCCACGCACAAGTTGCAGTGCGCCTCCTACACCCCGTTCGACAAGGACCAATCGCCGTTCGACCAGCCGTTCACCCTGCGCCCGGCGCGGATCGACGCGGACCTGGCGTTGCTGTCCAAGCGTTTCGAGTGCATCCGTACCTATTCGATGACTGGCCTGGAGAGCATCCCCGAAGTCGCCCGCAAGTACGGCCTGAAGGTGATGCTGGGGGCCTGGGTGAATGGCAACCCGGTTGATACCGAGAAAGAGATCAAGGCGCTGATCGCCTCGGCCAATGCCAACCCGGACGTGGTCACGGCAGTGATCGTCGGCAACGAGACGTTGCTGCGCAAGGAAGTCACCGGGGCCCGCCTGGCCGAGCTGATCGGCCAGGTCAAAAGCCAGACTTCAGTGCCGGTGACCTATGCCGATGTCTGGGAGTTCTGGCTGCAACACCCGGAGATCGCCCCGGCGGTGGACTTCCTGACCATCCATTTGCTGCCGTACTGGGAAGATGAGCCCAAGGGCATCGCCGATGCGCTGGCGCATGTCGGCGAGATTCGTCATGAGTTCGGCAAGAAGTTCGCCGGCAAGGAGATCCTGATCGGTGAAACCGGCTGGCCGAGCGAGGGTCGCCAGCGCGAAACCGCCGTGCCGAGCCGGGTCAACGAAGCGCTGTTCATTCGTGGTTTTGTCGCTATGGCGGAACAACAGGGCTGGAAATACAACCTGATCGAAGCCTTCGACCAGCCGTGGAAGCGCGCCAGCGAAGGGGCCGTGGGTGGTTACTGGGGTCTGTACGATGCCGACCGCCAGGACAAGGGCGTGCTCGAAGGGCCGGTGACCAACCTGCCGTTCTGGCCGCAATGGCTGGCGGTGAGCCTGGCGGTATTCGCTGCCGCGCTGTTGCTCGCAGGCCGTGTGCGCGGGACCCGCGCGGGCCTGCTGCTGCCGTTGCTGGCGGCGCTGGGTGCAGCGAGCCTGGGCTTGTGGGGCGAGCTGGTGCGGGTCAACAGCCGCTTTGTTGGCGAGTGGCTCTGGGCGGTGCTGCTGGCGGGGCTGAACCTGCTGGTGCTGGCCCATGGCGTGCTGGCGATGGCGCAGCGCAGTGGTTGGCGCGAGCGGCTGTTTGCCTGGCTCGAAGCCCGTGCCGGTTGGTGGGTGGCGGCGGCTGGCTTTGCGGCGGCAGTGAGCATGCTGGCGATGGTCTTCGACCCGCGTTATCGCAGCTTCCCAAGTGCAGCGCTGGTGTTGCCGGCGGTGGTTTACCTGCTGCGCCCGGTGCGCGTGCCACGGGCCGAAGTGGCACTGCTGGCGTTCATCGTCGGGGCCGGGGTGGCGCCACAGCTGTACCGCGAAGGTTTGAGCAGCCAGCAGGCGCTGGTGTGGGCGGGGGTCAGCGTGATGATGGTGGCAGCGTTGTGGCGCTGCCTGCGGATCCGTCAGGAACACCGCCAAAACTGAGGCCAGCTCCCACAAACTCCAACTTGACACAAACCCTGTGAGAGCCAGCAAGGCCGGCTCCCACAGGGAAGGAAGATCAGCCTAGCGTCTGCGGGGGCGTTAGCGACGTACCAGGCGCAACCCGGCAATCACCACCGCAAATACCGCAATGCTCGCGGTGTACAGCACCAACGCCGGGATCCCCACCACCAGCGCCAGCACAGCCACCCCGCGCCCGGCGCAACGCGGCAGCACAAAGCCCAGCACCGCCAGCCCCAGGGCAACCCAGGCCATCACCCGAAAATGGATCATGTAGCCCAAGGTCGAGCGCACCCCGCACTCCCAGGCCTGCACCTGCCCACTGCACAAACCTACCCACTGCGGGTCCTCCATGAACCCATAGCGCACGGCATAACTGGCAGCCAGCCACAACGGCACAAACACCAGCAGCGCTATCAGCGGTAATCGGCGGGACATGCATTACTCCAGAATCAGAAAAATCGGCGCCCAGCATAATCGCCAAATCGCTCTGCGCAAGGCAAAAGCGCTAGCTTCAGCTACTTTAAGCAACAGATAAATGGAACCAATTGTTGCCGTCAGCGTTCTGGTGACGGCAACATCTGGGACGATAAATGCCGGAGCGCCAGGCAACTTTGCCAAGGGCACCAGTGTCCTAGCCTGCGTAACGCCTTTTGCCTTTGCCTTTTCCGGGGACTCGTCATGCTTCGAACACTGCGCCTCGCTGCCCTGTTGGGCGGCCTTCTACTGAGTGCGGCCGCGTCAGCGCGAGATGTCGACGCGGCCACCTACGGTTACCCGTTGACCAACCCGTTCGAGGCCACCATCGCCACCACGCCGCCCGAACTGCGGCCCGAGTTGCCCCACGACGACGACATCAACCAGGCCGACTACAGCCTGAACGTGCGCCCGGAACGCGCCTTCACCCTGCCGGACAACTTCTGGGCGGTGAAAAAGCTCGGCTATCGCCTGGCCCGCCAGGACCACCCGGCCCCGCTGATCTTCCTGATCGCCGGCACCGGCGCGCGCTACGACGCCAGCCTCAACGACTACCTGAAAAAGCTCTATTACAAGGCCGGCTACCACGTGGTGCAGCTGTCCTCGCCCACCAGCTTCGACTTCATCAGCGCCGCCTCGCGCTTCGCCACCCCCGGCATCAGCACGGAAGATGCCGAAGACCTGTACCGAGTGATGCAAGGCGTGCGTGCCCAGCACCCGCGCCTGCCGGTCACCGATTACTACCTCACCGGCTATAGCCTAGGCGCGCTCGATGCCGCCTTCGTCAGCCACCTGGACGAAACCCGGCGCAGCTTCAATTTCAAGCGCGTGCTGCTGCTCAACCCGCCGGTCAACCTCTACACCTCGATCAACAACCTCGACAAGCTGGTGCAGACCCAGGTCAAGGGCATCACCAGCACCACCACGTTCTATGAACTGGTGCTCAACAAGCTGACCCGCTACTTCCAGCAGAAGGGCTACATCGACCTCAACGATGCCCTGCTCTACGACTTCCAGCAGTCGCGCCAGCACCTGAGCAACGAGCAGATGGCCATGCTCATCGGCACCTCGTTCCGCTTCTCCTCGGCCGATATCGCCTTTACCTCGGACCTGATCAACCGTCGCGGGCTGATCATCCCGCCGAAGTACCCGATCACCGAAAGCACCAGCCTGGAGCCGTTCTTCAGACGTGCCCTGCAATGCGACTTCGACTGCTACCTGACCGAGCAGGTGATCCCCATGTGGCGTGCCCGCACCGACGGTGGCAGTCTGCTGCAACTGGTCGACCAGGTCAGCCTCTATGCACTCAAGGACTACCTGAAGAACAGCCCGAAAATCGCCGTGATGCACAACGCCGACGACGTCATTCTCGGCCCTGGCGATATCGGTTTCCTGCGCAACACCTTCGGCGAACGGCTGACCCTGTACCCGCACGGTGGCCATTGCGGCAACATCAATTACCGCGTCAACAGCGACGCCATGCTGGAGTTTTTCCGTGGTTAAAAAACTTCTGTTGATCGCGACGCTGATCGCCAGCAGCCAGGTATTGGCTGAAGAAACCCCGCCGACGCAACCTGTGGTCGACCCCGATGGTTTCACCGAGCCGCTCAAGACCCTGAAATTCAACCCGGGCCTGGACCAGCGCGAATTCGAACGCGCGACCCTGACCGCGCTGAATATCTACGACCCGCTGGAGCCGATGAACCGGCGCATCTACCACTTCAACTACCGCTTCGATCAGTGGGTGTTCCTGCCGGTGGTCAATGGCTACCGCTACATCACCCCGCAATTCGTGCGCAGTGGCGTGAGCAACTTCTTCAGCAACCTGGGCGATGTGCCGAACCTGCTCAACAGCCTGTTGCAGCTCAAGGGCCAGCGTTCGATGGAGATCACCGCGCGCCTGCTGCTCAACACCACCATCGGTGTGGCCGGCCTGTGGGACCCGGCGACCATGATGGGCCTGCCGCACCAGAGCGAAGACTTCGGCCAGACCCTGGGCTTCTACGGGGTGCCGGAAGGGCCGTACCTGATGCTGCCGATCCTTGGCCCGTCGAACCTGCGTGACACCAGCGGCCTGGTGGTGGATTACAGCGCCGAGAACTGGATCAACTTCCTCAACGTGGCTGAAGTCAGCAGCAATCACCCGGAGGTCTGGGTGCTGCGGGCGGTCGACAAGCGCTACACGACGAAATTCCGCTACGGGCAGATGAACTCGCCGTTCGAGTATGAAAAGGTCCGCTACGTGTACACCGAGGCGCGCAAGCTGCAGGTCGCCGAGTAGCCGCGTCAGGCCACCAGCGGCAGGCCGAGGAATCGGCACAGCTGATCGCGCTTGGCCAAGGCATCGCGCCGGCCCAGCTCGATCAGCTCGCTGCAATAGCCGGCTTCGAACAGCAGGTAGCTGAGCACCCCGGCGCCACTGGTCTTGGTCGCCCCCGGACCACGCAGAAACAAGCGCAACGCCGCCGGCAGCTCACGCCGGTGGCGTGCGGCGATCTCATCGAGTGGCTGGCTCGGCGCGACCACCAGCACCTCTACCGGCGCCAGCCCAAGGTGGCGTGGCTGCACATCCGAGGGCAGCAAACGGCTCAGGTGATTGAGCCGCTGCAACAACTCCAGGTCGTCTTCCAGGCTGTCAATGAACGTGCTGTTGAGCAGGTGCCCGCCGATTTGCGCCAGGCTCGGTTGCTGGCCACTGAAAATGCGCTCGCGCGGATCTCCCGGTGAAGGGCTGTGCGGGTTGCCGCTCACCCCGACCACCAGCACCCGGCTCGCGCCCAGGTGCAGCGCCGGGCTGATCGGCGCCGACTGGCGCACCGCGCCGTCGCCGTAATATTCATGGCCCAGCTTGATCGGTGCGAACAGCAGTGGAATGGCCGAGCTTGCCAGCAAGTGCTCGACGCTCAGCTGAGTCGGCAGGCCGATGCGCCGATGGCGCAGCCAGGGGGCGATGGCGCCCTTGCCCTGATAGAACGTCACCGCCTGGCCGGACTCGTAACCGAAGGCCGTCACTGCCACGGCGCGCAGTTGCTGCTGCTCGATGGCATGGCCGATCCCGCGCAGGTCCAGGTGCTGGTTGAGCAGTTTGCGCAGGGGGGAGCTGTCAAGCAGGGCCACCGGCACCTGGGAGCCGAGGCCGAGCAGGCTGTGGCCGACGAAGCGGCTGGCCTGGCGGATGACCCCGGGCCAGTCGCTGCGCAGCACCAGATCGCTGCGAAAGCCTTGCCAGAAGGCAGTGAGGCGGCGAATGGCGTCGGGGAACTGCATCGCGCCGCTGGCCAGGGTGACCGCATTGATGGCCCCGGCAGAGGTGCCGACGATGACCGGGAACGGGTTGGCGGCGCCGGGCGGCAGCAGGTCGGCGATCCCCGCCAGCACCCCGACCTGATAGGCGGCACGGGCGCCACCGCCGGAGAGGATCAGGCCGGTGATCGGGGCTGCTGCTGGCATTGCGGTCCTCCCTGGATGTTGTGGTGAATTCATCGCGGGACGAGCCCGTTCCCACAGTGGTGTGGTGGATGCCCTACCCTGTGGGAGCCGGCCTTGCCGACGATGGCTTCCCTACCTCTTTTCGTACAGCCGCGGCGCCCCCGGCGGGCGCGACTTGAAGCGTCGATGCGCCCACAGGTACTGCGCCGGGCACTCGCGCAAGGCGCTCTCGATCCAGCGGTTGATCCGCAGGCAATCGGCCTCTTCGCTCTCCCCGGGGAAGTCCGCCAGCGGCGCATGGATCACCAGCCGATAGCCGCTGCCATCGGCCAGGCGCTCCTGGGTGAACGGAATCACCCGCGCCTTGCCCAGGCGGGCAAACTTGGTGGTCGCAGTCACCGTCGCCGCCTCGATGCCGAACAACGGCACGAACAGGCTCTGCTTGGCGCCGTAGTCCTGGTCCGGTGCATACCAGATCGCCCGGCCGGCACGCAGCAACTTGAGCATCCCGCGCACATCCTCGCGCTCGACCGCCAGCGAGTCCAGGTTGTGCCGCTCACGGCCCTGGCGCTGAATGAAGTCGAATACCGGGTTCTTGTGCTCGCGGTACATGCCGTCGATGGTGTGCTTCTGCCCCAGCAGCGCGGCACCGATCTCCAGCGTGGTGAAATGCAGGGCCATGAGGATGGCTCCCTGGCCATCACGCTGCGCCGCCTGCAGGTGCTCCAGCCCTTCGATGTGCGCAAGGCGCGCCAATCGAGCCTTTGGCCACCACCAGCTCATGGCCATTTCGAAGAAGGCGATGCCGGTGGAAGCGAAATTTTCCTTGAGCAGGCGCTTGCGTTCGACGGACGGTAATTCAGGGAAGCACAGCTCCAGGTTGCGCGCCGCGATATAGCGGCGTTCGCCCGCCACGCAGTACATGAGCGCACCCAAAGCCCGGCCGACAACCAGCAAAACCCGGTACGGCAGCTGCACGATCAGCCACAACAGGCCCAGCCCCAGCCACAGCGGCCAGAAACGTGGGTGCAGAAAATAAGGACGAAAACGCGGGCGATCCATTCAAGATTCCGAAAAGACGATGGCCGCGCATTCTACAACGGTTCGGTGCGGGTTGCGGCTAACCGGCGTTCTCGTTATAAGTCTGGGCACTTTTTCGTAACAAGCCGCCCTATGCAGACCATGAGCCAAACCCAGACGCCAGACCAAGAACCCGTGTTCCAGCTCAAGGGCAGCATGCTCGCCATTACCGTGCTCGAACTTGCGCAGAACAACCTCGAGGGCCTCGACCGCCAGCTGGCGGCCAAGGTGGCCCAGGCGCCGAACTTCTTCAGCAACACCCCGCTGGTGTTGGCCCTGGACAAGCTCCCGGCAGGTTCTGGCGCGGTCGATCTGCCCGGCCTGATGCGCGTCTGCCGCCATCACGGCCTGCGTACCCTGGCGATTCGCGCCAGCCGTATCGAGGACATCGCGGCCGCCATCGCCATCGACCTGCCGGTGCTGCCACCGTCCGGCGCCCGCGAGCGGCCGCTCGAGCCCGAGCCGGAAGTGAAGAAGCCCGAGCCTGCGCCCGCCCCGCCGCCAGCCCCGGCAGAACCTGCGATCAAGCCGACCAAAATCATCACCACCCCTGTACGCGGCGGCCAGCAGATCTATGCTCAGGGCGGCGACCTGGTAGTGATCGCCTCGGTCAGCCCGGGTGCGGAACTTCTTGCCGATGGCAATATCCATGTGTACGGCGCCATGCGCGGCCGAGCGCTGGCCGGCATCAAGGGCAATACCCGCGCGCGGATCTTCTGCCAGCAGATGACCGCTGAGCTGGTGTCGATTGCCGGGCAATACAAGGTGTCTGAAGATCTGCGTCGCGATCCGTTGTGGGGGGCCGGGGTACAGGTCAGCCTGTCCGGTGACGTGTTGAACATCACACGCCTTTAACGGATACTGCCGCCATTTTCCGCGCAACTTTTCCATATGTTGCCGTTTTTGTATTTTTTGGGACGTTACGTCCTTTTTCTTTAGGGGTGATACACCTTGGCCAAGATTCTCGTGGTTACATCCGGCAAGGGTGGTGTGGGTAAGACCACCACCAGCGCCGCTATCGGTACCGGCCTCGCACTGCGTGGCCACAAGACGGTGATCGTCGACTTCGACGTCGGCCTGCGTAACCTCGACCTGATCATGGGTTGCGAGCGTCGCGTGGTGTACGACTTCGTCAACGTGGTCAACGGCGAAGCCAACCTGCAGCAAGCCCTGATCAAGGACAAGCGCCTCGAGAACCTGTACGTGCTGGCCGCCAGCCAGACCCGTGACAAGGATGCGCTGACCCAGGAAGGCGTCGAGAAAGTCCTGATGGAGCTCAAGGAGCAGTTCGAGTTCGTCGTCTGCGACTCCCCGGCCGGTATCGAGAAAGGTGCCCACCTGGCGATGTACTTCGCCGACGAAGCCATCGTCGTGACCAACCCGGAAGTGTCTTCGGTACGTGACTCGGACCGCATGCTCGGCCTGCTGGCCAGCAAATCGCGTCGCGCCGAGAACCAGCAGGACCCGATCAAGGAGCACCTGCTGATCACCCGCTACAACCCGGAGCGTGTCAGCCAGGGCGAAATGCTCGGCGTTGAAGACGTCAAGGAAATCCTCTCGGTCGCCCTGCTCGGCGTGATCCCGGAATCCCAGGCGGTGCTCAAGGCCTCCAACCAGGGCGTGCCGGTGATTCTTGACGACCAGAGCGATGCCGGCCAGGCGTACAGCGACACCGTCGACCGCCTGCTGGGTAAAAATGTGGAACACCGGTTCCTTGATGTACAGAAGAAGGGATTCTTCGAGCGCCTGTTTGGAGGCAAGTAAAAAATGAACCTTTTTGACTTCTTTCGTGCCAGCAAAAAAGTAAGCACCGCCTCGGTCGCGAAAGAGCGTCTACAGATCATCGTGGCGCACGAGCGCGGTCAGCGCAGTACCCCTGACTACCTGCCAGCCTTGCAGAAGGAACTGGTGGAAGTGATCCGCAAGTACGTGAACATCGGCTCTGATGATGTGCATGTGGCTTTGGAGAATCAGGGCAGCTGCTCGATCCTGGAACTGAACATCACCCTGCCCGATCGTTGATCGGCGCCTTCGGGTAACCAGCCACGGCGGCGGCCGGGCCTGGGCTCCATGAGCCTGGGTCCGACCGTCGCCGTTGGCGTTTGCAGAGAGCACGCAATGCCGCTGTCCAATGTTCGCATCCTGCATGAGGATGCTGCTGTCCTGGTGGTCAACAAGCCCACCCTGTTGCTGTCCGTTCCTGGCCGTGCCGAGGACAACAAGGACTGCCTGATCACCCGCCTGCAGGAAAACGGTTACCCCGATGCCCTGATCGTCCATCGCCTGGACTGGGAAACCTCGGGGATCATCCTGCTGGCGCGCGATGCCGACAGTCATCGCGAGCTGTCGCGCCAGTTCCATGACCGCGAAACCGAAAAGGCCTACACCGCCTTGTGCTGGGGCCAGCCGGAGCTGGACAGTGGCAGCATCAACCTGCCGCTGCGCTACGACCCGCCGACCAAGCCACGGCATGTGGTGGACCATGAGCTGGGCAAGCATGCCATGACGTTCTGGCGCATCGTCGAGCGTTGTGGCGATTACTGCCGGGTCGAGCTGACGCCGATTACCGGGCGTTCGCACCAGTTACGCGTGCACATGCTGTCGATCGGCCACCCGCTGCTGGGGGATGGCTTGTACGCCCACCCCGAGGCGCTGGCGGCCTACGAGCGGCTGTGCCTGCATGCCAGCATGCTGAGCTTTACCCACCCGGTGAGCAAAGAGCGGATGCGCTTCGAGTGCCCGGCGCCGTTCTGATAGACCGCGTAGGATTTTTCGCCGGCAAGGCCGGCTCCCACAGGGTTTTCTTCAGCCTTTGTGGGAGCCGGCCTTGCCGGCGAGAGTGCCAACGCAAATCCCCAAGCAATACGTTAAACTCGCGCCACTGCTGTCTGGAGTGACTTATGCGCGATGCTCTGAATCAAGGCCTGATTGACTTCCTCAAGGCCTCCCCTACGCCGTTCCACGCCACCGCTGCCATGGCCCAACGCCTTGAAGCCGCCGGTTACCAGCGCCTGGACGAACGCGACAGCTGGGCCACCGTGGCCGGCGGTCGCTACTACCTGACCCGCAACGACTCCTCGATCATCGCCATCAAGCTCGGCAAGCACTCGCCGCTGCTCGACGGCATCCGCCTGGTCGGCGCCCACACCGACAGCCCATGCCTGCGGGTCAAGCCGCAGCCCGAGCTGCAACGCCTGGGCTTCTGGCAACTGGGCGTCGAAGTCTACGGCGGCGCCCTGCTCGCGCCGTGGTTCGACCGCGACCTGTCGCTGGCCGGGCGGGTCACCTTCCGCCGCGACGGCAAGGTCGAAAGCCAGCTGATCGACTTCAAGCTGCCGATTGCGGTGATCCCCAACCTGGCGATCCACCTGAACCGTACCGCCAACGAAGGCTGGGCGATCAACCCGCAGAACGAACTGCCGCCGATCCTGGCGCAGTTCGCCGGTGACGAGCGCGTGGACTTCCGCGCCGTGCTCACCGAGCAACTGGCCCGCGAGCACGGCCTGAACGCCGATGTAGTGCTCGACTACGAGCTGAGCTTCTACGACACCCAGGACGCTGCAGTGGTCGGCCTCAATGGCGACTTCATCGCCGGTGCGCGCCTGGACAATCTGCTGTCCTGCTATGCCGGCCTGCAAGCCTTGTTCGCCGCCGACAGTGATGAGACCTGCGTGCTGGTGGCGAACGACCACGAGGAAGTGGGTTCCTGCTCGGCCTGTGGTGCCGACGGCCCGATGCTCGAGCAAACCCTGCGCCGCCTGCTGCCGGAGGGCGATGATTTCGTCCGTACGATCCAGCGTTCGTTGCTGGTTTCGGCCGACAACGCCCATGGCGTGCACCCCAACTATGCCGACAAGCATGACGGCAACCACGGGCCCAAGCTCAATGCCGGGCCGGTGATCAAGGTCAACAACAACCAGCGCTACGCCACCAACAGCGAAACTGCCGGGTTCTTCCGCCATCTGTGCATGGCTGAAGAAGTGCCGGTGCAAAGCTTCGTGGTGCGCAGTGACATGGGCTGTGGCTCGACCATCGGCCCGATCACTGCCAGCCACCTGGGTGTGCGTACCGTGGATATCGGCCTGCCGACCTTTGCCATGCACTCGATCCGCGAGCTGTGCGGCAGCCAGGACCTGGCACACCTGGTGAAGGTGTTGACGGCGTTCTATCGCAGCCGCGACCTGCCGTAAGCAGGAAGCAACCCAGGCAAAAATCTCTGTGGGAGCCGGCCTTGCCGGCGATGAGGCCCTTGCAGGTAGTAGAGACTTGCAACGGTGGTGCGAGCAATCGCCAGCAAGGCTGGCTCCCACAGGAACAGGCCGCTGGGCTGAAGGGTGAGTCATAAGCCACAGCCCCCCGCTGACCTCAATCAACCCCCTCCCCGCCAATCCGTCCTATGCTTGGCTCAACGACTCCAAGCAGACCAAGGACCTTGCGCATGTCTGAGTTTCAACTGATGTTCCTCCCGGTGCTCGCCGGCCTGATCATGCTCACCGTCGGCTTCTCCATGCGCGACCGCAACTCCGGCGTGCTGATGATGTGGATCGGCATGCTCGGCATCCTCGGCATCATGGTCTGGAAGATCCTCGAGAAACTGGCCTGACAAATGCTCTACACTCGGGCGACTGATTGTTCGAGGTTGATTGTCCGGTGCCTGCTCTCCTTCGCTGCCTACCCCTGCTGTTGCTGCTCCTGTTCACCTCCCTCGGCCAGGCCCATGCGGCTGGCCTGCCGAGCCTGCTGGGCGGCAGCAAACCCCAGCCCGAAGCCACCGAGCCGCTCAGCCAGTCGCTGGACGAAGTCATCAAGAACCTGGAAAACGACCAGCAACGCGCCAAGCTTCTCGCCGACCTGAAAAAACTCCGCGACAGTACCAAGCAAGCCCAGCCCACCACCGAACAAGGCGTACTCGGCCTGATCGGCTCGACCCTCGGCGAGCTGGAAAAACAGTTCAGCGGTGAAGCCAGCCCGTTCGTGCGCTGGTCGCGAGAGCTGGAACTGGCGCAGATCGAGTTCAGCGCCCGCCTGCTGCCGGTGCAGGAGTGGCCAACCATCCTCTTCGGCTTCGCCGCGATCATCGCGCTGTGGAGCCTGCTGGCCTACGCGTTGAACTGGGTCAGCCACCAGGTGCGCCTGCGCTTCGGCCTGACGGAAGAACTGCCGCAACACCCCAACACCTGGGACCTGGTGCGCTTCGCCCTGCGCAAGCTCGGGCCGTGGCTGGTGGCCCTGGTGATCACCGTGTACCTGAGCCTCGCCCTGCCCTCGTCGCTGGGCAAGTCGATGGCCATGGTGCTGGCCTACGCGCTGGTAGTGGGCACCTGCTTCTCGGCCATCTGCGTGATCGCCTTTTCCCTGCTCGACGGCCCGCACCGCCATCGCGCCCTGTACATCCTGCGCCACCAGGCCTTCCACCCGCTGTGGCTGATCGGCAGTTTCGCCGCCTTCGGCGAGGCGATGAACGATCCGCGCATGTCCAGCGCGCTGGGCGATCACCTGGCCCATACCCTGGCGACCCTGGCGAACATCCTCGCGGCCATCTCCAGCGGGCTGTTCATCGTGCGTTTCCGCCGGCCCATCGCCCACCTGATCCGCAACCAGCCACTGTCGCGACGCCTGACCCGCCGCGCTCTGAGCGACACCATCGAGATCCTCGGTACCTTCTGGTACCTGCCGGCGCTGGTGCTGGTGGGTATTTCGCTGGTGGCCACGTTCATTTCCGCCGGCGACACCAGCACGGCCTTGCGCCAGTCCCTGATGTGCACGGTGCTGGTAGTGATCTGCATGGTGGTCAACGGCCTGGTCCGCCGCAACGCGACCAAGCCGCGCCGGGCCAACCGGCGCCAGGCAGTGTATGCCGAGCGCCTGCGCAGTTTCGGCTACACCCTGGTGCACCTGATCATCTGGCTGGTGTTCATCGAGCTCGGGCTGCGCGTGTGGGGCCTGTCGATCATCGGCTTTGCCGAGGGCGACGGCCACGATGTTGCAGTGCGCCTGTTCGGCCTGGTCGGCACGCTGATCGGCGCCTGGCTGGTGTGGATCCTCGCCGACACCGCCGTGCACCACGCCCTCACCCGCTCACGCAAAGGCCTGGCCAACGCCCGCGAGCAAACCATGATGCCGCTGATCCGCAACGTGCTGTTCGTGACCATCTTCATCATTGCGGTGATCGTCGCCCTGGCCAACATGGGCATGAACGTCACCCCGCTGCTGGCCGGTGCCGGCGTGATCGGCCTGGCCATCGGCTTTGGTGCCCAATCGCTGGTTGCCGACCTGATCACCGGCCTGTTCATCATCATCGAGGACTCGCTGGCCATCGACGACTACGTCGACGTCGGCGGCCACCTGGGCACGGTCGAAGGCCTGACCATCCGCACCGTGCGC
Source organism: Pseudomonas fontis (assembly GCF_028656955.1). Taxonomy (GTDB): domain Bacteria; phylum Pseudomonadota; class Gammaproteobacteria; order Pseudomonadales; family Pseudomonadaceae; genus Aquipseudomonas; species Aquipseudomonas fontis. The sequence continues at coordinate 18,101 of NZ_JAMDGY010000067.1, forward strand.
CTGCGCGATATCGACGGGATCGTCCACACCATCCCGTTCAGCGAGATCAAGAGCATCAAGAACTACTCGCGTGAGTTCGGCTACGCGATCTTCCGTATCGCCATCCCGTACAACATGAACATCGACCAGGCGATTGCGCTGGTGCGCGATGTCGGGCAGAAGATGCGCAACGACCCGCTGCAACGCCGCAACATCTGGTCGCCGCTGGAGTTTCAGGGCGTGGAGAGTTTCGAGTCGGGCTCGGCGGTGCTGCGTGCGCGCTTCAAGACCGCGCCGATCAAGCAGTGGGAAGTGTCGCGGGCGTTCAACCTGGCGCTCAAGCGCCAGCTCGACGAAGCCGGCCTGGACCTGGCCACCCCGCGCCTGTCGGTGCAGGTGGTCACCGCCGGTGGCGGTGCTAGCGAAGACGCGCAGGCCAAAGGCAAGGCTTAACCGGCATCGGCGCGGATGCGAATGGCATCGTGCCGCCAGTATTCCAAATCACAGTCGATCAGCCGCCCGTGCTGGTCGCTGTTGACCCGGGTGATGTGCAAACCCGGGCTCCCGGTCGACACCTTCAGCGCCGTGGCGGCCGCCAGCGGTAGCGCGGTGGGCAGGATCTCGAAGCACACCCGGCCGTAATCAATTGCGTAGTGCTGCGCGTAGATCTCGGTCAGCGACTGGCCCAGGTCGTGCTGCAGAATGCCGGGGAAATACTCCGGGTTCAGGTAATGCTCGGCATACAGCACCGCCCGCCCGTCAATGCGCCGCAACCGGCATACCTGGATCACGCTGGACAACGCTGGCAGTTGCAGGCGCGCGCAGATCGTCGCGGCTGCTGGCTGCAAGCGCGCCGAGAGCAACTCGGTGCTCGGCACCCGCCCTTGATCGCGAACCATGGCGTGGAAGTGGCTACGCTCGATCAGGTCATAGGTCAGGCGTTCGGGGGCGACAAACCAGCCACGGCGCTCCTCGCGGTAAATCAGCCCACGCGCCTCCAGTTGCACCAGCGCCTCACGCAAGGTGATGCGCGTGGTGTCGAACACTTCGCTGAGCTTGCGCTCGGCCGGCAGCTTGCAGCCGGGGGCCAGCAGGCCATGTTCGATCTGTTCCTGCAGGGCATGGCAGATAGCTGTTACTGCACGCGGTGGCAGTGGACGCATCAAAGGTTACCTATCTGGACTAGTCCAGCCTCAAACGTGGGCCAAAATGGCGCATCGACGAGCCGCTGGTGATGGCTGCAAGCCTAGGCAATGCAGATGAACGATAGATGACAGCGGCTGCCACGGCTCAGTGAAAAACCCTGCAAAGACGCGGCCAAGGGCTTGCGGATCAAGCACTTGAAACTGGTCTACGCTGTATTTCCAAGGCCAGCGCACGAGCCCGGCGAACCCCCTCAGACATCAAATTGTCATGCAACACGCCTACCTTGGCTCAGGTATTGCTGACCTAGACCAACCGAATCGCAACGACGTTCTACCCCTTCAGCGTTTTGCAAGGCACCCCATTAAGGAGCTTCGGATGAAACAGCTTTTCCTGGCCTCACTGTTAGGCACCAGCATCGCCCTGTGTACCTCAGCCATGGCCGCCGGCCCTGACCTCAAGGCCCTTGAAGACGCCGCGCGCAAAGAAGGCGCAGTGAACAGCGTCGGCATGCCCGACGCCTGGGCCAACTGGAAAGGCACCTGGGAAGACCTGGCCAAACAGTACGGCCTCAAGCACATGGACACCGACATGAGTTCGGCCCAGGAAGTGGCCAAGTTCGACGCCGAGAAAGACAACGCCAGTGCCGATATCGGTGACGTTGGCGCCGCGTTCGGGCCGATTGCTACCGCCAAGGGCGTGACCCAGCCGTACAAGCCAAGCACCTGGGACCAGGTCCCGGAGTGGGCCAAGGACAAGGACGGCCACTGGGCGCTGGCCTATACCGGCACCATCGCTTTCATCATCAACAAGCAGTTGGTCAAGGAAGGCGACATCCCCAAAAGCTGGAAGGACCTGGAGACGGGCAAGTACAAGGTCGCCATTGGTGACGTGAGCACTGCGGCCCAGGCGGCCAACGGCGTGCTGGCGGCGGCCATCGCTCGTGGCGGTGACGAGAAGAACATCGAACCGGGCCTGCAACTGTTCACCAAGCTGGCCCAGCAGAAGCGCCTGTCGCTGGCCAACCCGACCATCCAGACCCTGGAAAAAGGCGAAGTGGAAGTCGGCGTGGTCTGGGACTTCAACGGCCTGAGCTACCGCGAGCAGATCGACCCCAAGCGCTTTGAAGTGCTGATCCCCTCGGACGGTTCGGTGATCTCCGGCTACACCACCATCATCAACAAGTACGCCAAGCACCCGAACGCGGCCAAGCTGACCCGCGAGTACATCTTCAGTGATGCCGGGCAGACCAACCTGGCCCGTGGCAATGCCCGGCCGATTCGTGCCGAGCACCTGACGCTGCCGGCGGATGTGCAGGCCAAGTTGCTGCCTAACGAGCAGTACAAGAGCGTCAAGCCGATCAAGGATCCGGCGGCTTGGGAGAAAACCTCCAAGGCCCTGCCGCAGAAGTGGAACGAGCAGGTGATCATCGAAATGAATTGATCGCTTGAGGGGCTGACTTGCAATCGGTTGGCCCCAATCGCTGGCAAGGCCAGCTCCCACAGGGGTGTGCTGCGCGGCATATCCCTGTGAGAGCCGGCCTTGCCGGCGATGCGGCCTGCGCTTAATCCGGAGAATCCATGAACCACAACGTCATCCTGGTCCTGCTCGACGGCCTCAACTACCAGGTCGCCCATCACGCCATGGGCCACCTGCACGCCTACGTCGAAGCCGACCGCGCCGCGCTGTACCGCCTGGAATGCGAACTGCCGGCTCTGTCGCGCCCGCTGTACGAATGCATCCTCACCGGCGTCACCCCGATCAACAGCGGCATCGTGCACAACAACGTGTCACGCCTGTCCAGCGAACGCAGCATCTTCCACTACGCCCGCGATGCCGGCCTGAACACTGCCGCTGCGGCCTACCATTGGGTCAGCGAGCTGTACAACCGCTCGCCGTTCGATGCGGTACGTGACCGCCACACCAACGCGCCAAAGCTGCCAATCCAGCACGGCCTGTTCTACTACGCCGATCACTACCCCGATTCGCACCTGTTTGCCGATGCCGAATACCTGCGCCGCCACTACGCGCCAAATTTCCTCCTGGTGCACCCGATGAACATCGACGACGCCGGGCACAAGCATGGCCTGGACAGCAGCCAATACCGCAACAGCGCACGCAGCGCCGACATCCAGCTGGCCGACTACCTGCGTGGCTGGCTCGACAGCGGCTACCAGGTACTGGTCACCGCCGACCACGGCATGAACAACGACCGCTCACACAACGGCCTGCTCCCGGAAGAGCGTGAAGTGCCGCTGTTCGTCTTCGGCGATGCCTTCAGCCTCGACCCCGCCGCCAAACCCTTGCAGACCGAGCTGTGCGGCACGATCTGCGAGCTGCTCGGCGTACCCCACGACAAACCGGTATGCCGGGAGCTGCTCACGTGAACTCGACCCTACGCGGCAAATGGCTGGCGCTGCTGTGCCTGCTGCCCTTCGCAGTGTTCTTCATCATCTTCCAGATCGCCCCGCTGGCCTGGGTGGCCATCCACAGCCTGCAAGCCGAAAGCGGCTGGGGCCTGGACAACTTCACCAAGGTGTTCTCCTCCAGGTTCTATCGCCAGGCGATCCAGTTCAGCCTGGAAATCAGCTTCTGGTCGAGCGTGTTCGGCATCCTCATCGCGGTGCTCGGCGCCTATTCGCTGCGCCGGGTCGACTCCAAGCTGCGCGACTTCGTCAACGCCTTCGCCAACATGACCAGCAACTTCTCCGGCGTGCCGCTGGCGTTTGCCTTCATCATCCTGCTGGGCTTCAACGGCGCGCTGACCATGCTGCTGAAGCAGGCCGGGATCATCGAGGACTTCAACCTCTACTCCAAGACCGGCCTGATCATCCTCTACACCTACTTCCAGATTCCGCTGGGGGTGTTGCTGCTCTACCCGGCCTTCGACGCCTTGCGTGAAGACTGGCGCGAATCCGCCGCGCTGCTGGGCGCCGATGCCTGGCAGTACTGGCGGCATATCGGCCTGCCGGTGCTGACCCCGGCGTTGCTCGGGACTTTCGTGATTCTCCTGGCCAACGCCCTGGGCGCCTATGCCACGGTGTATGCGCTGACCACCGGCAACTTCAACGTGCTGCCGATCCGCATTGCCGCGCTGGTGGCCGGCGATATCTCGCTGGACCCGAACCTGGCCAGCGCCCTGGCGATCATCCTGGTCGGGCTGATGACCCTGGTTACCGTGGTCCACCAATGGCTATTGAAGCGGAGCTACCATGTCGCGCGCTGAACCTGGCTCTGCCAACCTGTACCACCGGGTGGTGGTGTATGTGCTGTTCCTGATCCTGCTGCTGCCACTGGCCGGTACGCTGCTGTACTCGCTGGCCACCAGTTGGTCGGCCAGCTTGCTACCCAGCGGGCTGACCTTCAAATGGTACGTGGCACTGTGGAGCGACCCGCGCTTCCTGGCCGCCTTCGGCCAGTCGCTGCTGGTGTGCGTCGGGGCGCTGCTGCTGTCGGTGCTGCTGATCCTGCCGCTGTTGTTCGTGGTGCACTACCACTTCCCGCGCCTTGATGCGCTGATGAACATCCTCATCCTGCTGCCCTTCGCCGTGCCGCCGGTGGTGTCGTCGGTGGGCCTGTTGCAGCTGTATGGCTCGGGGCCGATGGCGATGGTCGGCACGCCGTGGATTCTGATCGGCTGCTACTTCACCGTGGCCCTGCCGTTCATGTACCGGGCGATCACCAACAACCTGCAAGCGATCAACCTGCGCGACCTGATGGACGCCGCCCAACTGCTCGGTGCCAACACCTGGCAGGCGGCGTTCCTGGTGGTGCTGCCGAACCTGCGCAAGGGCCTGATGGTGGCGCTGCTGCTGTCGTTCTCGTTCCTGTTTGGCGAGTTCGTGTTCGCCAACCTGCTGGTCGGCACCCGCTACGAAACCCTGCAGGTGTACCTGAACAACATGCGCAACAGCAGCGGGCACTTCAACAGCGCGCTGGTGATTTCCTATTTCCTCTTCGTGCTGGTGCTGACCTGGGCAGCCAACCGCCTGAACAAGGACAAGACCTGATATGAGCTTCGTCAGCATCCAGAACCTGCAAAAGAGCTACGCCGGCAGCCCGGTGTTCAACGACATCAATTGCCAGATCGGCCGGGGCGAGTTCGTCACCCTGCTCGGCCCCTCCGGCTGCGGCAAATCCACCCTGCTGCGCTGCATCGCCGGGCTGACCTCGGTGGACAGCGGCAAGATCCTTCTCGACGGCAACGACCTGGTACCGCAAAGCCCGCAGAAGCGCGGGATCGGCATGGTGTTCCAGAGCTATGCGCTGTTCCCCAACATGACCGTGGAGCAGAACGTCGCCTTCGGCCTGCGCATGCAGAAGGTCAAGCCTGAAGAAAGCCAGGCGCGGGTGATCGAAGCCTTGCAGATGGTAGAGTTGCAGGACTTTGCCCGGCGCTATCCGCATCAGTTGTCGGGCGGGCAATGCCAGCGTGTGGCGCTGGCCCGCTCGCTGGTCACCCGCCCGCGCCTGCTGCTGCTCGATGAGCCGCTGTCGGCCCTCGATGCGCGCATTCGCAAACACCTGCGCGAGCAGATCCGGCAGATCCAGCGCGAATTGGGCCTGACCACGATTTTCGTGACCCACGACCAGGAGGAAGCGCTGACCATGTCTGACCGCATCTTCCTGATGAACCAGGGTCGCATCGTGCAAAGTGGCGACGCCGAAACGCTCTATACCGCGCCGGTGGACGCGTTTGCCGCCGGCTTCATCGGCAACTACAACCTGCTCGACGCCGACAGCGCCAGCCGCCTGCTGCAACGCCCGGTCAACACGCGCCTGGCGATTCGCCCGGAAGCCATCGCGCTGAGCCTGGAGGGTGAACGCGAGGGCCTGGTGCGCAGCCACAGCCTGCTGGGCAACGTCATCCGTTACCGGATCGAGGCACGTGGCGTCGAGTTGCTGGTGGATGTACTGAATCGCTCGTCGGCCGATCTGCATGCGGATGGCCAGCGGGTATCCTTGTCGATCGATCCCACCGCCCTCTGCGAAGTGGCTTGAGGGTTGCACAGGAGTTTTGTTGAAATGGCTTTAGCGATATTCGATCTGGACGAAACCCTGATCCACGGTGACTGCGCCTCGCTCTGGAGCGAGCAGATGGTGCACCTGGGTTGGGTGGACGCGACGTTCCTGCGCAAAGACAAGGAATTGATGGACGCCTATGCCCAAGGGAAACTGGCCATGGAGGACTACATGGCCTTCAGCCTCGAGCCGTTGATCGGGCGTACACCTGAAGAGGTCGAGCACCTTGTCGGGCCTTGGGTGGAAGATTTCATCGAGCCGATCATCTTCAGTGAAGCCACGCGTACCATCGCCATGCACCGCAAGGCGGGGGACCGGATTCTGGTGATCTCGGCATCCGGCACCCACCTGGTCGGGCCGATTGCCGAGCGCCTGGGCATCGAGGAGATTCTGGCGATTGAGCTGGACGTCCAGCACGGGGTGTACAGCGGCAAGACCACCGGCGTGCTGACCTACCGCGAAGGCAAGATCACCCGGCTGCTGGAGTGGCTGGACCAGGAGGAAGAGAACCTCGAGGGGGCGCATTTCTATTCGGACTCACGCAACGATCTGCCGTTGCTGTCGAAGGTGGATCACCCGCATGTGGTGAACCCGGATGCGGTGTTGCGGGCGCATGCTGAACAGCAGGGCTGGCCGATCTTGAGCTGGAGCTGAGGTTTTCAGGGCCGCTTTGCGGCCCATCGCTGGCAAGGCCAGCTCCCACAACACCTGTGGGAGCCGGCATTGCCGGCGATAGGGCCCTCAAGCCCTACACCAGGCTCTCGTCAATCACCAGCACCAGCTTGCCCGACACCTGATTGCCCGCCAGCTCGGCAAATGCCGCCTCGGCATCCTTCACCGGGTAACTGCGCACCAGCTGCGCCTGCAACCGCCCTTCGGCGAACAACGGCCACACCTGCTGGCCCAGGTCGCTCAACAAGTCCGCCTTGAACTGATCATCGCGGTTGCGCAACGTCGAGCCGGTGACCTGAATGCGCTTGGCCAGCAACTGCGCCAGGTCGATATCCGCCTTGCGCCCGCCCATCAAGCCGATGATCACCCAGCGACCATCACGCGCCAGCACCTTCACGTTCAGCGCCGCGTAATTGCCACCCACCGGGTCGAGAATCACATCGAACGGGGCAAAATCGCTCAGGCTTTCCAGGTCGTCACCGCGCACCACGCCACCGCTGGCACCCAGGCCCTGGCAGTAGGCCAGACGCTCGGCCGAACCGACACTCACCCAGCACGGGCTGCCGAACGCCTTGCACAGCTGGATCGCCGCCGAGCCGACGCCGCTGGCGCCCGCATGCAACAAGACCTTCTCGCCCGGCTTCAGGCCGCCCAGCTGGAACAGGTTCAACCACGCCGTGGCATACACCTCGGGGATCGCCGCCGCCTCGTGCAGGCTCAGGCCCTCGGGCACCGGCAGGACATGACGGGAATCGACCACCACTTCCTCGGCCATGCCGCCACCCGCCAGCAAGGCACAGACCCGATCACCGACCTGCCAGGCCGAACCCGGCCCGACTTCGCTGATCACCCCGGCACATTCCAGCCCCAGGTACTCGCTGGCACCCGGCGGCGGCGGATACAGACCGCCACGTTGCAACAGGTCGGCACGATTGAGCCCCGCCGCGGCGACGCGAATTCGTACTTGACCTACATCGCAAGTTGGACTTGTCGCCTCAACCCACTCCACATGTCCCTCAACGCCTTGCAATGCCTTCACAGTGCCTCCATAGTTGAGTCATGACTGAGCCTGGAGCTGTAGCTTCAGGCTTTTTGCATTATGCGTCCGGCTCCATGGAACCGGCGAATCCAAAGACGGCCTAATATGCGTGATCAATTGCCCCTACGTCGAATCAGCATGAAGCAGTTCCTGCCCAGCACCGCCCTCGCCCTGATGATCGGCCTTGGCAGCTTGCCGCTGGCTGGCAGCGCTTTGGCTGCCAACAGTTGGGACAAGTTGCAGCCGGACCGCGACGAAGTCGTCGCCAGCCTGAACATCGTCGAGCTGCTCAAGCGCCATCACTACAGCAAGCCACCGCTCGACGACAAGCGCTCGGTCATCATCTACGACAGCTACATCAAGTTGCTCGACCCCTCGCGCAGCTACTTCATGGCCAGTGATATCGCCGAGTTCGACAAGTGGAAGACCCAGTTCGACGACTTCCTCAAGTCCGGCAACCTGGACCCAGGCTTCACCATCTACAAACGCTACCTCGACCGGGTCAAGTCGCGTCTGGACTTCACCCTGGCCGAACTGAACAAAGGCGTCGACAAGATCGACTTCACCACCAAGGAAACCTTGCTGATCGACCGCAAGGACGCCCCGTGGATGAAGAACGATGCCGAGCTCGATGAGCTCTGGCGCAAACGCGTCAAGGACGAAGTACTGCGCCTGAAGATCGCCGGCAAAGAGCCAAAGGCCATTCAGGAGCTGCTGACCAAGCGCTACAAGAATCAGCTGGCGCGCCTGGACCAGACCCGGGCCGAAGACATCTTCCAGGCCTACATCAACACCTTCGCCCAGTCCTACGACCCGCACACCAACTACCTGTCGCCGGACAACGCGGAAAACTTCGACATCAACATGAGCCTGTCGCTGGAAGGTATCGGCGCGGTGCTGCAAAGCGACAACGATCAGGTCAAGATCGTCCGCCTGGTCCCGGCCGGCCCTGCCGCCAAGACCAAGCAGGTCGCCCCTGCCGACAAGATCGTCGGCGTGGCCCAGGGCGACAAGGAAATGGTCGACGTGATCGGCTGGCGTCTGGATGAAGTGGTCAAGCTGATCCGTGGGCCGAAAGGTTCGGTGGTGCGTCTTGAAGTCATCCCTTCGACCAATGCGCCGAACGACCAGACCAGCAAGATCGTCGCCATCACCCGTGAAGCGGTGAAGCTTGAAGAGCAGGCAGCGAAAAAGTCGGTGCTCAACCTCAAGCAGGATGGCCGTGACTACAAGCTGGGGATCATCGAGATCCCGGCCTTCTACCTGGACTTCAAGGCCTTCCGTGCCGGCGATCCCGAGTACAAGTCCACCACCCGCGACGTGAAGAAGCTGCTGACCGAACTGCAAAAGGAAAAAGTCGACGGCGTGGTCATCGACCTGCGCAACAACGGCGGCGGTTCCCTGCAGGAAGCCACCGAGCTGACCAGCCTGTTCATCGACAAGGGCCCGACCGTACTGGTGCGCAATGCCGACGGCCGTGTCGACGTGCTTGAAGACGAAAACCCCGGTGCCTTCTACAAAGGCCCACTGGCCCTGCTGGTCAACCGCCTCTCGGCTTCGGCTTCGGAGATCTTCGCCGGCGCCATGCAGGACTACCACCGCGCACTGATCATCGGCGGCCAGACCTTCGGCAAAGGCACCGTGCAGACCATCCAGCCGCTCAACCATGGCGAGCTGAAACTGACCCTGGCCAAGTTCTACCGGGTTTCCGGGCAGAGCACCCAGCACCAGGGCGTGCTGCCGGACATCGACTACCCGTCGATTATCGACACCAAGGAAATCGGCGAGAGCGCCCTGCCTGAAGCGATGCCGTGGGACACCATCCGCCCGGCGATCAAACCAGAGAGCGACCCGTTCAAGCCGTACCTGGCCAAGCTAAAGGCTGATCACGACACGCGCACTGCCAAGGACCCGGAGTTCGTCTACATTCGCGACCGCCTGGCCCTGACCCAGAAGCTGATGAACGAAAAAACCGTCAGCCTCAACGAAGTCGAGCGCCGTGCCCAGCATGCGGACATCGAGGGCAAGCAACTGGCCCTGGAAAACACCCGCCGCAAAGCCAAGGGCGAAGAGCCGCTGAAGGAGCTGAAGAAGGAAGACGAGGACGCGCTGCCGCCCGAGCAGGATGACAGCAAGCCGGAAGACGACGCTTACCTGGTCGAAACCGGACGCATCCTGGGCGACTACCTGAACCTGAACCCACGCGTGGCCAAGCAGTAAGGTGGATGCTGAAACGATAATGGCAAAATAGTATGACTGCGACACATTAAGTCATTAAACAGTCATCATTCTGTCGTGAAATAAGGGACTGAGCGCCACTGGCCTCAGTCCCTTTTTTTCAAGGTAGTTTTGCCATGACCGTGACCGAACAGCTCAGCGCGTTGAGCACCATCCTGGCTCAAAGCGGCTTGCACAGCCTGTTCCAACCCATAGTCTGCCTGTCTGAGCGGCGCATTCTCGGCTATGAAGCCTTGAGCCGCGGCCCCTCCAACAGCCCGCTGCACTCGCCGATCAACCTGTTTGCCGTGGCCCGCCAGGCCGGCCGCCTGACCGAACTGGAAGTGGCCTGCCGGGAAAGCGCCTGCCGGCGCTTCAGCGAGCAGCAACTGGACGGCAAGCTGTTTCTCAACGTCTCGCCCGAGTCGCTGCTGGAACCGCAGTACGAGTCCGGGCGCACCCTGAAGCTGTTGCAGAGCCTCGGCATCCCCGCCAGCCGCGTAGTGATCGAGCTGACCGAGCAAACGCCGACCGATGATTTCCAGCTGCTGTACACCGCCCTGCACCACTACCGCGACATGGGCTTTTCGATTGCGCTGGATGATCTCGGTGCCGGCTATTCGAGCCTGCGCCTGTGGTCGGAGCTGCGCCCGGACTATGTGAAGATCGACCGCCATTTCATCGATGGCATCCACCTCGACGCGGTCAAGCGCGAGTTCGTCGGCTCCATCCTGCAGATCGCCAAGGCCTCCCGCGCCAAGGTGATTGCCGAGGGCATCGAGCTGGCTGAAGAGCTGACCATCCTGACCGAAATGGGCGTGGACCTGGTGCAGGGCTACCTGCTCTGCCGCCCGCAGGAGCACCCACCGCGTGACGCCCTGGCCATGCTGCCGGCGCCCAGCACGGTGCCGATCCTGGCAGACGAAGGCCTGGACCTCAGTGCCCTGCTCAACGAGCCACCGGCCGTTACCCGCGACACCCCGACACCCCTGGTACTGGAAGCGTTCCGCCGTCAGGCCAACCTCAATTCCCTGGCCGTGCTGGACGAGCAGCAACGGCCGTGCGGGATCGTGCATCGCCACTCGCTGTCCGAGGCCCTGCTCAAGCCGTTCGCCACCGACCTGTTCGCGCGCAAGCCGATCAGCCGACTGATGAGCGATGACTTTCTTGCGGTGGAAATCAGCCAGTCGCTGCAGACCGTCAGCCGCCTGCTGACCAGCCGGGCACGCCAGCGTATCGAGGAAGATTTCATCATCACCCGCGAGGGCCGCTACCTGGGCCTGGGACGGGTGATCGACGTACTCAAGCTGATTACCGAGCAGAAGATCCAGCAGGCCCGCTACGCCAACCCGCTGACCCTGCTACCGGGCAACGTGCCGATCCAGCAGTGCCTGACCCGCTTGCTGCAACAACAGCGCAGCGCGGCAATCTGCTACGTGGATATCGACAGTTTCAAACCGTTCAACGACATCTACGGCTATGCCCGTGGCGATGAGGTGCTGCTGTGCCTGGCGCAGTGCCTGAACGATCGGGTAGACCCCAGCCGCGACTTCGTCGGGCATATCGGCGGCGACGACTTCATGCTGGTGCTGGGTTCGAAGGATTGGGAGAAACGCCTGCAGCAGTTGCTGGAGGACTTTCAGAAACAGTGCCGGCGGTTCTACCGCGCCGAGCATGTGCAGGCGGGGTGTTTCATTGCCCACAACCGTCTGGGCCAGCGTCAGGAATTTCCCTTGCTGTCATTGTCGGTCGGTGTGGTGCAGTTGCATCCGCAGTCTTGCGCCGACCTGGATGCCGGGCAACTGGCCGACCTCGCCTCCCAGGCCAAGCACCACGCCAAGGAAGTCAGCGGGCACAGCCTGTACCTGATCGATACCGCGAACGTTGATCAGGCTTCTTCAGTATCCGGGTAACGGTACTCGAACACCCGCACCACTTCAGAGGCATGCCAGGACGCGGCGGCCATGCCATCGGAAGGTCCGGAGAAACGCCCCAGGCGCTCCACACATTCGAAAAACCCGGTGCGCGGCAAACGGCTGGCACCCTGGCTGATCACCAGCGAGCTGCGCAGCGGTTGCTCGGCACGCGCATCGAGCACCGCCAGGTATTCCAGTGCGGCGGTCAGCGTCTGCATGGCCGGGCTGGGCAGTTGCAAGCGCTCCAGCAAGGCGCGGTAGGTCAGCAGGTGGCGCTGCCGGCGCGCCACATCCAGTTCGACGAGCAGCCCTTCCCATTGCTGGCGGCTGATCCTCACGCTGCTCATGACGGCTCGCTCCAACCCGGCACGCCAAGCTCCCAGGCCAGGCTGCGACGGATCGCGGCATCCGGCTCGCGCTCGCCGCTTTCGATCAGGGCCAGGTAGACCGGGCTGATACCCACGCTGCGTGCCAGTTGCTCGGCGGCCAGGCCTTTGGCCTGGCGCAATGCTGCAAGCTCGCTGAAAGCGTGCAAGGTCGGCGTGGCGGGTGTGGTTTCGCTGGTGCTGCTGGTGTCGGCGTTGACGGCAGGCTGGCCCGCTGCTTTGAGCAAGGCCTGGTACTGCTCCCAGGGTACAACCGCGTATTCGGGTTGACCGTCCCGGCTGATGACCTGAATACCCATTACAACCCCCTTGTCGGACTTATCGCATGTAATCGGTAGGCATAATCCTTATGCCAATTATATTACTAGCGGACAAAGGTTTGCAGTGCGGTATTTCCCTAGGATTTTTCCTGTTCCAATTGCAACGCTTGCGGGGTGTCGGGCAGGCGCTCGACCACACGCAGTTTTTCCGGTGCCTGACGGTCGCGCCAGGCGCGGAAGGCGGCCAGTTCGTCATCCACGGTTTTCAGCACCCAGGCCAGCACTGCAATGTCGTCGAGCAGGCCGACGCCCAGCAGCCAGTCCGGGATCGCATCCAGCGGGCTGACGAAATACAGCAGGCCGGCAACGATGGTCACCAACGCACGCGGGCTGATCGCCCGGTACTCACCCCGCCACCAGGCTACGCACAGGGACTGCAGCAAACGTACGTCGTCCTTCAGCTTGCCCAGCCTCGGCCCCTTGCGTGCCACGGCAAAAATCAGTGCCGGCAAGCGCCCACGGCTCAACAAACGCTCGGCCAAGGGCAGGAAGCGGGCAAAACTCCACGGTGCGTTCATTCGACCTCCAATGGCCTGGCACGGAAATGTTATCCACATAAATTGTGGATAACCTTGTGAACAGAGCCCTTTTTTAAGCCCAAGGTGCCCGCAGGGCAAGGGCCGGGGTTAAATCGGGCGTTTTTTACACACCTGTTTCAATGCGCAATCGTTTTGCGCACGGGGTCACAGTTTACCCCCCTGCCCCCTCTCTGACGTCAGACACGCCTGACGGTTCACTCTACTGCATAAACGACAACGCCCCGTCGAGACGGGGCGTTGTGCACACTGGCGAACGCTTACTGAGCGGCTTCGGCAGCGGCTTTGGCTGGATCCTTGATGGCCAGCAGTTCCAGGTCAAAGACCAGCACCGCGTTGGCCGGGATCATCGGGCTTGGGCTTTGCGCGCCATAAGCCAGGTCGGCCGGGATGTACAGCTTGTACTTCTCGCCAACGTGCATCAGTTGCAGGCCTTCAACCCAACCCGGGATGACGCCGCTGACCGGCAGGTCGATCGGGCTGCCGCGCTCAACCGAGCTGTCGAAGACCTTGCCGTCGATCAGCTTGCCTTCGTAGTGAACAGTCACTACGTCGGTAGGCTTAGGCTGAGGGCCGTCGGCCTTCTTCACGACTTCGTATTGCAGGCCGGAAGCAGTGGTAACGACACCGGCTTTCTTGGCGTTTTCTTCAAGGAACTTCTTGCCAGCGGTAGCCGACTCTTCGCTCATCTTGACCAGACGCTCTTCAGCGCGCTTTTGCAGGGCAGCGAAGGCTTCAACCAGCTCTTCGTCCTTGATCTTCTGCTCTTTCTTGCCGACAGCGTCTTCGATGCCTTGGGCTACAGCCTTCGAATCGAGGTCATCCATGCCTTCCTGTGCCAGGCTCTTGCCCATGTTCAGGCCGATACCGTAGGAGGCTTTCTGTGCCGGAGTCTTCAGCTCGACGCTGGTCTGCGAATCGCAACCCGCCAGGACCAGGCTAACCAGGGCAACCGCAGCCGCCAACCGATGCTGTTTCATGCTATTTCCTTGTTCATGCGCCAATAGGGCAATCGAGTAAAGCCGCGAGCTTATCAGGCGGCCACGACCAATGGCTACCGGCATGAGAGCGACGAAAGGTGGATAAGTTCAGCTGTATGAACGCTTCTTCACCGAATGCCGGGCCAATAGCCAGTATTGCCGGGATTCAGCGGTTTGCCTGGGCCATTCAGGCAGAGTGCGTTTCGCGGTACTCGCCTGCCACTTCGCGCAACACTTCACACAGCCATTGGGCCGGCAAACCCAGGGGAATCGTGGCATTGCTGCAGATGCCCACAGAGCCACCGGGCTCACGTACGCCCAGGTCCAGCTCCTGCAATTCGCCGCGCTCGAGGTCGATGCGCACGGCATCACGCGGGGCCACCCAGACGGCATCGCTGCACTGTACATAGCGTCGACTCAGGGCCGGGGAAAGGGTTTCCAGACGTTGCGGCGAGGGCTCTATCGCGCACTGCACGAACAGGCTGTCAGCGTGTTTGCGGATGGTGGTGCCCGCCAGCGGCAGTACCACGGGGAAACGCCCCACCTGGCTTCGCTCCAGTGGCTGGCGGGCAAGCAATGGGTGCCCGGGGCGGACCACCAGGGCCATGGACTCGCTATAGAGATGCTCGAACAGCAGGCCCTGGATTTGCGGGCTGTCCGTCATGCGGCCAATGACCAGGTCCAGTTCGCCGACATGCAGTTGCGCCAGCAAGTGGGCACTGGGGCCGGTGGCAACGCTGACCACCAACGCACTGTGACGCTGATGCAGCCGGCAAAGGACCTCGGGCATCAATAGGCTCTCGACAGTGGACAGCACGCCAATGCGCACCTGGGGCGGCTGATGCTCTTCGCCGCGCAGGGTGTTTACGCCTTCGCGCAGGGCCTGCACGCAGGGGCCGGCGTAGCGCATGAAGCGCACACCGGCGGCGGTCAGCTCGACACCTTGCTTGCTGCGCTCGAACAACCGGGTCTGGAGCAGGTCTTCCAGTTCCTTGAGGGTCTTGGAAATCGCCGGCTGACTGATCGCCATGGCGTCTGCTGCCTTGGCGAAACTGCCCTGGCGGGCGATTTCGAGAAAGCACAGCAGGTGGCGGAACTTGATGCGAGTGTCGAGGTTCATGCCGCGAGTTTATCGGGGCATTGGGAGGACTGCGAATGCTTTGCGCTGGCTTCAACCCCCATCGCCGGCAAGGCCGGCTCCCACAGAGACCCTGTAGCAGGGAGTATGATGTGCCAGTCTCCAGAAGGACCTGCCCATGAGCAATGTGGTACTGAAAAACCCGCAACAACTGGCCCTGATGCGCCACGCCGGGCAATTGCTGGCCCAAGTGTTCCGTCACCTGGACGATTTCATCCAGCCAGGCGTCAGCACCCTGGCCATCAACGACCGCGCCGATGCCTTCATCGTCGACGTGCTCAAGGCGCGCCCGGCCAGTAAGGGCCAGTACGGTTTCGCCTATTCGCTTAACACCTCGGTGGACCACGTGGTGTGCCACGGCATCCCCAAAGCTGATGAAATCCTCATGGCCGGCTCCATCGTGAACGTCGACATCACCCTCGAACAGGGCGGCTATATCGCCGATTCATCGAAGATGTACTGCATCGGCGAGATCGATGCAGGCGCCCGGCAATTGGTCGATCACACCTACGATGCGCTCTGGGCCGGCATTCGCCAGGTACGCCCCGGCGCCACCCTGGGCGACGTCGGCCACGCCATCCAGCAGCACGCCGAAGCCTTCGGCTACAACGTGGTGCGCGAGTATTGCGGGCATGGTATTGGTCGCCAAATGCACGAAGCGCCCGAGGTGCTGCACTACGGCCACCCGGCCAGTGGCCTGCTGCTCAAACCGGGCATGACCTTCACCATCGAACCAATGATCAACCAGGGCGGGCGTGGCGTACGGACCTTGCGCGATGGCTGGACGGTGATCACCCGCGACCGCAGCCTGTCGGCGCAGTGGGAGCACACCGTGGCGGTGACGGCGGATGGTGTCGAGGTACTGACCTTGCGCGACGAAGAGCGCGCGATGCTCAGCCACATCTGATCCTTGGGTTCAATCCCTTGCAATGGCAAATTTCAAATGACCGATCGAAAACAGACCACCGATTGGCGAAGGGACAAAAAGCGTGCAGTAGCATCCCCATGAAATTATTGGCGGACACACTATCGCCTTAAGGACTATTACTAGGTCATGGACAACTTTTTCAACACACTGTCACTATTGCGCAAACTCCACTACCGCCCCCCGGGTTTCAATCTATTCTCGATCCTGCGCCGTGATACCGATGAAGTACGCCTGCATTCGCGTTTTCTGGCGTACCTACTCGATCCGAAAAGCTCGCACAACAAAGGCGTGCAGCTACTCGATGCCTTCCTGCAGAACGCGGGCATCAGCGACTTTTCCCTGGAAGGCATCAGCGTTCAGGCCGAGTATCAGAACATCGACATCCTGGTACGCAATACTGTCGGCCAGGCGCTGCTGATCGAGAACAAAATCAATGCCGGCGACCAACCGGAACAGCTGATTCGCTACGTTCGCGTATTGCAACGCGAGGCAACCGACATCCGCTGTATATACCTCACGCTGCACGGTACCGAACCCAGCGATCAGAGCCGGCAGGGGCTAGATGTACAACTACTCAGTTATGAAACCCACATCATCGACTGGCTGAACCAGTGCATCGCACTCGTGATTCGAGCACCTTCCCTGCGCGAAGGTATTTTTCAATACATCGAACTGCTACAGAAACTGACAGCCAGCGACCAGGGAGAGGACTACATGCAGAAGCTCAAGGAGCAACTGCTCAAAGGCGAGCACCTACTACTGATCAATGATATCCAGCAAGCCTATAAAGAAGTGCTGATCGATCTTCAGTTGGATCTATGGGAACGCATGTTGGCGTATCAGACCGCCCTGTACCCTGACATGGGCACGCCGAGCCAAAAGGTCAGCCGTGCGGAAGTGCGCGACTACTATTACCTGTCCAGAAACAATCGCTACTACGGGCTTGCGTGGCCATTCAATACCGCCCCCGGCGGTGTCGCGGTCGAAATTGGCCAGCGCCTGTTCCATGGCGTCTACTGCAATCACGCCGAACACCCCGAAGCGCATCAAACGCTAAAAAAACTCCTCAACCCGACGGGACAGACAAACACCAGTGCGTATTTCCCCTGGTGGACGTATGCGAACCCACAATTGAATTTGACCACTCCCAGCAACGAGGATTTGCAGGTACTGCGCGATAGTGAGGGCCGCGCACTGCTGGCGCGCTCGATCATCGACGAATTGCACACCCTATGGACGAACACGCGCAAGGCATTGGATGGTTAACCAGGGTGAGGGGACTTGCGATAATCCGCCAGCGCAGTGGAAGCATCCGCTACTGGTGACGACCACAGGTGTGGGGCTGTTGGTGTCGCGCGAGGAGGCGTGGCACCTTCGAAAACTTATAAGGGCAAGTTTCCACCTTCTTGCGCTCTGATTACAGCTGCTTGCTCAGCCAGTTCATACTGCACTCGCTGATTGTGGATGTCAGCGTTGTGCACATCATTGATTTCATTCGCACGCACATTGAGGCGACGAACTTGGGCGCTTTCTTCGGCAATCGTTTTCTTGCTAAACCCTTTATTTCTTGCCGCTACAGGCAGTACACCATTGCGCCGACCATTCAGCACAATCACGCCAAGCTGGTTTTCTTTCATTGTGCTCGGCAAGCGATCAAGTTCTACCTTAAACAATACTCTAGACTGATTACTGACGACCGCTGACATACGTTTGGAGGTGCTGGCAAAATTAGCCAAGTCCTTCCCTCTTAAATTAACGGTAATGTACTCAATCATTTCAGGGGGCAAACGATTGATACTTGCCGCACCCTTAGGGGCCGTATTAATTACCTTTGCCGATAGATTTGCTAGTGAATCACCAACATACTTTAAAAACCCCAGAATGCTATTCCCCGTTGGATCACGCCAGTTGATCGGGTCCCCCATGCAGTACGTATAGGTATTCAACCCACCTTTCCCAAAGGGGCTCAATCGATCCGGACTGTTGAACCGCCGCACGACTGGATTGTAGGCCCGCTCGCCAACTCCCAGTAGATAATGCCCAGTTTCCAACTCTCGTCGCTCACCATTAAACGCCACTATCACATTCCCGGGTGGATTAAGGCTGCCATAGGGTGTGTAAGTGTAAAACTTGACCTGTGACAAACTCAGGACCGACAACACTGAGCCCTGCGTGTCGGTGCCAAAAAAGGATGCCGTGAGGTCCCCATCACGGTGCTCGTGCTGTGCCAACAGCTGATCGCCACTGTGCATAAGAGAATACGCTCGTCCTTTCTGAACCTGCGTGACCAAGCGTAACCCATCATGAAATAACTGAAGGTCATCCCCAACTAAAAACTCCTTATTTGCCAACCGATCCAACGGATCATATTGATAGCGACAAATGCTCGATACTGTTTTCAAGGGGCTAGGCATGCAAGAAACTCCGACGATTTAAGACGGAAGACTGGCCCCTCGACACGCGATCGTCTACTGGTAAAAGTATCAGGTTATGCTGCAAGGTAGAGCGCCAATGCACCCTAGAACTTGTTCTACAGATCTAACGAAAAAATCCCGAAAAAATAATAACTTACTACCCCTACAACAGCAGATGCCCATTCAGGCGTCTGACTGACGAGGTAGTGAGCCAATAACAAATTTCAGGAAAAATACCGTGATCCTCAAGAACCTCGCCCTTTCCGCCAGCCTGCTGGCCAGCATCGCCGGCTCCGCCCTGTTCGCTACCTCGGTAACCGCCAACACCGAAGTCAACGAGAAGTGCGGCAAATTCGAGTGCGACGAACTGCCTGGCTTTGGCGAGCAGTGCTGCCCGTTCAGCGATGAACGCCTGAAGAACGACATCCATGCGCTACGCGACCCGCTGGCAAAGCTGCTTGAGCTGCGAGGCGTTTCCTACACCTACAAGAATGACGGCAGCAAGGACATTGGCCTGATTGCCCAGGATGTCGAAAAGGTCTACCCGGAGCTGATCCACGAAAAGGACGGCTTCAAGCAACTGGACTACCAGAAACTGGTCGCCCCACTGATCGAAAGCGTGCGCACCCTGAACCAGCGGATCGCAGTGCTGGAAGCCCAGGCCAAGCCGGCGACTGGGCACGCCCATCACGCGCACTAAACGCTTCAAGGCCTGAACCACCGCAGCCCGCACCAGCGGGCTGTGGTGCTCGATGAGAAATCGCAGGCACAAAAAAAGCGACCCTAAGGTCGCTTTCTTTGTTGTTCCAGGGAGTTCAGTGGGCCCTGGAACTAAATATGGCGCAGCGGACGGGACTCGAACCCGCGACCCCCGGCGTGACAGGCCGGTATTCTAACCGACTGAACTACCGCTGCGCGATACACATGAGAAGTGGTGGGTGATGACGGGATCGAACCGCCGACCCTCTGCTTGTAAGGCAGATGCTCTCCCAGCTGAGCTAATCACCCTTTCGTCTCGGTGTGGCGCGCATTCTACGGAGCACCTTGCACTCTGGCAAGCACTTTTTTAAAAAAATTTTATAGGCCTTCCAATGACTTAGCGGGGTTGGCCTCGAGGCACTGCTCGGAGAATAATGCCCTCCTTAGTAAAGAGGAGAGATTCACCCCATGTGGTTCAAAAACCTGCTGACCTATCGCCTGACCCAGGACATCCCGTTCGACGCCGAAGCACTGGAAACCGCTCTGGCCAGCAAGCCTGCGCGCCCCTGTGCGAGCCAGGAGTTGACCACCTACGGTTTTGTTGCGCCGTTCGGCAAAGGTGAAGATGCCCCCCTGGTACACGTAAGCGGCGATTTCCTGCTGATCGCTGCCCGTAAAGAAGAACGCATCCTGCCGGGCAGCGTCGTACGCGATGCTGTTAAAGAGAAGATCGAAGAGATCGAAGCCGAACAGATGCGCAAGGTCTATAAGAAGGAGCGCGACCAGATCAAGGACGAGATCATCCAGGCCTTCTTGCCGCGTGCCTTTATTCGTCGCTCGATGATCTTCGCCGCCATCGCCCCGAAGCAGGGCCTGATCCTGGTCAACTCGGCCAGCGCCAAGCGCGCCGAAGACCTGCTCTCCACCCTGCGTGAGGTGATGGGTTCGCTGCCGGTGCGCCCGGTGACCGTGAAGATCGCCCCGACCGCGACCATGACCGACTGGGTCAAGAACCAGCAAGCTGCGCCAGACTTCTATGTACTGGATGAATGCGAGCTGCGTGATACCCATGAAGATGGCGGCATCGTGCGCTGCAAGCGCCAGGACCTGACCAGCGAAGAGATCCAGATGCACCTGGGGACCGGCAAGCAGGTCACCCAGCTGTCACTGGCCTGGCAGGACAAACTGTCGTTCGTGCTGGACGACAAGATGATCATCAAGCGCCTGAAGTTCGAAGAGCTGCTGCAAGACCAGGCGGAAGAAGACGGCGGCGAAGAGGCCCTGGGCCAACTGGATGCCAGCTTCACCCTGATGATGCTGACCTTTGGTGATTTCCTGCCGGCGCTGTATGAAGCACTGGGTGGCGAGGAGATTCCGCAAGGGGTCTGATAAGCCTGGTGGTCTTGAGGGCCCCATCGCCGGCAAGGCCGGCTCCCACAGTTGAAGTGCCAAGCAGTACACGGCCTTTGTGGGAGCTGGCCTTGCCAGCGATGGGGCCTCTCTATAATAAGAACAAGCCCGCACCTTGCCCCGCGAAACAGAAATGTGCACGATAGTGCGCACTGTGAGGACGACCTCACGACGCACCGCGTGACCGCTTCGGGGACGGCCCCATCATCAGATGGAGAGTAACCATGTCCTGGATCATCCTGTTTTTCGCCGGGCTTTTCGAAGTCGGCTGGGCCGTCGGCCTGAAATACACCGACGGCTTTACCCGCCCCCTCCCGACCGTTCTGACTATTGCCGCAATGGTCGTCAGCCTGGGCCTGCTCGGCCTGGCCATGAAGGAACTGCCGTTGGGCACCGCCTATGCCATCTGGACCGGCGTCGGCGCCGTGGGCACGGTCATCGCCGGGATCATCCTGTTCGGCGAATCCATGGCCCTGATTCGTTTGCTCAGCGTGGCGCTGATCATCGCCGGCCTGGTCGGCCTCAAGGTCAGCGCCAGCTGACCCTGAGTTGCTGCCCTAGCGCGCAGCCCCGCGCAACTTACTGACGCGCTCGCGCAACAGCGCCGGTTCCACTGCCTCCACCGGCAAGGCGGAACCGGCCACCAGGGTCACCCGCGACCACAAGCGGTGGAACCAGCCCTTGGCCGGATCGCGACTGAAGAAACTCCCCCACAACCCCTGCAACGCCATCGGGATCACCGGCACCGGCGTGCGCTCAAGAATGCGCATCAGCCCGCCCTTGAACTCGTCGATCTCGCCATCGGTGGTCAGCTTGCCTTCCGGGAAGATACACACCAGCTCACCGTCGGCCAGGTACGCGGCAATTCGCTCGAAGGCCTGTTCGTAGATCACCGGGTCTTCGCTGCGCCCGGCAATCGGGATGGTCCCGGCGGTGCGGAAGATGAAGTTCAACACCGGCAGGCGGTAGATCTTGTAGTACATGACAAAGCGGATCGGCCGACGCACAGCGCCACCGATCAGCAAGGCATCGACGAACGAGACATGGTTGCACACCAGCAAGGCCGCGCCTTCGTCCGGGATCTTCTCCAGGTCGCGGTGCTCGACGCGGTACATGGAGTGGCTGAGCAGCCAGATCATGAAGCGCATGCTGAACTCGGGAACGATGCGGAAGATATAGGTGTTCACCGCAATGTTGAGCAACGACACCACCAGGAACAGCTGCGGGATGGTCAGCTTGGCCAGGCTCAGCAACAGGATGGTGACGATGGCCGAGACCACCATGAACAGTGCATTGAGGATGTTGTTCGCGGCAATTACCCGCGCCCGCTGATGCTCCGGGGTGCGCGACTGGATCAGTGCATACAGCGGCACGATATAGAAGCCGCCAAACACGCCCAGGCCAAGAATCGACAGCAGGATCCACCAGGCCTTGCTCATGCCCAGCAGCGCCAGCCAGTCATAGGCAACGACACCCGCCGGGATATCGCCGGAGTGCCACCACCACAGCAGGCCGAACAAGGTCAGGCCGAACGAGCCAAAGGGCACCAGGCCGATTTCCACCTTGCGCCCACTGAGGCGCTCACACAGCAACGAGCCGATGGCGATGCCGACCGAGAACAGGGTCAGGATCAGCGTGACCACGGTTTCATCGCCGTGCATCCATTCCTGGGCGTAAGCCGGGATCTGCGTGAGGTAGATCGCCCCGACAAACCAGAACCACGAGTTGCCGACAATCGAGCGCGACACCGCGGGGGTCTGGTTCAGGCCCATGCGCAGGGTCGCCCAGGTCTGGGAAAAGATGTTCCATTGCAGCTGGAGTTCCGGCGTGGAGGCAGCGGCGCGCGGGATGGCGCGGCTGGCGAGGTAACCGAGCACGGCCACCGCCACCACGGCGGTGGCGACCACCGGGGCATAGTCATGCACCGACATCATCACGCCGGCGCCGATGGTGCCGGCGAGAATGGCCAGGAAGGTACCCATCTCCACCAGGCCATTGCCCCCGACCAGTTCCTCTTCGCGCAGGGCCTGGGGCAGGATCGAGTACTTCACCGGGCCGAACAGCGCCGAGTGAGTGCCCATGGCGAACAGCGCCAGGAGCATCATCCACAGCTGGTTATAAAGGAAGCCTGCAGCGCCGATGGCCATGATCAGCACTTCGGCGAGCTTGATCAGGCGGATCAGCGCGTCCTTGGCGTATTTCTCGCCGAACTGCCCGGCCAGGGCCGAGAACAGGAAGAACGGCAGGATGAACAGCAAGGCGCAGACGTTGACCAGCAGCGAGCCATCGCCACCCAGGCTGAGCTTGTAGAGAATCGCGAGGATCAGTGACTGCTTGAACAGGTTGTCGTTGAACGCGCCCAAAGACTGGGTCACGAAGAAGGGCAGGAAACGCCGCTTCTTGAGCAAGGCGAATTGCGAAGGATGACTCATCGTCCGTGGTCCTGAGTGGGGCTTTGTGATTGGAGGATGCCAATGCGCAAAAAGCCACAGTTGCTCAGGTAAATGCAAATTCGCTGTAAGCCCCCATCGCGGGATGAGCCCGCGATGCTTCTTCTATTTAGCCGAACAATCGGCAATGCACGGCGACACGAACAACTCCCCGCGCCAGGCCCCGCGCACCGTGCGGCTGGCCACCAGCAGCCACAACCCGGCCAACGCCGCCACCAGCACATAGCCCATGATCTGGAAGAACCCGAGCTGCAGCCACGCCGCCAGCTTCAAGGTCGCCAACGCATACACCCCCAACGGGAAGGTGAAGCCCCACCAGCCCAGGTTGAACGGCATGCCGTTGCGCATGTAGCGCCAGGTGATCAGCACCGCCGTCAGCAGCCACCACAACCCGGCGCCCCACAACACGATCCCGACAATCAGGCCGATGCCACGGGCGATCTCGCCCAACCCGCCGAGGCCATTGGCGGCAAATATCATCGGGGCATCGCCACCCAGCACCAGCATGCCCAAGGCCCCGGTGCCAATTGGCCCCAGCGCCAGCCAGCTCGACGCGGCCATGTTCTCGTGCGGTAGTTTGTGCAAGGCCATGCGCAACATCAGGATGGTCAGGATGCTGAACGCCACCGGCAAGGAAACCGCCCACAGCACATAGCTGGTGATCAGCACCTGGAACTGCCGATGCACATCCACCAGGTGCGGCGCCAGCAGGCCGCCGCTGGCCGCGGCAACTTCCGCTGCCACTACCGGCAACAGCCAGACCGCGGTCATCTGGTCGATGCTGTGCTCCTGGCGGGTAAACATCAGGTAGGGAATGGCCACGCCACACAGCAGCGCCAGCCCGACATCGAACCACCACAGCGCCTCGACCCACGGCAGGATGCCGTCACCCCAGCGCGGCAAGCCGAACAGCAGCGCGCCATTGAGAATGGTCGCCAGGCCCATGGGGATGGTGCCGAAGAACATCGACACGGTGGAATGCGCAAAAATGCGCCGCGCCTCGTCGAAGAACATCACCCAGCGCGCTGTGTAGAGAAAGGTGAACAGCACGAACAGGCCAATCGTCAGCACCCACAAGCCTTCGGCCAGCCCGTCCAGTGCCGGGATGGACAACTGCTTGAGCGCCAAGGCCAACACCCCGGTGCCCATGGTCGCGGCAAACCAGTTGGGGGTGAATTGGCGAATCACTTCACGCGGGTGCGCCAGCTGGCTGAATGGGCGCAAGGGGTGAGCAGTGTTGGGGCATGGCATGGTGTCGGTCTCCTGTCCTCTGGTGAGGTGGACTCCATCTTATGCGCTCAGGAAATATCCATATAACGGGTATTTTCTCTATCTGTTATCGGTTTTACCAATAAGTGGCAGCCCTCGCGAAGCAGCCCAGGCCTGACGTATGCTCACCCACTGGATCGCGCAACCCCGCAATGTACAAGGATATGTTTATGCTCTCGCGCCTCATGGGCTATTGCGCTGAAGTTCGCCTGCTACTCGTCACCACATTCGTGCTGACCCTGGCCCGGGCCATCACACTGCCGTACCTGGTGGTCTACCTGTCAGAGTATTTCACCCTGGACATCAGCGGCACTGGCCTGATGATCGGCGGTGCCTTGATCGTCGCCTCGCTGCTGAGCCTGTACGGCGGCTACCTGATCGATACGCTGCGCAGCTATACCGTCATCGTCGTGGCTACCCTGGTGTTTGCCGGGGCCTTTATTGGCGCCTTCGCCAGCCGGCAGCTGGTGCTGTTCTTCCTTTGCCTGGTGTTGATCAACCTGACCCTGGCCGTGGTCGACATCGCCGCCAAGGCAGGCTTCTGCGCGTTGTTGCCGGTCGATGAGCGCAGCGAAGTGTTCTCGATCAAATACACCCTGAGCAACGTTGCCTACGCCGTCGGCCCATTTATTGGGGTGGCACTGATGCAACTGAGCAATCACCTGCCCTTCCTGGTGTCGGCCTTGCTCGGCTTGCTGATGTGCGGCAGCTACCAGCGCTGGGGCGAGCGTACGGCGCGGGCGCGTCTCGACGACAGCGCGACACCGGGCTTCCTCAGTGTCGGCCGGCATTTGCTGGCCGACCGTCGGCTGGTGTACTTCACCCTGGGCGGCGCGTTGAGCGCCATCGTGTTTGGTCAGTTCACCGCGTATCTGTCGCAGTACCTGGTGACCACCGGCAGCGCCGCAGAGGCCAACCTGACCATCAGCTACCTGGTGGCGACCAACGCAGTGACGGTGATTGCCTTGCAGTATGTGATCGGCCGGCGCATCGGCAGCCGTCAGCTGATGCCCTGGCTGATGGCGGGGATGGCGCTGTTCCTGGTGGGCTTGCTGGGCTTTTCGCTGGCCGATTCGCTGCTGGTATGGTGCCTGGCGATGCTGGTGTTCACCCTGGGCGAGATCATCGTGATCCCGGCGGAATACATGTTCATCGACAGCATCGCGCCGGAGCACCTGCGCGGGGTGTATTACGGCGCGCAGAACCTGTCGAACCTGGGCGCGGCCCTGGGGCCGGTGATCTGCGGGTTTGCCCTGGCACACCTGGTGCCAGTGGCGATGTTCCACATCATGATGGTGGCGGTGGTGCTGGCGGCCTTGTTCTATTACCTCGGGGCTCGGCGCTGAGCCCATCGCCGGCAAGGCCGGCTCCTACAGGACACGGGTTGCCTTTGATTTCTGTGGGAGCCGGGGGGGTGTCAGAAATTTTGTGTTCGGGCATAACATGAGCAAGAGGTGCATGTATGCCAACCAAAAAGAAACCCGCGCGCCAAGCGCCACGAGAATTACCGAAAATCCCGAAAGAGCTGCTTGAGCAGTTCGGGGACGGGCTGATGACGGCAG
>NZ_JAMDGY010000068.1 GCF_028656955.1 Pseudomonas fontis
GGGGTTATGCCGAGATAAAGGAAAATTAGGACATCTGCCATATAACCTTATGATATTTAAAGGATTTAAATATTATTTCGTACAACCTTTCCTCATCCCGAGTTTAGCCGTCTATGCTGAAGGCTTTGCTTTTTCTTGAGGGACGAATTCCATGGCCTCTCTGGAGCGGACCGCTTATCCGAAATTGCCGGCGAATCTGTCGTCGAAAGAGCTTCATCAGACCTACTCGCCCTCAGAATCTGAACTCGAATGGCTCTCTAGAACGGCTAAAAGCCCTGCTCTTATCATTGGGTTAGCCGTTCAGCTTAAAGTATTTCAACAGCTACATTACTTCCCCACTTTCGAGGAGATTCCAGCTGAAATCGTAGATCATGTCAGGTCTTGCCTGAGTTATGGGGCGCGCATAGTTCCTCGTTATGCGAATCCTCGAACCTTGTACCGTCATCAAACAGCCATCCGCCAGTATCTACAGATCACCCCGTTTTATGGGAGCGATGCCCTGAAAATTACGGTGGAAGCTGCCCACGAAGCAGCAGTGATCCTTGATCAACGTGTTGATGTCATCAATGTCCTGATTGGCGAACTGCTTGAGCGAGGCTACGAGCTCCCGGCCTACTCGACGCTCAATGACGCTGCTGAAGACGCTCAAGTCGCTCTCCAGGAAAAGATCTTCAATCAAGTCGTCGATAGAGCGCCGATTGATGTGATCTTCCGTCTCAGAGAACTTCTAAACACCGATTTCGGTCGTCGCCAAAGCGACTTCAATGCCCTGAAGCAGGTCCCCAAGAAACCTTCTCGCAAACACTTGGAGATACTGATCGATCACTTAAGCTGGCTGGAGGGATTCGGTGATCTCGACGCCATCTTTGAGGGAATCGTTGATACCAAAATTTGGTTTTTTGCTAATCAAGCGGAGAAAACGGATGTTTCTGAACTTAAGGATTGTTCGCTTCCAAAGCGTTACACCTTGATGCTGGCTCTGATCTACCTCATGCGTGTACGAGCACGTGATCATCTTGCTGAAATGTTCATCAAACGAATCGCGACTATCCACAAACGAGCCAAAGATGAGTTGGAGCAGATTCAGACTCGCCAACGCAAGAAACTGGAACTGCTGGTTGGAACCTTAGGAGGAGTACTTGAAATTTTGGCGCAGGAGCCGGACGACCAGGAAGCTGGAAGCCTGATCCGAGAGTACCTCTCACCTGAAGGGAATATTGACCGGCTTCGCGAGGCATGTGCCGAGGTTCAGGCCACGGGCGGCAATAACTATTTCCCGCTACTCTGGAAGCACTTCAAGTCTCATCGCTCATTGCTGTTCCGTTTGAGTCATCTGCTGCAACTGGAGCCAACAACCCAGGACCGCTCGCTGATTGAGGCTCTGTTGTTGGTACAGGATAACGAGAACCTGCATAGGGAGTGGGTTGACGAGCATGTGGACTTGTCGTTTGCCTCCGACCGCTGGATGAAAGTCGTCCGGCGATCATCCAGCGAAGGACCACCAACCAACCGGCGCCTCCTTGAAGTCTGTGTGTTTTCCCACCTAGCCAACGAACTTCGCTCTGGCGATATCTGTGTACTGGGCTCGGAGTCGTTTGCGGATTACCGCAAACAGCTACTGCGTTGGGATGAGTGTCTGGTGCGTTTGCCAGAATACTGCGAAAAGGTTGGCCTGCCGAGTACCGCCAAAGAGTTTGTCGCCAGCTTGAAGGAGCAACTTGAGAGTACCGCTCAGCAGCTGGATGACAAATTTCCCAGCTGCCGTGGTGACGTGTCGATTAATGAGGTGGGTGAACCAGTGCTACGGCGCGTAATCGCCCGTGACATCCCTCCTTCAGCGATCTCGCTACAAACGGCGATTACTCAGCGTATGCCCGCCAGGCATGTGCTCGACATCATGGCCAACATCGAACACTGGATTCAATTCACCCGCCATTTCGGACCGATGTCCGGTAGCGATCCCAAGCTAAAGGAACCGGCCGAGCGCTACCTGATGACGATCTTCGCCATGGGTTGCAACCTAGGACCGAATCAGGCTGCTCGCCATCTGGCGGGTAATGTGACTCCACACATGCTGTCCTACACCAATCGTCGGCACCTGCCACTCGACAAGCTGGATAAGGCCAACCGGGAGTTGGTCGAGCTCTATCTCCAGCTCGATCTGCCCAAACTATGGGGGGACGGCAAGGCTGTTGCTGCGGACGGAACCCAATTCGATTTCTACGATGAAAACTTGCTCGCGGGCTACCACTTCCGTTATCGCAAGATGGGCGCCGTCGCCTACCGGCATGTGGCAAATAACTACATTGCTGTCTTTCAACACTTCATCCCACCGGGCATCTGGGAGGCTATCTATGTCATCGAGGGCTTGCTGAAAGCGGATCATAGTGTTGAAGTCGATACGGTTTATTCAGACACTCAAGGCCAGTCTGCGACGGTGTTTGCATTCACCCATTTGTTGGGTATCAATTTAATGCCTCGCATCCGCAACTGGCGAAACCTGGTCATGTATCGGCCCGACCGCTCGGCCAAGTACAAGCATATCAACAGCCTCTTCACTGATACCGTCAATTGGAGCCAGATAGAAACCCATTGGCCGGATCTGATGCAGGTGGCGCTGTCGATTCAGGCAGGCAAAATATCCTCACCAATGCTGCTGCGCAAACTCGGTTCTTACAGTCGGCGCAACAAGCTCTACCATGCAGCGCAGGAGCTGGGATGTGTGATCCGGACCATTTTTCTACTCAAATGGATTGGCAATCGTGAATTGCGCCAAGAAGTAACCGCCAATACCAACAAGATCGAGTCCTACAACGGTTTCTCGAAGTGGCTGTCCTTCGGCGGCGATGTCATTGCCGAGAACGATCCAGATGAGCAACAGAAGCGCTTGCGCTATAACGATATGATCGCATCCTCGGTGATCTTGCAGAACACCGTCGACATGATGCGCATCCTGCAGAAGCTCGCCCGTGATGGCTGGCAGTTCACCGATGAAGATGTATCGTTTCTCAGCCCCTACCTGACCAGCAACGTCAAACGCTTTGGGGAGTTCAACCTGAAACTCAAGCGCCCACCGGAGCCCTGGATCAAGGATTCCATTTTCCAGCAGGCTGCGGGCTCAATGCGTGCGCAACAGATGCCCAATAGCAAAGTTGAGGAGGCGAACTGATGCACATCCCGCCGGCTTCGTTTCGAGTGACGCCCTACGGCGAAGTGGATGCTGCAGCACTGGACAGGCTGCGAGATAGCTTTGACACCTCCGAGATTCTTCGGCTGGTTGACCGACTAGATACCTGTCTGGCTGAGCTGGGTGGAGTTGTGGCTGTCCGTGATGAGTTGCTGAAGCTCCACGCGATGGCCCTAACCCTTGTAGAGGGGGCTCCACTGACTATACCAACTGAGAATGCCTGCATCTGGTCGGAGGCTGAATCGCTGCAACAGGGTATCGAGGCACTCGCTGGGTGGGTGCGTTCTGCCCAAGCTGGGATATCGCCTTTGATCAATCTGGCACCCGACTGGGAATAGTGAGCAGACATCCTACGGTCAAGACCGTTCTGAGGGACAGAAAATCTCCCTCC
Organism: Pseudomonas fontis; assembly: GCF_028656955.1. Taxonomy (GTDB): domain Bacteria; phylum Pseudomonadota; class Gammaproteobacteria; order Pseudomonadales; family Pseudomonadaceae; genus Aquipseudomonas; species Aquipseudomonas fontis. The sequence goes on from NZ_JAMDGY010000068.1 coordinate 3,579, forward strand.
CTGAGTGGCAGATTTTCCTTTAGAGACTAACCTAATTTCTTGTAGTCATTCTCGAAAGGAACCGAGTTATGAGAATTTCAAAGTTATCAATGGCTTGGCAAAAAATAAAGCTGAAATTACTCTTGCGATTTTCTATCAATGATTAGTTTCCATGAAGAATTAAAATCCTCATTTTAAGTTAATTGGTGATTTTCCTGAGCGCAACATTTTTGTAAAGATTGAGTGGGTGAGGTGTGTTTCGGGTTAGCTGTTCTGTTTATTGGCGAGCATTGCTTGCATGGAGTGCAAAGCATTACATGCATATACTAAAGGTTATGTTTTATATAACGGTTTCGCTATTGCTAGTGGCCCCCATCAACCAACCCTTGGTTATGAGTTTCACTGGCTGCGAATAAACCAGCGTGTAGACACCGAAAAGGTATGTCGCGTGGTCACGCTGTGCGAGTAACCAACCTAAGGATGGAAATTATGAACACACTAGCATCTCGCGTAGGTCTTTCACTGCTTACTTTCGCGTTAGTATCCAATGCTCATGCGGCTACGACGCTTAAAGGTCAGATTAGCGCTAGCATCACCCTCACTGGTAGTTGTCAAGTTGTCGGGGGTGGTAAAGATGATGACGCATTAAAGTTTGGGAAATTGGACTTTGGTACAACCAATACCGGTTTTACAGATGCAAGTGCTGAAGTGCTGGGACAAGGCGGAGGCGCGCTCTCGATTCGCTGCTCAAAAGGCGCTAACCCTACAGTGAAGCTGGGGGGCGGTGACCATGATGGAAAATCTGAAGGCGGTAGTCGTGCATTGGCGGATAATGGTGGCAATTTTGTGCCCTACGACTTATATGCGGATGCGGGCCATACACAGGTACTGAAAGTTGGTAGTGATATCCCCCTCGGAGAAAGTACTGGCGAGCCGCAAGATGTAAAAATCTATGGTCGAGCTGTAGGTAAAGCAGGTCTACCTGCTGGAAAGTATAGTGACACAATAGCCGTAGAGCTGAGCTTCTAAGTTAATGTCTTGGCGCGACCTGCTAATTTGTCTAGTGCTGTCTGGCTGCATGAGTTTCCCCGCATGCTTGACAGCAGCTACAAACAGTAGCTTTCCAGTTAGCGCAGTGGTCGTGCCGGGATGCCTAATTACTAAAGAAATTAAAAATTACGGCGACTTGGATTTTGGTAGTCACTCTGCTTTGGCGATGGAAGCTGTGTTGGTGCGGCTGAGCTATGAAGTGCACCTACAATGTACGCTGGGAGTGACACTGAGCGCAATGATTGATGGTGGTCAGTACAATAGTGGCGGGCGCAACATGCAGCTAAATAATGGCAGCAATAAAATGGCCTATCAGTTATTTTACGATTCGGCTTTAAGTAAAGTTATAGAGGTAGACCAGCCCGTGATGATTGATCATCAAGGCGGGAGTGACATCAGCTTTCCGATTTATGGAAGAGTTCAGTTACAGGGTGATCTACCTGAAGGCATCTACAGAGATGTTCTACAGGTCCAATTTTCTTGGTAATGTATATAGTGCTTTATAAGGAGCCAATCTGTGTGTGCGCAACCTCTCTCGAGTTCTATTATAAAATACTATCTATTACTGCCGTTAGTCGCACTGCTAGCCTCTGTCGAGGCATACGCGGCCAGCTCTGTGCTCATATGGCCTATTGATCCAGTCCTAGAGGCCGATCAACAGGCCAGTGCGTTGTGGCTAGAGAATCGTGGAAGTGAGACGGCCAATTTGCAAATCCGGGTTTTTTCATGGGCCCAAAACGGTTTTGATGATCAATATCAGAACCAGCGCGACGTAGTTGGCAGTCCACCTGTAGCGAAGATTGAGCCTGGTCACAAGCAGTTGGTACGTTTGACTCGTACTCGCGATGTTCCTCCGGGGCAAGAGCTGGCGTATCGGGTTATTATAGATGAAATACCCTCGGCAGAACCTGCTGCTGGCGACTCTGAAGGCAAAACAGATGCCGCAATTCGGTTCCAAATGCGTTATTCGGTACCTCTGTTTGTCTACGGCTCAGGATTGTGGAGCAAGGAGGATTTGACTCGTAGTCGCGATCCAAAAGGTGCTGGGGCTGCTGATTTGATTTGGCGCAAGATGGTAATCAATGGTCGTACTTTTATTGAAATCCAAAATAGAGGTGCTGTTCATGCACGTCTGACCGATGTCAGTTTTAAGCAAGCGAATACCCTACATCCGATAGCAGAGGGGTTGCTCGGCTATGTTTTACCTGGCTCTACTATGAGATGGCCGGTGCCGGATAAAACCCCAATCGAAAAAGTATTGCAGATGCGAATCAACGGCTTGCCCATTATCCAGGAGCTTGCTGCCAGTCAATAAGCAGGTCTCATTTCGGTATTAAACCGTTAACTAAAATCTCACCCATGGAGGGTGGGGTGACTTGCCAATGGATAGGCGCAATGCGTTATGAGACCAGTGTGGGGTCGTGCTTGGCGGAGTCCAATTTGGTTTGTCGCCACTCTTTATTGTACAAGCTGTATTTCTGATAGTTTACCGCCGCGACCGCGCAGCATGGTGAGTTCTGATCATACGCAGCTATATTTAGAGTTGGTTGTTAACAGTTCTAGTGCCCGGCGCGTGATTGCTGTAAGGCAACAAGCTGGACATCTATTCTTGTCTGCTGCTGATTTACGTACCGCTGGGATTAAACTTCCCGGCCAGGTTGTTGGTGAGATTGCTCTTGACAGTTTGCAAGGCTTGCGCAGTGAGTACGACGCTCAAGGTCAAAGACTATTGTTGAACGTACCGCCTGACTGGTTGCCTGAGCAGTTAGTCGGTCATCGTGAAGTTTACCCACGCGTGCCGGCCATGAGCAGCTTTGGAGCCCTATTTAACTATGACTTGTATCTGAGTGACTCCGATGCAGGTGGAACCTACCTCGCAATGGGGAGCGAGTTACGGCTGTTCGATAATTGGGGAACGCTATCCAGTAGCGGACAATATCGGCGCACCCTATCAGGTGAAGCAAGCAGCACGCTGAATAATGGCTATAGAAGATATGACACAACCTGGCGCTACTCTAACGATGAGCGTCTACTGACTTACGAGGCAGGCGATATCATTAGCGGATCGTTACCGTGGAGTAACTCTGTCCGCTTGGGAGGGTTTCAGCTCTCTAGAGACTTTGGTGTGCGCCCTGATCTTGTCACCTACCCATTGCCACAGTTTGCTGGCGAGGCGGCTGTGCCGTCTTCAGTAGACCTTTTTATCAACGGTTACAAGTCCAATAGTGTCGAGTTACAGCCCGGCCCCTATACTCTAACAAACATTCCATTCATTAATGGCGCAGGCGAAGCCGTGGTGGTCACTACCGATGCTTTGGGCCGCCAAGTATCGACAACAGTGCCGTTTTACGTCACCAGCAATTTGCTACAAAAAGGTCTGACAGATTTCTCGTTGGCTGTCGGTTCCCAACGCCGCGATTACGCGATACGCGATTTTGGTTATGGTCCGGGATTGGTATCCGGTAGCCTGCGCTATGGGCTGAATGACAACCTGACACTGGAAAGTCATACCGAGGCCTCAGACTCGTTAGTTCTTGGTGGTGTCGGTGGGAATCTGCGTCTCGGCAACCTTGGTGTGCTCAATACTGCGGTGAGCCAAAGCCAGTCCAGCGGCGATAGCGGACAACAAATCAGCCTTGGCTATCAGTACAGCAGCCAACGTTACAGCTTGTCCTATCAACTCATACAACGAAGAGAGCAGTATACCGATTTAACGGTGGTTGACAGTCCTTATAGAAGTCTCAGCCAGCGCAGTGAGCAGCTTACTCTGAGCCTTAACCTTGATACCTACGGTAGTCTTGGTGCCGGTTACTTTGATGTGCTAGCTGCTGATGACTTACGAACACGGCTACTTAACCTGACCTGGAGTAAACCTCTGTGGCGTAACACTAGTTTCTACTTGTCTGCCAATCGTGAGATCGGTGATGGTGAATGGGCGTTGCAAGCCCAGCTGGTGATTCCCTTCGATTTGCGAGGGAGCTTGAGTTTTGGTGCTGAGCGTAACCAGTCTGGCGTGAATCGCCAGCGCATTAACTACAGTCACTCGGTGCCGACAGAAGGTGGTGTCGGCTTCAACTTAGGGTATGCGCATGGCGAGGGCCCAGACTATCGCCAGGCGGACCTTACCTGGCGCTTGCAATCTGTCCAGTTGCAGGCAGGGATCTACGGCAGTGGCGATGTGCAGACCCACTGGGCAGATGCCACTGGCTCAATGGTGTGGATGGATCATCAGGTGTTCGGGGCCAATCGTATCAATGATGCTTTCGTCGTCGTCAGTACCAATGGCTACTCTGATATACCGGTGCGATACGAAAACCAATTGATTGGACTGACGGACAGTAAAGGGCATTTGCTCGTACCTTGGAGCAGCGCTTACTACCGCGGGAAGTACGAAATCGATCCACTGAATTTGCCTGTCAGCGTACAGAGCACCATTGTAGAGCAGAAAGTTGCGGTGCGCCGTGGCAGTGGTTATCTTTTGAAATTTCCACTTAGTCGAATTATAGCTGCAAGTGTCGCACTAATAGATGTAAAACAACATGAGTTACCACTGGGCAGCAGTGTAGTCCACGAGCAAAGTGGGACATCAGCAGTAGTAGGATGGGATGGGCTGGTCTATTTGGAGAACCTTGTCGAACACAATCGTCTGAGCGTGACCTTGGCCGATGGCAAGAACTGTAGTGTGCAGTTCACGATTGATATTAAAACGGATCAGATCCCTATCATCGGCCCGTTAATGTGCCAATGAATAAAGTAAGGAGTTAGCACGTGCGTCTCTGCGATGAGTGGCTATGTAAACTATTGGGGTTTTCGACGTTTTTTCTATCAGTTCATTCCTACGCTTTATGCTCTGTGATCAGCGCGGTGCCTTCAAGCTTTGGCTTGGTCAGCTCGAACACTCTACTAACCACCTTGCAGTCAACATCTACGACCAATGCGGGCTTGAGTTGTACTGGCTCTTTGGCGTCTTTACTGGCTAGTAATGACCATCTCCATGCCACTATTACCTCGGCAAATTCTGGTCTGACTGGACCATCTGGAGATATCATTGGCTATACACTGTACGCAGATGACAGTACTAGTTATCCAATTACTCGTGGAGTGGCGTTTGACTTTGCGCGGAGCTCAATTGCCGACGCTCTTGGTTTGATAGCCAGCCCTACGGCAGCCAAAACAGTACCTATTTATATTAAGACGATAATCGGAAGCAATGTAGCGGCCGGGGTCTACCAAGAAACTTTGAGTGTCTTTTGGAGTTGGAACTATTGTAAAGATGTTGGCCTGCCAGGAATATGCTTTGGGCGTGATATCGGAAGTGGCTCAAGTTCGCTAACGGTTAGTCTAACAGTGACTAACGACTGCTTGATCACTGCCCCAAACATAAACTTCGGAAGTGCTCCAGTCGTGAGCGCTTTCAGCACTGTCAATCAGTCGATTAATTTGGTTTGCACAAAAGGCAGCGCCTATAACATTGGCCTTGATGATGGTCGGCACGTAGTTGCGGGGAGGCGACAAATGATCTCTGAAAATAATTACTTGGCATATGATATTTTTAAGGGCGCTGGAACTACACGCTGGGGTAGTGTAGCTTCTAGCCGTCGGGCCAGTTCCGAAGCAGAGATCAACCCGGGTAATGGTTTAGGGGTCGGCAGCCAGGTTTTCAACTACAATGCCAGAATTTACACTGATCAACTAACGCCACCAGCAGGTGCGTATTTGGATAGTATTATTTTGGATGTGAAGTTTTAAGCGTGCAAGATATAATATTTGCACTTTTGATGTGGGACTATTACGAATGTGACGTCTGGCAGTTTCTTGCCGAAAACTATCGATTCATACTCTGATGCTAAACGCCGAGGCCCAGCGGTAAGGGCGCGAAAGATTGAGTTTTTTGCTGTCTTGGTTTTAAGTGATTGCAGTTTAAACCATCCCTAGATTGGCAAGCTTAACTGGCGGCGGATGTGCATTGCGGCCGCAACGGTGGCACGGATTAGTCGAGCAGATGAGTTAGGCTTATAGGAATCGTTTGCGCTGTATCTCTTGGAGGGTTCCACTTGATGCCGTGAGGTTGACTCCAAATCGCTAGTCGGCCGGCGCATTCCAAGTCATTTTCGCCAATTCCATTCCGGTTGGCCTAACCACGGCACGCCGATGCTAGTGACACGCTGGCAGCTGCATTAGCTCCGGCATTCAGCTCGAGGGTAGGCTTAGCCGCCAGGCCGCCAAAGGATATGGTAGGGTCGATGTAGCGCATCGCCGATTTGATGTCCTTCCAGCCTACATAGGTCATCAGTGCCTTGAGATCCCAACCATTGGCCGTAGCCCAAGTGGCAAAGCCGCGACGCAGCGAATGGCTGGTATACAGCTCGGAGGGAATGTCGGCGCGTTGCAAAATGTGCCGTAGCAGACTGATCAGGCTGCCGGGATGCAAGGCGTCTCTGCCCAGGTGCCCCCAGCGATCCAGGCGACAGAATGCTGCGCCACGGACAATGCCGGCAGCACTGATCCAATCGAGATAAGCCTGTACCGGGCAGAGGCATTTCAAGGCTGGGACGTAATGAGTCGTGCCGAGGTTTTCCCGGTCCCCCTTACTTTGCGGCAGGAACAGGCTCATGCCCGCACCGGCTTCGGCCTGGATATGCTCGACCTTCAGTCGACAGAGTTCGTCGCTGCGAAAACCTCGCCAGAAGCCGACCAATAGCAACGCAGCATCGCGCCGGCTGCGCAGCAGGCTTGCCAAATCGCCAGACTTCTGAGCCCGTTCGGCTTCCCGATTCAGCCATTGAATTGCCTGCTCCAGGTGCTGCAGCTGCAACGGTGCAGCCTGCTTCGTTTGCGCCGGATGCAATGTACGGATGCCTTTGAGCACCTGGCGCACCGTGGGCGTCTTGGTCGGATCAGGAAAGCCCTGAGTGATATGCCACTGAGCCAGAGCGGCCAGGCGCTGTTTGAGCGTGCTGCTGCTTAGGGTGTCGGCGTGGTCCACCAGGTAGCGCAGGATGTTATCGCCGGTGGCGGGCAGAAAACCGCCCCACGTCACTTCGAAGTGTTCGATGGCCGACTGATAGCTACGGCGTGTGTTTTCCCGCGTACCGGCTTGCAGATAGTGTCCAATATCCTTCATCGCCACGCTTGCCCTTTACGTACTGGAAAACGACCGCTAAGCGACCGTTTTTGCCTATCCTATTCAATAACTCTCCATTATTTTATCTGATTTATCCACCTGAAATGTGCTTTACGTCAATCAAATTTAGTATGTAAATACGTAATACGTAATTCACCACGAAATTGAAGGAGCAAACCATGGCCCGTGGCGGCATCAACAAGGCGTTGGTTCAGAAGGCGCGACAGGCAATCCTGGCGCGGGGCGAGAATCCCAGCATCGACGCGGTAAGAGGCGAACTTGGCAATACCGGCTCGAAGACCACCATTCACCGCTACCTGAAAGAACTCGAAAGTGTAGAGTGCGGCCGGAATGTAGCCTCGATCCCGCTCAGCGAACAGCTGGCCAATCTGGTCGGCCAACTGGCAGATCAGTTAGGGGAAGATGCGCAGGCGGCTGTGGCCCTGGAGCGCGAACAACTGGCACGCGAGCGGCTTGATTACCAGAACCAGGCTCGGCTGGCCGAAAGCCGAATCCAGCAGCTGGAAAGTCAGTGCAGCGGCCTCGCAGAACAGTTCCAGGCTGTCCAGCAAGCGCTACAGCAGGAGCAGCAGCAACGCCAACAGGCCGAGGTCGAGAATGCGCGCCTATTGCAGGCGAATCGCGATATGGGGGAGCGCCTACAGGATCGCGACGGGCAAATTCGCTCGCTGGAAGAAAAGCACCAGCACGCACGCGACGCCTTGGAGCACTATCGCCAGGCCCGCAAGGAACAGCGTGAGCAGGAACAACGTCGACACGAGTCGCAGGTACAGCAGATGCAACTTGAGCTAAAGCAACTGCAACAGACCTTGATAATTAAA
>NZ_JAMDGY010000069.1 GCF_028656955.1 Pseudomonas fontis
GCCGCCAGGCTGCGCTGGAGTCCGCAAGGGCTCCCAAAAGCGGCGCCTGCGTTGCAGGCGAGCGCAGCCTGTCGGCAGCGGCTACATCGCGGGGCCAGCCCGCTCCCACAGAATCTGGCAATCCGTTTCGCACGTTTGATCCGCAGTACCAACGCTACCCCGGCGGGTGCTCAGGCGCCGTACGAGACTCGAGATCCATGTCGACCGGCCACTGAACTTTCGGCGCCCAGCGGCGGGCGAGGTTGAGCGTGGCGGGGTCGTTGTTCCAATCGCGGGGTGGTCGTCGGAACGTCGGAAGTGCTTGCGGGCCCTGTTGCATGAACTGCTGAACCAAGGCCCAGTACATCTCGCCTTTGAGAATACCTTCCGTGAAATTAAAGCGGTCAATGACCTCATCTGTTCCAGGTTTGATTACCGCCAACGTAATACCTTCCTTCAAGCCACCTGTGCCCATGGGTGCATAGATCATCCAGGCTTCGGCGCGCAAATCATCCCAGTTGTAGGCGACAGGTCGAACACCCCAGGCACGACGACTTAAGGGTTTCAACCAACTATGGTGGAAACGGTAGACATACACTTTACGGCGAAGGCGATTGAAGCGTATGGGTTCATCCCGGGGCAACGTCAAGTCCAGACGTATCATCGGAGCTGCCCCGTAAATAATAGATACAGTCGTGATTAAGAGACCTAGTGCTGGAGCAATAGGTCTGCTTTCGGGAAAGGTGATGCTAAGACATATGCAGAAAATGGCGAATGCCAACGCTGCGATGGCTATCATGGCGCCGAGATATATCAAGACTCCACGTGCGAGAAGTGACGCATAGTGAAACTCTATGTAAATGTTGTTCAGTTTATTGGGGGGTGGGTGAATTGAGGTTGAGTCGGCTCGGCTGGAGGTGTTCTGGTTGGGGGCAGGTAAGTTGTATTTCCAACCCAGTGGCTTAGGCGGTAGAGGGAACTCTTGATAACTCATTGATTGCGCTCCAGCACTACCAGTTCGGCATAAGAGCCAGGTGTTTCTCGGTCTGGCCAGTAGGTCACTGGTCAGGCGCCGTACGAGACTCGAGGTCCATGTCGGCCGGCCACTGAACTTTCGGAGCCCAGCGGCGGGCGAGGTTGAACGTGGCGGGTTCGTTGTTCCAATCGCGGGGTGGTCTTGGGAACGTCGGAAGTGCTTGCGGACCCTGTTGCATGAACTGCTGAACCAAGGCCCAGTAGATCTCGCCTTTGAGAATATCTTGTGCGAAATGAAAGCGGTCAATGACCTCATCTGTCCCAGGTTTGATTACTGCCAACGTAATACCTTCCTTCAAACCGCCTGTACCCATGGGTGCATAGATCATCCAGGCTTCGGCGCGCAAATCATCCCAGTTGTAGGCGACAGGTCGAACACCCCAGGCACGACGACTGAAGGGTTTCAACCAACTATGGTGGAAACGGTAAACATACACCTTACGGCGTAGACGATTGAAGCGTATGGGTTCATCTCGGGGTAGGGCTATGTCGATGCGAATCATGGGGATTGCTCCCCATACCATTGACATGAAAATAAGAAGGCTGCCACTGAGTGGAACAATATGCCGAGCTTCTGCAAAAAAAATAAATAGATAGACGTAGACCAGTGTGAACGAAACCGTCATCGCCGAAGCGGTGCCCCCAAGAAAGAGCCAAAGTCCACGCACGAGAAGAGAGGACCTGTGTAGTTCCAGGTAAACGCTAGTCAAGCAGTTTGGTGGATGGTCAAGGAAGTTTGGGCGTGGTGATGTAGACGCCTCTTGGTTTGGCGCAGGTAGGTTGTATTTCCAACCCGGGGGTTTTGAGGTCAGCGGTTTCATTTCTGTGCTACCAGATCAGCACAGATGCTGCGCATTGACGATCTGACCGGCAAGGCGGCCTCGGCGATGGAGATGGCAATAAGTTGGCTGATGCTCAAGGGGTCTGCCCCCTTGAGCGTGTCGTGCACAGCGGCAGAGTAGGCATCGGTGCTTCCATGGCAGGTGGGTTACCTGACGCTAGAAGCACTTGCTCAATGTTGGGAGTCGGCCGATTCCTTAACGGAAGTAGGATGTTTCCCTATGCTCGTAACTCGATGTCTTACGCTCGGCCGTCACGGCTTCGACTCAGCGCTTGCCCAGAATCTCCCCGAGCATTTCCGGGCGTGGCGCGCCTTGCAGGCTCTGCATCTGCTTGTTGTCGTCCAGATAGAAGATCGCTGGCGTCGCCGACAAACCGAGTTCCTCCATCACCGCCTGGTTGCCATCAAGCTTGGCCTGTACATCCGCCGGGATCTTGTCCAGCGCCTTCAGCGTGCTGGCCTTGCCGGCTTTCTCATGCTGCTCAAGGGCTTTTTGCGGGTCCTTGGCGGCCAGCAGGGCCGCTGACTTCGCCGGGCTGTCCTCGCGGATGATGCCGACCATGATATGGCGCAACTGCACTTTGCCCGACTCCACCCACGGCCGCGCCTGCTGCCAGAACATGTTGCAATACGGGCAGTTGGGGTCGCTGAACAGATAGACGATGCGCGGCGCATTGGCCTTGCCATCGGCAATCCACGAGGTCTTCTCCATCTTCGCCCAGACTTCCTTGCCCATCGGCGCATACACCAGTTTTTCCAGCGGCTCGGCACTCAGGTCCTTGCCCTGTTCATCGAACAGGCTACCGACCAGCACATGCTTGCCATCAGGCGTGAGGTACAACGCCATGCCACGGTTCTGGTACTGCGCGGCATAGCCCTTCAGGCCATTGGGCGCATCGAAACTGCCAAGGATCTTCGCCCCCTTGGCCTCGATCTGCTGCACCGCCTTGGGCAGTTCTTCGGCAAACACCCAAGGGCTCGCGAGCAAACCAAGGGCCAGGGACAGGGACGCTACTTTCATTGCGGATTCCTTTCAGGTTCGGTAGTACGCTGCGGCGCACTGCGGTCAATGGCACCGAGGGCATGGCGCAGGCTGGCCCGGGACAATTCGCCCAGGTGACTGCCAACCAGGCGCCCTTCAGCGTCGTAGAACAGGGTAGTCGGTAATGCCATGGAGCCCACCTGCTGCGCCAGTTGGCCACCGGCATCGAACAGCACATGGGACAGGTTCAAGCCGGTGGTGGCGAGGAAGGTGGTGACGATCTGCGGCGTCTCGCCCTGGTTGACGAAGACGAAGTGCACGTCCGGGAACTCGTCCTGGGCCTGTTGCAACACCGGCATTTCACGCCGGCAAGGCGGGCACCAGGTGGCCCACAGGTTGATCACCAGCGGCCGTCCGCGATAGCGCTCCAGCGCCACCGACTGGCCCTGGGCATCACGCAGGGTCAGGTTCGGCAGTTGCGTGCCTTGCTCGTAGATCTGGCTGGCCCAGCTGGCCAGCAACCAGAACAGCGCGCCGCTGAGCAAGCCCCAGCCCAGCGGGCGGCGCAACGCAACGCGGCGCCAGCCGTACCACAGCGCACCCAGCACCACGGCCAACAAGCCGGCCCAGCCGAGGAAACCGCCGTCGCGGATATCGACGATCTGCAGCAGGTCTTCCCGGTACATCGACCAGTAGCTGAGCACAAAGCCCACCCGCGCTGCGAGCAGGCCAATCAGGAACAGGCTGAACAGCGTCGACTCGGGGTTGTCGCCACCGCGCTTGGCCACCCGCCAGCCCACCAGCGTGGCCAGGCCCAACGCCAACAGCAGCAACAGATGATCCAGGGCGATGGCCACGGGGCCGAGGTTAACGGTCAGCATCAGCCTTGGCTCCGGGTGGCAATCCAGTGTTGCAGGAAGGTCGCGGCATCGACTTCGCCAGTGATGCGCCGAGCCCGGCGTTCATCACCCTCCGGGCCGATCCAGATCATGCTCGGCGGGCCCGGTACTTCGTAGTGCTGCAACAGTTGTTTGCTGGCTGGCGTGTCGGCGGTGACATCCAGGCGGATCAGGCGCACGCCCTGCAAGGCGGCGAGTACATCCGGGCGGGCGAACACCTGCTTTTCCATGACCTTGCACGACACGCACCAGTCGGCATAGTAGTCGACAAACACCCACTGGCCCTGGGCCTTGGCCTGCTCAAGCTGAGCCTTTAACTCGGCGGGCTGGGTGACAGTGGTGAAGGCGTCGGCATGCGCCTGGCTGATCGCGGTGCCCTGGCCTTTGCCGGCGAAGGGTTCCAGGGGTTTCCACAGGTTGTCGCCGCCGGCGGCTGCGCCAACAATCGACAAGGTGCCCCACAACCCGGCCAACAGCAGTGCGGGCTGCAAGGCGCGAATCGGCTTCAGGGCCGGCCACGCGCTCCACGCCAGGGCCAGCAGCCAAGCGCCGGCAAGGCCCAGCCACAGGCTCGGGGCAAGCACCACGCGCAAGGTGTACAAGGCCATCGCGAGGAAGACAAAGCCGAACAAGCCCTTGACCAGGTTCATCCACGCCCCCGGGCGCGGCAGGTAGCGGTTGCCCAGGGTCACCAGCAACAACAGCGGCAGGCCCATGCCCAGCCCCAGGCTGAACAGCACCAGGCCACCGTGCACGGCATTGCCGCTCTGGGCGATATACAGCAGGGCCCCCGCCAGCGGGGCGGTCATGCACGGGCCCATCAGCAGGCCGGACAGCCCGCCCAGCAGGGCGGCGCCGTACAGGCTGCCGCCACGGGTGTTGCGCCCGGCGCGCTCAAGGCGGTCACGCACGAAGCTGGGCAGTTGCAATTCGAAGGCGCCGAACATCGGCAGGGCCAGCAGGATGAACAGGCCAGCCAGTGCGCCCAGCAACCACGGTTGTTGCAGCCAGGCTTGCAGGCTGGCGCCGAGCAGGGCGGCGATTACCCCCAGGGCGGCGTACACCAACGCCATGCTCAGCACATAGGCGCCCGCCAGCGCCCAGCCACGGCGGGCGCTGGCGCCATTGCCCATGACCAGCCCGGCGAGGATCGGCAGCATCGGCAGCGAGCACGGGGTAAAGGCCAGCAGCAGGCCCAGGCCGAAGAACGCCAGCAGCCCCCAGGCCAGGCCATGCTCGCCAAGGGTGCCGGCCAGGGCCTGGTCGCTGGCCTGGGCCGGGGCGGCGCTGCTGGGCGCGCCACCGAGGTCAACCACCGAGGTCTGCGGCGGATAGCACAGGCCGGCATCGGCGCAGCCTTGCCAACCCATGCGCAATTGCCCTTTGGCGGAGGCGGGCAGCAACAACTCCAGCTCACCACGGTAGACCTGCGTGTCACCGAAGAACTCGTCGCTGTGCGCCAGCCCCGGCGGCAATGCCGGGACCGCTTGCGGCTCGACGCCATCGAATTTCAGGCGTTTCTGGTACAGGTAGTAGCCGTCGGTGATTTTCCAGTGCAGGCGCATTTCGCCGCTGGGCTGGCGCTCGGCGCTGAACACGAAGGCCTTGTCCACCGGCAGGAAATCGCTCTGGGCGAAGGGGTTGGCAAAGGGCTGGGCCTGGCTCAGGGAACTGAACAGCGCCAGCAGGGCAAGCAAGAAGACACGCATGAGAAAGCCTTGGCAGTGCGATTAGCGTCCCAGACTGCCTCGCGTCGATTAAGCCAGGGTTAACCCGGTGCAACCGTCGCCCGACAGGCGACGTTGTGCAGTGCAGGGGGCATAATCCTGGGTTAATCCGCCGGTGCTGTACTGGCACCCTTTGCAATGTGACCGAGCCCGACCATGCACGTACTGCTTTGTGAAGATGACGACCTGATCGCCAGCGGCATCATCGCCGGCCTGAGCGCCCAGGGCCTGACCGTCGACCGCGTGGCCAATGCCAGCGCGGCCAAGGCCATGCTGCAGGCGGCGCATTTTGACGTCATGGTGCTGGACCTTGGCCTGCCGGATGAAGACGGCTTGAAACTGTTGCAGCGCCTGCGTCAGCAGGGCCACAGCCTGCCGGTATTGATCCTGACGGCGCGTGACGCGGTAACCGACCGGGTCGAGGGCCTGCAAGCCGGTGCCGACGATTACCTGCTCAAGCCCTTCGACCTGCGTGAACTGGCCGCACGCCTGCACACCCTGCTGCGTCGCGTGGCGGGGCGTTGCGTCAATGTGATCGAGCATGGCCCGCTGACCTTCGATCCGAGCAATTGCGAGGTCAGCCTGGGCGGTCAGCTGGTGGATTTGTCGCGCCGCGAACAGGCCCTGCTGCAGGCGCTGTTGCAGAATCGCGGGCGGGTGCTGTCGAGCGAGCAGCTCAAGGACAGCGTCTATGGCTTCAGCGATGAAGTCGAAAGCAACGCGCTCAACGTGCATATCCATCACCTGCGGCGCAAGTTGGGCAACGGCATCGTCGAGACCGTGCGCGGGCTTGGCTATCGCCTGGGGCCGGCGCAGTTGCCGGAGGTTGCGCCGTGATGAGCCTGCGCCTGCGCCTGAGCCTGATTCTCGGCACCGCCTTCGTGGTGATCTGGGCCCTGGCAGCTGCCTGGATGCTGCGCGACCTGCGCCAGCAGATGATGTTCTCCCTCGACCAGCGCCTGGTGGCGTCGGCGCGCATGGTCGCCGGCCTGATCGACCAGATGCCGGCGCCGCTGACCAGCAAGGGCGAGGAGACGCGCCTGAGCGCGGACCAGTTGAGCATTCCCGATGGCATGGCCTGCCAGGTCAGTTCGTTGCGCGGCGAGATCCTTGCGCGCAGCCACAACAATGGCGAGCAAACCCTGGACGACCAGCGCAGCGGCTTCCACGACCAGATGATCGATGGTGCCCTCTGGCGCAGCTTTACCTATGCCCGTGGCGATGTGCGGATCACCACCGCCGACCGCCATCTGGAGCGCGAAGCGCTGAACCGTTCGATCCTGCTGGCCGCTTCGGCGCCAGTATTGGTGGCCTTGCTGGGCAGCTTGGGGTTGCTGTGGGTGGGGGTCGGCAAGGGCCTGGCGCCGCTCAATCGCATGCGCGATGCCCTGCGCCGGCGCAGCCCGGACTCGCTGGAGCCGTTGCAGGTAAAAGCCTTGCCCAGTGAGCTGCAACCCTTGCTGGAAACCCAGAACCAGCTGTTCCAGCGCATCGGCCAGACCATCGAGCGCGAGCGCCGCCTGACCGGCGACGCCGCCCATGAACTGCGCAGCCCGCTGACTGCGATCAAGACCCACCTGCAAGTGGCGCGCATGACCGATGGCAGTGTGCGCGAGCAGGCGCTGGAGCATGCCGAGGAGGGCGCCGATCGCCTGCACCGGACCTTGGAACAGTTGCTGTTGCTGGCGCGTGTCGAAGGCAGCCTGTCGTTCGACGATGGCGCCACGTGCAGCGCCGAGCAGGTGGCCCGCCAGGCCGTGCATGATGCCGGCTTTGGTGACAACAGTCGGATCAGCCTGCAGACGCCGGCCGAGGCCGCGCAAGTGATGCTTGAGATGCCCAATGCCCTGGCCACCGTGGCCTTGCGCAACTTGCTCGACAACGCCTTGCGCCACAGCCCTGAAGACCAGCCCGTGGAACTGGCGGTGCAGTTGGAAAAGGACCGCGTGGTGTTCTGCGTGCGCGATCACGGGCCGGGGATTGCCGAGCAGGATGTGCAGCACCTCACCCAACGTTTCTGGCGCAATGCTCAAAGCAGTGGTTGCGGCCTGGGCCTGGCGATTGTCCAGGCCATCGTGCAGCGCTGCGGCTGTGCACTGCACTTCGATAGCCAGCCTGATGGGCTACGGGTCAGGTTGCACATGCCGATTCGCGCGGTCGTTTAAATACGGTTACAGCGCCGGGCGCCTGCCTGGCCGCCAACCGCGCTACCCTGCCGAGGCGATCTGCTCCCATGGACGGGGGCAGGCCATGAACTGCCCCGCAGGTATGCCGATGCACCTTCCCATCATTTTTTCCAAGGCGCTTGCCGCTGATGCCCAGGCGCTCAGTTGCCTGATCGATGCCTCGATTCGCCTGGGCTGTGTGCCCGATCATGGCAATGACCCGCAGATCCTCGCCGACTGGCTGAGCAACAAGTCCCCGGCCGCATTGGCCGGATGGATCGACGACGCAGCGCTGGCTGTGCGCGTCGCCCGCTGCCAGGGGCGGCCCATAGCGGTTGCCATCGCCTTGCGCAGCGGCGAGATCTGCCAGTGCCATGTCGCGCCCGAATATTCGCGGCAGGGGCTGGGGCGTGCAGTGGTCAGCGATCTGGAAAGCCAGCTCCAGGCGTGGGGCCTGACGCGTGCCACGCTCTACAGCACCGGTAGCGCGCAGGGTTTCTTCCACCGCCTTGGCTACCGTTGCAGCGGCGCGGCGCTGCTGTTTCACGGGCTGCGTTTGCGGCCCATGGAGAAAACCTGGTGACGCCGACGGCAGGGGGCTAAATCCGCAGCGCGCTGGTGCGTTTTTCAAGCGAGAACATTTCCCGACACTCATCTGGCGACAGGCGCGTGAAGGGCTTATCCGCTTGCTTGCGAGGTTACTTCAGATGTCAGTCGCTACCCGCCTTGCCGAGCCGCTGCCGGCTTCTTCGGCCGCCGAGCCCGGTGAAACGCTCTACCAGTTCGAGGAATCACCACTGCTGGCCCGGCAAAAACAGCAGGAGTCCAACGCGCGCAGCTACCCACGGCGCATTCCCTTGGCGCTCAAGCGCGCCCGTGGTCTCTATGTCGAAGACGTCGAAGGTCGCCAGTTCATCGACTGCCTGGCCGGGGCGGGCACCCTGGCGCTGGGGCACAATCATCCGGTGGTGATCGAGGCGATCCAGCAGGTATTGGCCGATGAACTGCCGCTGCACACCCTGGACCTGACCACGCCGGTCAAGGACCAGTTCGTCCAGGACCTGTTCGGCCTGCTGCCTGCCGAATTCAGTGCCCAGGCCAAAATCCAGTTCTGCGGGCCGACCGGCACCGATGCTGTCGAAGCTGCGCTGAAGCTGGTGCGCACGGCAAGCGGGCGCAGCACCGTGTTGTCGTTCCAGGGCGGTTATCACGGCATGAGCCAGGGTGCCTTGAGCCTGATGGGCAGCCTGGGGCCGAAGAAGGCGCTGGCTGGCCTGTTGAGCAACGGCGTGCAGTTCATGCCGTACCCGTACGACTACCGTTGTCCGTTCGGGCTAGGTGGTGAGCAAGGGGTGCGGGCCAACCTGCACTATCTGGAAAACCTGCTCAATGACCCGGAGGCCGGGGTGCAACTACCCGCCGCAGTCATCGTCGAAGTGGTGCAGGGCGAGGGCGGGGTGATCCCGGCAGACCTCGACTGGCTGCGCGGCCTGCGGCGGATCACCGAGCAAGCCGGTGTGTCGCTGATCGTCGATGAAATCCAGAGCGGCTTTGGCCGTACCGGCAAGATGTTCGCCTTCGAACACGCCGGCATCGTGCCGGACGTGGTGGTGCTGTCCAAGGCCATTGGTGGCAGCCTGCCGCTGGCCGTGGTGGTTTACCGTGAAGCGCTGGACACCTGGCAGCCTGGCGCACACGCGGGCACCTTCCGTGGCAATCAGATGGCCATGGCTGCTGGCTCTGCGGTGATGCGCTACCTGAAGGAGCACGACCTGGCCGGCCACGCCGAAGCCATGGGCGAGCGCTTGCGTGAGCACCTGACGGTGTTGCAGCGCGACTTCCCGCAACTGGGCGATATTCGTGGCCGTGGCCTGATGCTGGGGGTCGAACTGGTCGATCCGCAGGGCCAACTGGATGTGCAGGGCCATCCACCGACTTTCGGCAAGCTGGCGTCGTTGCTGCAGAACGAATGCCTCAAGCGCGGTTTGATTCTTGAACTGGGTGGGCGCAATGGCAGCGTGGTGCGTTTCCTGCCGCCGCTGATCATCACTGCCGAGCAGATCGACGAAGTCATGCGCCGCTTCAGCCGTGCGCTTGCAGCCGCCTTGCTGCGCTTGTAAAGCAACCCCTCCAGGCGGGCATCCAGGCAATGCCCGCTTGCTGCTTGAAACGTGAAGTTTGCAGCAGCTTCTCTCCCTAAATTTCCTGCCCCAGCCAACGTCCTAGCTTGGACAAAGGCTGTTTCATGGCTGACACGGGTAGGGCAATGACGATATCGCGACGAGGATTCATAGCAGGTCTGGCGTTGACCGGTGCGGCAGTACCGGCGGTGTACTACGGCCATCGGCAGCTGACTCATGACCCCGAGGACGACATCGTCACACCCGGTGAAGCCAGTGTGGAGCTTGCCGACATTGCCGGGCAGCAACTGGCCAATCAATTGCGCGGTGTCTGGGATGTGCGTTTCCAGGGCGCCGACGCTGGCTTGCAAGGGCTGCCCCGCGAGGGCGTGACGCTGTATCTGGATATCGCCGCCAAGGGCCGTGGGTTGCGCGGTGTGCTCGACACCCAGGCCGCCCTCGATGGCCAGGGGCCTGCCGCCTACCGCCTGCTGGGCGACCTGGTCGGCGCTTCGACTGCCCAGGTGCGCTGGCGCTTGCTGAGCAACCAGGGCGGCCCGGGTTATGAATGCACGGCGACCCTGGATGAGGTCTGGGGCAGCTTCGGCAATGCCGGCAGCGGCACCCTGACCGGGCGCGTACAGCCTCTGGATCGCTCATTGATGTTGCCCTTGCCCGACAGTCAGTTCGTGGCGGTCAAGCGCATGTTCCCGGAAGCGCGGGCACGCATTGCCTACACCCCTGAGCTGAGTGCCTGGCTGATCAGCCTGGAGCATCGTCTGTTCCACCAGCTCTGGCACGCGACCCGCGACAAGTGGCATCGGCTGTCCGAAGAAAAGCATGGCGCCCTGCGCGGGTTGGGCTGGCAGCCCGGGCCGCGAGACAAGGAGCGCGATGCGCGGGGGCCGCGCAAGCATCGCAATGGTTCGGGGGTGGATTTTCTGTTCATGCACCGGCACATGCTGGGGACGGCGCGGTCGTTCCAGGAGCTGCCGTCCTGGCCGCATTTCCCGTTGCCGCAGCCGAATGTCGAATTCGACCGGCATGGTTTTGCCCGCTACTTCGATAACCATGACGGCTACAGTGTGCCGCCGACCTGGCGCGCGCCTGCGGATGCCGACTACACGCAATGGGTCGCTGCGATCAAGGCGCAGGAAACCTTCTGCAGCAATTTCCAGGTGTGGGAATCGCAGTATCAGGACCCGGTGTACCTGTCCAAGCTGACCCTGGGGGCATTTGGTTCGGAGCTGGAGATGAACCTGCACGACTGGCTACACATGTGCTGGGCGTCGGTGCCGCGTGATCCGTCCAATGGCGCGCCGGTGCCGCTTGCGCGGGACCCGGCGGATTTTGCGGCGCGCTGGTACGGGCCGGAAAATGACTTCCTTGGTGATCCGTTCTCTTCGCATGTGAGCCCGGTGTTCTGGGGGTTCCATGGCTGGATCGATGACCGTATCGAAGACTGGTACCGGGCGCACGAGCGGCACAACCCGGGGCAGGTGAGCCGCTTGCAGGTCAATGGGGTGAACTGGTTTGCGCCGGGGCGCTGGGTGGATGTCGATGACCCGTGGCTGGGGCCGACCACTCACGGTTGCAGCACGGTGCCGGGGACATTCGTTGGCAAGTCGGTGGAAATGGATGTGGAGACCATGAAGCTGGCGTTGCGGATCGTCTTTGGCGAAGACGACAAGATGGCCCCGCTGTTCAAGCGTGTGCCGCAGCGGCCGTGGTATGCACGGCACCTGTCGATGCGCGGGATCAGTACCTGACATCCCGTGTGGGAGCCGGCTTTGCCGGCGATAGGGCCATAACTGGCAGCGACATTCGGTGATCGCTGCGCGATCATTCGCCGGCAAGGCCGGCTCCCACAGGTGCAGTGTGAGGCTGATGGATGTTGCGCTCAGCGCAGCGCCCAGCCCCCACCCAGTGCCTTGTACAACCCTACACTTCCTTGCAGCCGTGACAGGCGCAACTGCACCTGCTGGTCCTGGGCCTGGTACAAGGTGCGCTGGGTTTCCAGCACCGTCAGCAACGTCTCCGCCCCCGCCTGATATCGGCTGTCGGCAAGTTCGAAGGCGATCCGCGCCTGACGCACTTCCTCGTCCTGCCACTGGCGCTGACGCTCAACACCCTCAATGCCGTTCAACGCTTTCTCGACATCAGCAAAGCCCGCAACAATCGCACCGTGGTAGCTCTGCAGCAGTTCTTCCTGCTCGGCCTTGGCCCGGTCGCGTTCCGCCGCCAGGCGCCCGTTGTTGAAGATCGGCGCAGCCAAACCCGCCGTCAGGCTGTAATAAGGGCTGCGTACCAAGTCGGCAAAGTGCTGCGCCCCCGAACCCAGGTTGGCCCCCAGGGTCAGGCTCGGCAGCATGGCTGCACGCGCCACCTGCACGTTGGCCTGCGCCGCCAGCAGGCGCGCCTCGGCGGTGGCGATATCAGGGCGTCGCGTCAACAGGTCACTCGGCACGCCAGCGCCAATCACCGGCCCGCTGATAGCGGCAAACGCAACCCCGCCCAGCTGCAACGTCTGCACCGGATCACCCAGCAATGTCGCCAGGGTGATGCGGCTGTCTTGCAGTTGTTGCTCCAGCAGCGGCAGTTGCCGCTCCTGATTGGCCACCAGGCTGCGTTGCTGGGCCAGCTCCAGCGCTGTCGCGGAGCCGGCTTGCTGACGTGTCTCGACCACCTGCAACACACTGCGCGCATTGGCCAGGTTGAGCCGGGCAATGCGTACCTGCTCGGTCAATGCCAGGCATTGCAGGTAACTGTTGGCAACCCCGCTCAACAGGGTCAACTCGACGGTTGCCCGGTCATGGCGGCTGGCATCCAGCGCCGCCAGCGCGCTGTCTCGCGCCGCTGCCTTGCCACCCCAGAAATCAATCTCGTAGCTGGCGCTCAGGGTGGTGCTGTAGGAGGTGTAGGTGCGCTGGTTGTTGCTGGCGTCAATGCCGCTGAAGCCATCCCCGCGCATCAGTCGTTGGCGGCTGGCATCCAGGCCGAACTTCACTTCGGGCAACAGCGGGGCACCAGCGACAATCGCCGTGGCCTGGGCCTGACGCACCCGTGCCATGGCCGCCGCCAGGTCGAAGCTGTTAAGGCGCGCGCGCTCGATCAGGCGGTCCAGCTCCGGGCTGGAAAATGCCCGCCACCAGTCGCCCTCGATGCGGGCCGTGGCGCTGTGTGCGGACTGCCAGTCGGCGGGTGCCGGTACTGGCGCGGGTGCCTCCAGGGTGCTGCTGCAAGCACCCAACATCAGGCAAACGGACAAAAAACTGAGACGGCTGGGCAATGTCATCGATTATTCGCTGGTAAGGGCTTTGACCGGATCAAGCCGGGCGGCTTTGCGCGCCGGCATGAAACCGAAGACCACGCCGGTAATCACGGCGCAGGCGAAGGCACCCAGGACGGCGCCAAGAGAGAACGCCACGGCAATATTGGCCAGCAGCAAGCCGCCGCCAATCAGCACCGCCAAGGCAATGCCGGTAACGCCGCCGACCATCGACAGCAGCACCGCCTCGGTCAGGAACTGGCGCAGGATGTCGCGCTGGCGTGCACCGGTGGCCATGCGGATGCCGATTTCCCGGGTGCGCTCGCGCACCGTCATCAACATGATGTTCATTACCCCGATACCGCCCACCAGCAGGGAGATGGCGGCAATCGAGCCAAGCATCAGCGACAGGGTGTTCTGCGTCCGGGCCTCAGCCTGGATCAGCGCGGCATCGTTGGTCAGTTCGTAGTCCTGCTTGCCGTTGTGCAGCTTGCGCATCAAGTGGTCGATGGCTGCTTCGGTCTCCTTGACGCGACGTGAATCGGCGGCGGCAATGGTGATGTACTCCGGGTCGCGGCTGCCGAACAGGCGGATGGCGGCGGCGGAGTAGGGCACCACGATACGCTCGTCGCTGTCCTCGCTGCCGGAGCTGGCGCCCTTGCCTTGCAGCACGCCAAGCACCTGGAAGGGCACATTCTCGATGAGGATGTAGCGCCCCAGGGCATTGGCCTGCGGGCCGAACAGCTTGTCGCGCACCTTCTGCCCGATCACCGCCACCGCTGCCGCCGATTGCTCGTCGGCTTCGGTGAAGAAGGCGCCTTCGACCACCGGCCAGTTGAAGATCTCGGGGAAGTAGGTGTTGTTGCCACCGACATAGAACGAGCCGTTGTTGTTGCCGTGGCGCGCCATCATCTTGTTGCCGATCACCGGCATGATCATCTTCACCTGGGGCAGCCCGGACAACGCCGCCACCTCGTCCAGGGTGATGAGGCCCGCCGGCTCACGCAAGGTAGCTGACTTGCCGCTGAGGTAGAGGATGTTCGAGCCGAAGGCAGCCATCTGCGCCATCACCTGGCGCTTGCTGCCTTCACCGACGGCGAGCATCACCACTACCGAAGCCACGCCGATGACAATGCCGAGCAAGGTCAGGGCGGTGCGGAATCGATTGATCCACATGACCCGCCAGGCCGCTTGCAGCGCTTCGAGCAGCTCGCCTTTCCAGGCGCCGCTTTCGGTGGCGCCGCGATCAAGGCGCTGGCGCAGGTCTTCGGCTTGCAGGCCGGGGTGGCTGGTGGGAGGCGGCGCCTGCTCGTTGGCCGAATCGTTGACCACCAGGCCATCGCGAATCTCGATCACGCGCTGGGCCCGGGCCGCCACTTCGCGGTCATGGGTGATGAGGATGACCACGTGGCCCTGGCTTGCCAGCTCATCGAGCAATGCCATGACTTCAGCGCCGCTCTGGCTGTCGAGCGCTCCGGTCGGCTCGTCGGCGAGGATGATATGGCCGCCATTCATCAACGCCCGGGCAATCGATACACGCTGCTGCTGGCCGCCAGACAACTGGTGCGGGCGGTTGGCGGTGCGGCTGGCCAGGCCCAGGCGGTCGAGCAGGGCGGCCGCGCGGGCATGCCGTTCGGCAGCGGGGGTGCCGGCATAGATGGCCGGCATTTCGACGTTCTCCTGGGCCGAGCCCGAGGCGATCAGGTGGTAGCCCTGGAACACGAAGCCAAAGGCTTCCCGGCGCAGCCAGGCCAGCTCGTCGCTGTCCAGCATGGCGACGTCCTTGCCTGCGAAGTAATACTCGCCGGAGGTTGGTCGATCAAGGCAGCCGAGGATGTTCATCAGGGTCGACTTGCCGGAACCCGAGGCGCCGACAATGGCGACGAACTCACCCGGGTGGATGGCCAGGCTGATGCCCCTGACCACCTCGACGAGCGGCGTGTCGATACCGCCATAGGCTTTGCGGATGTCGCGCAGTTCAATCAGCGGCGTGGACATTCAACCCCCGCTGGCGACAGGTGCGCCGATCAGCAGGTGGTCACCTTCGGCCAGGCCGTCGAGGATCTGCACCCGCAAGCGGTCACTGAGGCCGGTGCGCACCTGGCGCTGTTCGATCTTGCCGTTGGCAGCGATCACCTGGGCGGTGCGCTGGTCATTCTGGCCCTCGCCGTCTTCCAGTGCCGACAGTGGGGCAGTGAGGACGTTCTTGGCCTGGCCGGCAACGAAGAACACCTGCGCGGTCATCTCGGCCATCAAGGTGTTGTCGGCATTGTCGACGTCAAGCAACACGGTATACAGCACGACCTTGCCACTGGCCGCGCCGCTGCTGCTGGTGCCGCTGTTGCCGGTGCCACTCTGGCTGGATTGATCGAGCGGCTTGGGCGGGATCGGCAGGATCTGTCGCACGGTGCTGCTCCAGCGCCGCTTGCCGCCACTGAGGGTGGTGAAGTAGGCCGTCATGCCCGGCTTTACATGGCCGATGTCCGCTTCGGAGACCTGGGCCCACACGGTCATCGGCGAGAGCTTGGCGATCCGCAGGATCAATGGCGTTTGCTGCTGGGCATTGAGGGTCTGGCCTTCACGAGCGTCGACGGCAACCACGGTGCCGGACATCGGCGCGTAGATGCGTGTGTAGCCGAGCTCGGCTTCATCGCTGCGCAGGCTGGCCTGGGCTTGGAGAATTTGCGCGCGGAACATGGCGATGCGCGCCTGGGTCACCTTCAATTGTGCCTGGGCGCTCTGCACATCCTCTTCGCGGGTGGCGCCACCGCTGGCCAGGTGCTGCTGGCGTTTGTACTGCTGTTCGGCGAGTTGGTACTGGGCTTGCTGCTCGGCCAGCTGCGCCTTGAGGTTTTCAATCGAGAAACGCCCGGCATCAAGGCGGGCCTGTTGCGTCGAGGGGTCGATTTCGACCAAAAGCTGACCTTCTTCGATCCGGTCACCGGCCTCCACGTGCAGCTTGCGGATCTGCCCGGAAGCTTGCGCGCCGACATCGACATAACGCCTGGGCTGCAAGGTGCCCAGGGCGGTCACGCTGCTTTCGATATCCCCCCGCGTCACCGCAACGGTGTTCAATGGGTCACCACTGCCGGGCAGGGTTTTCCAGGCAACCAGGGCGCCCAGGCTGATGAGGCCCAGGCCGCAGAACAACAGGCGGCGTTTGACGGTTTGACGACTCATGCGGGGTTCCGGCCAGAGGGGTTCGGTCCGTGAGGTGGTCCTGGCGAGGAAACTCGGCAGGCACGGGAAGCTCCATGTTTAACGAGAATCCAGTGCGGGAATTTACCCGCGCTGGTCGAAGGATCGGTTGGTGAGTACGCTGTAGGATGTGACGCAGTCGCCAAATCTTGCTGAGAATTATTCTAATTTATGGTAAATCATATGGCCATCATTTTGGCCTTCTGGCTTGCCGCCAAGGAACCTCTCTGGACATGACGCAGCCAGGTGTACTTCTGGAAACCTACTATCGCGAACTGGTGAGTTTCCTCAACGCCCGCCTGGGCAATCGTCAGGTGGCCGAGGATGTCGCCCACGATGCCTATGTGCGCGTGCTGGAGCGGGCAGGTGCAGACGCGATCGAGCACCCGCGTGCGTTCCTCTATCGCACTGCGCTGAACCTGGTGATCGACGGGCACCGCCGCAACCAGCTGCGCCAGAGCGAACCGCTGGAGGTGCTGGACAACGACGAGCGATTCTTCTCGCCAGCACCGCAGCACAGCATGGACCTCAACCAGCGCCTGGAGCTGATGCAGCGGGCGCTGGCGGAGCTGAGTGGCAATTGCCGTGATTGCTTCCTGTTGCGCAAGCTGGAGGGCCTGTCGCACCAGGACATCGCTGAGCGCATGGGGGTTTCGCGCAGCGTGGTGGAAAAACACATCGTCAACGCCATGAAGCATTGCCGCCTACGCATGCAGCAATGGGCGTCCTGAGCGGCTTATTTCGAAATAACTAATAACAATTATGTGGGGCGACTTGATTTCCTCCACTTTCACGACAAGTATCTAGACAGACCCTTCAATTGGCGAAGTGCCCGCCACAGCCTGCTGTGTTTGACTGGCGCAGTGATGGTCAAGGAACGTTATCCACGCTCATCACCTTGGTCATACACGATGCCAAACAAGTCGCTGCGTATCCTGATTGCCGATGAGCACCCCATGCAGCTGTTGCAGATGGAGAAGTTGCTCAATGGCATGGGCTATTACCGGGTCGCGCCGGTACACACCTTCGAAGACCTGCAGCACCTGGTGCAGAACGCACTGCTGCCGTTCGACCTGCTGATCGGCAATACCGACCTGGCCAGCCATGCCGGGGTCGACCTTGAGCGTTTTTGCCGGGTCAATACCCAGGTCAGGCATGCGCTGCTGTACGAGTCGCAACACCTGAAAGTGCCCAGTGTCCCGGCAGCCCAGCGCCAGGCC
Source organism: Pseudomonas fontis (assembly GCF_028656955.1). GTDB lineage: Bacteria > Pseudomonadota > Gammaproteobacteria > Pseudomonadales > Pseudomonadaceae > Aquipseudomonas > Aquipseudomonas fontis. Next base: position 17,435 of record NZ_JAMDGY010000069.1, read on the forward strand.
GTGAGCATCAGCCTGCCCAAGGTGCCCGATGACGAGGCGCTGCATGCGTTCATGGCGATCATCGATGGGCCGCGCCTGGTCGGGCAGGTGGCCAATCCGTCGGGCCAGCCTGCGCCCCACGGCCACCCTCGGCGCTGGATGAACCAGGGGCATTCGCTGTTTTCCCGTCAGCCCTGAGTGACGCCGGTCTTTTTGTTATCCTCTTGCGCTTGTTCTGTCGCGCCCGCTGGCGCGCGGATTGTTATTCGAAGCGGAAGCCTTTATGACTGCCAACGACCCGGCGCGCGCCTTGCGCTTTTCGCGCAGCGACCACAAGACCCTGAGCCTGGCTGCATTGGGCGGGGCGCTGGAGATCTACGATTTCATCATCTTCGTGTTCTTCGCGCTGACCTTGAGCCAGCTGTTCTTCCCACCGGAAATGCCGGAGTGGCTGCGCCTGCTGCAAAGCTTCGGGATTTTCGTCACCGGTTACCTGGCCCGGCCGCTGGGCGGCATTCTCATGGCGCACTTTGCCGACCATTTGGGGCGCAAGAAGGTGTTCAGCCTGAGCATCCTGATGATGGCGCTGCCCTGCCTGCTGATCGGGGTGATGCCGACCTATGCCGATATCGGCTATGCCGCGCCGTTGATCCTGCTGGCCTTGCGCATCCTGCAAGGTGCGGCGGTGGGCGGCGAGGTGCCGAGCGCCTGGACGTTCGTCGCCGAGCACGCGCCAGCTGGGCGACGCGGCTATGCGTTGGGCTTCCTCCAGGCCGGGCTGACCTTTGGCTACCTGCTGGGTGCCTTGACGGCGACAGCGCTGGCGCAAATCTTTACCCCGCAGGAAATTCTCGATTACGCGTGGCGCTATCCGTTCCTGCTGGGGGGCGTATTCGGGGTGATCGGTGTCTGGTTGCGTCGCTGGCTTAGCGAGACACCGGTGTTTCTGGCGTTGCAAGAGCGCCGCGAGCAGCCGGTGGCCTTCCCGTTGCGCGAGGTACTGCGCGAACACCGTCGGGCGCTGGTCCCCGCCGCCTTGCTGACCTGCGTGCTGACCTCGGCAGTAGTGGTGCTGGTGGTAATCACCCCAACCGTCATGCAGCAACGCTTCGGCATGAGCGCGGCCCACACCTTCGCCCTGAGCAGCCTGGGCATCGTCTTCCTGAACATTGGCTGTGTGCTCGCCGGCCTGCTGGTGGACCGCATTGGCGCCTGGCGGGCACTAATGGTTTACAGCCTGTTGCTGCCGCTGGGCATCGCGGGCCTGTACGGCAACCTGATTGCCGGCTGGGGCTGGACCGGGCCGGCGTATGCCTTGGCCGGGCTGGCCTGTGGTGTCGTGGGTGTGGTGCCATCGGTGATGGTCGGGCTGTTCCCGGCGCGCATCCGCGTCTCGGGTATTTCCTTTACCTACAACGTGGCCTACGCCCTGTGGGCGAGCACCACACCGTTGCTGCTGATCGCCTTGATGCCCTGGAGCCCGTGGGTGTGCGTGGGTTTCTGCCTGGTCATGGGCACGGTGGGCGTGCTCAGCGGCCTGTATTTCGGCATGCGTGAGCAATTGCACGCCGAGGACGACCTGGCGTTGATCAAGGGCTGAACGGCGCGGCTTCAATGCCTTGTGACAAAGGCCCGGGTTACTTGTTGGCGGGGCTGCGGCAGACTTTTACTGATCGCCTAGCGATTAACCAAGTTGCCAAATTCAGCCAAACAGGTTAGCGTCTTCATGGAGAAAAGAACGCCACATTGCAGATTGTCGGTGGTCAAGCGGCTGATAGTGCAAGGGCAGGTGAAGTCCACCTTCTCTGCGCTGTCGGGAGCGGCCACGCTGGGCATGGATTTTGAGGACATGCTGGACGTCGTCATGGCCCTGACACCTGCGGATTTTTACAAAAGCATGTCGACCCACGCCGATCATCGGGTGTGGCAAGACGTTTATCGAACGAGCGCGGGCACCGGTGCGGTCTATTTGAAACTGACGGTGATCGATGACGTGCTGATCGTCTCGTTCAAGGAGCTGTAGGCATGAAATGTCCTGTCTGCGGGGCGGTCGAACTGGAAGCGTCCATACGTGACCTGCCCTACGTGTACAAAGGGGAGTCGCTGGTGATTCCCGCCGTATCCGGCGAGTTCTGCCCGGCGTGCGGCGAAGCGGTGCTGGATGCGGCAGAGTCGGCGCGAGTCAGTGCGGCGATGCTGGCGTTCAGTCGTCAGGTCAACAGCACGTTTGTCGATCCGGGCTTCATTGCCAGTGTGCGCAAGAAGCTGTCACTCGATCAGCGCGAGGCTGCGGAGATTTTCGGCGGAGGCGCCAACGCTTTTTCGCGTTACGAAAACGGCAAGACCAAACCACCGCTGGCGCTTGTCAAATTGCTGCGTCTGCTGGATCGGCACCCCGAGTTGCTCAATGAAGTAAGAGCCGCCTGATCGGCTGATACCACCGTGTACAAAAAAGCCCCCTCGCACCGGCCGGTGCGAGGGGGCTTTTTGTTCAGCGCGACTTACATGTTCGGGTAGGTCGGGCCGCCAGCGCCTTCCGGGGTGACCCAGGTGATGTTCTGCGAAGGGTCCTTGATGTCACAGGTCTTGCAGTGCACGCAGTTCTGGGCGTTGATCTGGAAACGCTTGCTACCGTCTTCCTGGCTGACCACTTCGTATACGCCGGCCGGGCAGTAGCGCTGCGCCGGTTCGTCGTACAGCGGCAGGTTGGTGCCGATCGGGATGCCGGCATCGGTCAGTTTCAGGTGGCAGGGCTGCTCTTCTTCATGGTTGGTGCTGGAGAGGAACACCGAACTCAACTTGTCGAAGCTCAGCTTGCCATCGGGTTTCGGGTAGTCGATTTTCTTCGAGTCGGATGCCAGCTTCAGGCAGGCGTAGTCCGGCTTGGTGTCGTGCAGGGTGAACGGCAGCTTGCCGTTGAACCAGTTCTGGTCGACATAGTTGAAGGCCGAACCGAGCATCGGCCCGAACTTGTGCATGGCCGGGCCGAAGTTGCGGCTGGCAAACAGCTCTTCATACAGCCAACTGGCCTTGAAGCCATCGACGTATGCGGTCAATTCGTCACCGCCTTCACCGCCGGCCAGCAGCGCGTCGGCTACTGCTTCGGCAGCGAGCATGCCGGACTTCATGGCGGTGTGGCTGCCCTTGATCTTGGCCACGTTCATGGTGCCCAGGTCGCAACCGATCAGCGCGCCGCCCTTGAAGACCATTTTCGGCAGCGAGTTGATGCCACCCTTGGCCAGGGCGCGGGCGCCGTAGCTGATGCGCTTGCCGCCATCGAGGTACTGGCTGATCACCGGGTGATGCTTGAGGCGCTGGAACTCGTCGAACGGTGACAGGTAGGCGTTGCTGTAGGACAGGTCAACGATCAGGCCGACAACCACCTGGTTGTTTTCCAGGTGATAGAGGAACGAGCCACCGGTGTCGTCGGTGCCGAACACGTTCAACGGCCAGCCGGCAGTGTGGACGACCAGGCCTTGCTGGTGCTTGGCTGGGTCGATTTCCCAGATTTCCTTCAGGCCAATGCCGTAGTGCTGGACATCGGAAGCGCTGTCCAGGTCGAAGCGCTTGATCAGCTGCTTGCCAATGTGCCCACGGCAGCCTTCGGCGAACAAGGTGTACTTGCCGCGCAGTTCCATGCCGGGGGTGTACAGGCCTTCTTTCGGGTTGCCTTCACGGTCGACACCCAGGTCGCCAGTGATGATCCCGCGCACCACACCGTTCTCGTCGAACAGCGCTTCCTGGGCCGCGAAGCCCGGGTAGATCTCGACGCCCAGGTTTTCGGCCTGCTGCGCCAGCCAGCGGCACAGGTTGCCCAGGGAGATGATGTAGTTACCCTGGTTGTGCATGGTCTTGGGCACGAACAGGTCAGGCACCTTGATCGAGCTTTGACCATCTTTGAGCACGTAGATGTCGTCACGTTTGACTTCGGTGTTCAGCGGGGCGCCCAGCTCTTTCCAGTCTGGGAACAGCTCGTTGAGCGCACGCGGCTCGAAGACCGCGCCGGAGAGAATGTGAGCACCGACTTCGGAGCCTTTCTCAACCACGCAGACGCTGATTTCATTACCGGCTTCGGCGGCCTTCTGCTTCAGTCGGCAGGCGGCGGACAGGCCCGCCGGGCCAGCGCCGACGATGACCACGTCGAATTCCATGTATTCGCGTTCCACAGGTTCTCTCCTACTCAAGGCTCATCGGTTTTTGCTTTATTGGCGTGTGTCAGGCGGTCATTTTCGAAGTGCCCGGGCCTGTAGCTCGGACGATGACGGACTACACCGCTTTCTCTTGGCCGCGCATTATATCTACACCACTTGCGAGGTCCAATACAAACGTTTGTTTGAATTTGCCGCAGGCCAGTAAAATCAAAGAGAGGCGGCGTGACGCTGACCGTTTTGGCGTATTGACCGGATTGGGCGTTACGGTCAAGATACGAGCGGTTTTACGTTCGCCGTAGGCTGATCGTAGGATGCAGGTGCACCCCTAAAAACCTGGCAGAAAGCAGGGCAGTTAGGCCACAACCCGCTTTGTAGTGGAGTTTACACACCACGACAAAAAATGACTTACGGGTTTTGCGATGAAGGGTCGGAACGAGACCGCTGAGTCAGGCTAAATTCCCCCGCCTGCAATTGTTTTTTAGAGGTGCCCTTGTACCCACGCGCTATCGCCGGGTTTGGCCCAGGCGACATTCTTTTCACCGGAGAGTAACGAGGAATCCATGAAGGTTCTTGTAGCTGTCAAACGAGTGGTCGACTATAACGTCAAGGTTCGCGTCAAGGCGGACAACTCCGGCGTCGACCTTGCTAACGTCAAGATGTCCATGAACCCCTTCTGCGAAATCGCCGTAGAAGAGGCCGTACGCCTGAAAGAAAAAGGCGTGGCGACCGAGATCGTCGTCGTTACCATCGGCCCGGCAACTGCCCAGGAGCAGCTGCGTACCGCGCTGGCACTGGGTGCCGATCGCGCCGTGCTGGTCGAGTGTGCTGACGAGCTCAATTCCCTGGCCGTGGCCAAGCTGCTCAAGGCCGTTGTCGACAAGGAACAGCCTCAGTTGGTGATCCTTGGCAAGCAAGCCATCGACAGCGACAACAACCAGACCGGCCAGATGCTGGCTGCGCTGACCGGTTTCGGTCAGGGCACCTTCGCCTCCAAGGTCGAAGTGGCTGGCGACAAGGTCAACGTTACCCGTGAAATCGATGGCGGCCTGCAGACTGTTGCGCTGAACCTGCCAGCCATCGTCACCACCGACCTGCGTCTGAACGAGCCGCGCTACGCTTCTTTGCCGAACATCATGAAGGCCAAGAAGAAGCCGCTGGAAACCGTTACTCCGGACGCCCTGGGCGTTTCCACCGCCTCCACCAACAAGACCCTGAAAGTCGAAGCGCCAGCAGCACGCAGCGCGGGTATCAAGGTCAAGTCGGTGGCTGAACTGGTCGAGAAACTGAAGAACGAGGCGAAGGTAATCTAAATGACTATCCTGGTTATCGCTGAACACGAAAACGGTGCCGTTGCGCCAGCTACCCTGAACACCGTCGCGGCTGCCGCCAAGATCGGTGGTGACATCCACGTCCTGGTCGCTGGCCAGAACGTCGGTGGTGTCGCTGAAGCTGCCGCCAAGATTGCTGGCGTGGCCAAGGTGCTGGTTGCCGACAACGCTGCCTACGCACATCAACTGCCAGAAAACGTTGCACCGCTGGTAGCTGAGCTGGGCAAGGCCTACAGTCACGTGCTGGCGCCTGCCACCTCGAATGGCAAGAACATCCTGCCGCGCGTTGCTGCGCTGCTGGACGTTGACCAGATCTCCGAGATCATCTCGGTTGAATCGGCAGACACCTTCAAGCGCCCGATCTACGCCGGTAACGCGATTGCCACCGTGCAATCGAATGCTGCCGTCAAGGTCATCACCGTACGCTCCACCGGTTTCGACGCCGTTGCAGCTGAAGGTGGTTCGGCTGCTGTTGAAGCGGTTGGCGCTGCGCACGACGCAGGCAAATCGTCCTTCGTCGGCGAAGAGCTGGCGAAGTCCGACCGTCCTGAGCTGACCGCTGCCAAGATCGTCGTTTCTGGCGGCCGTGGCATGCAGAACGGTGACAACTTCAAGCACCTGTACTCCCTGGCCGACAAGCTGGGCGCTGCTGTTGGTGCCTCGCGCGCCGCAGTCGACGCAGGTTTTGTGCCGAACGACATGCAGGTCGGTCAGACCGGCAAGATCGTCGCGCCACAGCTGTACATCGCCGTCGGTATCTCCGGCGCGATCCAGCACCTGGCCGGCATGAAAGACTCCAAGGTGATCGTTGCGATCAACAAGGACGAAGAAGCACCGATCTTCCAGGTGGCCGACTACGGCCTGGTGGCGGATCTGTTCGAAGCCGTCCCTGAGCTGGAGAAGCTGGTTTAATCCAGCGGCTTCACTTATAAAGAGCCCGATCCTTTGATCGGGCTTTTTTATTTCAGGCGCATAAATGTAGGGAGGCGTTGCATGGGGTGGCTGGGCCGGATGATCGCAGCAGGGCTGCTAGGTGTTGCTGTGTTGCCAGCGCAGGTACTGGCAGTGGGCAAGTGCGAACGCCTGGTCGCGACCGGTAGCCCAGACGCGCCGCCCTATGTCTGGCGTGACCCGCAGAACCCAAGGCACCTGATCGGCGCCAATGTCGATCTGCTGCAACAGATGGCGGGTGAGCTGGGCTTGAAGGTCGAGGTGCTGTACGCCGGCAAGCGCAGTGAAGCCCAGGATGAAGTGCGCAGTGGGCGCATGGACATGCTGGTCGATGCGCCGATGGCACTCGCCAATCTCACGGTAGTGGACTACATCCACCCCGCGCTGTTGCAGAATGAATACCTGGTGTGGACGCGCCATGACTCGTCGCTGGTCTATGAAGGCTTGGCGGACCTGCACCAGCATCAAGGCGCAATCTCTGAAAAGGCCCGCCTGACTCCCGAGTTCGCGACCTTCACCAAGGACCAGTTGAAGCTGGTCTCGACCCAGAACCTGACCCAGGCATTCCAGAAGCTTTTATTGGGCCAGGTGGACTACGTGCTGGCCGGGCGCTATGCCGGAATGGCCATGGTGCAGACCCTGGGGATGGCGACTGACCTCGTCGCCCGTGGCGTGCCATTGGATCGCCCGGGTCTTTATCTGGCGCTGTCGCACAATTCCGCCTGCAATGACGCGTGGTTGCGCGGACAGCTGGCGAAAAAACTGACAGAATTGCCCCCCTCTGGCGTGTCCCAGGCAGTATTGCAACGCAATGTCGAGCGCTGGAAGGCGCAATTGCAGCAACCGCTCGACGCCCCCAAACAGTAGGAAGATTGTGTGAGAACTCAACCGCTATTCGTTGCCCTGGCGCTGCTGGCCCTGGCCGGTTGCGCCGCTGACCCGGCACCCCATGAACAGTTGCGCTTGTCTGAACAGGCGGTGGCGCAGGCCAAAGCCGTGGGCGCCACTGATGAGGTTGCCGAGCTCAAGCTGGCTGAAGAGAAGCTGGCCCGGGCCCAAGCCAACATGCTCAGTGAGTCGTATCGCGATGCGCGCATGCGTGCCGAGCAGGCTGAGCTGGATGCACGCCTGGCCGAAGCGCGCGTGCTGACCCTGAAAAGCCAGGAGCAGCTCGACCTGCTGCAAACCCGGGTCAACCGTCTTCGCAAGCAACTGGGGGAGCAGCAGTGAGCTCGAATAAACCGTTGACCACACTGATGTTGCTGGGCGCGCTGGGGTTGCAAGGTTGCGCCAGTGAGCGCAGTGAAACAGCGCTCGACCAGGCCATCGCCAGCTTCCAGTCGGTGAAAGATGATTCCAATGTGTTGCGCAGTGCGCCGCGTGATGTGATCCGCGCTGGTGAATCGCTGGCGCGTGCCGATCGTCTGGCCACCTACATGGGGACCGGTAGCGATGTGCGCCAGTACGCGTACCTGAGCCAGCGCTACAGCGAAATCGCCCGCGAACACACCAACCTGGTGTTGAACCAGGAGCGTCAGGCCAAGCTCGAACTGGAGCGCCAGCGCTTGCAGTTGGCCCTGCGTGAGGCCAAGTTGGTCAGCGTCCAGCAGCAGGGTAAATGGCTTGAAGAGCAGATCGTCAGCCTGGCCACCCAGCAAAGTGATCGCGGCCTGGTCATGACCCTGGGTGATGTACTGTTTGATACCGGGCATGCAGAGTTGAAAAACTCGGCCAGCCGCACGGTGCTCAAGCTGGTGCAGTTCCTTCAGCTCAACCCCAAGCGTGTGGTGCGTATCGAGGGCTATACCGACAGTACCGGTAGCCCGGAAGACAACCTGACCTTGTCCAAGGCGCGCGCCCAGTCGGTTGCGGACATGCTGGTCGACCTGGGGGTCGACGAGAAGCGTATCCAGGTTGAAGGGTATGGCGACCAGTATCCTGTTGAGGCCAATGCCTCGGAGCGGGGCAGGGCGCAGAACCGTCGTGTGGAGATCGTCTTCTCCGACGAAAAAGGCAGGCTCGGCGCCGCACGCTGAGGCTCGGCCGATCAACAACCCGATGAGTAATGCTCATCGGGTTTTTTTATGCCGGTATGAATCTCTTATGCCAAATTGTTCACAATTGCAGGTATCACACAACTGTAATGTCGACTATTCTGCGAACTGTCCCAGTACACTTGGGAACTGTTTCGGTATTCTCCCTCGGTCTACACAAGAATAACTAGATTGCCTGCGTGTCGAGAGTTAGATCATGACCAACCTGTTGCTCTACCAGCGCATTGCCCAGCAGCTGGCCGAAGACATTCGCCGGGGTGTATACCAGCCCGGTGAGCGCGTACCGTCAGTACGCAAGATGAGCGCACAGCTCAATGTCAGCCATGCCACCGTATTGCAGGCGTATGCCAACCTGGAAGACCAGGGTCTGATCCGCGCGCGGCCGCAATCAGGTTATTACGTTCACCAAACCCCGGCATTGACCGCGCCCACACCGGATATCGCCCGTGTAGAGCGCCCGGGGTTGGTGACGCGCAGCAGCATCATCCAGCAGGTACTGATCGAGGCGCGGCGCGATGGCGTCTTTCCGTTTGGTGCTGCCACCCCGCATGTTGAATACCTGCCGGTGCGTGCCTTGCACCAGCAGTTGAGCAAGGTCACGCGGTTTCAGGCGCCAAGGGCGTTCAGCTATATGTTCAGCCCGGGTTTCGAACCGCTGCGTCGGCAGATCGCCATTCGCATGCGCGATGCCGGTGTGGTGGTCGACCCGTCTGAAGTGGTGGTCACCCATGGCTGTGTCGATGCCTTGCAGATGTCATTGCGCGTACTGACCCGGCCGGGCGACCTGATCGCCGCAGAATCACCTACTTATTATGGGTTGCTGCAACTGGCTGACTTGCTGGGCTTGAAAGTCATCGAGATCCCCAGCGATCCATCGACCGGGATCAGCCTCGAAGCTTTGCAGTTGGCGGCCAACCAGTGGTCGATCAAGGCACTGGTGTTGACTGCGCGACTGAGCAATCCCCTGGGTGGCACCATTCCGGAAGACCGCCAGAAGCAGTTGCTGCGGCTAGCATCGGATTTCGATATCCAGATTGTCGAAGATGATGTCTATGGCGAACTGATGTTCGAGCAGGGCCGGACCAAATCACTGAAAGCCTTCGATCGGCTGGATCGGGTCATCTACTGTTCGAGTTTTTCCAAGACCTTGTCGCCGGGTGTGCGTATCGGCTGGATCATTGCTGGCAAGTATCAGCAGGATATCCAGCGCTTGCAGACCTTCACCACCCATTCGGCGTGCAGCGTGACCCAGATGGCCGTTGCGGCCTATCTGGAAAATGGCGGTTATGACCGCCATTTGCGTTTCATTCGCCAGGAATACCGGCGCACCTTGAACGCCTATCAGCTGGCAGTGCAGCAGCACTTCCCGGAGGGTACGCAGATGACCCGGCCTACGGGCGGCTTCATTTTGTGGATCAGCTTGCCGGGGCGGGTCAATACCCAGGAGTTGCATGTGCGGGCACTGCAGCAGGGGATCAGTATCGCGCCGGGGCTGATTTTCAGTAACACCGAGCAATTCAACCATTGCATTCGGCTCAACTGCGCCATTCCATGGAATCGTGAGGCAGAGCGGGCGGTGCTCACGTTGGGGATGCTGGCCAATCAACTCTGTCAGGAGACAGCAGCGGGTGTATTCCTTTAGCCAGGAGGCTTGCCAGTTACTTCGGGAACGAGGAGCATACGCACTTTTGCGCGATGTTCGTTGTTGCCTATGAAAGTGTTGTCCCGTGTTGGTCTTCTATTGCTGTGCCTGAGTCTGCTGCCATCGGTTGCCCCGGTGTTCGCCGCGACGGCTTCGCCTTCTGTCGACTCGACGAATGCGCTACAGGCGAAGAAGAAGCCGGCTCCGGTAAAAAAGCCTGAAGCTGCAAGGCCGAAAACCCAGGCCAAGCCCCCGGTTGCGAAAAAAGCCCCTGCCAAGACAAATCAGCGCAAGGGGTCGGACGTCGTTGCAGCGCCTTTGCCCAAGGCCAAGCTGGATCTGAGCCTGCCACCTGACATGGTCAAGGGCCTGCAGGCGCCGGGTCAGGCTGAGGCGCAGGTGCGCCAGCCACTGCTACCGGCGATGTTCGGTGAAAAACCTACCAGCAACAGCCCCTTCCAGCTCAACGGCCGACTGCTCAGCAATGAAATGCAGTTGCAGTTGCGCAATGATGCTCGCCAGCAGGAAATTGAAGGCGCGGCAATCGAGTTCGAGTTCAAACAGTAGCTCCGGCACGACTGATCGGTCATATCTGTTCGGTGATATTTCATCCGGCCAGTAATTTCAAACGGTCGTTTTAGCGGTTACTATCCCCCTTCATGCATCATTTGTTACCCCGAGGTTCTGACGTCATGAATTGCCGTGAAGGCTGTGGCGCTTGCTGCATTGCACCGTCCATCAGTTCGCCGATTCCCGGCATGCCCAAGGGCAAGCCGGCGGGTGAGCGTTGTATCCATTTGTCTGTAGTAAACCTCTGCGACCTGTTTGGTCGGCCCGAGCGGCCGCCGGTGTGTTCAGGTTTCAAGGCGGACAGGGAGGTGTGTGGCGAGGATCGCGACGAAGCGATCAGGGTCTTGGGGTGGTTGGAGCAAGTGACGGCAGCTTGATTGCGTAGATCTTCGACAACAAGGAAAAAGACCATGGGATCGTTTAAGCACGTAGCACTGATGATGGGGTTGAGCGCGGCACTGGTGTCGGTGGCGCATGCTGAAGACTGGCAAGTGAAAAAGGACGAGGGCGGTATCAAGATCTCCCTCGCCGCTGTGTCGGGCTCCGACTACAAGGCTTATCGCGGCGTTACCTTCATCAAGGCGCCACTGGCCAAGGTTCAGGCCCTGCAGGAAGACGTGGCCGGCGCCTGTGCCTGGATTCACGAGTGCAAGTCGCAGAAGCTGCTCAAGACCGAGGGTGACCAGAGCTGGACCTATACCCAGTTCAATACCCCGTGGCCGGTCACGCCACGTGATTCGGTCCTGCATGTGACGACCATCAAGGAAGCCGACGGCAGCCTGACCCGCAAGCTGGAAGGCGTGCCGAAGTACCTGCCTGAAGAAAAAGGTTTCGTGCGTGTGGCCCAGGTTCAAGGTTTCTGGAAATTGGTGCCAAAAGACGGCGGTACTGAAGTGACCTACCAGGTCCACACCGAGCCAGGCGGCAGTGTGCCGTCGATGGTGGCAAACAAATTTGTGGTGGATGCGCCGTTCAACACACTGAAAGCGTTGAAGGAAAGGGCTGAGAAGCCGTAACAGTTAGGTTTTCAGTTTATTTTGAGATAACTGTTATTGCGCCTGCGATGCTTTGCACGCAGACGCAGACTGCCAATAAAAAAGGCTGCCCGAAGGCAGCCTTTTTTCGTTTTCAGCGCAGGGCTTACTTGCGGTCTTGCAGTTTGACGATGTCGCGCGACTCGTAGCCGGTGTACAGCTGGCGTGGACGGCCAATCTTGTACGGGCTGGAGAGCATTTCTTTCCAGTGCGAGATCCAGCCGACGGTCCGCGCCAGGGCGAAGATCACGGTGAACATGCTGGTCGGAATGCCGATCGCCTTGAGGATGATGCCCGAGTAGAAGTCGACGTTCGGGTACAGTGAACGTTCGATGAAGTACGGGTCGGTCAGGGCGATTTCTTCCAGGCGCATCGCCAGTTCCAGTTGCGGATCGTTGGTGATGCCCAGCTCGCGCAGGACCTCATCGCAGGTCTGCTTCATCACGGTGGCGCGCGGGTCGCGGTTTTTGTAAACGCGGTGACCGAAGCCCATCAACTTGAACGGATCGTTCTTGTCCTTGGCCTTGGCGATGAACTTGTCGATGTTGGAAACATCGCCGATTTCATCGAGCATGGTCAGTACGGCTTCGTTCGCACCGCCGTGGGCAGGGCCCCACAGCGCAGCGATACCGGCGGCGATACAGGCGAACGGGTTGGCACCCGAAGAGCCGGCCAGGCGCACGGTGGAAGTCGACGCATTCTGTTCGTGGTCGGCGTGGAGGATGAAGATCCGGTCCATTGCCTTGGCCAGTACCGGGCTGATCGGTTTGATCTCGCACGGCGTGTTGAACATCATGTGCAGGAAGTTTTCCGCGTACGACAGGTCGTTGCGCGGGTACATCATGGGTTGACCCATGGAGTACTTGTACACCATCGCTGCCAGGGTCGGCATCTTGGCGACCAGGCGCACCGCAGAGATTTCGCGGTGTTGCGGGTTATTGATGTCCAGCGAGTCGTGGTAGAACGCCGACAGGGCGCCTACTACGCCGCACATGACGGCCATTGGGTGGGCGTCGCGGCGGAAGCCGTTGAAGAAGGACTTCAACTGCTCGTGCACCATGGTGTGATTCTTCACGGTGCTGACGAACTGGGCCTTCTGCTCGGCATTCGGCAGTTCGCCGTTGAGCAGCAGATAGCAGGTTTCCAGATAGTCGGATTGCTCGGCGAGCTGTTCGATAGGGTAGCCGCGATGCAGCAGGATGCCCTTGTCGCCATCGATGTAGGTGATCTTCGACTCGCAAGATGCGGTCGCCATGAAACCAGGGTCGAAAGTGAAGTGACCCGTGGCCCCCAACCCTCTAACGTCGATTACATCTGGACCAACGGTGCCGGTTAAAATGGGCAGCTCGACGGGGGCTGCGCCCTCGATGACCAACTGCGCTTTTTTGTCAGCCATGTGGCCTCCTATTAATGCTTGAAATCATCAGACAGACCCCCCACGCAGGGCCCGCACCACTATAGTGAGATAAATTCGAATGTCAATTTGCCTAAAGCACGGTTGTAAAGGGCTTGAAGGCTGGTTTTTCCTCGAAATTGTCGCCCGTTTACGCCTTTTATCCGGTAAAGGCAATGAGCTATTTGGGCTAGGCCTTCACGTTGTCATTAGTAGCCTAACTGTCTATACTCGGCACCCGACTACCAGGGGCTTCAGAGCCCGATTAACTGGGGGTCGCCGCTCCCTGGGTGGTGGGTACCTGACCAGTACACTTACCAACAACTTTGCCCTGCTTGCTAGGGGCTCTTCAGTGTGAAAAAAGCCGTGAAAAGCCAACGACCTGTAAACCTAGACCTAAGGACCATCAAACTCCCGATCACCGCTTACACGTCCATTCTCCACCGCATCTCCGGCATTATTTTGTTCCTGGGCCTGGCCATCATGCTTTATGCATTGGGCAAATCCCTGGGTTCGGAAGAAGGCTTTGGAGAGGTGAAGGCGTGTCTGACCAGTCCGCTGGCCAAGCTCGTGATTTGGGGCCTGCTGTCCGCCTTGCTGTATCACCTGGTGGCCGGTGTGCGCCATCTGATCATGGACATGGGCATCGGTGAGACGCTGGAAGGCGGCAAACTGGGCTCGAAAATTGTCATCGTCATCTCCGTGGTGGTGATCGTTCTGGCGGGAGTTTGGATATGGTAACCAATGTCACGAACCTGTCGCGTTCGGGCCTCTATGACTGGATGGCGCAGCGCGTATCTGCGGTCGTTCTCGCGGCTTACTTCATTTTCCTGATCGGCTACCTGGTGGCGCACCCTGGCATGGAATATGCCCAGTGGCACGCCCTGTTCTCCAACAACGCGATGCGTATCTTCAGTCTGCTGGCACTGGTTGCCCTGGGCGCTCACGCCTGGGTCGGCATGTGGACCATCGCAACTGACTACCTGACGCCTATGGCGTTCGGCAAGTCGGCGACTGCAATACGTTTCCTGTTCCAGGCGGTATGTGGTGTCGCGATGTTCGCGTACTTCGTCTGGGGTGTGCAGATTCTCTGGGGTATCTGATTCATGGCTATCATTCCAACGATTTCTTTCGACGCCATCATTGTTGGTGGTGGCGGTGCCGGCATGCGCGCAGCGCTGCAGCTGGCCCAGGGCGGTCACAAGACTGCCGTGATCACCAAGGTCTTCCCGACCCGTTCGCACACTGTGTCGGCCCAGGGTGGCATCACCTGCGCCATCGCTTCGGCTGACCCGAACGATGACTGGCGCTGGCACATGTACGATACCGTCAAGGGTTCCGACTACATCGGTGACCAGGACGCTATCGAATACATGTGTCAGGAAGGCCCGGCCGCGGTGTTCGAGCTGGACCACATGGGTCTGCCGTTCTCGCGTACCGAAACTGGCCGTATCTACCAGCGTCCATTCGGTGGCCAGTCCAAGGACTTCGGTAAAGGCGGCCAGGCTGCCCGTACCTGCGCAGCGTCCGACCGTACCGGTCACGCACTGCTGCACACCCTGTACCAGGGCAACCTGAAGGCAGGCACCACGTTCCTCAACGAGTACTACGCAGTTGACCTGGTGAAGAACCAGGACGGCGCGTTCGTCGGTGTGATCGCGATCTGCATCGAAACCGGCGAAACCCTGTACATCAAAGCCAAGGCCACCGTTCTGGCCACCGGCGGTGCAGGTCGTATCTACTCGTCCACCACCAACGCCCTGATCAACACCGGTGACGGTATCGGCATGGCCCTGCGTGCAGGCGTGCCAGTACAAGACATCGAGATGTGGCAGTTCCACCCAACCGGTATTGCCGGCGCAGGTGTACTGGTCACTGAAGGTTGCCGCGGTGAAGGCGGTTACCTGATCAACAAGCACGGCGAGCGTTTCATGGAACGTTACGCGCCTAACGCCAAAGACCTTGCCGGTCGTGACGTTGTGGCCCGTTCCATGGTTAAAGAGATCATCGCCGGCAACGGCTGTGGCCCTAACGGCGACCACGTGATGCTCAAGCTCGACCACCTGGGCGAGGAAGTGCTGCACAGCCGCCTGCCAGGTATCTGTGAGCTGTCCAAGACCTTTGCCCACGTTGACCCAGTGGTCGCGCCGGTGCCGGTGGTTCCAACCTGCCACTACATGATGGGCGGCGTTGCCACCAACATTCATGGCCAGGCCATGACCCAGGACGCCGATGGCGTTGACCACATCATCCCGGGTCTGTTCGCGGTAGGTGAAGTGGCGTGCGTATCGGTTCACGGTGCCAACCGTCTGGGCGGCAACTCGCTGCTCGACCTGGTCGTGTTCGGTCGTGCTGCTGGCCTGCACCTGGAAAAAGCGCTGAGCGACGGTATCGAATACCTCGACGCCAGCGACACCGACATCGAAGTCGCCCTGAGCCGCTTGAACAAGCTCAACCAGCGCACCGACGGTGAAGACGTTGCGACCCTGCGTCGCGAGCTGCAAAGCTGCATGCAGAACTACTTCGGTGTATTCCGTACTGGCGAATACATGCAGAAGGGTATCGCGCAACTGGCAGAGCTGCGTGAACGCATCGCCAACGTCAAGATCAACGACAAGTCCCAGGCCTTCAACACCGCGCGCATCGAAGCGCTGGAGCTGCAGAACCTGCTGGAAGTTGCCGAAGCGACCGCCATCGCTGCAGAAGTCCGTAAAGAGTCCCGCGGCGCTCACGCCCGTGAAGACTTCGAAGACCGTGACGACGAAAACTGGCTGTGCCACACCCTGTTCTTCCCAGGTGAGAAGCGGGTTACCAAGCGCGCAGTCAACTTCGCGCCGAAGACCGTACCGGCGTTCGAACCAAAAGTCCGGACTTACTAAGGGTGGCCGCTATGTTGAAAGTCGAAGTTTATCGTTACAACCCGGATACCGACTCGTCGCCTAAAACCCAGGTGTTTGAAGTCGACACCGGTGGCAAGGACCTGATGGTGCTGGACGTGCTGGCCCTGATCAAGGAGCAGGACGAAGGTTTCTCCTATCGTCGCTCCTGCCGTGAAGGCGTTTGCGGTTCCGACGGCATGAACATCAACGGCAAAAACGGCCTGGCGTGCATCACGCCGCTGTCCGCTGTCGTAAAAGGTAACAAACTGGTTGTGCGTCCGTTGCCGGGTCTGCCAGTTATCCGTGACCTGGTCGTCGATATGAGCATCTTCTACAAGCAGTACGAGAAGGTGAAGCCATTCCTGCAGAACGACACGCCGGCCCCGGCCATCGAGCGTCTGCAGTCGCCGGAAGAGCGTGAGAAGCTGGACGGTCTGTACGAGTGCATCCTGTGCGCTTGCTGCTCGACTTCCTGCCCATCCTTCTGGTGGAACCCTGACAAGTTCCTGGGTCCAGCTGCACTGCTGCAAGCGTATCGCTTCCTGGCAGACAGCCGTGACACCAAGACCCAGGAGCGCCTGGCGTCCCTGGATGACCCGTTCAGCGTATTCCGCTGCCGCGGGATCATGAACTGCGTAAACGTTTGCCCTAAAGGTCTGAACCCGACCAAGGCAATCGGTCACGTACGTAACATGCTGCTGCAAAGCGGCACCTGATTCAAAGTGTTGTACCCGTAGTACGCCGAGGTGCGGGCATGTGCCCGCACCAAGGTGAAACCCGAGTGAGGGCCAAAAGCCCGAGCTTGTACCTATGAAGATATGAGACCAGCAGGGGCGTCCGGGCTGGTACCCGGTAAATCAGCGGGAAACTAGGTGGCTTTGGTTCAGTCGCTGCACACGGACTCAACCCAGGCTTGCTGTGGTTCTTGCCGATCGAGGCCCCGAACCGAGGGTGACCAAGCATGCAAGAAAGCGTGATGCAGCGCATGTGGAACAGCGCCCACCTTTCAGGTGGTAACGCTGCCTATGTGGAAGAGCTCTACGAGCTCTACCTGCACGACCCTAACGCTGTGCCAGAAGAGTGGCGCACTTACTTCCAGAAGTTGCCCGCTGAAGGCAGCACTGCCACCGATGTATCGCACTCGACGATCCGCGACCATTTCGTACTGCTGGCAAAGAACCAGCGCCGCGCCCAACCGGTTTCCGCCGGGAGCGTGAGCAGTGAACACGAGAAGAAGCAGGTTGAAGTGCTGCGACTGATCCAGGCCTACCGTATGCGCGGCCACCAAGCCGCGAAGCTCGACCCCCTGGGGTTGTGGCAGCGCCCTGCGCCAGTAGACCTGTCGATCAATCATTACGGCTTGACCAATGCCGATCTTGATACGACCTTCCGTGCCGGCGACCTGTTCATCGGCAAAGAGGAAGCGAGCCTACGCGAAATCTTCGACGCTTTGCAGCAGACATATTGCCGCACCATTGGCGCCGAATTCACCCACATCGTCGACTCCGAGCAGCGCAGCTGGTTCCAGCAGCGTCTGGAGAGCGTTCGTGGGCGCCCAGCTTTCTCCGCGGATATCCAAAGCCACCTGCTCGAGCGCATCACTGCAGCAGAAGGCCTGGAAAAGTACCTGGGTACCAAATACCCGGGCACCAAGCGTTTCGGCCTGGAAGGTGGCGAGAGCCTGATTCCGATGCTGGACGAGCTGATTCAGCGCTCCGGTTCCTACGGCACCAAGGAAGTTGTAATCGGCATGGCCCACCGTGGCCGTCTGAACGTGCTGGTCAACACCTTCGGCAAGAACCCGCGCGAGCTGTTCGACGAGTTCGAAGGCAAGAAGAAGGTCGAGCTGGGTTCCGGTGACGTCAAATACCACCAGGGCTTCTCGTCCAACGTGATGACCGCAGGCGGCGAAGTCCACCTGGCCATGGCGTTCAACCCTTCCCACCTGGAAATCGTCTCGCCAGTGGTAGAAGGTTCGGTGCGCGCCCGTCAGGACCGTCGCAACGACAGCGTGGGTGACAAGGTTCTGCCGATCAACCTGCACGGTGATGCTGCCTTCGCCGGTCAAGGCGTGGTCATGGAAACCTTCCAGATGTCGCAGACCCGCGGTTTCAAGACCGGCGGTACTGTTCACATCGTGATCAACAACCAGGTTGGTTTCACCATCAGCAACCCGCTGGACTCGCGTTCCACCGAGTACTGCACCGACGTCGCCAAGATGATTCAGGCGCCGATCCTGCACGTTAACGGTGATGATCCGGAAGCCGTGCTGTTCGTGACCCAGCTGGCCGTCGACTACCGCATGCAGTTCAAGCGTGACGTGGTCATCGACCTGGTCTGCTACCGCCGTCGCGGTCACAACGAAGCGGATGAGCCTAACGGCACCCAACCGCTGATGTACCAGCAGATCACCAAGCAGCGCACCACCCGCGAGCTGTACGCCGAAAGCCTGATCCAGTCCGGTCGTCTCGATGTCGAGCGCGTCCAGGCCAAGGTCGACGAGTACCGCAATGCGCTGGACAACGGTCTGCACGTGGTAAAAAGCCTGGTCAAAGAGCCGAACAAGGAACTGTTCGTCGACTGGCGTCCGTACCTGGGCCACGCCTGGACTGCGCGTCACGACACCCGCTTCGACCTGAAGACCCTGCAAGAGCTGTCGGCCAAGTTGCTCGAGCTGCCAGAAGGCTTCGTGGTTCAGCGCCAAGTGTCGAAGATCTACGAAGACCGCCAGAAGATGCAGGCCGGTGGCTTGCCGATCAACTGGGGCTATGCCGAAACCATGGCCTACGCCACCCTGGCCTTCGAAGGTCACCAGATCCGCATGACGGGTCAGGATATCGGTCGCGGCACGTTCTCGCACCGCCACGCGGTACTGCACAACCAGAAAGACGCCAGCACCTACATTCCGCTGCAGAACCTCTATAAAGGTCAGCCACGTTTCGACTTGTACGATTCGTTCCTGTCCGAAGAGGCCGTGCTGGCATTCGAGTACGGCTACTCGACTACCCAGCCAAATGCACTGGTTATCTGGGAAGCACAGTTCGGCGACTTCGCCAACGGTGCACAAGTGGTTGTCGACCAGTTCATCACCAGCGGCGAGCACAAGTGGGGCCGTCTGTGCGGTCTGACCATGCTGTTGCCACACGGTTATGAAGGGCAGGGGCCTGAGCACTCCTCGGCACGTCTGGAGCGTTACCTGCAGCTGTGCGCCGAGCACAACGTCCAGGTCTGCGTCCCGACTACCCCGGCACAGATCTACCACCTGCTGCGTCGTCAGGTCATTCGTCCGCTGCGTAAGCCGCTGATCGTACTGACACCCAAGTCGCTGTTGCGCCACAAGCTGGCCATCTCGACCCTGGAAGACTTGGCCGAAGGCTCGTTCCAGACGGTAATCCCGGAAATCGATACCCTCGATCCGGCCAAGGTTACCCGCCTGGTCCTGTGCAGCGGCAAGGTCTACTACGATCTGCTGGAAAAACGCCGTGCCGAAGGTCGTGAAGACATCGCCATCGTGCGTATCGAGCAACTGTATCCGTTCCCTGAAGACGATCTGGTTGAAATCCTCGCGCCATACACCAACTTGCAAAACGTGGTGTGGTGTCAGGAAGAACCGATGAACCAGGGCGCTTGGTACAGCAGCCAGCACCACATGCGTCGCATCCTGACTCGTCACAAAAAGGACCTGGTCCTTGAGTACGCCGGTCGTGACGCGTCGGCAGCACCTGCCTGTGGTTACGCTTCGATGCACGCCGAGCAGCAGGAAAAACTGCTGCAAGATGCCTTCACTGTTTAATGCCATCGCGCACCAGAAACCGAATTTAAGGAACCACTGATAATGGCTATCGAGATCAAAGCCCCTACTTTCCCGGAATCGGTTGCCGATGGCACCGTTGCCACCTGGCACAAAAAACCGGGCGACGCCGTCAAGCGTGACGACCTGATCGTCGACATCGAGACCGACAAGGTCGTCCTGGAAGTACTGGCCACTGCCGACGGCGTGCTGGGCGCTATCGTCAAGAACGAAGGCGACACCGTTCTGTCCGACGAAGTCCTGGGCTCCATCGAAGCAGGCGGCGTTGCTGCTGCCGCTCCGGCTGCCGCCGCTGCTCCTGCTGCTGCCTCGGTTGCTGCCGACGCTGGCGAAGATGACCCGATCGCTGCACCGGCTGCTCGCAAGCTGGCTGAAGAGAACGGTATCGACCTGGCTTCCGTTGCTGGCACCGGCAAAGGCGGTCGTATCACCAAGGAAGACATCGTGGCTGCCGTGGCTGCCAAGAAGTCCGCACCTGCTGCTGCGCCGGCTGCCAAGCCTGCCGCTGCTCCAGTAGTTGCCGCTGGCGACCGCACCGAGAAGCGTGTGCCGATGACCCGCGTTCGCGCTACCGTGGCCAAGCGCCTGGTAGAAGCACAGTCGAACATGGCGATGCTGACCACCTTCAACGAAGTCGACATGACCGAAGTCATGGCCCTGCGTTCGAAGTACAAGGACCTGTTCGAGAAGTCCCACAACGGCGTGCGCCTGGGCTTCATGTCGTTCTTCGTCAAGGCTGCCACCGAAGCGCTGAAACGCTTCCCGGCTGTCAACGCCTCGATCGACGGTTCCGACATCGTCTACCACGGCTATGCCGACGTCGGCGTTGCCGTGTCCAGCGACCGTGGCCTGGTGGTACCTGTTCTGCGTAACGCCGAGCAGATGAGCCTGGCTGAAATCGAGAACGGCATCGCCACCTTCGGCAAGAAGGCCCGTGACGGCAAGCTGTCCATCGACGAGATGACCGGTGGTACCTTCACCATCACCAACGGTGGTACTTTCGGTTCGATGATGTCGACCCCGATCGTCAACCCGCCGCAGGCCGCGATTCTGGGTATGCACAACATCATCCAGCGTCCAATGGCGATCAATGGTCAAGTGGTCATCCGTCCGATGATGTACCTGGCGCTGTCTTACGATCACCGCCTGATCGACGGTAAAGAAGCTGTGACCTTCCTGGTGACCATCAAGAACCTGCTGGAAGACCCAGCGCGTCTGCTGCTGGACATCTGATAGCGTTTCCCGGGCCGGTGTTCGCCGCAAGGCGTGCACCGGCTTGCGGTCGAAAAAGATTCAGCTTCGTCCCACGGCAGCCCCCACAAGGGGTTGCCCGGTTTGATTCGATAAGGAATGTGTTATGACCCAGAAATTCGACGTGGTAGTGATTGGCGCAGGTCCTGGCGGCTACGTAGCTGCTATCAAGGCTGCGCAACTTGGTCTGACGACTGCCTGTATCGAGAAGTACACTGACGGCGAGGGCAAGCTGGCCCTCGGCGGTACCTGCCTGAACGTTGGCTGCATTCCTTCCAAGGCGCTGCTGGACAGCTCCTGGAAATACAAGGAAGCCAAAGACAGCTTCAACGTCCACGGCATCTCGACCGGCGAAGTCAAAATGGACGTCGCCGCAATGGTTGGCCGCAAGGCCGGCATCGTCAAGAACCTGACCGGCGGTGTTGCCACCCTGTTCAAGGCCAACGGCGTTACTTCGATCCAGGGCCACGGCAAACTGCTGGCTGGCAAGAAAGTCGAAGT
Source organism: Pseudomonas fontis (assembly GCF_028656955.1). Classification (GTDB taxonomy): domain Bacteria; phylum Pseudomonadota; class Gammaproteobacteria; order Pseudomonadales; family Pseudomonadaceae; genus Aquipseudomonas; species Aquipseudomonas fontis. The sequence continues at coordinate 38,979 of NZ_JAMDGY010000069.1, forward strand.
CACCAAGGCTGACGGCACCACCGAAATCATCGAAGCCGAGAACGTGATCCTGGCTTCCGGTTCGCGTCCGATCGACATTCCGCCGGCTCCGGTCGACCAGAACGTCATCGTCGACTCCACCGGCGCCCTGGAATTCCAGGCCGTACCTAAGCGCCTGGGCGTTATCGGTGCTGGTGTCATCGGTCTGGAGCTGGGCTCGGTCTGGGCTCGCCTGGGTGCTGAAGTCACCGTTCTGGAAGCACTGGACACCTTCCTGATGGCAGCGGACAACGCTGTTTCCAAGGAAGCGCTGAAAACCCTGACCAAGCAAGGTCTGGACATCAAGCTGGGCGCTCGCGTCACCGGTTCCAAGGTCAACGGCAACGAAGTTGAAGTGACCTACACCGACGCCAACGGCGAACAGAAAATCACCTTCGACAAACTGATCGTTGCGGTCGGCCGTCGTCCGGTGACCACTGATCTGCTGGCTGCCGACAGCGGCGTGACAATCGACGAGCGCGGTTTTGTCTTCGTCGACGATCATTGCGCTACCAGCGTACCGGGCGTGTTCGCCATCGGTGACGTGGTTCGCGGCATGATGCTGGCCCACAAGGCCTCGGAAGAGGGCATCATGGTTGTCGAGCGCATCAAGGGCCACAAGGCCCAGATGAACTACGACCTGATCCCATCGGTTATCTACACCCACCCGGAGATCGCGTGGGTCGGTAAAACCGAACAAACCTTGAAGGCTGAAGGCGTTGAGGTTAACGTGGGCACCTTCCCGTTCGCGGCGAGCGGCCGTGCAATGGCTGCCAACGACACCGGTGGTTTCGTCAAGGTCATCGCCGATGCCAAGACCGACCGCGTTCTGGGTGTACACGTGATTGGCCCAAGCGCTGCCGAACTGGTACAGCAGGGTGCAATCGCAATGGAATTCGGCACCAGCGCCGAAGATCTGGGCATGATGGTCTTCTCCCATCCGACCCTGTCTGAAGCGCTGCACGAAGCCGCACTGGCAGTGAATGGCGGCGCCATCCACGTAGCCAACCGTAAAAAGCGTTAAATAATAAGAAACCACGGCGGACGGCCCGTCGTGAGTCTTGCGTGCATGACTCACCGCGGAAACTCCGCCGGACTCAAGCCTGACGGGGAAAACCTCGCTGGTAAGCGGTCACAGGTGGCGCGGCACTCCCAAAGAGCGCAGCGCCGAAGCGCAGTACCTAACGAAGACGGTAAAAAGCATGAATCTTCACGAGTATCAGGGTAAGCAGCTGTTCGCTGAATACGGCCTGCCAGTTTCCAAGGGTTTCGCAGTCGACACCCCTGAAGCTGCAGCAGAAGCCTGCGAAAAGATCGGTGGCACCGAGTGGGTTGTCAAAGCCCAGGTTCACGCCGGTGGTCGCGGTAAAGCGGGCGGCGTCAAGCTGGTTCGCAGCAAAGAAGACGCCAAGGCGTTCGCTGCGCAGTGGTTGGGCAAGCGTCTGGTGACTTACCAGACCGACGCCAACGGTCAGCCAGTGACCAAGATCCTGGTTGAATCCTGCACTGACATCGCCAAAGAGCTGTACCTGGGCGCTGTAGTGGATCGTTCGAGCCGTCGCATCGTGTTCATGGCTTCCACCGAAGGTGGCGTGGACATCGAGAAAGTCGCTCACGACACTCCTGAGAAGATCATCAAGGCTACTATCGATCCACTGGTTGGCGCTCAGCCGTTCCAGGGTCGTGAACTGGCGTTCCAGCTGGGTCTGGAAGGCAAGCAAGTTGCACAGTTCGCCAAGATTTTCGTCGGCCTGGCCAAGCTGTTCAAAGAACACGACCTGGCCCTGCTGGAAGTTAACCCGCTGGTCATCAAGGCCGACGGCGACCTGCACTGCCTCGATGCCAAGATCAACATCGACGCTAACGCAATGTACCGTCAGCCTAAGCTGAAAACCTTCCACGACCCGTCGCAAGACGACCCTCGTGAAGCACACGCTGCCAGCTTCGAGCTGAACTACGTGGCGCTGGAAGGCAACATCGGCTGCATGGTCAACGGTGCTGGCCTGGCCATGGGTACCATGGACATCGTCAACCTGCATGGCGGCAAGCCTGCCAACTTCCTCGACGTTGGTGGTGGTGCTACCAAAGAACGCGTTACCGAAGCGTTCAAGATCATCCTGTCCGACAGCAATGTCGCGGCGGTACTGGTCAACATCTTCGGCGGCATCGTTCGTTGCGACATGATTGCCGAAGGCATCATCGGTGCAGTGAAAGAAGTCGGCGTGAAAGTGCCGGTTGTTGTTCGTCTGGAAGGCAACAACGCTGAACTGGGCGCTAAAGTACTGGCAGAAAGCGGTTTGAACATCATTGCGGCAACCAGCCTGACCGACGCTGCTCAACAAGTTGTCAAAGCTGCGGAGGGCAAGTAATGAGCGTCCTGATCAATAAAGACACCAAAGTCATCTGCCAGGGCTTCACCGGCTCGCAAGGTACTTTCCACTCCGAGCAAGCCATCGCCTACGGCACCAAGATGGTTGGCGGCGTGACCCCAGGCAAGGGTGGTACTACCCACCTGAACCTGCCAGTGTTCAACACCGTTAAAGAAGCCGTAGCGGCTACCGGTGCTGACGCTTCGGTCATCTACGTTCCGGCTCCTTTCTGCAAAGACTCGATCCTGGAAGCGGCCTTCGGCGGCATCAAGCTGATCGTTTGCATCACTGAAGGCATTCCTACCCTGGACATGCTGGATGCCAAGGTCAAGTGCGACGAGCTGGGTGTTACCCTGATCGGCCCTAACTGCCCAGGCGTCATCACTCCAGGCGAGTGCAAGATCGGCATCATGCCAGGTCACATTCACTTGCCAGGCAAGGTCGGTATCGTTTCGCGTTCCGGCACCCTGACCTATGAAGCGGTCAAGCAGACTACTGACGCTGGTTTCGGTCAGTCCACCTGCGTTGGTATCGGCGGTGACCCGATCCCAGGCTCGAACTTCATCGACATCCTGAAGCTGTTCCAGGAAGACCCACAGACCGAAGCGATCGTCATGATCGGCGAGATCGGTGGTTCGGCTGAAGAAGAAGCGGCTGCCTACATCAAGGCACACGTGACCAAGCCAGTGGTTTCCTACATTGCTGGTGTGACTGCCCCTGCGGGCAAGCGCATGGGCCATGCTGGCGCCATCATCTCTGGCGGCAAAGGCACTGCAGACGAGAAATTCGCTGCACTGCAAGACGCAGGTGTCAAAACCGTGCGTTCGCTGGCAGACATCGGCAAGGCCCTGGCTGAGCTGACTGGTTGGGAAGCGAAGAAGTAAGCTGCGGCTGACTTTCGCTTTTTAGCCACAAAGGCCACCTTCGGGTGGCCTTTGTGCGTTCTGGGGTGTGGGTTCCGTTCCGTTCTGTGGGCTTATCCGGTTCTTGTGGGCTGTTGCTGGCCCCCCAAAAAACCAAGAACCCAGAAAAAGCATCGCGGGACCAGCCCGCTCCCCCCTCTCCAAATGTTCAGGTTGCACCCAAAAAACCAATTTTTATATTCGGTTGCGCCAAGTGCTACTCAAATGCTGTCATTTACGCGACAAACAGATGCGCTCATCGGACAAGCACCCCTCTAGCATCGCGTTTCCCCGCCGATTTCGTTACCCTACGACTCACTTTGTGCCAGCCCCCCAAAAGGGAGCTACACGCTAAACGGGTCTGCTCCACCAGGGTAGACAGCATTTCCCTCACCCAAGGGGAAATCCTCCTCTAAATCCCGATTTCAGAAGTGTGGTATTTCCTTAATGAAAGTGTTGAAAGGCCAGGACATCCTGGCACTCGGCTTTATGACGTTCGCCTTGTTCGTCGGTGCTGGCAATATTATTTTCCCGCCTATCGTTGGCTTGCAGTCCGGTCCACATGTGTGGATGGCAGCCCTGGGCTTCCTGATCACCGCAGTTGGCCTGCCGGTCATCACCGTGGTCGCCCTGGCCAAGGTCGGCGGCGGCATGGATGCGCTGAGCAGCCCGATCGGCAAGGTCGCTGGCGGCCTGTTGGCGGCGGCGGCGTACCTCTCGGTCGGCCCGCTGTTCGCTACCCCGCGTACCGCAACCGTGTCGTTCGAAGTGGGCGTTGCCCCGCTGACCGGTGAAAGCCCGACAGCCCTGTTCATCTACAGCGTGGTGTACTTCGCTGTGGTGCTGGCCGTGTCGATGTACCCGGGCAAGCTGCTTGATACCGTGGGTCGCTTCCTCGCGCCGCTGAAGATCCTCGCCCTGGCGGTACTCGGCATTGCCGCGTTCGCACTGCCAGCCGGGACCATCGGCGAGGCGCAACCCGCCTACGTCGCCGCGCCGTTCTCGCAAGGCTTCGTCAATGGCTACCTGACCATGGATACCCTGGGCGCCCTGGTGTTCGGTATCGTCATCGTCAACGCCATCCGCTCGCGCGGTGTCGAGTCGCCTCAGCTGATCACCCGCTATGCCATCATCGCCGGCCTGATCGCCGGTGTCGGCCTGGCCCTGGTGTACATCAGCCTGTTCCGCCTCGGTGCAGCCAGCCATGACATCGCCATGGGTGCAACCAACGGCGCTGCGGTACTGCACGCCTATGTGCAGCACACCTTCGGCTCGCTGGGCAGCGGTTTCCTTGCGGTGCTGATCGCGCTGGCCTGCCTGGTCACGGCAGTCGGCCTGACCTGCGCCTGTGCTGAATACTTCAGCCGCATCCTGCCGTTGTCGTACCGTGTGTTGGTGGTGCTGCTGGTCTTGTTCTCGCTGATGATCTCGAACCTGGGCCTGACCAAGCTGATCCAGTTCTCCATTCCCGTGCTCACGGCGATCTATCCGCCGTGCATCGTGTTGGTGGCGCTGAGCTTCTGCAAAGAGCTGTGGAACTCGCAGTCGCGCATCATGGTGCCGGTAATGGCGGTTTCGCTGGTGTTCGGTGTGATCGATGCCCTCAAGGGCGCCGGCCTGGATGCCTGGCTGCCAACCTGGATGGCTCACCTGCCGCTGAGCGAGCAGGGCCTGGCGTGGTTGGTGCCATCGGTCGTGGTGCTGGCATTTGCCGCGCTGTTTGACCTGGTAGCCGGCAAGACGCGCGAAGTCACGGCCTAGGCCTGCGGTGTTGCCAGGGCCTGCTTGGGCCACAAGCCGGGATAGCCGGCCCTGACACCACCTGAAAAGCCCCACGTTCGCAAGCGAACGTGGGGCTTTTTCGTTTTTGGTTGTTTGACGTGTCTTTTTCAGCCGGTCAGCGTCGAAAGCCGGTCAATGCACTGAACGGTGCAGGCCACCTTCGATCGGGATCGCTCATGAGCTTCATTCAAAACAATCTGATCAACTTGCTCGCTGTCTGCTGGTTCGCTGTCTGCTGGGGCGGCTACACCCGCTATGCCACCTGGAAGGGGCGTGATACCGCGTGCCTGGCCAGTGTGCTGCACCTCTACCGGGAAGATTGGATGCGCCGCATGCTGCTGCGTGACAACCGCATCGCAGACGCCAGCGTGATCGGCAACCTGGAGCGCAACGCGTCGTTCTTCGCCTCCAGTACGCTGATCATCCTCGCCGGTATCCTGACTGTGCTGGGCGCGTCAGACCGCGCACTGTCGTTGCTGGCTGACCTGCCGATGGTGCAGCAGGCATCCCAGGGCATGTCGGAAGTCAAGCTGCTGTGCCTGGCCACGGTGTTTGTCTACGCGTTCTTCACCTTCAGCTGGTGCATGCGCCAGTACAACTTTGCCGCCGTGCTGGTGGGCTCGGCGCCGATGGTCGGCGAGCGTCAGGTCAGCGAGCAGGAGCGCAAGGGTTTTGCCCTGCGTGCGGCACGGGTTATTTCGCTAGCGGCCAACCAGTTCAACTTCGGCCTGCGTTCGTACTACTTCGGCATGGCGATGCTCAGCTGGTTCATCAGCCCGTGGCTGTTCATGCTGATGAGCACGGGCGTGGTATTGGTGCTGTATCGCCGCGAATTTCACTCCGACGTACTCGACGTGATGGTCTATACCCCTACAGAGGCGCCGTTGCCTGAGGTGAACAAGGAGTTGGTCGGATGAGTATCCCGTTCTGGTGTGTATTGGTCAGCGCGATCCTGATCTTCGTGGCGCGGATGCCGGTGGCCCGGGCGATGAAGGCGCAGGGCGGTTATGACAATCATCAGCCACGCAGCCAGCAGGCGCAGTTGACCGGCCTTGGCGCACGGGCAGTGGCGGCGCACCAGAACAGTTTCGAGGCGTTCATGTTGTTCGCCGTCGGCGTATTGATGGCGCATACCACGCAAACCCAGGGTTTTCTGATTGATGCGTTGGCGATCATCTTTGTCGTGGCGCGAATCTTCTATTTGCCGCTGTATTGGTATGACTTTGCCTGGCAGCGAAGTTTGGTCTGGGCGGTGGGCTTGGTGTGCTCATTGTTATTGATGCTGAGCCCGACCTTTCGCCAACTTCTGGCCTAAATAAAAAAACCCGACAGTGTCGGGTTTTTTTTATTCCAGAGAGGCTGCTTACTTGGCAGGCTCTGCCGGAGTAGCTTCTGGAGCGGCAGCTGGAGCAGCAGGAGTGGCCGGTGCGGCTTCCTCGGCGCGCTTTTGTTCCGCTTCAGCGCTGTCTTTGGCGGCTTCGGCGTTTTCTTTAGCGGCGTCGTTCACTTTATCCTGAGCTTCGTCCATCTTCTGCTGGGCTTGCTCCGCGTGTTGTTGAGCGTCCTGAGCCTTGTCTTCGGCTTTGTCACAAGCGGCGAGACCCAGAGCAGCGGCGAGCATGGCGGCATAAGCAAAAGTTTTACGCATGGGGTGTTTCTCCTTGTGGAATAACTTACTTGAACCATAAGAGTTCAAGCGTCCTGAATTAGTTCCGCGCACTTTACACATATATAAGTATCGGATCCATATAGACTTTTTTCTAGGCATGTGCATCGCCTGGATAATTAAGCAAGGTGCCGCACCGATGAACGAAACACCGTTGAAGGCTCAAGCCCAGCGCTTTCTCTCTGCGTTGCGCCATTGTCAGGTTTTACAGATGCGTGTCGACGCGGCGGATGAAAAGGGCATGACCCTGGTCATGCCCTATTCGCCACGCATTGTCGGCAACCCGCAGAACGGCGCGATCCACGGTGGCGCAATCACCACCTTGATGGACACCACCTGCGGCATGGCCATTCTCTGTGGGCTCGGCGCCTTTGAAGTGTGCCCAACCCTCGACCTGCGCATCGATTACCTGCACTCCAGCATTGCCGACCACGATGTGTACGGGTATGCCGAGTGTTTTCGCGTCACCCGCGACGTGATCTTCATTCGCGGTTCGGCCTATCAGGACGATCCTGCCCGGCCTATCGCCCAGGCGGTTGGCACCTATATGCGCCTGGGTAAGGACATCAAAGGCGGCCTGGGCTTCTCCCAACGGCTGAAGGGGAGTGCGCAATGATCCCGCTCGATGTACTTGCACAGCTGCGCGAGGCCCATGGCCAGGGCAACTATGAGCCGCTGCTGGCGCTGATCCCCTATGCCGGGCTGATCGGTATCGAATGCACGCGTGAGGGCGACGACCTGCTGTTCCGTCTGCCCGCCAACCAGGACAACATCGGCAACCCGTTGCTGCCGGCGATACACGGCGGGGTGATTGCAGGCTTCATGGAGCTGTCGGCGGCGTTGTACCTGCTGATTTTCAGCGAAAGCGCGGCGATCCCGAAGATCATCGATTTTTCCATCGACTACCTGCGCGCCGGGCTGTACCGCGATACCTACGCGCGCTGCCAGTTATGGCGCCAGGGACGGCGTGTGACCAACGTATCGATCACCGCCTGGCAGGCCGATCCGGCGCAGCCGATTGCTACCGCCCGGGCACACTTCAAGATCAAAGAGTTGCCGGCCCCTTGAAATAGTCCGTCGCGTCCCCCATCTGCTGTTCATCCCGCCGCAATCGGCCAGGTGTGTGCCTTTTGGCCCACCTGTCGAAGCGACCACTGCCATCAGATTGGAGTTTTGAAGACCATGAGTGTTGATACTCAGAAGGAAACCCTGGGCTTCCAGACCGAGGTAAAGCAGCTGCTGCACCTCATGATCCATTCGCTGTACTCGAACAAGGAAATTTTCCTGCGCGAGCTGATTTCCAACGCTTCCGACGCTGTGGACAAGCTGCGCTTCGAAGCGCTGGCCAAGCCAGAGCTGCTTGAAGGTGGCGCGGAACTGAAAATCCGGGTGAGCTTCGACAAGGCGGCCAACACCGTCACCCTCGAAGACAACGGCATCGGCATGAGCCGTGAAGACGTCATCGCCAACCTGGGCACCATTGCCAAGTCCGGCACCGCTGACTTCATGAAGCACCTGACCGGCGACCAGAAAAAGGATTCGCACCTGATCGGCCAGTTCGGCGTGGGCTTCTACTCGGCCTTCATCGTTGCCGACAAGGTTGACGTCTACAGCCGCCGCGCCGGCGCACCGGCTTCGGAAGGCGTGCACTGGTCCTCCAAAGGTGAAGGCGAGTTCGACGTTGCCACCATCGACAAGCCTGAGCGCGGTACCCGCATCGTCCTGCACCTGAAAAAGGATGAGGAAGAGTTCGCCGATGGCTGGCGCCTGCGCAACATCGTCAAGAAATACTCCGACCATATCGCTCTGCCGATCGAACTGCCAAAGCAGGTCGAAGCGGCTGAAGGCGAAGAGCAGCCTGCCGAGGAATGGGAAACCGTCAACCGCGCCAGCGCCCTGTGGACCCGTCCGCGTACCGAAATCAAGGACGAGGAATACCAGGAGTTCTACAAGCACATCGGGCATGACTTCGAAAACCCGCTGGCCTGGAGCCACAACAAGGTCGAAGGCAAGCTGGAATACAACTCGCTGCTGTACGTCCCGGCGCGCGCGCCGTTCGACCTGTACCAGCGTGAAGCACCGCGCGGCCTGAAGCTCTATGTGCAGCGCGTGTTCGTCATGGACCAGGCCGAATCGTTCCTGCCGCTGTACCTGCGCTTCATCAAGGGCGTGGTCGACTCCAACGACCTGTCGCTGAACGTCTCGCGGGAAATCCTGCAGAAAGACCCGATCATCGATTCGATGAAGTCGGCACTGACCAAGCGCGTACTGGACATGCTCGAGAAGCTGGCCAAGAACGAGCCTGAGCAGTACAAGGGCTTCTGGAAGAACTTTGGCCAGGTGATGAAGGAAGGCCCGGCCGAAGATTTCGCTAACAAGGAAAAAATCGCCGGCCTGCTGCGCTTTGCCTCCACCCAGGACGACAGCGGCGAGCAAAGTGTTGCCCTGGCTGACTACCTGGCCCGCGCCAAGGAAGGTCAGGACAAGATCTACTTCCTCACCGGCGAGTCCTACGCGCAGGTCAAGAACAGCCCGCACCTGGAAGTCTTCCGCAAGAAAGGCATCGAAGTGCTGCTGCTGACCGACCGTATCGACGAGTGGCTGATGAGCTACCTGAGCGAATTCGACGGCAAGAGCTTTGTTGATGTCGCCCGTGGTGACCTGGACCTGGGCAAGCTGGACTCCGAAGAGGACAAGAAGGCCCAGGAAGAAGTCGCCAAGGACAAGGAAGGCCTGATCGAACGTCTGAAGGCTGCCCTGGGTGATACCGTCAGCGAGGTGCGCGTGTCGCACCGCCTGACCGATTCGCCAGCGATCCTGGCCATCGGTGAACAGGACCTGGGCCTGCAAATGCGCCAGATCCTTGAAGCCAGCGGGCAGAAGGTGCCGGACTCCAAGCCGATCTTCGAATTCAACCCGAGCCACCCGCTGATCGAGAAGCTGGACCACGAGCAGAGCGAAGACCGTTTCGCCGACTTCTCGCACATCCTCTTCGACCAGGCAGCGCTGGCGGCGGGTGACAGCTTGAAGGACCCTGCGGCGTACGTTCGTCGACTGAACAAGCTACTGGTCGAGTTATCGGCTTAAGTAGTTGCAGGAAAGCCCGCTTCGGCGGGCTTTTTTCATGGTGCAAGGAGGAGTGCATGAGCAAGGTTACCGTTGAGTCGCTGGTCTATCATGTTGCCGGCAAAGCCTATGAGAGTCGTTTGTTCTATACCCCGGGTGCCCTCGGGCAGCCAGGCCTGCTGATGGCACCGAACTGGATGGGCATCGGCGAAGGCGCCGAGCGCATTGCTAGGGATGTTGCCGAGCGGGGATATGTGGTGCTGGTCGCCGATATCTATGGGCAGACCCTGCGACCGTCGAACATGGATGAAGCCGGGGCGGCGATGATGCCGCTCAAGGATGATCGCGTTGAACTGCGCAAGCGCATGAAGCAGGCGCTAGACCAGTTGCTGGGGCAGTCGCGAGCAGTGCTGGCGCCGGGCAAGCTGGCGACGTTCGGCTTCTGCTTTGGCGGTTGCTGTGCGCTGGAGCTGGGACGTGAGGATGAGCGCCTGCAGGCTGCGGTGTCGTTCCACGGCACGCTGGACTCACCGCATCCGGCTCAGGATGGCAAGACCAAGGCGTCGATGCTGGTGCTGCATGGGGCTGCCGACCCGTTCGTGCCCGCGGAGCAGTTGCCGGCCTTTGGGGCAGAGATGGATACTGCGAAGGTTGACTGGCAAATCATCAGCTACGGCGGTGCGGTGCACTCGTTCACCGATATCAGTGCCAATTTCCCGGGCAAGATGAAGTACGACGCCAAGACTTCCAAGCGCGCCTTCCGGGCGATGTTCAATTTGCTGGACGAAGTGTTCAAGGCCTGATTCAGGCTCCAATCCAGAACCAGACCTCAAACCCTGTGGGAGCCGGCAAGGCCGGCTCCCACAGATCGGGTTCTGTTCAGTCAGCGTGGCAACTCAATCCGCCCATGCTCCCCCGGAACCACCGGCCAATCCCCGGCCGCCCAGCGCGCCCGCGCCTGCTCAATTAGCGCCGGGTCACTGGCGACGAAATTCCAGTTCATCCGTCGTGGCCCATCCAGCGGCGCACCGCCGATCAGCACCAGGTGGCTATCCTCTTCGGCATACAGGGTGACGTCCTCGCCTTCAGGCAACACCACCAGGCTGCAAGGCTCGATCACGCCATCGCCCAGGCTGACTTCCCCGGCAATCACGTACAGCGCCCGTTCAGCGTGCTCGCTAGGCACCACCAGCGTGGTCGCTGAAAGCATGTGCACTTCGGCATACAAGGTGGGCGAGAGCACCGGCACTGGTGACTCCAGGCAGAATCCGCTGCCGGCAATCATGCGGATCTGTACGCCAAGGTTGTCACTGAGCGGCAGGCTCGCAACTGGATGGTGGCTGTAGCTGCCCGGCCCTTGCTCATCGGCCTGTGGCGAGGCCAGCCACACCTGCAAGCCATGCAGCCGCGAGCCTTCCCGCACGCCCTCCGGTGTAGTGCGCTCGACATGGGCGATGGCGCTGCCCGCGGTCATCCAGCTGACTTCGCCGGCCTTGACCCGCTGATCGGAGCCCAGGCTGTCCTTGTGCAGGATCTCGCCTGCAAACAGGTAGGTCAGGGTCGACAGGCCGATATGCGGGTGCTGGCGGATATCCATGCCGTGCCCCGGCGCGTAGTCGGTCTCCAGCATGTGATCAAAGAACACGAAGGGCCCGACACTGCGGCATTTCGCCGAAGGCAGCGGGCGCAGGATGGGCTGGCCTTCGACCGATTCGGCGCGGGGTACGATCACCAGGGGAGTGTGCATGGCTGGGCTCCAGGCCAATTCGTGATGCGCCCAGCATAACGCTTTCCCGGTCAAGGCTGAACCCAGCGTGCCGGGCGCAGGTCTACCCTGTCTGAACAACTCAAGGGGGAAGCCAATGTTTGCCAGATGCCTGGGTGGATTGTTGCTGGTGGGGGCGTTGATCGACGCTGCGCAAGCGCGCGACTATCGCTACAGCGACGCTCACCTGCACTACGTCGATTTCTTCCAGGAAAGCGAAGGCATGCCGGCCTTGCTCAAGGCCATGGATGCGGCGCGCATCGACCAGTCGATGATCTCCGGTGTGTCGGTGGCCAAGAAGTGGCACGAAGATGAGCCCAAGCGCCCGCGTTACTATGCTGGGGACGATGCCGACGCCTACTGGTACAGCGCAACCGACGTCTATGTGGCTGCTGCGCTACAGAAGTTGCCGGCCGAGCAACGCAAGCGCTTCCATCCCTTCCTGACCGGCTTCAACCCGGTGGACAAGAACGCCGTGACCCACATCGAGCGCATGCTCGAGCTCTATCCAGGCCTCTGGCAGGGAATCGGCGAGGTCTTCACCCGGCACGACGACCTGACCGCGCTGACCAGCGGTGATACCCCGCGCGCCAATAACGAAGCCATGACCCGTATCTACCACCTGGCCGCCGAGCAGGACATGCCGGTGCTGATCCACTCCAACATCACCTCCAAGCGTGAGCGCAACCCACTGTACCTGGCAGAAATCGAAGAGCCACTGCGCAATCATCCGCACACCCGCTTCATCTGGGCCCACGCCGGGACCAGCCTGGAAATTCACCGCCACCAGACCCGGATGGACTTTCTGCTCCCCACCCTGACGCGCCTGCTGGAGGACTACCCCAATCTGTTCGTCGACCTGTCCTGGAGCGTCTTGCAGCCGTACCTGCTGGACGAGCAGGGCGTGCCGAGGCCGCAGTGGCTGGCGCTGGTGCAGCGCTTTCCCGAGCGTTTCATGCTTGGCTCCGATGTGGTCGGGCGCTATGGCAGCCTGGGCGAGCAACTGCACGGTTTTGACCCGTTCCTCGATGCCTTGCCTGCAGATGTGGCGCAGAAAGTCGCCCGGGACAACTTCCTCGCCGTGCTGCCCAAGGCTCGCTAAGCAAAACTGTCATCAGCCTGTCACGCAATCCACATAGCCTGCCGCCATCAATCGTGAGGGAGAGCGGTATGTTGATTCGTCGTTTGGGTGCACTGGCTGCGCTGATGCTGGTAGGTACTGGGGTGAATGCCGAGGTGCGTGTTCAGGGGCCGGTGGAATACGGTGTGTTTGAAAGCCGCCATCAGGATTTCCAGTCGGGGGAGCGGATCCTGGCCCAGAATGGCCAAGCCATTCAGCCGACCGACCAGGTGCCGGCCAAATTGGGCAGCAAATTTGGCATGCGTTATCGCCTGGAAGGCAAGGTCGCCGAGGATACCCCGCTGACGCTGCTTTATTTCACCCCGGGCGTGATTACCCCGGACGGCAAGCGTCACGACAAATTCGAAGTGGTGCAGAAATTGGTGCCAGGCGCCCCGCAGGACGTGATGGCCTACGAATTCACCGAAAATCACGAGGTCGTGCGCGGCGAGTGGCGCTTCATGGTGTTCCAGGGTGACCGCCTGTTGGCCGAACAACGTTTCAACGTTCGCTGATGGCATGGTGACACTGCTGTCGAAATCATAAGCGGTTTTGATATCAGCTTTTGGTCTTACGCAAAATTCTGAGGGGCCGATACCGTCTAAAGCAGGTCTGCTGCATGACCGATGCAGCGCTTTTGGAAGGAACCGGAAGATGAGTCTCAGAAGCTTGAACATCGCGCCCAGGGCCGGGTTGGGATTCGGCCTGGTGGCGCTGCTGGTGGTTGCATTGGGCGCGTTCGCCCTGATCCAGATGACCAGCATGCGTCAACAATCCGAGCAGGTGGACAGCAACTGGCTGCCCAGCGTGATCGCGGTGGGGCAGATCAGCCAGGACATGTTGCGTATTCGCGCACTGACCCTGCGTCTGCTGGTCAACCGCGACGACGCCGCCCTGCAACAGAACAAAGCCCGTGTCGAAGAGATCAAGCTGGGCCTGGTCAAGGCCCAGCAGGCTTACCAGGCGTTGATCGTGCTGCCCGAAGAGCAGACGCTGTTCGACCGTTACCTCGCCCATGAGAAGCAGTACCTGGCCTTGCAGGCGCAGGTCACCCAGCTGTCGGCGCAGAACCAGGTGGAGCAGGCCATTGCCCTGGTCAATGGCGAAATGAACCAGCTGGCTGATCAGCTCACGGCCAGCCTCAACGAGCTGATTGCCCTCAATACCCATCACGCCAACACCGCGACGGACCTGTCCGAGTCGGTGTACAAGCGTGCCTGGGTCTGGGTCGTCGGGCTGTTGGTGGCTGCCGTGGTGCTGACGGTGGTGCTGGCGCTGACCTTGACGCGCAGTATCGTCGGCCCGCTAGCGCAGTCACTGCATGTGGCGGAGGTGGTGGCCACAGGCGACCTGACGCCGCAGATCACCATCGAGGGCAAGGATGAGCCGGCGCGTCTGCTCACGGCGCTCAAGCAAATGCAGCAGAGCCTGCGCGATACCATCGGGCGCATCTCCGATTCGTCCAATCAGCTGGCCTCGGCGTCCGAGGAGCTGAGTGCGGTGACCGAAGATGCCACCCGTGGGCTGCACCAGCAGACTCAGGAAATCGAGCAGGCGGCAACCGCAGTGAACCAGATGACCTCGGCGGTGGAGGAGGTGGCCAGCAACGCGGTGGCGACCTCCGAGGCCTCCCAGGAGTCCAACCGCATTGCCCATCAGGGGCGCGAGCAGGTACGCCTTACGGTCACCTCGATTGAGGCATTGGCTGCGGGTGTCACGGCCAACTCCGAGGAGGTCGGGCAGTTGGCGCTGCAGGTTCACGGGATTACCAAGGTGCTCGACGTGATTGGTGCGATTGCCGAGCAGACCAACCTGCTGGCGCTCAACGCGGCCATTGAAGCGGCGCGGGCGGGGGATGCCGGGCGTGGGTTTGCCGTGGTGGCTGACGAGGTGCGGGCATTGGCGCACCGTACGCAGCAGTCGACGCGGGAAATCGAGCAGATGATCGATGGTATCCAGCAGGGCACCAACCGAGCGGTGGAGGGCATGCAGCAGACCAGTTTGCGTGCGCGTGGCACGCTGGAGGGCGCGCATGCGGCGGGGGAGGCGCTGGAGGGAATTGCCAGTGCAATTCACTTGATCAACGAGCGCAACCTGGTGATTGCCAGTGCGTCGGAGCAGCAGGCCCAGGTGGCGCGGGAAGTGGACCGCAACCTGACCAATATCCGCGACCTGGCCTTGCAGAGCTCGGCGGGGGCGAACCAGACCAGTGCGGCGAGCCAGGCGTTGTCGCAATTGGCGATCGAGTTGAATACGCTTGTGGGCAGGTTCTCTGTTTGAGGCTCTGCGAACCCTGTGGGAGCCGGCCTTGCCGGCGATGAGGCCGGTACGGCTGGCGGCTGCAGCCTGGTGTGCACATCACTAGGCCCATCGCTGGCAAGGCCAGCTCCCACAGGACTCTTCGCACGGTCGCTGTTCATGGACTATTCCTGACCCAGACAAACAAAAACGCCCCGAACCAGTCGGGGCGTTTTCAGGGTAAGGGGTTGACCCTTACTTGCCTTCCCAGCGCTTGAGCACCAGGGTGGCGTTGGTGCCGCCGAAACCGAAGCTGTTGCTCATCACGGTGTTCAGCTCAACGTTTTCGCGCGTTTCACGCAGAACTGGCAGGTCGGCCACTTCCGGGTCCAGCTCGTCGATGTTGGCCGAACCGGCAATGAACTTGCCTTCCATCATCAGCAGGCAGTAGATCGCTTCGTGAACACCGGCAGCGCCCAGCGAGTGACCCGACAGGCTCTTGGTCGAGCTGATTGCCGGGGCCTTGTCGCCGAACACTTCACGCACACCTTTCATTTCCGCGACGTCACCGACCGGGGTCGAAGTGCCGTGGGTGTTCAGGTAGTCGATCGGGGTGTCGACGGTGGACAGCGCCTGCTGCATGCAGCGGATCGCGCCTTCGCCACTTGGGGCAACCATGTCGTAGCCGTCGGAGGTCGCGCCGTAGCCAACCAGTTCGGCGTAGATCTTGGCGCCACGGGCCAGAGCGTGTTCCAGCTCCTCGACCACGACCATGCCGCCACCGCCGGCGATGACGAAACCGTCACGGTCAGCGTCGTAGGCACGCGAGGCTTTTTCCGGGGTGTCGTTGCGCTTGCTGGACAGGGCGCCCATGGCGTCGAACAGGAACGACTGGCTCCAATGCTCTTCTTCACCACCACCGGCGAAGACGATGTCCTGCTTGCCCATCTGGATCTGTTCCATCGCGGTACCGATGCAGTGTGCACTGGTGGCGCAAGCGGAAGAGATCGAGTAGTTGATGCCCTTGATCTTGAATGGCGTAGCCAGGCAAGCCGATACGGTGCTGCCCATGGTGCGGGTGACACGGTACGGGCCAACGCGCTTGACGCCTTTTTCGCGCAGGATGTCCAGCGCTTCCATCTGGTTCAGGGTCGAGGCGCCGCCGGAACCGGCAACCAGGCCGGTACGCGGGTTGGACACCTGGTCTTCGGCCAGGCCAGAGTCGGCAATCGCGTCCTTCATTGCCAGGTAGGCATAGGCCGCAGCGTGGCCAACGAAGCGATAGATCTTGCGGTCGATCAGTTCTTCGAGGTTCAGGTCAATGGAGCCGGAAACCTGGCTGCGCAGACCCATTTCGGCATATTCCGGGTTGAATCGGATGCCAGGGCGGCTTGCTCGCAGGTTAGCGGAGACGGTCTCTTTGTCATTGCCCAGGCACGATACGATGCCCAGACCGGTGATTACGACGCGGCGCATGCGAATAACCCTTAGAAATTGTCAGTGGAGGTGAAAACGCCGACCCGGAGGCCTTCGGCGGTGTAGATCTCGCGACCGTCGACACTGACCGAACCATCGGCGATGGCCATGTTCAGCTTGCCCTTCAGGACACGCTTGATATGGATGTTATAGGTGACTTTCTTGGCGGTCGGCAGGACCTGGCCGAAGAATTTGACTTCACCCGAACCCAGGGCGCGACCGCGGCCTGGCAGGCCTTGCCAACCCAGGAAGAAGCCTACCAGCTGCCACATGGCGTCGAGGCCCAGGCAACCTGGCATTACCGGATCACCCTCGAAGTGGCAGGCGAAGAACCACAGGTCCGGGGTGATATCCAGTTCGGCGACCAATTCACCTTTGCCGTACTTGCCACCCTCTTCGCTGATATGGGTGATGCGATCAACCATCAGCATGTTCGGGGCGGGCAGTTGCGCGTTACCTGGGCCAAACAGCTCACCGCGACTGCAGCGCAGCAGGTCTTCCCGAGTAAAGGCGTTTTGTTTGGTCATGCGAGCTCCTCAATAGTCCCCGTGTGGCAGGGGGCAAATCTTCCCGACCGTCCCCAAAAGCCTTGGGCTTGGGGCGGCAGCCTACACATAGACTATTGCGTTGTGGTGAAAGTCACAGCACAGCGGACGAGAATGTACACTTGTGCACTGAAAATTTTATGACAAGCCCGGCAAGGGCCCGGTTCAGTCTCTTAGACTGCCGCACTTTAGCATTTATCGCCAGTCACAGATGTCGTGCCGGGCAGCCAGCGTTGCAGAATTTGCTGTAGATCAGTGCGTTTGAACGGCTTGGCCAGGTAGTCGTTCATGCCCGCGTCCAGGCAGCGCTCGCGGTCACCCTGCAGCGCATTGGCAGTCAGGGCGATGATCGGCATGCCCGAGGCCTGGGGCAACTGGCGGATCTGCCGGGTGGCTTCGTAGCCATCGATCAGCGGCAGGCGGCAATCCATCAGGGTCGCGGCGAAGCGCTGGCGGGCGACCTGGGCCACGGCCTGGGCACCGTCCGCCGCGACCCAGACTTCAAAGCCCAGGCTGCGCAGCATGGCCTGGATCACGGTCTGGTTCACCGGGTTGTCTTCGACCAGCAGGATGCGCCGGCCCTGGCCTTCCTCCTGCTCCCTGGCGCTGCGTGCCGGCAGCGCGGCCAGCGGCTGGGCGCAGAGTGCCAGGGGCATTTCCAGGGTGAAGGTCGAACCCACGCCTTCGCGGCTTTCGGCGCGCAAGCTGCCGCCCATGCGTTCGGCCAGGTTACGCGCGATCGACAGGCCCAGCCCGGTGCCGCCATAGCGCCGGGAAATCGAGCTGTCAGCCTGCTGGAAGGCCACGAACATGGTTTCCAGGCGCGCGCTGTCGATGCCGATGCCGGTATCGCGTACCGCGCAGGTGAACCACACCAGTTGCCGGTCGAGCACTTGCCAGCGTGGCTCGATGTGCACGCTGCCGTGTTCAGTGAACTTCAAGGCGTTGCCAATCAGGTTGACCAGCACCTGGCGGATCCGCGTCGGGTCGCCGGCCACGCGCAGTTGCTCCATGCCCGGTGGCGTCAGCAGCTCCAGCGCCAGCTGGCGTTGCTGGGCGATGTGCTGGAACGATTGCACGCAGTTGCCGATCAGCTCGGCCAGGTTGAAATCAATGTGCTCCAGCTCCAGCGTGGTGCGCTCGATGCGGGAGAAGTCGAGGATATCGTTGATCACTTTGAGCAGGTGCCCGGTCGACTCGGTGGCGACCACCGTGTACTCGTCCTGCTCTTCGCTCAGTTCGGTGGTTTGCAGCAATTGCAGCATGCCCAGCACCCCGTTCATCGGTGTGCGCAACTCATGGCTCATCATGGCCAGGAAGTCCGACTTGGCCTTGTTCGCCTGCTCGGCTTCTTCGCGGGCCTGGATCAACTGGGCGATGGCCTGTTGTTGCTCGCTGCTGGCCTGGGCCAGGGCACTGGCCAGGTTGTTGATGTGCCGGGCCAGGTGGCCGAGCTCGCTGTCATCGACCACCGGCAGTGGGGCGTTGAAGTCGCCTTTCTGGATCGCCTTGACCGCATGCCCCATGTCGCTGATCGGCGTCGACAGGCTGCGTGCCAAACGGCGGGCGAGCAGGAAGGTGAATATCAGCGCGAACAGCGCGAGGACGCCCGCCTTGAAGACGATCTCCTGCTGGCGTTGGTTGAAGGCGTCGTCGGACATGCCGACGATCACCCGGCCCAGGTAGTCGTCGCTGATCGGGGTGATGCCCGCGTTGCCATTCTGCAGGAAGTCGTTGTCCAGGCGAATCCGCTGCAGGCGGATCGGTGCCTGGAACACTTCCACCTGCTGCGCGCGGTTGTCGTGCTCGTCGGGCCGCTCGACATAGACCAGCACGCGGTTGGCATTGTCCTGGACCTCGAGGAAGCGCACGTGGGGAATGGTCAGGGTGGCGCGCATCAGGCTTTCGAGCACTTCGTCGTTACCGGAGATCACCCCGTACTCGGAGGCGGGCGCCAACTGGTTGGCGATCAGTTGCCCGGTGTGGGTGAGTTCCTGGCGCAGGTCCTGGATCCGCACGAAGGTAAAGAAGCTGATCAGCAGCAAGGTCAGCAGCAGGGCCGGGCCGAGGCTGATGATCTGGGTGCGGGTATTGATATCCCAGCTCAGGCGTTTCATGGGTTCGCTTCTCCTGCGGCCACGGCCTTGGCGGCGGCTACCAGGTCGATGGCTTCGATGCCCAGGGCGCGGGCGACCTGTTGATTTGCGGCAACACTGAAGTGCGTGGGGTACAGCGCCCGCGGCCATTTGCCGGTGGGCTGGTCGAGCAATTGGCCGAGCATGGCGAGCCAGTCGTCCTGGTCACTCAAGGTGCTGGCCAGGCCACCTGCGCGCACGAAACCGGCGCTTGGGCCGATCAGGGCCATCTGCCGGGCATAGCTGCTGAGCAGGATGTTCTTGGCCGTCTTGGGGTTGAACAGTTGCGGGTCATCCAACCCCAGCAGTACGTCACTGTCCTTGAGCAGGGTTTGCAACGCGCGGTTGTCGCGGGTGTCCGGCCAGGCCTGGGCGACGATCTCCAGGCCAAGCGGACGTGCGGCCTGGCGCAGTTCATCGATCAGTTGCCGGCTGTTTTCGCCATACAACACGCCGATGCGGCGGGCCTGGGGGAGTAGATAGTGGGTCAGGCGCAATTGGCGGTCGGCCGGTGGGTCGCTCCACAGCAAGGTCAGGAACGGCGGGCGCAAGCTGCCCAGGCGCTGTTCGGCCTGGACGCGCGAGATGCGCAGCACCAATGCCGGCGGGCCGGCGGTTTCCGTGAGGCGCCAATCAAGGGCTTCAAGGTCAAGCAGAATGAGGCGTGTCGCGGGCTTCAGGGTGCCGGGGCGGGCCAGTTGGTGCAGCGGAACGAAGCGCACCTGATCATTGGGACGTTGCGCGCTCAGTGCCGTGACGAAATGCTGCACGCCAGCGTTGTCCGCGCTGCCGGTCAGCAGAATCTCGGCAGCCATCAGCGGTGCCAATGGCCAGAACAGCGCCAGGAGCAGGAAGCACCGCAGCCAGCGCATCAGAATTCCAGTTCCGCGCTGAAATACAACACGTGACGGCTGTCGTACAGGTTGTCGTAGCTGCTGGTCGGCTCATGGTCCAGGCGTTGCTGGAGCATGCCGGCCAGTTCCAGGCTGGCGCGTTGCAGGCTGATGCGCTTGGCCACGCGCAGGTCGGCGCGCTCGAAACGGTAGCCGTTGAGCGCATCGGCGCCATAGTAGAACAGTGCACTCGACCAACCCATGCCCCAGTCGCGCATCCAGCCAGCCGAGCCACTGTTGCGGGCGCTCAGACGGCGGTCGTCAGCATTGCTGGCCCAGGCGTCGACATAGGCGTAGGTCATGCGCAAACGGTCGGCATGGGTCATGCGCCAGTCGGCTTGCACCTCGCTGCCGGTGAAGCGGGCCTGGTTGCTGTTGCTGGCGATGTACTGGTTGTTGCGCAGCGGTTCACTGACCATGCCGGTGATTTCGTCATGGAACAGCTTGAGGTCCAGGGTCAGGTCGGCGTCGGCAAAGAAGCCGTTGTAGCCCAGCTCCCGCGAGCGCATGCGTTCCTGGTCGAGGTTGCCCGGGCCACGGGTCTTGACGAAATACTCGGCGCTGCCCTGGCCGAAGGCCGTCGGGCTCAGGTTGTTGACCCGGTAGCTCCAGTTGACGTTGTTCTCGAACATGTCGGGCGAGCGCACGGCTTCGGAGTAGACCGCGCGCAAGCCATGACGCGGGGTGATCAGGTAGTTGACGGCCACCCGTGGCGTCAGCGAGCTGCCGGAGAGGTGGGCGTCCTCGTACATTGCACCGCCCTGGATCAGCCAGTGCTCGTCGGCGCGCCATTCCAGCTGGCCGAACAGGCGCCAGGTGGTGTCGTCCAGGCTGCCGTTGAAGTAGGTCTGCGAGTCCGCGCGGTCGTAGCGGTAATTGACGCCGCTGAGCAGGCGCAGGTTGTCGGTGAGGCTCAGGGTGTCCTGGATCTCCAGGTCGTAGCGCGTCTCGCGGGTGCTCTGGTCGATGTCGCCGCACACCTGCTGGTAGCCGCCAACATTCCACTGCGCCTGGACTTCTCCAGCCAGGGCCTGCTCCTGCGCTGTGCCCGTGGGAACCGGCGCGCGGATATTGCGTGCCAGTTGCTCGGCATACCACGGGTTGAGCTGCCACAGCTGGGTCAATTGCGGGCTGAAGGACAGCGCTGCATCGCAGGCACGCCAGACCTGCTGGCGGTCCCAGTGCTGGGCCGAACCCTGCACGTACAAACTGTGCTGGGGGTTGAAGTCGATGTTCCAGCGCACCGAGCCGGCGTAGTCCTTGGCCGCGACATCGGAGTTGTCGCCTTCGGCCGTCACCCCGTAGAACACCGGCTTGTAGGTGTACGGCCGCTGGTTCGCGCCTTCCTTGGCAGACAGCTGCCAATCGAGGCTCTGATCCGGCGCCAGGGCATGGCTGGCACTCAGGCTGAAGCGGGTCAGGCGGCGGCTGTCGCGGTAGTCCAGGCCCTTGTGGGTTTCGTCGAAGCCATCGTCCTGCATGCCGGACAGCGACAGGCGCAGGTCGCCACCGTCCCAGCCCATGCCCTGGCTGGCGTACCAGTCGTTGATGCCGCGTTGACCACGGGTCACCTTCAGCCGCGTGCCATGGCTGTCGGCCGGGTTGCGGGTGAGGATGTTGACCACCGCCATCAGCGCATTGGCGCCATAGCTGACGGTATTGGGGCCACGGAACACTTCGATGCGCTCGATGTCTTCCATGGCCAGGGGAATGTCGCTCCAGTCCACCGTCGCCAGGCCGGCGCGGTACACCGAGCGGCCATCGATCAGTACCTGCATGCGCCGCGCGTCGTTGACATTGCTGCCATGGTAATTGACCGTGGGCTGGTTGCCGGCGATGTAGCCGACCATCATGCCCGGCACCAGGCGCAGCAGCTCCGGGATGTCGCGGGCGCCGCTGGCGCGGATCAGTTCGCTGTCGAGCACGGTCATGCTGCCGGGCACGGCGGCGGGGGATTGCTTGAGCCGGGTGGCGGTCAATACTTCAGGCAGCGCCTGGCTGTCGACGAACAGATCGTCGGCCGCGGCCGGGCCGCCGAGCAGGGCAGTCAACAACAATAGCGGGCGGGGGGAGGAGGGGCCAAAGAACACGGCACGGCCTTGTTTGCGGGTACAAGTCGGGCATGTTAACCGAGTAGCCGGGTTTTTCCAGTGATCCAGATCGTATTGCCAGCATCGCTTGGCTAATCTGGCGCTGGTCGTGGCAGTAACGCTCCGTATAATGCAGGTTTCGCCACTTTTAATTGGTTTTAACGGATTGGATATGACTGAGCAGCAGCCGGTTGCAGTTCTGGGAGGCGGAAGTTTCGGCACCGCCGTGGCGAATCTGCTGGCTGAACACGGTGTCGGGGTGCGGCAATGGATGCGCGACCCCGAGCAAGCCGAAGCCATGCGCAACAACCGCGAAAACCCGCGTTACCTCAAGGGTGTGAAAATCCACCCGGCGGTCGAGCCGGTCAATGACCTGCTGGCGACCCTGCAGGCTTGCGAGCTGATCTTCGTCGCGCTGCCGTCCAGCGCCTTGCGCAGTGTGCTGGCGCCGCATGCCGAGTTGCTGCGCGGCAAGCTGCTGGTGAGCTTGACCAAGGGCATCGAAGCGCAGAGCTTCAAGCTGATGAGCCAGATCCTCGAAGAAATCGCCCCCGAAGCGCGCATCGGCGTGTTGTCCGGGCCGAACCTGGCCCGCGAAGTCGCCGAGCACGCGCTGACCGCCACCGTGGTCGCCAGTGAAGATGAAGAACTCTGCCAACGCGTCCAGGCCGTGCTGCACGGGCGCACTTTCCGCGTTTACGCCAGCAGCGACCGTTTTGGCGTTGAGCTGGGTGGTGCGTTGAAGAACGTCTACGCGATCATCGCCGGCATGGCCGTGGCGCTGGGCATGGGTGAAAACACCAAGAGCATGCTGATCACCCGTGCGCTGGCCGAGATGACCCGCTTCGCGGTCAGCCAGGGCGCGAACCCGATGACCTTCCTTGGCTTGGCCGGGGTTGGCGACTTGATCGTCACCTGTTCCTCGCCCAAGAGCCGCAACTACCAGGTCGGTCACGCCCTGGGCCAGGGCCTGAGCCTGGAAGAGGCGGTCAATCGCCTGGGTGAAGTGGCCGAAGGCGTCAACACGCTCAAGGTCCTCAAGGTCAAGGCCCAGGAACTGCAGGTGTACATGCCGCTGGTAGCGGGGCTGCACGCGATCCTGTTTGAAGGCCGCACGTTGAACCAGGTCATCGAGCTGCTGATGCGTGCCGAGCCGAAAACCGATGTCGATTTCATTTCCACCAGTGGTTTCAACTGAGCACAGGAGCAGGGTATGAACGAAACGCCGCAACAGGTGCAACGCGAGTCCATCATCCTTCGGGTTCTGTGGATGCTGGTTTTCCTGCTGGTCTGGCAGCTGGCCGAGCTGTTGCTGGCAGGCCTGGTGATCGTGCAACTGGTGTATCGCCTTATCTATGGTGCGCCGAGCGCCAGCCTGATGAATTTCGGTGACAGCCTGAGCCAGTTCCTGGCCCAGATCGGTCGCTTCGGCAGCTTCCACAGTGACCAGAAGCCCTGGCCGTTCTCCGACTGGCCGACGCCACGTGCGCCTGAAGGCGAAGCGGCCCACAGCGTGCCGCCAGCGCCACACCCGGTGCGCGACGAGGAGCCCAAGCTGTGAAGCTGTGGGTACTGCGTCACGGTGAGGCCGAGCCACGCGCCAACAGCGACGCCGAGCGCCGGCTGACCGCGCATGGCCGCGAGCAGGTATTGCGCAGCGCTGCCGGGCTGCTTGGCCAGCCGTTGCAGGCCATCCTCGCCAGCCCCTACGTGCGTGCGCAGCAGACCGCAGCGCTGGTGCACGAGGCGCTGGGTTTTGCGCAGCCGCTGCAGACAGTGCCCTGGCTAACCCCGGAAAGTGACCCGCAGCAGGTGATCGCGGAACTGGACAAGCTGGGCCTGGAACACGTGCTGCTGGTCAGCCACCAACCGCTGGTAGGCGCACTGGTCGGTTTGCTTGAACACGGGCACTACCGCAATGCGGCGCCGTTGAGTACCGCCAGCCTCGCCGAACTCGAAGGCGATTGGCCTCTGGCAGGGTTGATGACCCTGCGTAGCCTCAATCATCCCTGAAGCATCCGCAGGAGTGTCGAATGAGCCTCTGGAAGACCCCGCCCGACCTTGAGCAATTGAACGCGCGTCAGCACAACACCATTGGTGAAGTGTTGGATATCCGTTTCGAGTCGTTCGATGATGAGTCCCTGACCGCCAGCATGGTGGTTGATCACCGCACCCACCAGCCGTTCGGGTTGCTGCATGGCGGGGCGTCGGTGGTGCTGGCCGAGACGGTCGGCTCGATGGCCAGCTACCTGTGCATCGACACCTCGAAGTTCTACTGCGTGGGCCTGGAGATCAACGCCAACCACCTGCGTGGTTTGCGCAGCGGACGGGTGTTTGCCACCGCACGGGCGGTGCATATCGGCCGTACCACGCATGTCTGGGACATTCGCCTGAGTAGCGACGAAGGCAAGGCCAGTTGCATCTCGCGCCTGACCATTGCCGTGCTACCCCTGGGCGAAAACTTGCCGCGTACCTGATATTTCTACCAGTTGTCGCCCCTGGCTACGCTTGCTAGCGTGCCCATAGAGACCGCGAGGCGAAGGCCAAGGGAGAGGGGCGATGAGTAGGTGGCACCTGGAACTGCTGTGTTCGGCGGATCTGCAACCGATACTCGAAAAAGTCGGGCGCAGCGAGCCGCTGAACTTTGCCGAACTGCACCTGTTGTACGATGCGGCCGAGATCAAGTTGTTCCGGCTCATGCAGGAGTACGAAGGCCTGCACGAACTGCGGCAACTGCAGCAGGACAGCGCCGACTTTGCGCGCCTCTTGCAAACCAGCTGCCTGGCCTTGCGCCGGGCCAACCTCAGCAGTGAAAACCGCCAGCGTGCCCGGGATGTGCTCGAGTACCAGTTGGCCTACCAGCGTGCCTGCTTGCAGCGCTCGGTTGCCAGTTTCGACGGAGGATGACCTGATTGGCGTCCCCGATGGCTTTTCCGGGCATTGCCTGGCCCCGCGCCTGCGCGGAGAATGACGCCATTCTCCACCCCGGACAGGCGCTCATGACGCAGCAGATCTTCTTCGCCCACGCCAACGGATTCCCCTCGGCCACCTACGGCAAGCTGTTCGCTGCGCTGGCGCCGGACTACCGCGTCAGCCACCTGCCACAACATGCCCACGACCCGCGCTTCCCGGTCAACGACAACTGGCAGAACCTGGTGGACGAGTTGATCCATCACCTGGAGCAGGAGCCGGAACCCGTCTGGGGGGTGGGGCATTCGCTGGGCGGCTTGCTGCACCTGCACGCGGCCATGCGTTGCCCGCAGTTCTACCGGGGTGTGGTGATGCTCGACTCGCCGGTGCTGACCCGCGCGGATGAACTGATGATCCGCGTGGCCAAGCGCTGGGGCTTTATCGACCGGATTACCCCCGCCGGGCGCACCCTGGGCCGGCGTGAAGTATTCGCCGACCGCGACAGCGCCCGTGCCTATTTCAGCGGCAAGACGCTGTTCCGGCATTTCGACCCGGAGTGTTTCGACGCGTATCTGGAACACGGCCTGCAGGCCGATGGCGACGGCCTGCGCCTGAGTTTCGACCCGAGCACCGAAATCAGCATCTACCGCAGCCTGCCGCACATCAGCCCGGGGCGCGCCGGCCAGTTGCAGATCCCGCTGGCGATGGTGCGTGGCAGCCACAGCGGGGTGGTGCGCAAGCATCACGCCTTTGCGGTGCGGCGCATGCCCAAGGGCGAGTTCCACAGCTTGCCGGGTGGGCACATGTTTCCGCTGGAGCGCCCCAACGACACGGCCAGCCTGATCAAGGGGCTGTTTGACCGCTGGCGCGAGGGGCAGGCATGAGCGGCGTCGAGGAAGTCCGCCTGAGCCTGGGCCATATCGAGCTGGCCGCGCACCTGTTCGGCCCGGTCGATGGTCACCCGGTGATCGCCTTGCACGGCTGGCTCGACAACGCCAACAGCTTCGCGCGCCTGGCGCCCAAGCTTGAAGGCCTGCGCATCGTCGCCCTGGACCTGGCCGGGCATGGTTTTTCCGAGCACCGCCCGCCGGGTGCCGGTTATGCCTTGTGGGATTATGTACATGACGTGCTGCGGGTTGCCGAGCAAATGGGCTGGGAGCGCTTTTCGCTGCTCGGGCATTCGCTCGGCGCGATCGTGTCTGTGGTGTTGGCCGGTGCCTTGCCGGAGCGGGTCACGCGCCTGGCCTTGATCGACGGGGTGATCCCGCCTGGCGGTGAGCCCAAGGACGCCGCCGAACGCATGGGCATGGCCTTGCAGGCGCAGCTGGCGCTGGCCGACAAACGCAAGTCGGTGTTCCCGACCCTGGACCTGGCGGTGCAGGCGCGCATGAAAGGCATGGTCGCAGTCAGCCGCGAGGCTGCCGAACTGTTGGCCCAGCGTGGGTTGATGCCGGTGCCCGGTGGTTTCAGCTGGCGCAGCGACAGCCGCCTGACCCTGCCATCGCCGCTGCGCCTGAGTGAAGAGCAGGCCATGACCTTCGTGCGCCGCATTGCCTGCCCGGCCCATTTGATCGTGGCTGCCGACGGCATGCTGGCCCGCCACACGGCCTTGCTTGAGCAGCTACCCTTTAGCCAGGAGCAGTTGCCAGGGGGGCATCACCTGCACTTGAACGACGAGGCTGGCGCGACCCTTGTTGCAGACTGTTTCAATCGCTTCTTTGCCATTCCTTGACTTGCGGCGGCCAACTGTCGAGGCTTGGCGGGTTGAACAGGGAGACAACCATGACCAAGTGCGATTTCGCCTTAACCGTTTTTTCCAACGCCCGCTTTGATAGCGTGGCGTGCCGATGAGGAATTCCAAGCTGATTCGAGTCGCAATTGCCGGCCTGGCGGTGTTTGCCAGCCAGGCGCTGATGGCCAATGAACTGCCGGCGCCACCGGATGCCAAAGTGGTCGACCAGCGTCCAGCGGCCGAACAGGAGCGTGTCTACCCGTTGGGTGCCCTGCGCAAGATCAGCGGCCAGCTGCGGGTCGAGGGCAAAATCGAGAGCCGTGGCCAAGTCAGTTCCACGACCTACGAACTACCCCGCGAGCGCTCAGCCAACGAAGCCTTTGCCGCTGCCCGCGAAGCCCTGCAGAACGATGGCGGTTACCCGCTGTTCTGGTGTGAAAAGCGCGATTGTGGCGAAAACAGCCTGTGGGCCAATGAAGTCTTCAAGAACCCGCGTTACCTGACCGGTTCCGATGGTGATCAGGCGTTCATCCTGCTGCGCCGCTCCGGTGTCGAGAGCGACACCCTGGTGTCCCTCTACAGCATCACCCAGGGCAACAAGCGCGCCTACCTGCATGTGGAAGAGTTCGTCGCCGCTGCTCCGTTGAGCGAAGTGCTGCCCACGCCAGCCACTGTGCTACGAGAACTGCGCAGCAACGGCAAGCTGGATTACGCTGACCTGGCCGGTGACCCGTCATCCACCTGGGTCGAGTTGCTGGCACGCAGCCTGAACCTGGACAGCACCTTGCGCGTCAGCTTGACCGGTGCGCAGGCTGAAGCCTGGCGCGAGCAGTTGGGCAAGGCCGGTGTGCGCACAGCCCGGCTTGAAGTGGGAACGCAACCGGCGACAGGTTTGCATGTTGAATTGATCCGCTGATCGGGGGCCCGATGCTCAACAATGACCGCTTGCTGGTGCAGATTCTGCTGCTGGGCTTGCTCGGTGCCGGTCTCTGGGTCATGGCGCCGTTTATTTCGGCGCTGCTTTGGGGGGCGATCCTGGCCTATGCCAGTTGGCCGTTGATGCGTTTGCTGACACGCATCTTCGGTGGTCGCGAGACATTGGCGGCAGGTTTCCTGACCATCTTGTGGATGTTGCTGGTGGCCTTGCCGCTGGTGTGGCTGGGCTTCAACCTGGCCGATCATGTGCGCGATGTGACGATCTTCATCCGCGACGTGCAGGTCGATGGCTTCCCGGAAGCGCCTACCTGGCTGGCCGGTGTGCCGTTTTTTGGTGATCGGCTGGTGCGGTTCTGGGACACCCTCGATCAGCAGGGCGCGGCAATGCTGACCCAGGCCAAGCCTTATCTGGGGCAGGTGGGCAACTGGTTCCTGGCGCGAAGTGCACAAATCGGCAGCGGTATCCTGGAAGTCACCCTGAGCCTGGTGTTCGTGTTCTTCTTCTATCGCGATGGGCCGCGCCTGTCGGCGTTTGTCCTGCGCTTGCTCAATCGCCTGATTGGTGAGCGCGCCGAGTATTACCTGAGCCTGGTGGCCGGCACCGTGCAGCGGGTGGTCAACGGGGTGATCGGTACGGCGGCGGCCCAGGCCATTCTGGCGTTGATCGGCTTCCTGATTGCCGGGGTGCCGGGGGCGCTGGTGCTGGGGTTGGTGACCTTCCTGCTCAGCCTGATTCCGATGGGGCCGCCGTTGGTGTGGATTCCCGCCACGGCCTGGCTGGCGTGGAAGGGCGATTACGGGATGGCGGTGTTCCTCGGGGTCTGGGGCACGTTCATCATCAGTGGCGTGGACAACGTGCTCAAGCCCTACCTGATCAGCCGGGGCGGCAACCTGCCGTTGGTGATTGTGCTGCTGGGGGTGTTTGGCGGGTTGCTGGCGTTCGGCTTTATCGGGCTGTTCATTGGCCCGACGCTGCTGGCGATTGCCTATAGCCTGTTGCTCGACTGGAGCAAGAGTGAGGCGTTGACGCCGCGCAACTAGGGCCGCGTTGCGGCCCATCGCCGGCAAGGCCGGCTCCCACAGGGGAAGGCAACCTTGAGCTGCAGGGGAAGGCAGGCTTGAGCTGCATTTCTGTGGGAGCCGGCCTTGCCGGCGATGGGGCCCTCAACTCACTCCAGGGTCAGCTTGGCTTCAATCCGGTCCAGATGCTGATGCATCAACTGCAACGCCGCCTCACCATCGCCATCCTCGATCGCATCCACCAACGCCGCATGCTCCTGCCACGCACAATGGCTGCACGGCTGGGTTTCATACTGGGCGATGATCAGCGAGGTCATCGGCACCAGCCCATTGAGAAAGCGCGCCAGCGGCGCATTGTTGGCCATCTCCGCCAGCTTCAGGTGAAACTCGCCACCCAGGCGAATCGCCGTGCAGCGTTCACCGTTCTCATGATGTCGCCGCTCGTTGGCGATCAGCTCGCGCAACTGGCGAATGAACGGCGGGCGTGAACGCTTGATCGCCAAGCCGATCAGTGTGGTCTCCGCCAGGCGCCGTGCGCTCAACACCTGGCGCGCCTGTTCCGGGTCCGGCGCTGCCAGCTTGGCCGTGTGCGCCGGGCGTTGCACGATCACCTGCTGGTCGCTCAAGCGGCCCAGCACCCGGCGGATCACCGTACGGCTGACGCCGAAGGCGTCCCCGAGCGCCTGCTCGGTCAAGGCCGTGCCGGGCGTCAGGCGTTGCTCCAGAATCGCGTCGAACAACCGTGGGTAGATTTCCTCGGCGCAAAGACGCTGCTCACCCACGGCCAGCAATGCTGGCAATGAGCGTGTGGAAGGGCTGGCGGTGGCGCAGGCAGTCATGATCGCTCTCCTGGGTTCAAGTGCCGGGGTGTTCGTCCGGGATCTTCAATTCGATGCCCACGCGCAGGCCTTCCTGCAAAATGTGCCGGCGCATCTGCGCGCTGGCCAGGGCGCTGTCCTTGTTGCGGATGGCGCGAACCACCGCTTCGTTCTCTTCAAGCCGCGCAGCCAGGTGCTCCGGCGAATTGCGCAGCACCTCGGCGCTCTGCTTGAGGGCATTGCTGGTCTGTTGCACCACGCTCTGGAAGATCGGGTTGGCGGTCAGGGTGAACAGCTCCTCGTGAAACGCCAGGTAGGCATTCACCCCAGCCTGGCCGTCGTTGGCCTCCAGGGCTTCGCGCATGTCCATCAGGGTCAGGCGCAACTGGCCGATCTCCTTGCTGCTGATCGACTGGGCGACCAGCCCGACAATGAACGGCTCCAGCGTGTAACGCAGTTGCAGCACGTCTTCCAGGCTGGCCCCGGCCACGGCATTGGCGGCCTGCATCGGCTCGACCTCGCCGGGTTCGAGCACCAGCACACCTTTGCCGGGCATCGAGCGCACCAGGCCGAGGGTTTCCAGAACGGTAATCGCCTCACGCAGGCTGGGCCGGCTGATGCCCATTTGTTCGGCCAGCTCGCGCTGGCCCGGCAGCATGTCGCCTGAGCGCCATTGGCCATGGCTGAGCGCCTGGCGCAGTTTGTCCACCACTGCATTAACAACCGTCGAAGAGGTAATCACAGTTCGCTCCCTGAGAAGACGTGCATAGGCTGTTCCTAGAATTCCTGTTGATGGGTGGTGGGTGATTTACGGGTCTGGAAACCAAAGCCCTGCTTGCCGGCCAGTACATTGTTGGCCCGCTCCAGGTCGATATCGCGCTCCCAGCGGGCGATGGCCACGGTGGCCACGCAGTTGCCGATCAGGTTGGTCAGTGCCCGGCCGATGCCCATGAACCAGTCCACCGCCAGCACCAGCACCAGGCCGACCACCGGAATGGCCGGGATCGCCGTGAGCGTGGCCGCGAGAATCACCAATGCCGAACCAGGTATCCCGTGGGCACCTTTGGAGGTGATCAGCGAAACCAGCAGGATGGTCATCAGGTCGGTCATAGCCAGCGGCGTGCCGGTGGCGTTGGCGATGAACACGATGGCCAGGGTCAGGTAGATCGAGAACCCGTCGAGGTTAAAGGAATAGCCGGTCGGAATCACCAACCCGACGGTGGAACTGCCGATGCCCAGGTGTTCAAGCTTGCGCATGATCTGTGGCAGCACGGCATCGGAGGAGGCGGTGCCGAGCACGATGGTCAGCTCTTCGCGCAGGTACTTGATGAACGGCAGGATCCGCAGCCCCGAAACACGCATCACCAGGCCCAGGATCAACAGCACGAAACCGGCGCAGGTCAGGTAGAACAGTGCCACCAGGCCGCCCAGGTGCTGCAGCGAGTCCAGGCCATATTTGCTGGTGGTGAAGGCGATGGCGCCGAACACGCCCAGCGGTGCCAGGCGCACGATCATGCCCATGATGCGGAAGATCACATGGCTCAGTTCATTGATCAGCCGGGAAATACCCGAGGCGGATTCGCCCACCAGGTTCAGCGCGCTGCCGAACAGCACCGAGAACAGCAAGACCTGCAGGATGTTGTTGTCGGCGAAGGCACCGACCACCGAGGTCGGGATCAGGTCCATGAGGAACGCGGCGGTGCCGTGGATATGCTGGCCGCGTTCGGCGAGGTTGCTGGCATCGGCGCTGGACAGCTGGTCCAGGTGGATGTTGGCGCCACTGCCGATGCCGGAGGTGAAGGCGAACACCAGGCCCAGTACCAGCGCGACGGTGGTCAGCACTTCAAAGTAGATCACCGACTTGAGGCCGATGCGCCCGACTTTCTTCAGGTCACCGGCACCGGAAATGCCGCTGACCACCACGCAAAACACGATCAGGCCGATCAGCATCTTGATCAGCTTGATGAAACCGTCACCGAGGGGTTTGAGTTGCAGGGAAACTTCAGGAAAGCTCAGGCCGCAGGCGATGCCAAGCATCAGGCCGAGCACCACTTGGAGGAAGATCGAACGCGAGCACCACTTGAGCATGGGAGGGATCTCTGGTCGGTGTCCTGACGTCGTACCCGGGGGAGGGTAGGCGCGGACTTAATTATTGTGGTCTTACCGGTATGTCCAGTGCGTGGGCAGTGTAGGCGCAGGATTTTCCTGAATGCAAGGGCTTTACTGATGAAAGGTGATAAATCGGTTTTACCGGTCTGACCAATTGAATGGTAACAAGCGCAGTGCAGACAGGCAGGCCCTGGCGCGCCGCAAACAGAATTTTACGTATTCTTTACGGCTGTCCGGCAGGCCTGAAACGATACTGCGCGGCGCATTCCCGGCAGAGTCAGTTCATGTCCTTCGCAGCCCTGCGGTTGATCGGTTTCATTCTTGGCGTGTTCCTCATCACCCTGGCGGTGAGCATGCTGATACCCCTGTTGACGCTCATCGTTTATGAGCAGGATGACGGGCTGTCGGCGTTCCTGCGTTCCGGGCTGATCACCGCCATCAGCGGGATCGCCCTGATGCTCCCGGGTCGGCCTGAGGGCGCGCACCTGCGCCCGCGTGACATGTACATGCTGACCACGGCCAGTTGGGTGGTGGTGTGCATCTTTGCCGCGTTGCCGATGGTGTTCATCAGCCACATCAGCTACACCGATGCGTTCTTCGAGACGATGTCGGGCATCACCACCACCGGCTCCACCGTGCTGACCGGGCTCGACACGGCCTCGCCCGGCTTGTTGATCTGGCGTTCGATGCTGCACTGGCTGGGCGGCATCGGCTTTATCGGGATGGCCGTGGCCATCCTGCCGCTGCTGCGGGTGGGTGGCATGCGCCTGTTCCAGACCGAGTCTTCGGACTGGTCCGACAAACTCATGCCGCGCTCGCACGTGGCAGCCAAGTACATCCTTCTGGTCTACCTGGGCCTGACAGCGGCGGGCTGCCTGGCGTTCTGGTGGGCGGGCATGAGCTTCTTCGAGGCCATCAACCATTCGATGTCGCTGATTTCCACGGGCGGCTTCTCCACCTCGGACAGCTCGCTGGCGCACTGGCAGCAGCCGGCGATCCACTGGGTCGCGGTGGTGGTGATGATGCTCGGCAGCCTGCCGTTCACCTTGTATGTGGCGACCTTGCGCGGCCATCGCCTGGCCATGTTCACCGATCACCAGGTGCGCGGCTTTGTCGGCTTTCTGGTGGCGAACTGGTTGATCATTGGCACCTGGCTGCATTTCAACAGCTCTTTTGGCTGGTGGGAGGCGGTGCGCATTGCGGCGGTCAACGTGACGTCGGTGGTCACCACCACCGGGGTGGCGCTGGGGGACTACACGCTGTGGGGCACGTTCTCGGTGATGCTGTTCTTCTACCTGACGTTTGTCGGCGGCTGCTCCGGCTCCACGGCGGGCGGCTTGAAGATCTTCCGCTTCCAGGTGGCGGGGCAGTTGCTGCATAGCAGCCTGACGCAATTGATTCATCCGCGCGCGGTGGTGCGCGGCAAGTACAACGGCTACCCGCTGGATGAGGACATTGTTCGATCGCTGCTGACGTTTTCCTTCTTCTTCACCGTCACCATTGCGGCGATTGCCCTGGGGCTGGCGCTGATCGGGCTGGACTGG
The DNA here is from genome assembly GCF_028656955.1 of Pseudomonas fontis. Classification (GTDB taxonomy): domain Bacteria; phylum Pseudomonadota; class Gammaproteobacteria; order Pseudomonadales; family Pseudomonadaceae; genus Aquipseudomonas; species Aquipseudomonas fontis. Next base: position 72,113 of record NZ_JAMDGY010000069.1, read on the forward strand.
ATCACTGCGCTGACCGGTGCGGCGACGGCGGTGTGCAACGTCGGGCCGGGGCTGGGGCCGATCATCGGGCCGGCGGGCAATTTTTCGAGTTTGCCGGATGCCGCCAAATGGTTGCTGACGGTCGGCATGCTGCTGGGGCGGCTGGAGATTCTGACTGTGCTGGTGCTGGTGACGCCGTCGTTCTGGCGTTATTGAAGAGGCCTGGGCGGCCTCTTCGCCGGCAACGCCGGCTCCCACAGAGGTGTGTGCAAGACAGTGTGTGCGTCAGAGCTGCGGCGCGGTGTTTTTCACCACCGCCAGCTCCGGGTGCGCCACCAGCTTGTCGATGTGCAACTCGTCATTGTTCATCCAGGTCTCGGTCAGCACCCGGTAGTGCTCCATGTCCCGGCAGCGCATGCGCAGGCTGTAGTCGAAATGCCCGCTGATCAGCTGGCACTCGAACACCTGCGGGCAGGCCCGCACGCAGGCTTCGAATGCCTTCTGCGCCGCTCGCCCGCTCTGGTTCGACAAGGCCACCAGCACCAGCAGCGACAACCCCGGCGAGACCATCTGGACATCGATGATCGCGCCGTAGCCGCGAATCACCCCGCGCCGCTCCAGCTTGCGCACCCGCTCCAGGCATGGCCTGGGCGTCAGGTGCACCAGTGACGAGAGCTTCTCGTAGGTGATGCGCCCGTTGTGGCGCAGCACGTCGATGATCGCTTCGTCGATCCGGTCCAGCGGCGGGGTAGCGTGGGAACTGTTGGCCTTGATATCCATGATGACGTTGATTCACTTCAAACGGTTGGAAAGGAATTGCCGCAGGCGGTCGCTCTGCGGCTGGTCGAGGATCTCTGCACTTCCTTGTTCCTCGACCCGGCCCTGGTGCAAAAACAGCACCTGGCTGGACACCTGGCGGGCAAAGCCCATTTCATGGGTGACCATGAGCATGGTACGGCCTTCCTCGGCCAGCGTCTGTATCACCTTGAGCACCTCGCCGACCAACTCCGGGTCGAGCGCCGACGTCGGCTCGTCAAACAGGATGATTTCCGGCTCCATCGCCAGCGCCCGGGCAATCGCCACGCGCTGCTGCTGGCCGCCGGAAAGGAACGCCGGGTACTGGTCGGCCGCACGCGATGGCAGGCCGACCTTGTCCAGGTAGGCACGGGCGCGCGCCTCGGCTTCCTGCGCGCTCACCCCCAGCACACGGCGTGGCGCCAGGCAGATGTTCTCCAGCACGGTCATGTGGCTCCACAGGTTGAAGTGCTGGAACACCATTGCCAGGCGTGTGCGCAGGTTCTGCAGCTGCGCCGGGTGCGGCGCGCGGGCGCCGGCACGGCCCTGGCGCATTTCGATGGTCTGCTCGTCCAGGGTGATGCTGCCGGCATCAGGTTGCTCAAGGAAGTTGATGCAGCGCAGGAAGGTGCTCTTGCCCGAGCCGCTGGCGCCGATCAGGCTGATCACATCGCCCTTGCGTGCCTGCAACGAAACACCCTTGAGCACTTCATGGTCGCCGTAGCTTTTATGCAGGGCTTCGACGGTGAGCTTGATCGCGGCCGTGTTGGGGGCGGCCACCGCGCGCTGCGTAGGGCTGTCGTGGATCGACAAGGCTGGTGCGGAAAGGGTCATGGGTTAGCCTCTGGCAGGAACAAGAAAACGCATCCAGCGACGTTCGGCCAGGCGGAACGCCCCGACCAGTGCGAAGGACAGCAACATGTACAGCAGGGCCGCGACACCAAAGGCCTGGAAGGTCAGGAAGGTCGCGGCGTTGGCATCGCGGGCCACCTTGAGGATGTCGGCGATGGTGGCGGTGAAGGCCAGCGAGGTGGCGTGCAGCATCAGGATCAGTTCGTTGCTGTAGGCCGGAATCGAGCGCCGCAACGCCGCCGGCAGGATCACGAACAGGTTCAGCCGCCAGCCGTGCAGGCCGTAGGCCTGGGCCGCCTCGATCTCGCCATGGGGGATATTGCGGATCGCCCCGGCGAAGATTTCCACGGTGTAGGCACAGGTGTTCAGCACGAAGGCCAGCAGCGTGCAGTTCAGCGCATTGCGGAAGAACTGGTCGAGCAGGGCGTGATCGCGCACCACCTCCAGGCCGTACAGCCCGGTGTAGCAGATCAGCAACTGGATATAGAGCGGCGTACCGCGAAACAGGTAGGTATAGAGCTCCACCGGCCAGCGCAGCCACACCTGGCGCGAGACGCGCGCGAGTGCCAGCGGCAGGGACAGGCAGAAGCCCAGCAGCATGGTGATGATGAACAGCCACAAGGTCATGGCCAGTCCCGACAACCCGCCACCGTCGCTATAGAGGTAGGCCGAGCCGTATTCCTGAAGCAGTTCGATCATGAGGTCAGCCCCTTGATGCCGGTGTTGTAGCGGCGCTCCAGCTTCTTGAGCAGGCGGTTGGACAGGCTGGTGATCACCAGGTACACCAGCGCCGCGATGATCAGGAAGTACAGGGTGTTGTTGGTGGTCTTGCCGGCGTTCTGCGCCGCCTTGACCAGGTCGGCCAGGCCAATGATCGACACCAGCGCGGTGGACTTGAGCAGCACCAGCCAGTTATTGCCCAGCCCCGGCAGGGCGAAGCGCATCAGCTGCGGGAACAGCACCAGCCGAAACCGCTGTACCCGGCTGAGCCCGTAGGCCGTGGCAGCTTCCAGCTGGCCTGCCGGCACGCTGAGGATTGCGCCGCGAAAGTTCTCGGTGAAGTAGGCGCCATAGATGAAGCCCAGGGTCATCACCCCGGCGGTGAACGGGTCGATTTCAAAGTAGCCCCAGCCAAGCAGCTCGGTGAAATCGTTGAGCCACAATTGCAGGGTGTAGAAGATCAGCAGGATCAGCACCAGGTCCGGGACACTGCGGATCAGCGTGGTGTAGAGGGTCGCGGGCAGGCGCAACAGGCGCAGCGACGACAGCTTGGCGCTGGCGCCAACCAGGCCCAGGGCCAGGCTCAGCAGCAGCGACAACAGCGCCAGTTTCAGGGTCATCCAGGTCCCTTGCGCCAACAGCGGGCCGAAGCCCTGCAAGCTCAGGGCCTGCAAGCCGGTCGAGTGAAGGAAGTCGTTCACGGGAAAGCTCTCGGTAGGACGTAGCAGCGGAACGTGTGGCGGCCGGCGCCCTCAGGCCCGGCCGCGCGGGCACGGCTTACTCGTTGTAGATATCCAGGTCGCCGACGTACTTGCGCTGGATCTTGGCGAAGGTGCCGTCGGCCAACACTTCGGCGATGCCCTTGTTGAGCAGGGCCTTGAGTTCGCCGTCGTTCTTGCGCAGGCCCATGGCGATGTCCAGGGGCAGGGTCGGGTCCTTGATCGCCGGGCCGGTCTTGAACTCGGCGCCTTCAGGCTTGCTGAGGAAGTTCAGCTGGGCTTCGAGCTTGTCGGTCAGCGTCGCGTCGAGACGACCGTTCATGAGGTCGGCGTAGTTCTGGTCTTGTGCTTGGTAGGCCTTGACCTGGGCCCCCAGCGGCGCCAGCTTGGCGCGGGCATAGGCTTCCTGCAGCGAGCCTTGCAGCACGCCGACCTGCTTGCCCTTGAGCGATTCGGGGGTGTCGCCGAAATCGGCACCTTTGCGGGTGATGATCGAGGTTGGGCTGAGGAACAGGCGGTCGCTGAACTCGATCTGTTTCTGCCGGGCCGGGGTCACGGCCATCGACGACATGATCGCGTCGAACTTGCGTGCGCGCAGGGCCGGGATCATGCCGTCGAATTCGTTATGCACCCAGGTGCACTTGACCTGCAGTTTCTCGCAGATGGCGTTGCCCAGCTCGATGTCGAAGCCTTGCAGGCTGCCATCGGCGGCGACGGATTCGAAAGGGGGGTATTCGGGGTAGACGCCAAAACGGATCTCTTTCCATTCCTGGGCCTGGACCGTGCTCGCGCACAACGGCAGGAGCAGCACGCTGAGGATTTTTCGCAGCGAAGTCATGTGAGTAATCCCTTTGTTTTGTAGTTGATGTAGGGCAGTGAACGCTTCGTAGGCTGGTTGCCGAACTTTTGTGACTGTTCGGTCGGGGCTCAGAATGCGTGAAGGCAGCGGATTTTTTGTGTCGTTTGTACCGGCGCTGGCTACCGGATTTTGCTGTAAACGCTGTGTGTGCAGCGGAATCGGCTGAGTTACCTCCTGTTTAGGCTTTGTGGCAGCAGAATCCGACCTGCCGCGGCTGTTGCGCGGCCGGTCGGCGGGGTGTCAGGCGCGCTTTTTTTGCAGGTCCGCAACCGGTGGTTGCAGCAGGGCGAAGAGGTCTTTCGGGTCCTTCAGGTCAGGCACCAGATTGATCTCGTGGCCGATCTCCAGCACCTTGGCCACATCCAGCACGTAGCGCAGCGCGGAGTAGTCTTCCAGGGCGAAACCGACGGAGTCGAACAGGGTCACCTGCGCGTCATTTTCGCGGCCAGCGGCCTGGCCGTTGACCACTTGCCAGAACTCGGTGGTTGGCGAGTCGGCCGGCATCTGCTGGATTTCGCCTTCGATGCGGCTTTGCGGTTCGTACTCGACGATTACCCGCGCACGCTCGACGATGTCGCGGTGCAGCTCGGTCTTGCCCGGGCAGTCGCCGCCGACGGCGTTCAGGTGCATGCCAGGCTCGATCATTTCCGGGGTGAGGATGGTCGCGTAGGCCTTGTCGGCGGTGACCGTGGTGACGATATCGGCGCCGCGTACCGCTTCGGCCACCGAGTCGGTGCGCACCACGCGAATGGCCGGGTAGGCGGCGAGGTTGGCGGCGAGCTTGGCAGTGGCTTGCGGGTCGAGGTCGTACAGGCGGATTTCATCGATGCCCAGCAGTGCGTGGAAGGCCAGCGCCTGGAACTCGCTTTGCGAACCGTTGCCGATCAGCGCCATGCTGCGGCTGTCGGGGCGTGCCAGGTAGCGTGCGGCCAGCGCCGAGGTGGCGGCGGTGCGGATCGCGGTGGTCAGGGTCATTTCGCTGAGCAGCACTGGAGCGCCAGTGTCGACATCGCCCAGGGCGCCAAAGGCCATTACCGTGAGCATGCCGCGCTGGGTGTTCTTCGGGTGGCCGTTGACGTACTTGAAGGCATACAGGTTGGCGTCGGACACCGGCATCAGCTCGATCACGCCATCGGGCGAATGGTTGGCCAGGCGCGGGCATTTTTCGAAGTCGTGCCAGCGCAGGTAGTCCTCGCGGATGTACTCGGCCATTTCGCTCAGGCAGTTGCCCAGGCCCTTGGTGTTGACCAGGCGGCTGAGGTCGGTGACGTCGAGGTAACGGGTCATGGTGGCGCTCCTTGTTGTAGGCGAATTAGTGGCGACGGGGCAAGTGGACTTCGGCGAGCATGCAGCGCGCGCTGCCACCACCGATGCGTTCGATATGGTCGATGTTCACCACCACCGGATGGCTGTGCTGCTCGACGTGCTGGCGCTGTTCGGGGCGTAGCGAGCGCCAGGCGCTGCGTGACATCACCAGCAGTGGCTGGCCATGCTTGTCGTGGATTTCCAGCATGTTCCCGGCGAAGCCTTCGAGCTGTTCGAAGTCCAGCGCCAGGATGTCCTTGCCGCTGTCGCGCAGGCGGTGTTCCAGGGTGTGGCGCTCGGCGGCGTCGGGCACCGCTTGCAGGCACACCACCGAGAGGCCGCGGCCGACGCTCATCATCACGTTGCTGTGGTAGATCGGCGCGTTGTGCCGGTCGACGGCGTGGAACACGCACAGGCGGTAGTCGAGCTGGTCGGCGAACTGGCGCAGGGCCTCGGTGTGGGTGCGCCCGGAGTGGCAGGCGTAGCTGATCCGGTGTTCGCGATCGAGGACCATGCTGCCGGTGCCTTCGAGGTACATGCTCTGCTGTTCGAGCGGGCTCAGGTCGATGGTCTGGCGAATGTCGAAGCGTTCGCGCAGCACCTGGAGTACGCCTTTGTCACGTTCCAGCCGGCGGTTCTGGCCTTCCATCGGGTAGAGCACCAGGCTGCCGTCGGCGTGGCTACTCCACCAGTTGTTGGGGAAGATCGAGTCGGGGGTGTGCGGGGCTGGGGTGTCCTGCACCACCATCACGTCGACGCCGTGCTGGCGCAGGGTATCGACATAGCCGTCGAATTCTTCCAGCGCTTTATGCTGTGCCTGCTCGGGGTCGAGCAGCGCTTGCTGGAATCGGTTGTTGAGGGCGGTGTCCGGGTTGAAGGCGAACCGCGCCGGGCGGATCATCAAGACTGTATTTGTTGTTTGCATGGGCGCACGCATCCGGGGTTGGCGGTGTGCTTATTGTCCGTGCAGTGAGGGTGAAATCCCGGCTGAAGGGTGTAGGGCGCTCAGCGGGGAAAGCTGAAAAGAGGTGTTTGGCAGCGGAATCGGCTGTGCGGGGTGGGCAAGGTGTTTTTGAGGGCCTCATCGCCGGCAAAGCCGGCTCCCACATGATCTGTGGGCACCTTGATTAGACTGTGGGAGCCGGCCTTGCCGGCGATGCTCTTAAAGGCTGCGCAAGCGCTTGTACAGTGTGGTCCGGCTCACCCCCAGCTGGCGCGCCAGCTGCGAGACATTGCCATCCGCCGCGCGCAGTTGATCCTCAAGGCCTTCATCCACCGCCACGGGTATCGCCTCACTGCCCGGCAGCTCGGCATAAAAACTGTCCGGCAGATGCTCCAACGCCACCCCGCGTTCCCCGGCCAAAGCCAAGGCGACCTGCAACACACTGGCCATCTGCCGAAGATTCCCCGGCCACGGATGGCGCATCAACAGCTCCAGCACTTTCGCGCTCAGCTCCGTCGGCTGCCCCGGCTCACGATAGCGCTGGCACAGTTGCTCGATCAGTGCACGCCGATCACTGCGTTCGCGCAGCGGCGGCAGTGTCAGGCTCAGGCCGGCGATCCGGTAATAAAGATCCTGGCGGAACAACCCGGCGCGCACCTGGGCCTGCAAATCCTGATTGGTCGCCGAGACCACCCGGATATCCACGGCAATCGGCTCACCACCGCCCAGCGGCTGAACCCGGCGATCCTGTAGAAAACGCAGCAGGCGTGCCTGGGTCGCCAGCGGCATATCGCCAATCTCGTCGAGAAACAGCACGCCTTGGTCGGCCTTGCGGATCAGCCCCGGGTTGCCTTTATGGTGGGCCCCGGTAAACGCACCTTTCTCATAGCCGAACAGCTCCGACTCCACCAATTCGGCAGGGATGGACGCACAGTTCACCGCCACCAGCGGCTGCCCGGCACGGCTGCTGGCCTGGTGCAGGGCGTTGACGAAGACCTCCTTGCCGACGCCGGTCTCGCCGTGGATCAGCAGCGGGATGTCTTTCTCCAGCAATAGCCCGGCCTGCTGCAGCGCCTTGCCGACACGCGGGTCGATCTCGGCCTGCACCGCACGGGGCCGGGCGAGCGGTTCGGCGTGCGGCGCCTTGAGCTCGCAATGAAAGCGGTTGCGCCCAGCGACATGCATGGCAAACGGCAGTGCCAGCGGCTGCGCGAGCAATTGCGTCAGCGGCGTTTGCAGCAATTCCTCGATCTGCCCATGCAACGGGCTCTTGCCCAACAAGCTGTCGGCGCGGCGGTTGGCCGCGACCACCTGGCCGCTGGCATCGAACAGCAGTAGCCCGGCCCATTGGCTGTCGAGGCTGTTCGGCCCGGTGTTGAAGCTCAGTTGCCAGCAGTGCCCGGCATAGCCTTCGAGGATCAGCCGGTTCTCCAGGCTCTGGCTCATCATCCGCACCAGCCCCAGGGTCTGCGAGGAGGGCAGGTAACTGTCGCTGGAGACGTCCAGCACCCCGATCAGGTGTCGCTCGGCGTCGTACAGCGGCGCGGCCGCGCCTGCCATGAAGCGGTTGAGCTTGAGAAAGTGCTCGTCATGGCCGACATGCACCGCCTGCCGGCAGGCCAGCGCGGTGCCGATGGCATTGGTGCCCACCCCTTGCTCCAGCCAGCGCGCCCCCGGCTCGAAACCTCGGCCCTGGCGCGGGTCGACGAAGCGCCGGGTGCCCCAGCTGTCGAGCAGTTGGCCCTCGGCATCGCTGAGCATGATCAGGTAGCTGGAGTGGCCGAGCAGGTGGGCGAAGGAGGGCAGCACCTCGTCGCGGGTGGTGCGCAGCAACCCGTGCTGGCGTTCCAGCAGGGCACGTACCTGGGCGGCGTCCGGCTCGCCGAAACTGGGCAGCGATTGATGCTCAAGGCCGAAGGCTCGGCAGCGGGCCCAGGAGGCCTGGATCAATTGGGCATGGGGTGAGGCGGATGCGGCCATGGGCCCGTCCTGTGCAGAGCTGTGTTGTTGTTTTTATGCGGCCTGTAGCACGCCGCCAGCGTTTCTCCAGTGTTGTCCAGTCCTGTTCATTGTCAACGTGAGGGTGTTCAGTTGTTCAGCGAAAGTTGTTCATTTCTGTTCAGTGCTGAACCCTCGCACACCGGCGTCCTGTGAAAATTTCAGCCCGTTCAAGGGCTTGCCCGCAAAGGTGAGGGCTGGCACGAATCTGGCTCTGTTCGAGCACCTGTCGCATAACAACAAGAAGGTTGCGCCATGTCGCTTGTGCTCGAGCATGTCAGCCGTACCGTCGACACCCAGGTATTCATTGCCGAGGCCAGCCTGCGCTTCGAGCCCGGCTCGTTCAACGTGCTGCTCGGCCGGACCCTGTCCGGCAAAACCAGCCTGATGCGCCTGATGGCCGGCCTCGACCGCCCGGACCACGGCCGCGTGCTGATGAACGGCGAAGACGTCACGGGCCGCCCGGTGCGCCAGCGCAACGTGTCGATGGTCTATCAGCAGTTCATCAACTACCCGACCATGAGCGTATTCGAGAACATCGCCTCGCCCTTGCGCCAGGCGCGGGTGGCGGAAGAAGAGGTGCAGCGCAAGGTGCGCGAGACGGCGAAGATGCTGCGTATCGAGCCCTTCCTGGCGCGCTACCCGCTGGAACTGTCGGGTGGTCAGCAGCAACGCACGGCCATGGCCCGGGCGCTGGTCAAGGATGCCGAGTTGATCCTGTTCGACGAGCCGCTGGTGAACCTCGACTACAAGTTGCGCGAAGAGCTACGCCAGGAGATGCGCGAGCTGTTTGCCGCGCGCCACTGCATTGCGGTGTACGCCACCACCGAACCCAACGAAGCGCTGGCCCTGGGCGGCACCACCACCATCCTCCACGAAGGCCGGGTGGTGCAGAGCGGGCCGACGCCGCAGGTCTATCACCAGCCGCGCACGGTGCTGGCGGCCGAGCTGTTCTCCGAGCCGCCGATCAACCTGATGCCCGGGCGTATTGCCGGCAATGAAGTGAGCTTCGCCGGCGCCGTGCACTTCGCCATGAACGCCGACCTGCGGCGTATCGGCGATGGCGACTATCGTTTTGGCGTACGCCCCAGCCATATCAGCCTGGTGCCCTCCAATGATGATGACCTGGAGCTTGCCGTGCAGGTACAGGTGGCGGAGATCAGCGGTTCGGAAACCTTCCTGCATGTGCGCAACGAGCACTTCAGCCTGATCCTGCACCTGCCGGGTGTACACGAGTACGGCGTGGATGCGCCGATCCGCATCTATATCCCCACCCACAAACTGTTCGTCTTCGACCCCGCCGGGCAACTGATCCAGGCGCCGGGTATCCGTGAAGCGAGGGTTGCCTGATGGCCGAGATCCGCCTGCAACACCTCGCCCACAGCTACAGCCGCACGCCGGGGGGCGCCGAGGACTACGCCTTGCGCGAACTCGACCATGTCTGGGAGCAGGGCGGTGCCTATGCGCTGCTCGGGCCGTCGGGCTGTGGCAAGTCGACCTTGCTCAATATCATTTCCGGCCTGCTCAGCCCGTCCCATGGGCAGGTGCTGTTCGACGGCAAGGCGGTGAACGACCTTTCGCCGCAGGCGCGCAATATCGCCCAGGTGTTCCAGTTCCCGGTGGTCTACGACACCATGACGGTGTTCGACAATCTCGCTTTCCCGCTGCGCAATCAGGGGCTGGATGAAGCACGGGTCAAGGCCAAGGTCGAAGAGATCGCCGAAGTGCTGGACCTCGGTACGCTGCTGCACAAGAAGGCGCGCAACCTCAGCGCCGACGAGAAGCAGAAGGTCTCCATGGGCCGGGGCCTGGTGCGTGACGATGTCTCGGCGATTCTCTTCGACGAGCCGCTGACGGTGATCGACCCGCACCTGAAGTGGAAGCTGCGGCGCAAGCTCAAGCAGATCCACGAGCAGTTCAACCTGACCATGATCTACGTCACCCACGATCAGCTGGAGGCCTCGACCTTCGCCGACAAGATCGCGGTGATGTATGGCGGGCAGATCGTCCAGTTCGGCACCCCGCGCGAGTTGTTCGAGCGGCCCCGGCACACCTTTGTCGGCTACTTCATTGGCAGCCCCGGGATGAACCTGATCCCGGTGCAGGCACAGCCGGGCGGAGTCGGTTTTGGCGCGACGCACCTGCCACTGTCGAGCGAGCTGCAGGCCCATGTCGAACACCTGGCCGGCGCGCGTTTGCAGATTGGTATCCGCCCTGAATTCGTCCAGGTCTGGGACGAACCGCTGGACGAGGGGTACAGCGCGCGGGTGGTGGACGTCGAGGACCTCGGCACCTACAAGATCCTTACCCTTGAGCTCGACGGCGTGCGGCTGAAGGTGCGTTTGGGTGAGGACCGCGCAGTGCCCGAAGTGCAGGCGTGGATCAGCTTCCCGGCGCAGTGGCTGATGCTCTACGCCGACGATGTGCTGGTGGAGGTCGGGCCATGAACAAGGTCAAGAACAACAAGGCCTGGTGGCTGGTGCTGCCGGTGTTCCTGCTGGTGGCCTTCAGCGCCGTGATCCCGATGATGACCGTGGTCAACTACTCGGTGCAGGACATCTTCGACCAGTCCAGCCGCTACTTCGTCGGCGCCGACTGGTACCGCCAGGTGTTGCAGGACCCGCGCCTGCACGACTCGTTGTTGCGCCAGTTCATCTATTCCGCCTGCGTGCTGCTGATCGAGATCCCGCTGGGCATTGCCATCGCCCTGACCATGCCGGCCAAGGGGCGCTGGTCGTCGCTGTGCCTGATCGTCATGGCCATTCCGCTGCTGATCCCGTGGAACGTGGTCGGCACCATCTGGCAGATCTTCGGCCGCGCCGACATCGGCCTGCTCGGTGCATCGCTCAACCAACTGGGCATCAACTACAACTATGCCAGCAACACCATGGATGCCTGGGTCACGGTGCTGGTGATGGACGTCTGGCACTGGACGTCACTGGTCGCGCTGCTGTGTTATTCCGGCCTGCGCGCCATCCCCGATGTCTATTACCAGGCCGCGCGTATCGACCGCGCCTCGGCCTGGGCGGTGTTCCGCCATATCCAGCTGCCGAAGATGAAGAGCGTGCTGCTGATCGCGGTGATGCTGCGCTTCATGGACAGCTTCATGATCTATACCGAGCCGTTCGTGCTTACCGGTGGCGGGCCGGGCAACGCCACCACCTTCCTCAGCCAGACCCTCACGCAAATGGCCGTGGGCCAGTTCGACCTGGGCCCGGCGGCGGCGTTCTCGCTGATCTACTTCCTGATCATCCTGCTGGTGTCGTGGCTGTTCTATACCGCCATGACCCACACCGACAAACAGTAGGGGACGGCCCATGAACCTGCGCAAGACGGTCCCGCTGCTGATCTACATCCTGTTCCTGCTGGTGCCGATCTACTGGCTGCTGAACATGTCGTTCAAGAGCAACACCGAGATCCTTGGCGGCCTGACCTTGTGGCCGCAGCAGTTCACCCTGGACAACTACCGGGTGATCTTCACCGACCCCAGCTGGTACAGCGGCTACATCAATTCGCTGTACTACGTGTGCCTGAACACGGTGATCTCCCTGAGCGTGGCGTTGCCGGCGGCCTATGCCTTCTCCCGCTACCGTTTCCTCGGCGACAAGCACCTGTTCTTCTGGCTGCTGACCAACCGCATGGCGCCACCGGCAGTGTTCCTGCTGCCGTTTTTCCAGCTGTATTCGTCCATTGGCCTGTTCGATACGCACATTGCCGTGGCCCTGGCCCATTGCTTGTTCAACGTGCCGTTGGCGGTGTGGATTCTCGAGGGTTTCATGTCTGGGGTGCCGAAGGAAATCGACGAGACGGCGTATATCGACGGCTATAGCTTCCCGCGCTTCTTCGTGAAGATTTTCGTCCCGCTGATTGCCTCGGGCATCGGTGTCACGGCGTTCTTCTGCTTCATGTTTTCCTGGGTCGAGCTGCTGCTGGCGCGCACCCTGACCTCGGTGAATGCCAAGCCGATTGCCGCCGTCATGACCCGCACGGTTTCCGCCTCCGGGATCGACTGGGGGGTGCTGGCGGCGGCGGGGGTGCTGACCATCATTCCGGGCATGCTGGTGATCTGGTTTGTCCGCAACCACGTGGCCAAGGGCTTTGCCCTGGGCCGGGTCTGAAGGAGCACGCTATGGAATGGATGGCCTGGACCCTGCCCACGGCGCTGTTCTTCGCAGCCATTGCGGTGATGCTGATGGGCATGACGGTGCTGGAACTGCGTCGCCCCTGCGCCGAGCGCCGGGGCTTTCTGCCGATCGTCACCACACGCGGTGATCGGTTGTTCATCGGGCTGCTGGTCAGCGCCTACCTGCACCTGGTGGTGATCGGGCTGACCGACTGGAACCTGTGGGTGGCCTCGCTGCTGTCGCTGGCCTGGCTGTTGGTGGTGTTGCGCTGGGGTTAGCCGGCGGTGTGCGGCGCTCTGTCAATGTTCAAACGGGAGATGACTATGTTCGACAACAACAAGAACCGGCGACATGGCTTGACCCTGGGCGCCTTGCTGGTGCTCGGCACGCTCAGTGCCAATGCCTGGGCGGACGCCTATGAGGATGCGGCGAAAAAGTGGGTCGATAGCGAGTTCAAGCCGTCGACCCTGACGGCCGAGCAGCAGATGGCCGAGATGAAGTGGTTCATCAAGGCCTCCGAGCCGTTTCGCGGCATGAAGATCAACGTGGTGTCGGAAACCCTGACCACCCACGAGTATGAATCCAAGGTGCTGGCCAAGGCCTTTAGCGAAATCACCGGGATCAAGCTGACCCACGACCTGTTGCAGGAAGGCGATGTGGTGGAGAAGCTGCAGACGCAGATGCAGTCGGACAAGAACATCTACGATGGCTGGGTCAATGACTCGGACCTGATCGGTACGCACTTTCGCTACGGCAAGACCGAATCGATCACCGACCTGATGGCCAACGAAGGCAAGGACTTCACCTCGCCGACCCTGGACATCAAGGACTTCATCGGCATCTCGTTCACCACTGCGCCGGACGGCAAGATCTACCAGTTGCCTGACCAGCAGTTCGCCAACCTGTACTGGTTCCGGGCCGACTGGTTCGAGCGCCCTGAGCTCAAGGCCAAGTTCAAGGAAAAATACGGCTATGAGCTGGGCGTGCCGGTGAACTGGTCGGCCTATGAAGACATCGCCAAGTTCTTCAGCGAGGACGTCAAGGAGATCGACGGCAAGCGTGTCTATGGGCACATGGACTACGGCAAGAAAGACCCGTCGCTGGGCTGGCGCTTCACCGATGCCTGGTTCTCCATGGCCGGTGGCGGCGACAAGGGCCTGCCCAACGGTTTGCCGGTGGATGAATGGGGGATTCGTGTCGAGGATTGCCACCCGGTCGGCTCCAGCGTGACCCGCGGTGGCGACACCAACGGCCCGGCTGCAGTGTTTGCAACGCAGAAATACGTCGACTGGATGAAAGCCTACGCGCCGCCCGAGGCTCAGGGCATGACCTTCTCCGAGTCGGGGCCGGTGCCGTCGCAGGGCAACATTGCCCAGCAGATCTTCTGGTACACCGCGTTTACCGCCGACATGATCAAGCCAGGGCTGCCGGTGGTGAATGCCGACGGTACGCCGAAGTGGCGGATGGCGCCGTCGCCGAAGGGGCCGTACTGGGAGGAGGGGATGAAGCTCGGCTATCAGGACACCGGTTCCTGGACCTTCCTCAAGTCGACGCCGGAGAAGCAGAAGCTGGCGGCGTGGCTGTATGCGCAGTTCGTGACCTCCAAGTCGGTGTCGTTGAAGAAGACCATTGTCGGGCTGACGCCGATTCGTGAATCGGACATCAACTCGCAGGCCATGACCGACCTGGCGCCGAAGTTGGGTGGGCTGGTGGAGTTCTACCGCAGCCCGGCGCGGGTGCAGTGGACGCCGACCGGCACCAACGTGCCGGACTATCCACGTTTGGCGCAACTGTGGTGGAGCCATATTGCCGAAGCGGCGAGCGGTGAAAAGACCCCGCAACAGGCACTGGACGGGCTGGCCAAGGACCAGGACGCGATCATGGCGCGGCTTGAGCGTTCCAAGGCGCAGGCCGTGTGTGCGCCGAAGATGAACCCGGAGCGTGATGCGCAGTATTGGTTCGACCAGCCGGGTGCGCCAAAGCCGAAGCTGGCGAATGAAAAGCCGCAGGGTGAAACGGTGAGCTACAACGAGCTGCTGAAATCGTGGGAGGCTGCGCGCAAGTAGCACACTTGGCTGGGCGTCAGGTGTAGCCGCTGCCGTCAGGCTGCGCTGGAGTCCGTAGGGCTCCCAAAAGCGGCGC
>NZ_JAMDGY010000070.1 GCF_028656955.1 Pseudomonas fontis
CCGTGGGCAACCGCGAACACCTGCTGATTGCGTTTATCCGTTGGTGTGACGAGCGGGGTTTGACCCGGCCGCAAGAAATCACCCGGCCGATTTTAGAGCGCTACCAGCGTCATCTTTTTCTCTACCGAAAAGCCGACGGCGAAGCGCTGTCGGCCCGCAGCCAAACGGTGCGCATCACGCCGATTCGGGTGTGGTTCAAGTGGCTGACCAAAACCAACCGCATCTTGTACAACCCGGCTTCTGACCTTGATCTACCGAGGATGGAGCAGCGCTTGCCGAAACATATCCTCAGCAGCGACGAAGCCGAACGTATCCTCAATGTGCCGGACACCCAAACCCCGACCGGCATCCGCGACCGTGCCATGCTGGAAACCCTCTACAGCACCGGCATGCGCCGCATGGAGCTGATTGGCTTGAGCTGGAGCGCTATCGACTACGAGCGCGGCACGGTGATGATTCGTCAGGGCAAGGGCAAAAAAGACCGGATGATTCCCATCGGCGAGCGGGCCTTGGCGTGGATCACCAAATACCGCGACGACGTGCGGCCCCATTTTGTCTTGGGTCAGGACGATGGCACCTTGTTTTTGACCCAGCAGGGCGAAGGATTTAGCCCCAACCGCCTGACGCAACTGGTGCGCGAACACATCGAAAAAGCCAACATCGGCAAGCGTGGCAGTTGCCATTTGTTCCGCCACACCATGGCCACGCTGATGCTGGAGAACGGCGCCGATATTCGTTTCATCCAAGCCATGCTCGGCCATGTCAGCCTGAACACCACGCAGATTTACACCCAGGTCAGTATTCGTGCGCTCAAGGAGATTCACACGGCCACCCATCCGGCACGGTTGCAACGGCAACATTCGGCCAGTGAAACCACAGCTGAAACCTTGCCAGATGGCCCCGTCGAAGCCCTGTTGACGGCCTTGGACGCCGAAGCGGATGAAGAAAGCGAGTTGGCCTGACAACTTGCCTGCAAAGGCCTGACAAACACCCCGCAAGTCCCCTCCAGATGCCCAGCGGCCTGACAAATCCCCTACAAACACCCCGCAAAGTCCCTACTAATACCTGACATCCCCGTAGGCCGCGAAGCGGCCTCAAGCAACGGCGAAAAATACAGGCACGCTATGGATGTATACATCCGGTGCCAAAGGGGAGCCCTTTGAATCCCGAAAAGCCGCCTCTACGAGTCGAGCGATAAACACCTGAACAGGTTGTCAGGGGGCTATCGGAGCAGATGCAAATGCCGGACAGGAAATGTTTTGTGGCCACCGCCTGCACGCAGTCGGTGGCCACAAAACCCTGATCAGGGCTGCGCCCCGATACCCCGTTGGATTAGCGTTTTGTAGGGAGGCGAGCTTTTCGATTAGTGCAAACTAGAGAAAATCAGATCAATTTAGAGCGACTTAGAGCGACTTAGAGCGACTTAGAGAGATTTAGAGAGAATCCCTTGAACGCAGAGCCTGCGGGTAATTTGGTGAGGCACGTTACCGACTGTTTACAAATGAGCTGCGCCATTCGTAACCAATCGACCGTACCAAAGGGGAAACCCCTTTGAACCCCGAAGCCTAACGCGCTGCGCTTGTTGGCCCCTGGCGGTCCGATGGCTTCGCCACCGAACCGCCAGGGGCCTTTTTGTCGTCGGCTGATTTGGGTCGTCCGGGCGTGCTGCGACGGGCTGAAAACCCGCGTCGGGGTGGTTTTGTTCTGCGAGCGGGAATCAGCTAGGCCGACCGGCGCGCAGGCCGCGCCACGTCTGGCGTTGCGCGTCTAGACAACGAAATTCGCGTCGGGTGATACTGTTGGT
>NZ_JAMDGY010000071.1 GCF_028656955.1 Pseudomonas fontis
CCCGCCGTAAAGGCGGAAGGCGCCGGCAGCAGCCCCACATGAAACGGATAAGCCCAGGACGGATAAGCCCAGGATAGTGGGCTAATCCAAAAACTTCACAAAGATCAGCTCCGAATCATCCAGATCAAGGTTCTCTATCTTGCCGCTGCGCTGGTACCCAAGCTGTTCCAACAATTGCCGCATCGGTGAATTGGACCTGTTGGTTGAAGTGAAGATCCTCTTGCTAGCGGTGCACGCTTCCAGGTGAGCAACGATTTGCCTGCCGGCCCCCGAACGCCGGTGAGCGTCCGAGACGACCACCAGCGAGATAAACCACTCCCCGAAAAAGCGCTTATCCAAGCAGCCGTAGCCGATGGGAACAAGGGGATCATCTGCCGCACAGGCCACCCAGCATTCGTGAGTAGCTACTGCCTGTTCGATTTGTACCCGGCGGCCAACTTCCTTGGCAGCTATGGGGTCCAGGCTCACCAACTGTTCAATATCGTTCAAGACAGCCTGGCGGATTTGCCATTTCATGCTTGCACCCCTTTGCTCAAGCCTGAATGTCTAACTGCATTCACCCATTCCCCGTGAGACTCACGCCGTAAAGAATCCCTCGGCATCAAGGCCGTCAGCGTTCAGCCAGCGCCGCGGATAACCCGCCGGGCCGAGGCTGTCCGGCGACATCGCGGCGGCCAGGTTGGCGGTCGCCTTGAACGCCACGCCGACGGAATAAACCGGCCAATCGCGCATCAGCAACGGCGCCATGCCGAACACCTGCACACCCTGTTCGCGCCGGGCAAGGCGAAACGAGGCATAGCCGAATGCACCGAGAATACCCGCATCTGCTGCCGGCCGCAGTCGCGGGTCATCGGCCTGGTCGATGCTGGCACCAGCGCAGAGCCCATAGCCAGCCCTCTCAAACGCGGAAATCAGCGATCCATCCGGGTGCTGTCCGTCCAGGCTGAAGGACGCCCAGTCGGACAGGCTGAACAGATGCCCCAGCGCTCCCGACGCATCGAACACCTCCAGTTGCCCGCGAATCCAGCGCACCGAGTAGGCCCGAGGGTGGCTCGGATCGAGGTCGCCGGCATTGTCGATCCGCCACTGGCGGTCCAGGTCAAGGGTGGGTGCGGCCCCCAGTGGATAACCCGCCTGGGCGAACAAGGGGGCTAGCCCGGCAATACCTTCGCAACCAAGCTCCTCCCACACCGATAACGGCAAGCTGAACAAGGGCACCCCCTGCTCCAGCGCAACACCGGCACCCACTAGCAGGGCACCTCCGAGGACGCTACCGCTGAAATCGACGCCCTGGATCTGTGCGCCCTCCAGGGACAGGCTACGCGCCGAGCCGTCCGCCAGTACGGTACAACCGGCGATCCGCGCATTCACCAGCACGCTGTCGCTCAGGTCGGCGCCGTTCAGAAAAGCCTGAGACAGATCCAGCGACACCAGCAGGCTGCCGGAGAGTACCGCCCCTTCCAGGTCGGCGTGATCGAGGGTGGCCCCGGCGCCACACCATTGCACACCACGCAGGTCGGCGCCGGCCAGGTGGGCACCGGATGCCCGGGTGCCAATGCAGATGGCCCGGTGCAAGACTGCCGGACGCCAGGGCTCAGAGCCGGCCTGATGAACCTTGGCATCCAGATGCGCCTGGCTCAGGTCGGCGGCGGAAAAATCCGCCGCGGTGAAGTTGGCATTGCTGCCCAGGATGTTTTTCAGCGAGCACTTGCGCAGGTTCGCCCGCAGTGCGAAGACATTCCTCAGGTCGGCGCCGTCCAGCATCGCGCCCTCCAGACAACAGCCCTCCAGGCGAGCATCGGTCAGCCGGGCCCCGGTAAGTTGCAGGCCGCTCAGGTCGGCCTGGCTGAAATCGCCAGCGCCGAGGTTGGCTTGGGTGCAGTCGAGGCGGGCCGACGGACTGCCGAGGATCGCCCCCCTGGCCCGGCAATGACTCAGGTCGATCTCCCGGGCACTGCGCGGCGCACCCCAGCCGGGTGCGCCAAGGGTCGCGCCAGAAAGGTTGGCGCGGTCCAGCAAGGCGCCGTCGAACAACACCCCGTTCAGCCGGGTACCACGCAGATCGGCATCGCCCAGCAGGCATTTGGACAAGTCCGCGCCTTGCAGGCTGGCACCGCTAAAGCGCGCGCCGGTGAAGTCCACCCCCACGGCGCTGGCGCCATCCAGCACGACATCGGTCAGGTCCACGCCACGGCCCTGCCCGCTGGCCACCAACGCTGCCAACGATGGCGTGACGATCACCGGTTCGAATCGCGACGCAGCGGTGTTGCCCCGGTTGGTGGTGAGGATCGCCTGTGCCGTTTGCGGGTAGAACACCACCGGTTTCCAGATATCCCCGACCTGCACTTCCCAGCCCTGCCCCAGGGGCTCGCCCGCCAGGCGCAGCGTTGCGGCGTCCGCCACTTCGCTGTTCAGGGTCAGGCAGCCCGCCGAGCCGGCGAACCCTATCCAGCGCTCGTCGAGGCGCAGGCGAAAACTGCTGTCGGGCAAGCGATAGACGCTGACAAGCCCGGGCTGCTCGACGTCGTCGCGCGCGATCATCGCCGGGAACCAACTATAGTCCTGGTCGCCACCCTGAAGCCCAAGGGCTGCCAGGCACTTCACCCCTGCGTGGAAGGTGAACTTGCCCATGAACTCGCCCAACGCTTGCGCCCTCACAGGTGCACCTTGGCCTTGATCGAGACGAAGCCCTGTTGGATGCTGAGTTCCGCCTCCTCGAAGACGAAGTGGAACATCTGCATCATCGGCAGGGGCACGCCTTCCCCGCCCATCCTGCGCAGGCAGTCATCGTATTGACTTTCCACCACGGTCCAGAGGATCTTGCCGAACGGCTGGCCAAGTTCCTCGTCAAGGTCCGGGACGGTGGTGCCGAGGAGCGTCGTAGTCGAACTGTTTTTCTGGTAGTCGAACTTCAGTGTCTGCGCCGTCGACGCCGAGGCAACGCCCAGGCGCAAGTTGGTCAGAAGGTCGATGCGGCTGACCGAGAACTCAAGCTTGGGCGGTGTCTGCTCGCCGGTATCGAGGAACACCGTGAACTGCAGTTTCTGGCGCATGACCATGCCGCTTTGCCTGGCACAGTTGACGATGTCGGCGATCAACGTCGGGCTCACTTTTTTCGTGGCCAGCGCGTTCTCCAGCGCCTTCTGCTCAAGATAGGAATAGCCGCGCAATTTCGACACGACGGGCATTGCGTCAGTGATGCCAGGGATCGTCGCAATTCGCACCAGCGTCGCATCGGTCATTTCCCAGACGCTCTGGAACTCCGTCGTAGGCGCATCAATAGAGACGATTTCGGCATACATGTCGGTGTTGTCGTACCTGCCCAGGGCCTCGACAGCAGCGGCATAGGTGACGCAGCGCAAGGCTTCCGGATTGGGGATGTTGCCCGTGGTCGCCGTGGTATGCAGCAATCCCGCCTTGAAACAGGCCCATTGCAGCCCATTGATGCTGTAGCTCGACACGTAGGTCTGCAGATAATTCGGGTCGGTTGCCTGCGGGATCGGTGGTAGCCCCAACGACGCGGGCACAAGCGCCGGATAGGCCTCGCCCTTGTAGAGGACCCGCCCGGTCACACCGACCTGCAATCCGTTGCGCCCTGCGCTCGTGTCAAAACCCAGGCCGGAATCGCCGAGACCGAACTCGAACAGAATGTCGTGCCCCAGGTTGCCACTGGATGGAATGCTGCGCAGCGACGCCGGCATGATCTGGTTGATCAGGGCAGAGAAGTCGAGCCCGGACACCGCTTCACGGGTGGTGGCGCTGACCTCGGTGGTGGTGCAGCCCTGGATCTCGTTGCGCACCACGCTGCTCGACGGAATATTCGCGCTGACCTCTCCCGGCGCCGCCACGCAGCGGTGCTCGACCACTTCATAGGTATTGCTCGCGGGGTTGAACTGGAAGGCGGCAGTGACCTGAACCTGCAAACCGGAAAAGCTCGGCGTATAGCCATAGGTGTGATCGATGTTGTGGGACTGGCACACCACCGACCCCGAGATGCTCTGGACGCACTCCTTGGACTTTCCGGTCTCGTGCCACTGGTACTGCGCGCTGAACCCGGAAGCGACGAACTCGAGTTTGAACTCACTGCCCGCCGGGGTGCCGGAAGCCAGCTGGGTGACCGAGTTGTAAACCGGATTGAACCCCTGCAAGTGCCCCGAGCTCAGTTGCACTTTGACATTGGAGTAGTCGGTGCCCATGCCCGAACCGGAGCCGTGGAAGCTGCCGACATCGATCAGCCGGTCCGGGACCGGCATCGAGCGGATCAGGTCCTGCAGGCGCGGGGACAGGAACTGCCGGCAAAAGAAGTCGATACCGACCTGGCCGATTGCGATGGTTAGAGTCTGCATGATGAATCCTCCGTGAACTCAGGCCTGGACCGCATAGACGTGGATGCTGTCGGCGACGCGATAGATGTGGTACGTCGCCGCGACGTCCTTGATACTCCAGGCGCCGTTGGGGTCGATGACGTCGATAAACGCACTGGGCGTCAGGTTGATCCCGTGCTTGTCGAACTGGATCTTCACTTCGCCGATGTTGTGTTCGTTGAGCCGCGGCTGCTGGCTGACCGGCATGTCGAACAGTGGCGGCGTTGGCATCCAGTGGCCGATGCCCGGCTGGGTAGTGCCGGAAGGTGACTTCAGCGTCTCGAACATCAGCCCGTAGACATTGCGCCACAGATCCACGGCCAGCTTCCCGGCAACCACGTTGTGCGGCGTGCGGGTCAGCGATGGGTCCGGCGAGCGGGAGAGGAAACTGCCGTCCGGTGCATGGATATCCAGCAGGTAGTCACTGGCCTGGCTGCCATCGCCGGTGTACGACAACACGTAGACGTAACCGCGCGCCTCGACCGCCATGTCCAGGTAGGTCACGTTCAGGCCGCGAGCGCCCTGCAACGGGAAATAGGACAGCGACCAGTACACCAGCGACTGCCGGGGCTGGGCCGTGGATGGCCGGATGCGCCAGGCCTGGCCGGTGCTGCCGTCGAGGATGTGCCATTCACTGCCTGGGGCGATCACCTCGACCCGGGCACGGCACGGACGCTGGTACACCGCCAGCACGCCATGGCGCAAGCGCACTTGCCAGCTTGATCCGCGTGGATCGTCGAGGGTCCACTCATGGCCCGGCTCGACCACGTGGATCTGCGCGCTAGCCGACCGATCGCCCATGGCTTGCGGGTCGTAGGCGAGAACCAGGCCATGCAGGTTCAAGGTCTTGAGCAACGGATCGCTCTCGGCAGCGAACGACGCCTCGTCCAGTTGCTTCACGAAACTGGTCGAAAGGGAGAACAGATAGCCTTGCTCCTGGTCGACCAAGGCCTGGATGAACGCCTCTGGGACAACGCCGTCATTGAGTGCCGCAGCAATGGCATTGCTGTCGATCGACAGCAATGGCTTGAACGGGGTGAAACCCGGAACCGCATTGCCCTTGGTGTCAAACGCCTGGACCCGATGGTTCTCGGTTTCCAGCACCAGGATCCGTCCGTCCGGCATCACCGAGATGGCTTTGGGGCCGCGCAACAGTCCCTGGCGAATACCCTCCCCGGCCACCATTGTCGCCATCGGTGCCTCGCTGTCGGGCGAACCTTGCGCCGGTAACGGCAGGAACATCAGCTTGCTGTCCTTCCACGACGCGGCCAGAACGATACCGTCAGGGTGGATGGCCAGGGCGTCGATCGTGTTCAACGGAAACTGTCCCCAGCTTTGCAGGCCCCGCTCCCCCAGGCCGAAGGTCGATGCACCGTCGCCCAATATCACCTTGCGCAGGTGCATGGCGCTGCCGCGCGGGTCGAGAATGAAATTGTCCTGCTCGATCCGCTCGTGCTGGTTGTTTGCCTGCGACCAGGCGATACCAGGCCGATTGCTCAGGCCGATATCGGCAACGATCAGGCGTGATTGCGGGTCTGCCAGTACTGACAGGTTCTGCAATACGTACTGCTGCGCATCGGACTTCGCTGCTGCGGTCGAGTCCGTCGGCAGATGCTGGCCCGACGCACGCCAGGCATAGCCGATCTGGTAGGCGCTGCTGTTCAGGCTGATGTCCACCAACTCGCAGAGCGTGCCGTCACTGCCACACGCCAGCGATGCATGGGTGGCTTGCGGTGGCGCACCTGCCTGCCAGACATAGCGCCCCCGCTCGACGGCGATACGCTCCTTGAACACGTACTGGGTGTCCGGGCTCAGCGGTACCAACTGCTCGACGATATTGTGTGCGCCCAGCTCCAGGGTGGTGCCGTGGTTGGCCTGGGCGGTCATCCAGTCGCTTTGCCAAGACCCGGCCAACCAGCCGTTGTCGCTGTACAGGCCGACCAATACACGGAACTGGCCGCCGGCCGGCACATCGTCGAAGCGCAGTGTCAGTGGGGTGCTGCTGGTGACCTGCGGCATGCTGCCGGTCAGCTTGTGATTGGTGCCGCCCTGGTATTCGAGATAAGCGACGTAATTGCTGGCCACCGCCGGCCATACCGCAGTTTGCGGATTGCCAGCCTCGCCATGGACGGGGTCCGGATGCAGGCTCAGGCTCACGTCGATCGCCCGGGATACCATCACCTTGACGCAGGACGGCGATGACAGCACTTCCCCCGTGGTCACCGCCATCTCCTCGATGCTCATCAGGGTCGCGGCGGTACGAAACACCCAGCCAATCGGCCCCAGGCACGAGCCGAGTACGCCAGTCGTGCACTTTCCGGCCAGCCACTTGCCAAGGGCCTCCATGCCTTTGCGCAGGATCAGGCCGACGATCACATTGGCGCACTTCACCATGACTGTGCGGGTACTGAGCACGGCGGACGCGGTGGCCAGGCCACCGCCGAGCATGGGCAGGCCAATGGCGAGGGCGGCCGCGGTGAGTTGACGGTCGTTGACGATCCGGTTGAATTCCCGATGGCCAGTAATGTAGCTGCCGCAGGCCATCAGCACGGTCGGCACCCCGTATTGCCAGAGGCCGGTCAGCAAGGCGCCGCTGGTGCTGAAGTCGTCGTCCCAATCACTGACCCCGAGGCTGGCGAAATACAGGCGCACGCCGGAGGCACTGCCCATGGGGATGTCCAGCGTGCTCGGCTGCGTATCGCATGGAATGCCCAGGATCGAGTTGGTCGCCGATATCGACTGCAGGCGTACCTTACCGCCCAGGGGCTGGCCGGTGGCATCGAGCAACTGGTAGCCGGCGACCAGGGTGCGCAGGTAGGTGTTGCTGACATCGATCGACAACTGGCTGTCATGGTCGATGTCGATCGACCCCGCGTCGACCAGGATGCCGTGATGCACCGTGCGCTCGTTGACGGTCCATCTGTAGCGGCTCTCACCGCCCCCAGCCGTTTCAGCGCGCACCGCGGCTTCATCCGCCGCACGTTCGCTGGCGGCGAAGGTCGTGCCGCTGCTCGCCGCCCAGGTCTTGTCCATCAAGCGCAAATCGTTTGCCGCCGAGCGGTTGGCGCCGGCCAAACCGGCGCCCAGATGGCCGTCAAGATCTTCGTGCACGCCATAGGTGTACAGCGCCTGGCCGGCCTCGATCTGGCCGGGGAGATCGTACTCGGCCACCAGCGCATTGCCGTCGGCATCCTGGCACGCCACGATGGGCGACCAGTCCTGGCCGAGGCTGCCAATCTGCGCCGCGAGCAATTGCATGCGGTTGTACTGCTCCGGATCGACCTCCGGGCTGGGCAGGATATGGTCGTTGAGCACGATCACGCTGGTGCTGGGCTGAATACTGGCCAGGCCGGGGTGATGTGACACCAGGGCGGCTGCGGTATCCAGCGGCGTGACCAGGGTCTGGGACTGGACCAGGGCATCCAGGCGAGCCGATTGCCCGTCGGGCAGCGAGCGTAGCCCCAGGTGGGCCAGGCGCGCGCAGTGAACCTTGGGCTTGCGCGCCACGGTATGCCGATGGAACGCTCGCACCTGCTGCAAAGGCTGCTGATAGCGCTCCAGGCGCTCTTGCCAGAACACCCGCAGATGATCCTCGGGGATGATCACGCACATCGCCACCACCTGCGGCAAATGCACGCCATCGCGCTCGGGGATGACCACCTGCAGGTAGCGTGAATCGGTGTCGGTGAAATGCGCCTTGTCGATTGCCGCGAAGTGGCTGAAGCGCTGCTGATGCTCGCTCGGCAACAGCGAAAGCGCGCCATGGGTCGTGCCAGCGGATTCGAGACTCTGTTCGCTATGGAGACTGAGTGGGTAGCGCGCGCTGCCGACACGAACTTCCAGCGTTTGCGTGCGCTCGACATGCCGCAGGTCGAAATGCAGATGCTTCATTGCCACCTCCTTGGTAGGGGGGCAGTCCCCCATGCGCTGTCCAAAATAGGCAACGCGAAGGCTTTTTGTCTGCATTGGGTTTCTGAGGGAATCTGAGCGCCATGCGGTGATGGTGCTGCGGGGTGATGCTGGGCGCGCCGCAAGCCCTAAAACGTGTGCATGATCATGCAGCAACAATCACATAGCGCACCGCGTTGTATTCGAACGCCGCTACTTCGCGCAGCCCCATGCCCCCGTGGGCCGTTCGTGACCCCTGGTTGTCCTCGCGGATAAAGGCCATGACAGCGGATTGATTCATATGTGTTCGCTGAGCATCAAACATTGCAGCCGCGATGCCGCGCCGACGAAAGTCCCGCCCGACGCAGATTGGGCCGTGCAGGTAGGCTCCGGGATTGGGATAGGCGCTGAGCATTGCCTGGATGATCGGTACATGGCCTTGCGCTTCGCGGGATGTGAAGGCAACGTAGCCGGCAACACACTCAGCGCTGCGCGCAACGATGATTGATTGGCATGAGATCGCCTGTGCAAACCACTCGCGCGAAAACCGCGCGGACAAACTACCGCCATTCTCTGGTTGATTTTCCTCCTGCACCCTGAGGATTCCGTCAACATCAACCAGGTTCGCCAAACCGATATCAAGGCCGGACAGCATTGCAGCCTCCGGAAGAACTGGCATGGCGTCTTTAACACTCTGGGTTTTATTCATGACGTGCGCCGCTTGGTACAGGAGGTCTCCTAGAATACCCTGCCTTGGACTGTGGTCAAACGCGTGGATATGGCGCACGCCAGCCTACTGCTTGGGCACACTAAAGTTGACATCAGCGAGCGTGGTAGAGGGTGTAAAGGGTACTTGCTCGTAGCCCTTGTATGGATGACTATCACGCTCCCCAGAAGGGCATGAGCCCTGAGCGGCATCTAAACA
The DNA here is from genome assembly GCF_028656955.1 of Pseudomonas fontis. GTDB lineage: Bacteria > Pseudomonadota > Gammaproteobacteria > Pseudomonadales > Pseudomonadaceae > Aquipseudomonas > Aquipseudomonas fontis. The sequence continues at coordinate 9,178 of NZ_JAMDGY010000071.1, forward strand.
AGGACTTGAGATGGAGCGACCATATGATGACTTCCAGTACATAAACTCGCTCGTTAAAGAGTTTACGGGGCAACGAAAAGTAAGATCCGCGTTGCGTGTGATCCACGCCAATGACATCACCGGCTGGGAGGTCTGGTTCCAGGTCGAATTCGCCACATTCCTCGCCGAGCATGAAGATCAGCCCGAGTGGGTGCGCGAGGTCCGCTTCGAGTTTGACTATCGCCGAGAGAAATACAATTGGTACTTGAAGCCTGACTTCCTCATACGGAAAAAGGGTGCTGCGGTGAGTAAGTACATTGCACTCGAGATAAAACAGCATCGCCAACTGGGTAGCTGCATCTCGAACATGATTGCGGACTTGGCCAAGGTGAGAAAAATCAGAAAATCAGAAGTCGACCTGCGATCCTATTGGGCGCTGGGCATCTTTCAGGCAGATGAGCAAGACAACATCGAGAACACCATCAAAACCAAGCTCTTCGAGCATGGCCTGCCGGTGTTTCCGGGCTTGATGATCTACGACAAAATCGGCAATACCGGCTTCAGGTATGCGTTGCTACCGGGATTGGAATATCAGTGAACCGAAGCCTGCCACTACCTGCGCCGCGTATGGACAGCTACTCGCAGCAGGATTCTCTCAGGCGTGAGTCGTCCGCAAAGCGCTGGCCGGAGCCCGATTTCAAGCCCGAAGTAGACAAGCCAGCTGCCGCCTGGCTGTTCCTGTAGTTCAGTCAGGCAGGTGCACTCTGTTCAGCCATCAGCTTGTTGCAGGGCCTGCTGGGCAGCATGGCTTATGGATACCTGGAAGCGTAAGGCTGCTCCGCCTGAGCAAGCAGCATTACGCATTTTTTCGGCGTTGTGGCTTGACGTTCGCGCAGTTGCCCTTCAGTAGCGGAACTTGCCGCCATGAATGTCCTGCAGCACCTGCTCAGTCACGCGCACGTAGGTTTCGGTGCCCGGTAGCCAGGCGTAGACCGGGTCTTCGCCGGTTTGGCTGGGGTCGAAGGCTTCGCTCCTTAGCTTGGTTTTCTGGTATTTGAACGTGCCGGTGGTTTCCATGCAGGTCCTGATGCGCAGGAACATCGGCACCGCGTAATGGGGCATCTGGCTTTTGACGAAGCGTAGCAGGTCGCAAAAATCCAGATGCTCCAAGGGAGCCGATGGGGTGATGGCCGCCATCCCGGCGCGACCATTGGTGTTCTTGATTTCCACACCGTAGGCCACCGCTTCGGCGATGTGGGGGTGTTGCACCATGACGTTTTCGACTTCGGTGGTGGAGACGTTTTCGCCTTTCCAACGGAAGGTGTCCCCCAGGCGGTCGACGAATTGGGCGTGGCCAAAGCCGATATCGCGAATCAGGTCGCCGCTGTTGAAGTAACGATCACCCTTTTCGAAAACGTCGTACAACACCACCTTCTTGCTCTTCTCCGGATCGGTGTAACCGTCGAATGGGGAGTCGTCGTCGATCTTGGCCAGCAACAAGCCTTGGCCACCCTTGCCGACTTTTTGCATGAAACCGTTCGCGCCGCGCCGCGGCTCGCCGGTGTCGTGTTCGTACTCCACCAGCGACCAGGCGTTGATGGCAAAGCCAATGGTGTTTTCGAAGTTGAGGATGTTGGTAAAGCCGATGTTGCCGTCACTGGCGGCATAAAACTCGCACACCCGCTCGATGTTGAAGCGTCTCTTGAAATCGAGCCACACGCCCGGGCGCAGGCCGTTGCCAATCATTTTTACCACCGGGTTGTCGCCATCGTTGCCGGCTGGAGGCTGGTCGATCAGGTAGCGACACAATTCACCGACGTAGCAAATGGTGGTGGCCTGGAATTTGCGGGTGTCATTCCAGAACTGACTGGCGCTGAATTTGCGGCGGATGGCGAAACCCGAGGCGCCGGCCAATGCCGAGCCCCAGGTCACGCACAGCCCGGTGCCGTGATAGAGCGGCAAGGTGCAATAGACGATGTCATCGGGGCGCATATCCAGGGCGATCATGCCGAAGCTACCCCAGACTTTCATCCAGCGCCCGTGCTTGAACACCCCAGCCTTGGGCAAACCGGTGGTGCCGGAGGTGTAAATGTAGAAGCAGGCGTCGTCCAGGTAGACCTGCTGGGTGGTCGCCGGATTGACAGCGGAGTGCGCTTCGCTGACGCGGGTCAGGTTGATGTAACCCTCGGGCGCGACGCCCGCATCGCGAGTGGTGTCGGTGTCCGCCAGGAAGAACGTGCTCAGTTCATCGATGGCAACCTCGTTACGCACCGCGTCAAAGGATGGCACCAACTCTTCGCCGACGATAATCGCCGAGGGATTGACCAGGCTCAAGCTGTGGATCAGGACGTTGTTGGTCTGCGAGGTATTGAGCATGGCGCAGATACCGCCGATCTTGCTGACCGCCAGCACGCTGACCAGCAATTCCGGGCGATTTTCAATAAATATGCCGACCACATCGCCTTTTTTCAGGCCACGGGCAAGCAGGCAGTGGGCGAAACGGTTGGCCCACTGGTTGACCTGTTCATAACTGAAACGATTGTCCTGGTAGAGCAACGCCGGCCCTTGAGGGTTGCGCGCAACCGCCTGTTCGAAGGCCCACCCCAGGCCGCAGGGCTGATCGACCTTGAGCTTGGAAGCCCTGAGTCCCCTGGCGAGCCGAGGAATGGCCCGGGCGATCGAGGGGATTTTGCGCAGCATCATGCCCCAGGTAATCATGTCGCTATTGCTACTCATGTCACCTCCTAGTGAATTGACCGTGGCGCCAGGCAGTTGCACAAGCGCCACGACCAGCCGATCGTTTTTATTGTTGTGCACGCCCTGTAAAAAGTCCTCGCGCAGCGGGGTGCGCGAGGACGCCTGTTGCCAAGCCTCAGAATTCGTCAGCGACCGACTCGAGGATCTTGCCCATCAAGTAAACCGTGGTGCGTGCAACTTGCTTGACCGCCTCTTTTTCTTCGTCGGTGACGACCCAGCGGTCGATGGCTGCGTTGACTTGCTCGGAGTGTTTCTCGTCGATGATTGCGTGGGCGACAAAGAAGGTCAGTTGTTGGTCGGTCAGCTTGAGATGGTTCTTGCAGACATCCATCAATGGCTCGAGGTGCTCGTAGCAGTCCTCGGCCCAGAAGCTGTAGCCCAGCCGTGGAATGATGCCGCGGCACACAGAGACGAAATCCAGGTAGCCGTAGAACGCTTCTGTGGCCGGCAACATCGGCTTCTCGAACTCGGACTTGTCGACGCCAATGGCGATCAGGTCGTTGTACGCCATGTTTTCATGGCCCAGTTCTTCCAGCGCATGCTTCATCGCAAAACGCAGCAGGCCAACCTTTTTATGGTCCTGGTTCCAACACGCCACCGCCTGGTTGATCGCGTTGTTCTTGGTGTAGTGATACACCTGGACAATCGACTTGATGTAGAGGTCACGCTGCAACTCGGGGCGTTTCATCATCTGGAAAAAGCGGCCGACCTTGATCTTTTCCCATTCGGCATCACACACGGCTTTCAGCTCTTTGCGAAACGCGGTCACTTCAGTCATTTCATTCTCTTCCTTGGCAGATTGATAAACCATTCATGACACTTTTTATAATATCAAGCGAACACGGACTTACAGGCGCAGCAGGGACTTAATGATGTAGATGAACTTGGAGAAGAACCCCAGGCCTTCGATAGTGTCCCAGTGCTCCATCAGCACACCGTTTTCCACACGGTAGATATCGATCACCTTGTAATTCACGGTGAAGAACCTGTGTTTGGCCCAGTGCGTGGCATACAGGAAGACATAGTCGCCTTCGGCGCATACCCGCTCAATGCTGGTACCCGACGCGGGGAAGGTTTTGAAGAACTGCGTAAAGTAGGTCTTGAAGCCTTCGCGGCGCGGCGGAATGAATACGTTGTTGTGTTGTACATAATCTTCGGCAATCAACGTATCGGCGACCGCCAGTTCCCGCTGGCCAAACATGCGCTCGTAAAACTCGATGACCACTTCTTTGTTTCTGGCTTCCATCTTGGATCAACCTCAATGTTGTTGTCGTTGTTTTAGGATGCTCATCCCGCCAGTGACTGCCTCGCGGAACGGGCGGCCAAGGTGTAGCGAATCAAGTCATCAATGCTCTTCAGGTCTGCCGGGCAGCTTTGCAGGCCGAAGAAGGGCGTGACCGACGGCATCAGATCGCCTTTGTACAGGGCGTAGTAGTGATCACCGCGGGCCTTGATCTGGAAGAAGATGCCGTCCTGATCAAAGACGAAGCTGTCGAACTTCGGCGCCAGCCGTGGTTTTACGTAGGTGATGAAGGTTTTGTAGCCGCCTTCCAGGGCGACCAGCGAGGCGCCGGTCATCGCCAGTCCGTTGACCACGTTCTTGACCGGGGAATGCTTGTCGACAATAAGCCGCGAGAGTTCAACGCACTCATTCTCGTAATTGGGCCCGGAGAACTGCACCAGTTGTTCATGGCTGATGAACTCGCCCGACTCGTGAGGAAAAGGCGTAATACGCTGGGTGCCGATGATTTCACCATCATAATAAAAGGCAAACACGTAGGAACGCGGATCGTATTCATCCAGGCATACGCTGTCGTCGACCGCGTTACCAAACAACGTCTTGTAGTAAATTTTTCGTTGCCCATACAACCGGCTACGGGCACGAGACAGTTCGAGAAACTGCGCTGGCGTAACCACCTGCCTGACACTGACCTTGTCAGATTGGCACAACTCTTGAAGTACTGAATCATAGAAACTATAGATTGCCGAACCGACTGAATCGTCCTTTACCAACTGCATATTTACCGAAGACAAGGCGGCCTTATTACTTGCGAGTGACGGCATGAGAATTCCCTTCTTATTGTGACCTTTAGTATTAAACTCAGCCCAGCGCACAACCTAAGTTTCCGCAGCACAATACATAGCTTCGCCTCCTTGCGTAGATGCCTACAAGTTGATGATTTGCTTACTGCGCACAGCAAGGCACGCACCCCTCTTATCGCGGGCGTGCCTTTAAACCAAAGCGACTTGCAGTTAAACCGGTGGCAGCGAGGTCAAGGCTCGACGGATCTGCTCTGCGCGCTCGCCCAGTACTTGGGGCGTAGCGAGTGGAAGGTCCGCATGACCCAGGTTGAAACCATCACCGACAAAGCGCGCCAGTACATGCAGGTGGGCGTGGCCCACGGTCTGCCCGGCCACAGCGCCATCGCACAGCAGCAGGTTGATACCTTCGCAGGGGTGTTCATTGAGGCTCAGGCCGCTTTCACGCAGGGCGGCCGCCACCCGTTGACCCACACGCATCATGTGGCCACAGGTTTGAGGAGGGATATCACCCAGGCCGCTTGCGTGGGCCTTGGGAATGACCAGGACATGGCCAGGAGTAATCGGCTGGATGGAGAGAAAGGCCAGGCACTGCTCGTCTTCGTAGACAACGGCAGCCGGTGCTTCTTTCTTGGCGATTGCACAGAAAATGCAGTTCACGATTAGCTCCTTTTTTATAGTAAGTGCAAACCCGGTGGAGGCATGAAGATCCGGGTTGCTACAGCCTGCATTCCATTAGCAGTTGACCGCACAGCTTGAGGGTGAAATTACCCTTGGCATTTCACACCTGTACACGGGAGTTTTGAAATTTTTTGTATCTTAAGCTAAGAAAACACCTAATAAGTTGATTTAAATGAATTTTCCCAATGTTACTTTTTGTATCTTGTGGTGTGGGCTGCTGTAGTGGTCAACTGATCCCGGACACTGCGTTAAGTTTTTCCTCAGCGACCGCAGGCGGTAACCCATCGTTGAACTGATGCGGCCTTTGCCATGTGTACCGCTGCATCATGAACCGACCGATATCCTGCTGTGCCAGTGACCCGCTCATGTAGCCCATTGTCGGTATCCACTCCGTTTTCAGGCTACGAAACAAACGCTCCATCGGTGCATTGTCATGGCAGTTTCCGCGCCGGCTCATGCTTCGTTTAAAGCGGTAGCGCCACAGCCGTTGGTGGAAATCCCGGCTGCCATATTGGCTGCCCTGATCGCTGTGGAATAAAACATTCTGTGGGTGGCCCCGCTGGTCATATGCCATGTCCAGGGCCTTGATCACAAGGTCGGCATCAAAAAGCAATTATCTCGGTTTATCGTCATATCCATGTACTAGAAGAGGCTAGGAAGGTCTTTGTAGAGCCATCAAACCTTTGTAGTAAACCTTCGAGCGTACCGCGCAAGCTGTCGTACCGAACAAAAAACGGAGCAAGAATCATATTCCCGTTTGCATTAATGCGAGCTGCGCCCAACGATAATGCGACGTGCCTTACCGCTGCTGCATTTGCCATTCTGACTCCACCCGGCGTCGCAATATAAAATCCTAAGGCAGTGCTATCGACCAGATGATTAATAAGATCGTCGAAACTAGCGAGAACGTTGTTCCTCCATGCTCTTGTAGCGCCTCCTATCCTGCGTTGCTCTACACCGCCAGCAAAACCCGTACAGACAACCTTGCAAAGATGCCACTGTAATCGGCGAGAATAGCCACCAAACATGTGCGAGTGTTCGTCGGGCTCTGGGACTCCTACCCGCTGAGTAATCGGAGGGTTTGCACTATGGCCGAAGTCAACACCATCTAGCCCTTGCCACAATGTAGCCAATGTCGGATTGAAACTTCGCATCCTCATTTGCCAGTTAGCCCCACCCCCAAAAATTTGTTGCAAAGCCGTTTCGATCGCGCCAATGACGTCGCCAAAAATATGGTCACCTTGAATGGGTGCAAGGTTCGGAGCGCCAGCTGCGTTGGGGATAGCCGGCAATCCTGCACTTACTGGATTCTGGTAACTGCATCCTTGTATTAGAGGCATATTGTTGCTCCCAGTCGAAAACCTTCGCGCTCTATTGCACGCTCAAATCTCACAGACTCCAAGTATTCGTGATTGTTCTCGACCTGCCTCTCAGTGAGAGAGGCAGAATGCGCGGGCAACCCATGATCAAAATCCACGCGCTGATCCTCACCCCGCATATCCATCACTACATAAAAAAGGGTTTCAACTTCTGAAGCAGCTTCTGCGACCATCACTCAAATCCTTGCGAGTTGGTTCTTGAGGATGCTTTAGCGCGAAGCAAAATGCAAAACTGCCCCCATCTGCACACCCAGCTCAGCGCGATGGGGGTGGTGGAGCCGAAAACGAAAAGGCCTCGATCAGTGTCGAGGCCCTGAATAGGTGCGCACGTTTTTCCGTGCTGCCTGCCAAAGACCATCCCAGCGTCAACGCCCCAATGCATCGATCTCACCGTTCCTGTCTCGCACCACTCCACAAGCATGTGAGGTGAGAGTGCACGGGCTGCCGATGTTGATTCCGTACGTCGCACTACCGGCTATCGACGTCCAGGCCTTCCCGAGGGCTGTCCTGGTTACAGGTGAATTTCAGACGCAAAAAAACCCGTTCGAAAGCAGAGTTAGTGGAGCAAGTTGCCAAAGGCAAAATACCCAATATGGCGAAATGATGTCCCAGCCGTGCGGGAAGTCAATCGTGCTCCTCAAAGAATTTTTTCGCATTTTCTGAGCACTCTTTGAGCTGCTCTTCAATTCGTGGCATACCCCACTGGGCGCGTTGGTGAGAGCGCTTATACTTCGATCTAAGCAACTTTGAGATTAACAGGGCTTCATATCCAAAATACCCAACCAAATTAGCATCTGCTTCAACTGCATCTTCGGGGTCAAGGTAAACCTCCCATCGCGCACGAATCCCGTCCGAGCCAAGACTGATGTCGTTTTCGATCCAGGCAATTCTACAGGCGAGCTCCCGGTCAATTTTCGACAACCCATCCGGATCGATACTAAACTCTGGCTTCGCGCAGCCTGGATAAACCCCCTCTACCCTCCTGATCTCGCAACTCAGACCAGCTACTGTGGAATTCCCAGTAATTTCTCGCGCATTGCGCAGCTAGCGCATCAAGTTTTGAGATTAGATGAATCGCCTGCAGCTCAGCTTCGAAACGGCGCTGCTCCCGACTTTGCCAGCGATCCTTAAAAAAACCGATGACTGCGCTGACGACAGCAGCGACTTTGCAGACTTGCCGCCTTGATGCATATGGCCAGTGCGCACCAAAGAAGTCGACCCGGAAACGGTCCTGGTGCGCAAGCGCCGCCGGCCGAGCACCGCCGAACGCACCAAGCTGCGAATAATGGCGGAGGCTCTATGAGCAAGCGCAAGCTGCATAACATGCGTGCCCGACTAGAGCGATCATGTCGCGCCCTGCTCAGTACCAACCACGTTGCCGTGGTGAACATCGACCCCAGTGGCCGCCAGGGCATGATCAACTGGCAAAACTGCAAAAACATCCCGCCAGGACAGCGCATTGCTGACGCTGTTTGCGATATCGCCCACCGCTGGACCATCTACATCAGCGTGATGTGCCAAAAGGCCAATGGCGAGCAGTACTGCAAATCGGTCGAAATCGCGCCGCAGGGCAACTACCGGGCCGAACACCTCACTGACGTCATCGAGGAGACCTACGAAAGCCTGCGCACCGAATGCAATACGAACCACAGCGCCGCCGGCAACTGCACGTTCACTTGCCGCCTAGCGGACTGAAGGAGTTGGTGTATGGCGATGAGTCAGCAACAGCGCGACGAGAAACGCCGCTTGAAGGCTGCAAAGGTGCAGGAAGAAGACTTGCGCTTGAAGGTTCGACCTGGGACTAAGCGGGCCCTGCTGGAGCTGATGGCGTGGGCCGGGATCGAGGAACAGGGCGAGGCGATGACGCTGATGATTCATCACATGCATGGGCTGGGTCCTAGTGGTGCGCTGCCCCTGCTCGAACCGCCGCGCCACAAATACAAGGTATCGCAATCTGTGGCGCTGGAGTTCAGCCGCAAGAGCATGTTGATGATTCAGCATGACCCTGGCGACGAAGTTATTAGCCCCGTAACTAATCCAGCGCCCCATTGAGCACTTCGTAGATTATGCCCGTGGCAATCGCTACCAGAATCAGATCAGTACCGGCTTGCTGCCACTCGTAACCATCGTAACGCGGAAGATGGCCAAGAAGTCTTCCGTCGAGTTTTTTGGCTATGCCAGGCGGAAGTGGTTTTCCGCGCGCCAAGTTCTTCTGAATACCAGGCGGCAATGCAGGACCTGGGTTCCAATAGCTATGGTAACTACTCAACACGTTCAGAACGCTGCCTCGGTCAATGCTTGGACCGTGACCCCAGTCGTTCTGATCGGAGCCTTTCCCCTTGCCGCCACCACTTTGATTGCCGTTGCCTTGAGCGTTATGAGCATTACCTTTCCCGTTCCCCTGCCCTTTTCCATTGCCGGGATCTGCTAAGGCACCGACTGAGCCCGTAATTAGCACAATGCTGGTAAGTATTGAGACCAATGTTTTCGATTTGAGCATGTCCGTTCTCTCAGAAAGGGGCCCCCCCTCCAATGTAGACGACACCGCCTTCAAAAGTTCACCCACATGCCGCATCCGGGCACGGAGGGCGGCGCATGCATGGAGAAAGCCATGGCGAGGCGCCACCCGGCAACCAGTGCGTATGGCGAGGCTGAGTGGGCCTGGCCGCCAGTGTTCAGCGGAATGGTCGAGGCGACCGACCGCAAGACGGCGAAGGCATTGGTCGAGGATCAGTACGAACGCCAGTTCCCGTCGAGCGTGCTGCGCAAGGACATGGAAGCGCACGAGTATCTGCTGCACAGAGGTGTGCCAGGCGGCCGCGAAGTTCCGCGACCTTACAGAGTTCCGCCTGGCCAGCGAGGGTCGGTCGCCGCCGGCGATCTACCAGGTGCGCCAGAAGTCCAGCGGCCGCGTCTACGTCGGCCAGACCACCCAGCCGTTCACTCTGCGCTGGTGGCAGCACCTGATCCCCCCAACCGGTTGCAAGTTCCACGCAGCACTGAGTAGCAGCAACATCACCGACTGGGAGTTCTCGGTTATCGAGGTGATCGCCTATCCCGAAAATTGCACCAATCGAGCGGCCTACATCACTCAACGAGAAAGCCACTGGATCGAAGCCCTCGCAGCAGTAGACGCCGGGTTCAACACGGTTCGCCTTGCCGGCGTAGTTGATCAGGTCCAGGTACCGCTGCCTCTCGCAGACCTAGCCTGACCCTCCCGCGCTGCCCGCCAGAGTATTTCCATTTTCCGAAGCTCACAACTTGATCCCTATTTTGTGCGCCTTGCCTCGCGCCACGCTGCATATTTCATACGCCAATGTTCAAAGAATGGCTCTACGCAGCGGCGTCGACCTAAGTCAATCAGTGCCGCCTCCAGCGCCTCGGCCTTGGGCAATGTTTTCGCCACGTAAAGATGTGCATCGTGCTCGCGGGCCTGATCGCCATGCACGCCGTCATGGGTGACAGCGACCCGGTACGCCGTGATCGCCGGGTGCCTGAACGCCGTACCGCCCAGATGCGCATCGTGCGCCACGCGGAAGTCTTCGAACACCACGCTTGACCCCTTCCCTACCCTGAGGAGTTCATCATGCATGCAGCCATGCAGCTGCGCGTTGAGGGCCTTGCTGCCCTGCGCGCCCGTACTTGTCTCGCTACCGTCGACCTTTACGCCATGCTCGGCAAAGAGCCTCCAGCCGCTGCCGTGTGCTTCCAGGTCGTGATCAAGGGCAAGGCCTTCCATGTGGTCGAGCTGGCCACCGGCAAGACGCAGGGCTTTCGCTTCAGCCACCCCGAGGCGGTGACCTTCGCCAAGCAGTTGGAGCGCATCAAAGTGCGGAGCGCGGGGTTGCAGGCATGATCGGCGGCCCTATTCCAGATCCTCGGAGGCAGGTGATCGAGCAACTGAACGCAAGCGTTGACCAGTTCTTTGCGAGCGGCCGGCTGCCTGTCATTGGAGATCCGCCTACGTTCGAACCGCGCCGCGTGCGCCCGATAGCAGCTGATGCGCTGGCGGGCACAGGTAAGCAGGTGACGCCAAAGCCCGGCAGCCGCGCCGAGCTGAGCCTGGCCCGCGAGCTGGCCAAGTCGCTGAGCTTCGGCGAGGCCATTGAGGCAAGCGGCATTCCCCGCACGAGGCTGCTCCAGCTGTCGAAGGCGCACCTGATTACGTTCCAGGCCAGCAGCACCGAGCGAAGGGCGCGCGACGCCGCCAGGCAGAAGCGTGAAGCCCGAATCTCCGGCCACTGCGAACAACTCAGAGCGCTGGCGGGCACAGGCATTACTCGGCACGAAGCGGCGAAGCAGATCGGCATCAGCTACGAGTTGCTCGTTCGACTGCTCGATGATCACGGCATCAACCTCCCCGCTCGAGGAAGGCTGAAGTGACGCTAATTTCAAACCGATTCTTTTAAGGCTTGCGCCAGCAGCACATCAATCTGTAGCCCAGCGGATTCCAATACATGAGTAGAGCAGAGAGCACTCAAGTGATGCCGCGCGCGAAAAACGCACATCATATTTTGAGATAAATGGAGTTTCTACCTTTTGCACTGTGTGCAACGGAATAACAAAATTAAGGTGAACCCTGGCTTCGGAGGACATTAGTCTTCGCGTGGACTGGTTTCCGAAACAAGTCCTCTGAGGTTGTTGATTGCTACCTGTGCGGTCATCTCTGCCGCCGCAGCTTCGTTCTCAGCAATAAGCGTTCGTACCGACTCTTTGGCTTTCAGTCGAATAGTACGGATTGCAAGAAGCTGTGAGTCAAACGCCATTGCTTTTGCAATGATCTCTACAGCCGCCTGCTCAGGCGTGCGCCCTGCAACGGCCCATGCGGACACGGTCTCTGGAACATTTGCGGCAGGATATCCATCAGCTTTGAAAGCCACTGCATCAGCAAAGGCCTTGTTGTACTCCAATGCGCGCAACGGATCTCCAGCCGCCGTTTGCCTGGCCATGTCTGCCGCTCGGTCGATACCGGCACACAATTCTTCAGCTGTGAGTGGTTTGATGGGGCGCTCAATCAACACAGGAATTCCACGCTCATCATGGCTCAGTATCTTGTTTGCCCAAGGCCGTGAAAAGACGGTGAGGAAGACCTCATCAGTGATGGGCACGGCGTCACTTGGAATAACAGCATGCACTCCAGTGATGTATGTGCTGCCAGTGCTGCGGCTGTAATAACGCATCATTTAGGTATCCTCTCAATTGCCGATGGCGAGCCAACGAATGCCCGCATGGTTGACGCTGCCAACCACAACCTTCACTCCGACTGAAAACACTTCTTTGGTAAATGAGAAGCCGAAGGCAAACCCGTTGTCAGCAGATACGCCCGCATGATCGTGAGCACCAACCATCTGCCAACACGTGTTTGGAAACGCGACCGGAAAGTTGAATGTCCCCAGCCCTGATGTACCGGCTGCATTGTTCGTGACGCCGGCAATCCCCCACTGGACCGTCAATCCAAGTAGCCAGGTCGGGAAAATGAAGTAGCCATTCGGAGTGAAGCTGTAGGTGAACCCGAAGCGCATTTTCTTGGGTGTGACAATCGTCGAATCATCGGCACCCGCATTGACCTTGTCTTGAGTGGATACTCGTGCAATCCCGAGAATGGCCTCACTTGCTTGAACGACTCTCGCGTCGATTGTCCGTAACACGCTCCACGTGGTAGCAGGCTTTGTAGCATCCGGAGTTCCTATGTTCTCCGCATCACTCAGCGATGCTGGAAGAATTCCATATCCGCCCAACGTGGTTGATCTATCCGCTTTGCCAGCAAGTCGGGTCATCATAGAGGTCGCAAAGTTCGGGTCATTGCCGAGGGCTGCTGCTACCTCCTCAAGCTGGTTGAGCACCTCAGGGGCAGCTCCCACAACACGGGCGATGGCTCCATCCACTACTTGGCTGGTTTCGACCTTGGTGTAGGCGTCGGCAATACCGTATCCCGCTAGGGTTGCTGCCTTCGCTGCCTTGCCACTGAGGAAGATATTGATCTCCGACGTGGTGTAGGCATCAGTAATGCCGTAGCCCGCTAGGGTTGCTGCTTTCGCTGCCTTGCCACTGAGGAAGATATTGATCTCCGACGTGGTGTAGGCATCAACAATACCGTAGCCACCAAGGGTACTAGGTCGTCCTTTGATTTTTGACCAAAGGTCATCGGCTTCAAGCCGTGCTTTAAGGTATTGCGTTCGATTTGCCAGTTGCTTGGCTTGCTTGTTGTCGATTCCTTCTGGACCGCCCAACACAGGGTCGAACGTTTCCAGCTGATAGATGCCGGGCACCCATTCATTTGACTCTGGCAAGTCGGCCATTAGCTACTCCCATGATTGTATTGGCCATCACGGCGCGCAAGGCCGTTATGTCGGATGGCAACAGACTGATAATCGAGCGACACCAGGCGGCAACGCGCAGGCGCGACAGATAGAAAGAGACGACGCAGTAACGCGGCCTGGTCATTGGTGATTGAGCGTTCGAGGTAAACGCGATAAAGCGGCCATGAACCGGGGTCACCATGCACATGCGCCCCGTCCCGAAGGATTGAGCCATCACGCATCTGATTACCCAAACCTTCTTGCAACGTGATCTCGCCGAAGCCCAGCAGACGAATGACTTCGCGTATTGCCCAGGGCGTACCTTTGTAGCGATGCAGTTCGGCAGCATTCTTGATCAAGTTGCGCCTGGCGTCAGACGACTCGGCCAGTAGCCAGGCGGCTTCATCAAGCATTGAGAATTGATCGGCCAGCACGGGCAGCAGGTTGGGCTTAACCAGGTCAACCAGATACACCAACATCGCATTGAGATCGAGGTCGGCCAGATTCTCGTCAAGCAGCTCGAACAACTGAACGAAACGCTCGTCACCAGCCAGCGCCGGTGGCAGTTGGTGGTTAACCAAAGGCCACCCCCTCGTCACTTAGCTGGATCGATATGCAATTGGCCCACTCGTTACCCTGTAGCTCATATAAGGCGCTAGGGAGTTCCAGTTCAGCGCGATATACACCATAAACCTGCAGCGCGACGGTTAGTTGCTCCCGCACTAGGTCAAGGCCGAGTTTGGCACGGCGATCAGCTGCGAAGGCTTCCGCAGCCACTTGGGCTGCGGCCATGGACTCAGTTCGCTCTGCAGTAGCGTAGAAAGTGAGCTTCGCCTTGATGGTGTAGGCGACCTCGGTCGGCATCAGTGCGTGTACGGTGTCGCAAAGTGGCCGTACCTTCTCTCCACTGAGTCGGCTTTTGATCTGCTCAAGCAAGTCAGTGGACGGCAGACCGTGGGTTGTAAGTGGAAAGACGGCGACATGTCCATCAGGTTGCCCTTCATCGGGGCCATGCACCGCAACGTCGATAATGGACTGGTGCACGGCCAGGGCATGGTAGCGATAGGCACCACGGCTTCCAGCGTTGCTAAAAGCCTCTGGCGCCAGGATGATTCGTTCGCGGTAACGGTCATCGCCTTCATCTTCAACACCGTCAGCAGTCACTGTCGTGTTGCTAGCGACCAACCCGGCCAGAGGGGTGTTGCTGATAACGCTGATCTGCCCAATCGCCCAGCCATTGCCCTGGACTCCGGCAATCAGGCCGGTCGCTGCGACACTGACCTGCAGTTGTCCTGGTGCGATCACCGCATCCTGATCAGTCGTGAAGGTCAACTTACCGTCTTGGGTGCTGACGCGAGTACCTGCGGCAATCACCAACGGCTGGGATCGAGTGGTAGACATGCTGAATCGAAGCGTGCAACGCGCAGGCTGAGCCAGAAGTCGAGGAGTCGCTACCAGCTCACCCAGATAGTCGAGGGTGGGACCATTGGAAAAGCGCACTAGGAGCTGCTCGCCAGCACTCTGGATCGCCATCTGTAGACGAGATGTGGCGTATGCGACCTGGTCGATGAACAGCCGTTCTACCTGAGCGGGATATAAGGTCTTGCCGGACTTGAGTTCGTATCGAGCGATCAAGTCAGCCTCGGTGGCTGCTGGATCGATCTTCACGAATTCCGGTTTAGGCAGCTCGCGCATACGGCACCTCGGTCATTTGCTCAAGGCCATCAGCCACGCGCCACAGTACTTTTAGGGTGAGATGAGCCGCATCGATCTGCACTTGGACCTGGACCACCGACACGCGGGTTTCCCAGCGTCGAATAGCCTCTATCGTTTCGCGCACTAGGTATGGCGTGACGCGGTCATGCGGCCAGTCAATATAAAGGTGCAGGTCACTGCCGAATTCAGGCCGGTGCGCATCGCTGCCCTTGGGGGTGGCCAGGATGATCCGGATGGACTGGTCGATATCACGCATGCCCTCGACCACCTCGCCGGGTGTACCGAGGGCTGGTTGCCAGTGGGCGGCGGTGATGCTGGTGTAGGGAATGGGCGTGGTCATACGCCCATAATGAGAAAAGCCAGGCAGACCTGGCTTTTAATCGGGTTTAAAGAGCTCAGCGTTAGTGGGTGTGGTGGTTGGAGTTTCCTCCAGTATCCATGATGGTCCCGGTCGCATTGATGTTACCGTTCACCTGCAGGTTGCCGTCCAACGTAACCAGTGGGATCACCAAGTTCGCTGCAGGTGCCTTGACCACCACAGGCTCACCCGATTCAACTGTGACGTTCCGTGCGCACTTAACTAGCAATGCCCCGACGTTATCAAGCGTCATTACCCCAGCCGCTCGGTCGTAGCTCACCACCGTCCCGTCGCTGTAACGCACATAGTCGGTGTTTTCATCGACCACGGGCGGCGGCTCGGCGGTCGAGTAAATCCCGCCCAGGTACACACCACCTACGCCATCTTCATCGAGCAGCACCGCGACCTGCTCGTCGATCTCCGGCATCAACGGGCGCCGCTTCGTACCCTGGGAGTTGCGCTGCGGAACATTGAGCCAGAAGCTCTCGACCCCATCGCGATCATCCAGGCGCACACGGATGCGGCACGTCAGGTAGTCCACAGCACTGACCTCGCCATATTCCAGTTCAACGCCCATCAGGCTACTACCTCGCGCTGGGGGCCATAGTTGGACAAGGCCAGATCTGGCTGGACGTTCTTTTGGGTCATCAAAATCGAGGCTGATGCTACACGGCAGACCTCCTGGTCCACGGTGTAGCCACCGCTGCGGGTAACCCGGTGGTGTGCGGCGGTGATCAGGTAATTGCCGCCCATTTTGCCTGCAGCAACCAGGGTGACCACGTTGCCACTCACCAGTTCGGGGCGCCCCATGGCAGTCCAACCACCAGTGGTGCGCTCCCGATTGGATCTAGCCAGGTCGGCTTTGGCACGCGCCTTGGCCACCTCTTCCGAGGCGGCGCGCTTGCGTTGCTTCTTGGTGTCCGCACTGGTGGTTGACCTGCTGGCGCTGCTCGGCACTGCCACGGTTTCGCCGTTGACGATGTCGTAGGAGACCAGCTTCTTCTTTACCGGGTCCTTGTGTTTAACCTGGACTTTCTTAGGTACAGCGGTGATCTGGTCACGTACTCGCACGCTGGCCAGGTCCTTCAACACCAGACTGGCTACCGGTCTGCCCTTGGCCAAATCGCTGATGGCGTGGAACACCATGCGCCTGCCAGTGACTTTGAATGCATAGTCGTATTCACCAGCCAGGTTGCGCAGAAAGGTCAGGTCAGAGTCCTGTTGAGTGAGGCGATCAAGCTGGATCGGTTCAATCCGACCGACCAACTCCAGGCCCTGCCGTGCTGCGACCTGCTTGGCTACGGCGTCCAGCGTGGTGCTCTCATAAGCTCGGTGTTCTGTAGTGCGCAGGGCCGACTGAATGCCAGCGCCCAGGGCGCGGATATTCACCGTCGAAGGCGGTGCATTCAGTTCCACTTCATCTATTTCGAAGTTGCCCAGGGTACGCAGCGGTTGACCCTGCCAGCCCATCGACAGGGTCAACCTGTCACCATGTCCGGGGTACCAGGCGTCAATCCATTTGCTCTCGGTGTCCTCCAGCTCGATATCCAGGCTGTCGGCTTGTCCGGAGAGGAAGTCCGAGTAAGTCAACGACAGCAGGTGTTGGCTGATGTCATGGGTAATGTTCCGGTGCTGGTAGCTCAACACGAATCGTGCTTCGGGCACTTGCTGTGGGGTTAGCGCATCCATGGGGGCAGATCCTCAGTAGCGGCTACGGGTTCGAGCATGGGGATGGCCAGCGTCAAGCCTGCAGGCAAGGCACCCGTCAGCGGTACATGTGGGTTGGCCTGGACGATGGGCAAGTACCGGTGAGCATCGCCGTAATAACGCCAGGCCAATTGATCCCAGCGCTCGCCCTCGGTGGTGGTATGGGGAATGAACATCAGGCCCTCCGGGTCAGTACTTGAGCGGTCAGCCCAGCCAAACGGGTCCGCGCACCATCCATGGTGGTCAACGCTTGATCCAGTGACGCTCGTGAAGCGTCGAAGCGTTCGACGATGTTGCCCAGGTCAACGGGGTTGAGGCTGGCACGAGCACCGGTAACGCTGCCCAGCACGTCCTCGCCCAGTTTCGCGAGATCGGCACCGTCCTGAAACAGCCCAGCAGCTTTGGTCAGTCCCTGCAGCGGCGCAATGGCACGTTCTGTCACGCCCAGCAACTGCGGGACCTGGCCAAGAATCATTGAGGCATTGCCGCTCTTTACCTGGTCATAAAGATTCTTGCCCGCCTGCAGCACATTGGCCGCTGACTTGGCATGACCAATGAGCATCTGCGTGGTGCTGGGTGAAGGCAGAAACTTGGAGACTACTCGAGGCAGCTTGGAGGTGACGCTGGCGGTACCAGTGAGCGCTGGATTGAGCAACCCAGGCGTGGCCAACACCTTGCGAGTGAAAGCACCTGTGTACTCTCGCAAGCTGAGTTGCACGGTGGCGGATGTCAGCTGGCCGGTGGCCGACAGGCGTCGATGCTGCAGACTATTGTCCGCAATGACATACGGTCCTAGGTAGTCTCCATTGCCTAGAACCAATGCCAGCGGCTCGTGCTTACTCTTGGCTTCACGCAACGCCTGCCAACGTTTCTCAGGGTCGCCCAGCTTGGGGTGGAGTTCGATGCTCAGGTTGATCTCATCCAGCCCTTCGCCGATCCACTCTAACAGCGGCTTACCCTTGATACGCGCATGCTCGGCCCAATTTGCGGTGCCACGTTGCTCCATACCAGTGATACCACCCGCGACGGTGAATTCGATGTTGCCCAACAGCGCAAACATCAGGTGGTCCCCCCATTGGCAGGGCCGTAGCTGCGGCGTCGTTGATCGTGCTGGAACCGCTCCATGAAGCGTACGAACTCGTTGTAGCTACCTTTGAGAGCCTGATCGATCTGCTGAGATTGTACGCCTGCAGGCAATTCGATCTTTGGTGAGTAGTGCACGATCAGCTCACCAGCGGCAGCGGGTTGACCGGCACCTGGGGCGCCCATACGGCTGGCCACCGACACTGCATCTGGGCTTGGTGGCAGGCGTTGAGGTAACTGCGACATCGAGGGCGACAGGACATTCGGTGCGGCCAGGTCCACCGCTGTGGCTCCGGCTATACCCAAGGCTGCCTTGTGGACCAGGTCAGACTGGCCAGCGATACCAATTGCAGCCCCTTCACTGATGTTCGCACCGTAGCCGATGAAAACCCGACTCGGTGACTGGATGCCAAGCGTCTCGGTGAACCAACCCTTGATCGACGTGCCGACGCCGACAATCGACTCCTTTGCAGCCGTGAGGGCATTGCCGATGCCGTTGACCAGGCCACTGATGATCATCCCGCCGAACTCACTGAACTTCGCAGGAAGCTCAATTCCGAAGTAGCCCATGACCCCGCTGAAGGCACGATAGAACAAGCCCAAAGGCGAAAAGTTGGCGAGCAGGCCGAGGATGCCTGTCAGCCCGCCACTGAAGCCCGTTTTGATCTCAGCCCATAAGCCGCTGAAGAAGCCCTTGATCGGCTCCCAGTAGCGATAGATCAGGTAAGCGCTGAGCGCGATGCCGGTGACCAAGAGGCCAATGGGGTTCATCAGCAGAGCACGACCAAGCCAGAGCACCGCCTGGCCTGCCAGTTTCAACCCAAACAACAACGTACCGCCCAGGACTTTGCCGAGCATCAGGACACCGCGTGCGGCCATCATCAGGGGAGCGCCGAAGGCCATTGCCATGCCGCGCAGGAACAGGCCACTGTATCGCAATACCGTTACAAGTCCTGAGCCAATCCGGGTCAAACCAGTGATCAAGGGTGCGAACTTACCCATATGCCACATGGCACGCAGCAACGTCCATTTGGCAGACAAGCCTGTGATGGTAGTGGTCATGGCCACAATCGGGGACATCACCAGGTTGGCGCCGTAGGCCAGACCGATGAACGCCAGCTTGCCTGCAAGGAGGCCTGCTACCAGGCCGACGACACCTTTGATGATCGCAGGGTTTTCACCAGCCCAGGTCGAGAAGGACTGCATTACCGGTACCACTGCTTTGGCTACCTCGACCAAAGCAGGAATCAAAGCGTTGCCGATGGAGATCCCAACGTCCGATAAATTCACACCGATCTGTTTCAACTGTTCTTTGGGGCTTTCCATCCGCTTTTGCCAGTCTGCATCCAAACCGCCCTTGTCGGCAGCGTCGTTACTCCCTTGCTGGATACTGGCCAAATCCTTTTGATTTGCTAAAGCAGGCCGGATAAACGAGAGAACTTGTTGATCAGCAAATAGCTCACCCAACTTGTATGCTTCATCAAGACGAGCCAGCGCGGTCTGGCGCTCCTGGGCATCGGTTATGTCCAAAGCCTTCTGGTACTCGGCGGCAGCTGCAGGCGCCTTAATGCCGAGGTGTTTGGTCAGAATCTTAACCATTGCTTGCGCCGGAGAGAGCCCCTGGCTGACCAGGTTGCGCATGGCGTCCTGCAGATCGATTCCCGCGTTCTTGAATGCTTTAAGTGTCTCAGGGGCCGCCAGTTTGGAGAGGAAGTTCTTAAAGTTGTTGGCTGCCTCATCATTACTTCCCGCGCCACGTCGGGCGATCTGCAGGGAAGCACCGATTTCAGCAACAGCGCGCTCCCCCGTAATACCCAGAGCAGCAAATTGAGGGGTTAACTGCGGTAACCATTTGGCCATGTCTGCCAACTCGAACTGGCCACTTTTACCTGCAAAGGCGAGCATGTTCATGGACCGCTCAAGACCAGCCGCCCCGATACCAAGGTTGTCATTCAGCGCGATAGCTACAGAACCGAGATCCTTCATGCTCGCCCTGGTGGCTGTCGCGGTCTTGGCCATAACTGGCGCGTAAGCCTCAAGCTCTTTCGCGCTGGAGATACCTCCAGCAATTAGCTCAGCAGTACCACTAGCTACCTCGGTTTGGGTCTGGTTCCACTTCAACGCAGCGCCGCGCATGACATCGCTCAGTCGCGCTTCCTCTGCGTTATCAAAGCCGCCGGTGATGGCGATATCGTTGGTCTGGTCCTTGAAGTCGATGGCTGTGCGCATCGCCTGCACAACGGGAGCACCTACTACGGCGGCGGTGCCAACGGTCTCCATGGCTTGGCCACGTAGATCAGCGCGAGCATTCTTCAGCGTTTCACCACGGGCAATACTGGTGTTGAGACGCTCTTGCTTGAGTTTGAGTTGGTCGATGGAACGCCCGACCTGGTCGTACTGGCGGCGCATCCGCTCGATGCCGCTGCCACCACGAGCCAGCGCTGCCGACAGTTCGGTACCAATCAGCTTCTGCTTGGCGGTCAAACCATCCGTTGCCCGACCAAGTTGTTGCACGGTGGATTTCGCCGAACCGAAGGCGGCATGTAGGCTGCCCGATACGGCGGCGCCGATCTTCAATCCAACCAGGACTTCATTGGCCATAGTTTGCTACGCTGCAAGAATGTTTGAAAAAGTCGCTGTGCTCACCGCCAAAACCCTCTATGCACTGACCATTGGCGTCGGTGTGATCTGGCTCGCCTGGCTATGCTTGGCCAACCTACCGCTGTGGATGGCGGTGCTAATGTTCTGTTTGGGTTTGCCAGTGCTGGCCCTGGCAGCCACCCCCATTGCGGCAGGTGGTGCCTTGCTGGGTGGACTGGTCGCTGGTCTGCTCGCGGTTATCGCTGATTCAGTTTCTCGGCGGCCTCAACGCGGCGGTTGATCTCCCGCTCGCAGACTTCGCACCAGCGCCAGTACTCATCCATCGACAGCTTGCGGATCTCCGAGGGCTGCAGCCTCAGTACCAGCACCAGCGCTTCGTCCCAGGACTGCAGCGATGTCTCCGCCGCCAGCCATTTCCCGAAACACCTCGGTGACAATTCTAGAATCGGCGATATCGAGATCGCCCAAGTCTTCGACGGTCAACCCAGTCATTTTCGCGAACAGAAAATCTTCCTGAGCACCTTCGTTCTTGGGCGAGTAGTCGTGTGCGGAGGACAGATCCTTGCGCTTGAGACGCTTGATCGGCAGCGAGTCAATGTAGGTGCCAGCTGCGCTGGTGAAAGGGAACTTGAGGGGGATGCTGAGTTTGTCGGCCATCTGATGCTCCGGGTCGGTCGGTCTGAGCGTTTGCTCTGAGAGAGACCTGAGCATCGCACCTGGGCGTGGTGCTGACTTTTAATCGGGTTTAAAGAGAAGCCCCGCACGATGGCGGGGCTTCAGGAACAACGGGGTATCAGCAAGACCGGCAACACCGGCAGCGTGGTTTCTCTTGGTAACGGCCTGTGGCTAACGCCAGGCTCAACGCTTCCACCAGTACTTCCTTGGGGGTTTCCTCCAAGGTCTTCTCCCAGTAATGTCGTGCACGCATTAGGTCGCAAGCCCGGCGTACCTGCATATCAATGAAGCGCATGACATCCTCCATGCTCTGCGTTTTTTTCTCTTCATTCTCAGGAGTCAAGGACATGACTGTCTCCAATATTCAGCAATTTGATGAGATCACTGGCAGAGTACTCGGTACTCTTTATGAGAATTTTCCCGTACCCAAAAGCTTACGAATCAAACAATTCGTCGAGGATGGATTCATCTACGATGAACGGGTGCAAGTAGACGTACCCAGTGAAAGTGGAATGTTCTTCATGGCCTGCATTGATTGGTTAGCTGAAGCCGGATACCTGCGCTTCAGAAGCAAGGCACACAACGATGGGTTCGTTGAAGCAGTACTAACCGCCAAGGGTCTTGAGGTCTTGAAGGCTATTCCTGAAAGCCTCCAGACCGGCCCATCCTTGGGCGATCAACTCGTCGATGCCACCAAGAGCGGTGCAAAAAGCCTATTGGGCAGCATTGCCGGACAGGCCTTGTCCATCGGCGTGCATATGGCCAGCGCCAAGCTCGGCCTTTCCGGCTAAGTCACTGCCCGATGTTCTTCCGATACTTGGCCAACTGATCTTCACCGCCCACCTTGAAGATGTTGGCCAGGTAGTCCAGCAGCACCACCTCCTGACCATTGAGGATCTGCCGCACATAGGTGGCCGAGAACGGCGACTCAAACTTGCTCGGGTCGCGTGGCTTGTAGCTCCCTAGTTGGTACTCCTTGAACATGATGGTCATCATTGTGACCAGCGGGAACTCCTCGACCAGGCCGCCACTGTTAAAGACCTGGACATTCGAGCGACACTGCAGCTGAACAGTCTTGAATGGCGTGGCCAGGCGCTTGGTGGCGTCGTAGTACAGGCTGTTCCAGACGATCTTGCCTTCCAGCTTGTCGAAGCCGTCCGGCAGTTCGATCAGACCGACCATACCCAAGCCCTGGAAGTCGCTCATGACGGTCTTGACCGTGCCCAGGTCAATTTCTTCGCAACGACCAAAGAAGCTGTTGCCGTCCAGGTAGACCGCCGCGTTGGTAATACGGTGTGCGCTAAAGCCTGCCATTTACGCGGCCCCCAAGTTGACCAGGTATTCCCCGGTGATTTCGGTTTCAAAGGTGCCGCGTTCGAATGGCAGTGGCACCGTCAGCTTATAGTTGAACAACAGATGGCCCAGTTCGATCTCGGTCTGAGGATTGCGCGCCGGGTCATACCAGCACTCGGCGCCGATCAAAGCCTGGTCACCGATCAGCTTGCGCAGGAACTGGTTGACGCTCTCGACAATGCTGTCGATCAACGAGTCAGTGATCGGCATATCCACGAACTGCAGCGAGCTGTAGCGGATCGATTCGTCGATGATGTCCTTGGTACGGCGCACGTTCTCGAAGTTGCGCATGTGCGTCACCGTTGGCCATGCTGCTGTGCGGTTTCCCCACAGGCGCAGGCCGGTGCCGAACGAATTGAAAACGGTGGTGATGCCGTTTTCGTTGAGCAGGTTGACCTCGCTGCTGGCGTCGTCGATGCGAGCAGTCAACGGACGCTCCAAACCGATCACGCCCAGCAACTCCTTGTTGGAGCTGCTCCACCAGTAGCCGTTGTCGTTGTCGACCTTGGCGCGTAGCCCAGCGGCGCGGATCGACAGCGGCTGCAAGCGATCACCAGTGGCCTGGTCGTACACCTTCACATGGGGATAGCACAGACGAACACGGTCGCTGCTGGTGTTGAAGTTTATGGCGCCAGCCGGGCCACGACCAGCAATCACCTGCTGCACGGTGGTACCGATGGGCGCGTCGATGTAGGCCACGCCGCCCATTTTGATCGCCGATGCAATCAGCTCGACACTGACCGCATTGAGGGTACTGAAGCCAGGGGCGATGAAGATCTTCGGGAAGAACCCGAACTGGGTGTAGCTATCCTGGAACGCCAGCAACCCGCTTCGCTGACCAGCCAGCGAGACCGCCCCAATAATATCGACAGGGGTCACTTTGCTCGGGTCAGCATAGGTGTAGTCAACCTTGACCTGGCCATTGATCGGAATGCCGCCAGTGCTGATCCGCCGAATCCGGCCCGTGAGCATATCGGCACTGTAGTCAGTGCCAATGCTGTAGGTGACGCTGCCATCTTCGGACTTCACGGCCAGTACCTGCAGCGCCCCGTGGGTGAGCTGCAGCAGGTCATTGTCAGCAAAGAGTCCTGGCTGAGCCTCCAAACTGCTCTTATGCACGTCAGGATCGAGCACGTTGCAGACAAGCACGGTACCGGCGCCGAAGTCATAAATGCCGTCCAGGGCCTCGGGAATGCTGAAGCCAGGCAAGTGCGTGCCGAACTGGGCGCCGTCGATGTCATTCAGCGACAGGGTCAAGGTTTTCACCGGGCCGGTGGGTGCGGTGCCAATCAGGGCAATCACCGCTGACTTGACCACACGGATTGCACGGGGCCCGCGCTCGACCTCCAGGGTTTCAATGCCATGAAGATAGTTGGCGCTCATTTGCAGCTCTCCGCTTCGTATTTCTCCATACCCAAAGCCGTTATCCGGCAATGCACTGACTCACGGATAACCAGGCCAGCCTCGACCAGATAACCAAGGGCAAACTCACACTCTTGGGGATCATGTCCCAAGGTATGAGTCAGATCCCGGCTGTAGCCACCTGCACCAATCCGGGAAATCTGGCACTTGGAGTACAGTTCCGCCAACATGGCATGGCGAATGACATGTTGCCGATTGATAAAGGCGTGATCAGTCATTGGCTTTAACTCCTTTCTTAGCCGCACCTGGTGCAACTGCATCAGGCTTGGTGTCACTGGTGTCGACCGACACTGGGGTCAGGTGCCGGAGCTCCAGCAGTACCTGGGTGTATTCATGATCTGCGGGGAGATCAACCGGCTGGCCCGGCAGCAATTGCACATCCAGCAGTTTGCGATCAGGCCCGACCCTTAGCGATGCAGCGCTTTGCGGACCGGTGTAGCGATAGCGTGTGAGTGTCATGGAAAGCCCTCATGTTCAAAGGTGGCACTGGTAAGTCCTGGCTCATTGCCTGGCAGCACAACCTGAATCTGGGTGGCACGGACACTGAAGTCCTGGGCGTACTGCCAAACCCCATTCATATGCCCTATAAAATGCTCGGCAACAGGCCAGCAGGCTTTGTCGCAGTGCGGTGGAAACCAGCCCGCGAGGCAACCGCGCAAGCGGTCGAGGTAGCTGATGACCCCGTCCTTGCCATGGAGCTGGCGAAAAACCAGGGTCAGCCGGATCACCAGGTTGCGTTCCTGGAACACCGCATCAGTCGCTTCCGAGTGACCGAAGTGCGACTTGCCGTAGGCCATCAGAACCGCGCCCCGGGGATGGTTCAGCCGGTGCCCTTGGGGGTTCTCCGGAAACAGCTCGACCATCAGCTCCTTGCCGAAGGCTTCCTTGAGCCGCGCCAACATTGCATCCATCAGCTGCTCGGTCTGGGTCTTGTTGCTGACCATCAGTAGCCCTCCCAGCGACGATCATTGAACTGTTGGCGGCGCGAACGAACACGGATCTCTCCCGGTTCCGGCGCAGCCTGACCGCTGGGCATGCCCAGGGTGACCATGCCATCGCGGATGCTTTCCAGTAGCTTGATGGTGTCTCGGCGGCTGTCCTTGACGGCATCGGGCACGGGACTTTCCGGGCGGCGTTGATAAAGCCAGTGCCGCGTGAGGTACACCGCTGCATCGCGCAACACCGTTGGGACCGGATCGAGCGGCAAGTTGTAGCGACCGCGCAGGTAGCCATCGATCAGTTCCTCTGCCTGGCGTACACCGTCCTCGATCACTGCATCATCCGGCTGCAGAGCAGCCGGATCGTCATTGGAGAGCTGTATCAGGGTCAGCTCGGGGATGGCCTTGCCGATGTCGGCGCGAGTGCAGTAGCGCATGGTCTACCTCAGATGCCGCGAACGATGCGAACCACATCGCCTGACGCGGTGGCCGCGTCCATCGCGATACCGTTGCTAGCGCCGGTAGTAAGTTTGATGGCACGCGCATTCGCGTCCGATTCCACCTGGTCACCTGCAGCAAAAGCAGCGCCTGCAGTCACCAGGCAGATGCCTAGCACATTGACTGGAGCCACGTTGTCAGCCTCGGTATCCGCCGCAACTGGGCCAAGCGACTTGGCGCCTGCAGCGCACAAGCCCCCGTCAAAACCGGCAAAGCGGTAGCGCGGCAGATCGACCAGGGCGACCACCGAGGTGGTCAGTACGGGTTGTTGGGTTTTCATTGGTTACCGTCCTTTAGCCGTTACATGGCCGCATTTGAGCAAGCGCGTGGCGTCCGCATCGCTCAAGGCAATGTCATCGCCTTCTCGGTACAGATCGCCGTTATGCAATACGTCAGAGCGACCCGATACCGTGTAGCTACCCAGCTCTGGACCTGGACCTGGACCTGGTTCAGGCTCCGGCTTTGGTGTCGGCGAATCGCTCGGAGCGGATGCTGCAGCAGGTGCCACGGGCGCGCTCGAAGAAGCAGTTGCAAGGGCCTCGTCCTGCGGTTTCGATTCACCTGGGGTATCAGGTGCGGCTTTGTCTTTCGGTGTGGCTTTAGTAGTCATCTGGCACCTCAACCGTTGATGTCGGAGATGAGGTAGCCCGCATCGGCACCCACCACGACAGGCTTATAGATGTCGGTGTTACGCACGTAGCGCACCTTGCCGCCAGCCGCGTCGAAGGCATCGATCTCTGGCATACCCTTGCGACGCAGGGTGTAACCGAAGCTCGGTTCTTCGTAGTCGGACTTTTCACCGCCTGCAGGCTTGGCCACATAGGCCAATGTCATGTTGTCGGACCAGATGTCGGAGGTGTTGCTGCTGCCCGCAACCGCTTCGCCGATATGGATGTTCGGGACACCGAAGATCGCCTTGAGGTGTTCCAGGGTAATCAGCTTGCGCTCGTCACTGCCCAGGGCTGCCTGCAGCTTCGGGTGAAACTTCAGTGACAGGTAAACGGATGCCCCCATGGTCATGGTGTTGGGGCGAACACCGATTCGGCTACGCACCACTTCCTTGCCTTGTTCGACCACTGCAATCGGATCGCCGCCACCATTACTCCACTGGCTGGAGCCCGACAACGTGACCTTGGCGCCTGCCAGGTAGGTGTTGGGGTTCTGCGCCAACTTGGCGCAGCTGACTTCGCGACGCAGATCGATGGCGCCAACCACGCGGCGTGAGGCGCGTGACTCGGCATCGAACATCGATTCGTTCTTCTCGCGGTAGTCCACCGGGTAGGCCAGGTCATGTTCACGCAGGACCACATCGAGACCATCCAGGTCGTCCGGGTTCATCACGTTCGACTGCGCCCGGATTGCCCGTTCGGTGTCATAGACCTCGAACGCTTCCTTACCGAACAGCGGGATGGTGCCTGCTTCTTTGTCCATTTCGGCCACCGGGAACAGGGCTTCGCCGATGAACTGGGCATTGCGGTAGCCCCGCGCCAAGTTCGTCAGTACCGGGTCAACGACCCGCAAAATCTTCAGACGGTCAGCCATGATGGCTCCTTATTGGTTGATGAGCTGGCGTACAGCCGACTCGTAGGGAATGTTTTTGTCGGCGGCCAGCTGCGAAGCGCGGACATGCAAATCGAGACGGCCCGGATCGGTCTCCACCTCGGCGAATTCCAGTTCAGCGCCAGTGCGTGCACCGCTGGTCTGGCGCTCCTTGCTGGCCTGCTCGGCGAAGCTGATCTGTTTTGGCAGGTCGTTGAAGATGGCTTTGAGGCCTGTGGCGACAGGCTGACGGGCGTCACCCTCACCGAACTCCAGCGGCTTTTCGGTGCCCTCGGCGAAGTCCAGGACAGCGATCAGCGCAGCGCTGTGCTTGGGCAGCAAGCGACCAGCTGCGACCAGGTCTTCGGCAAATGCAACGTTGCCGCTGTGAATGGCGGCTTGCGCTCCCTGGCGTTTCTCATCCTTGTGCTGCTGAACCTCACGCTGCAGGCGAGCGTTGTCCGCCAACAGAGCGGCCTTTTCTTCTTCGGTCACAGGTGTGTCCTCGGTGGTGGGTGTTTGGGTTTTGGCGGGATCACTGAAGGCTGGGAATGGCTTGTCATCGCCACGTGCGGCATCGGAGATGGTGTCAATCGCCCAGGTCGGGATGACCTGGTCGGCGACCTCCTGACCGCGATCCCCGATTAGGAATTCGCGCAAGCGACGCCAAAGGCTGGCAGTGGTTTCATGCCCGAAGTCGCCGAAAGCAATGACGCCTTCCTCATCTTCAGCCAGCTCGATGGGACGCAAGCCTTTTACTGCTGGTGCTAGTGCGCCCAAAAAGCCGACATGACGGAGGTAGTACACACCAGGCACGGGGTTGCTTGGCGAGTCAGGGTGATAGAACGAAGCGGAGATCTTCTTGTAAGCCTTTTTGGCAATCAGCTCGGCGAAGGCTGGGTCAATCTGCTGAGGCTCTGCATTTAACCCATCTGCCGAGGCCGAGATCGATTTGACCCAACCGGCTGCAGGCGCATCGTGTTGAGGATGGCCGAGTACCAGCGGTGCTTCGTGCAAGGCCGGGTCATAGGCCAGAACGGTCGCGGCAATATCGCTTTCGGTGATGTTGAAACTTTCACCGCTCATGGCGGTGTGTTTGCCTGGCCTGAATATGTGAAGTGGTTTCATGGTCTGTGCGCAGGTTGTGGAGGTGATGCGCACAGACTGGGCGAATGTTCGGCCCATGACTTTTAATCGGGTTTAAAGAGTGAGCGGCGAGGAGAGTTGAGGCGTTTGCGTCAATGACGCTGGCGATGTCCGTGGGAAGTCGGACAGAAGGGATTTATAAAGCTTTATGGCAGTGGTCACTGACAACATTCGATGAACCACTGCCGTTGGCTTGCAGGAGCGCGTCAGCGGGCGCTACAGGCGAGCCGCCTTCGATAGGTGTTGCAGTGCCAGATCCAGGATCGCGTCCTCTGCTTCAGACTGCAGCTTGCCCTCAACGTCCATGGGCAGATAGGGGCGTCCTGGGATGTCGCCCCACAGGTGCGGGAAGTCAGCCTTCTTCCCACCGAAGTGCATCATCGCGGCATAGGGCTTGTTACTGCCGACCAGCGCGGAGCTGTCAGTGGCCTGGGTGGTGATTGAGGCTGCCAGACCAGCAGCACTGACCTGGAGCATCTGCCCCGGCCAAGTGCCAGATTGCTCCCGGCGTTCGGTGGTGACGCTGGACAATGACTCCCAGTCAGGCCGTCCTTGTTCTTCCAGGTTCTCTTCGGTCACGCTGGCCATCTCGGCAGCGATGCCTTTCATCAGGGGCGCCAGATCACCCACGGCCCATTCAACCTTGCGTAAGGTCTCCTGCAGCCGGGAGTGGTCGAGCTCGACAGTGATCATGTTAAACCTCGTCTAGGCCAGCAGCGGCCTGCTTGCGTTGGAGGGTGTCGGCAAACCCAGTACCTGGAGCATGGTTGAAGCCGGGGTCAGTGCGGAACGTGATGGGTTTGCCACCCTGGTCGGTGAGTCGTAGTCCGGTCACACCAGCGGTTCTGATTTCGCCCGTGCGCTTGTTGGTACCGATCTCAACCGTGTCATTGAAGCTAAGCCCCTGGCTGGAGATCACCGCCAGGCCACGACGTTTAACGGCGGCCTCAGTCAACGCCGTCACTCGACAACGGCAGTTGAAGCCGTTCGGTGGAAAGATCGATGACCAGATCGGGTCATCGTGACGGAACACCTTACCGTGCAGGGCGCGATGACTTGGTCTGGTCTTGCCATCCAGGATGGCCACGTACATCCAGTACGGGTGGGTGTCTGAGGTTTCCTCCATGCTGGCCTTGCGTCCGGCCATGTAGGCGCTCTGCAGGTTGGTCTGGTAGATCGTCTGCAAACGACGCGGACTGCCCAGCTGGACCAACTCACCGACACCCTGGCTGTCAACGATTACCTGCTTGCCCCACCAGCCCTGAGTTTCAAGGGTTGGCTGCAGCGCCTCAGTGAACTGCTTGAGGGTTTGGCCTTTCTGCAGGGCTGTTTCCAGGGCTTCACGGATATCCGAAAGCAGATCGAGGCGCATGGCCTTGGCCACGGTGAAAGACTGGTCGTGCGCCTGATCAAGCATCTCCTGCCAGTCCCAGGTGATCGCGTAGCCTTTGCCCTTGAGGTAGTCGATGGCTTTGGCGGGTTCAAGACCGAAGATGGCCTTGAGGTCGGCTGGGTTTGGTACTTTCGCCTTGGCTGCCATCTCAGCTCTCCTGATCCGCTACGGCGTTCAGGCGTCCCCAGACATCGGCAACAAACATCAAGCGGGCCAATAGTGCCTGCAGCGCTACCGCATCCAGGTCAGGGCTGGTCTCGGCCAACAGCCCCAACACTTCGACCTCATCGCGTCCCTGCTGCAGCGCGTCAATGACGGGACGCAAGGCCTCCATTGCCTGTTCCTGGAGCTGCTCTCCGGTGAGGCTATCGATGGCCTGGTCCAACGCGACCTGGTCGAGGATCGGACGCACCGTGGCTTCGGCAAACTCCGGATCAGTGGCGGCTGGTCCTTCGATGATGTCACCGTCCTGCAGGTTGTAGGTCCGTTTCCAATACGCCGGGGTGAACCGTACACCGGCCTCAGTCAGACCCCGGTCGCGCTCGGCCAACACCTTGTCGATCTCTTCCTGTTCCCACAATTCGTACACAGGTGCGGCGACCTGCTCACCGAAGTTGAGATCGACGACCAGGCGAATAGCCGCATTCAGCGTTGCAGCAACAATGCCTGCATCACCATCACGGATATCTTCGGTCACCTCTAGGCCAGCTGTCGCACTGGCACGGTTGGCATTGGCCTCGGTAGTCTGGTTCTGGCCGAGCATGGCGACGTTGATCTCGCTGCGGCAGTAGGTCAGCAGTTCGCGATAGACATCGGCGCTGGAGCTCTTGCCAGCGGCTTCCTTGATCTCAATGCTGGAGTCATCGGGGATCGCCGCCACCGCGTCCTGGACCATGGCTTCCAGGCTATCGAGCAGCAAGTTGGTCTCGGCATCGCTGGCACCGCGTGGATGTTTACCGATCACCCAGGGGCTGCCGTATTTCTCAGTGAACTGGACCCAGAACTTCAAGCCGCCCTTCATGAACATCACCGGCCAGAAGCACATCGACAGGTCGGCGAAGCCATAGGGGTTGTCATAAGAGGCGTCCTGCCGGGCGACGACAAAGCGCTGTGGGTCACATTGTTCACCAGCAATGCCCGCATCACGAGCGCGAAAGCGCAGCACGTTGTCCTGGTCATAGAGGAACCATTCGGCAGGCTTACCGAGCAGATCCTCTGGCACCAGACTCAACCCCACCGGCTTCCACATCAGTTCAACAGGCTGGTAGCCGAACAGCGGTGCGTTGAGCAGCTCGCGGATGATCCGGTCGAGATCGAGGTCGGCCAGCCAGTCACGAATGAACCGCTCGACCCGTACTGGTGCTGAGCCGCGTTTCAGGTCGCGTTCCAGGGCCAGCACTGCAGACTTGCGCCGACGGATGTTGCCGCCGACCAGGGCCGAGCTGCGCAGGTCACGATAGACCTTGATGTCCTTGCCCTGGGCCTTGAGGATCGGGTCCGGGTTCGGCAGGTACATGCCCAATGCCTGGGCATCGAAGCTGCGCCCACGGGAGGCAATATGGTCGGTGAGTCCCTTGTCGCGCCGGGGCTCGGCAAATCGAACGAATTCAGTGGGGCTGACCCACAATCCTTTGGTGCTCATGCGTACCCCTGAGTAATGCGAGAAGCCGCTCGGGGGCGGCGTGATTTGGCGGAGACCGGGCCGGAGGCAACCTCCAGCGTGGCGAAATGCGCGAGCACCCCGGCACCGGCAAAGTCGCCATGGCGATACAGGTCGGGGTCCTTAAGGTCTTGCGAGCGGGCTTTGACGATCATCGGGATGCCATCCACCAGTTCGATGCCACGCACGTCCTGTTGTAGGTTGTCGTCTTGGGGGATGGTGATGGTGCTGTCTTCAAAGAGCCCGACAAACTTCGGCATCCAGGCGCCGTACCAGGCACGGCTGAGCTTCACCTGCTGGATGCGGTTGTGGCCAAACTCATCGGCGGTTTCTTCGGCCAGCGTCTCGCCGTTGCCCGAAGCGTCCAGGGCGGCGCCGATGAAGCGCGGCAATCCACGCAAGGTATAGAACAGCACCAACTTTTGCTGACGGGCTGGCACGCGGTGCATCTCGATTACGAACGGCACATCGCGGTGACGGGCCTGGTCAACTGACATTGGACAGACGATGGAGAAGTCACGGTGACGGGCGTAGTCCATGCCCAGGAAGTGGCGCAGATCTGGATTAAGTTGCGTCACAACGGGCGCCAGATTGCGCGTAATCCACTCTTCGACATAGGCATCACGGCGGTACACCGGTTGCTGGGTGAAGTCATCCGGTAGTGCCAGACGCAACACTGGACGAGCAGGACGCATGGCATCTTCGATCCACACGCCCGGAATGCACACGCCATTGCCATCACGAGGCACTGCATCAAGCTCTTCGCGCATCTGTGCCTTGCGTGGGCCGTAGGCGTTGCGGATCTTCCTGTACCAGGCTTCCTTGCCCTCCGGCGTCGCGGGCTCGCCCTTCATGAAGCAGACGCGTTCGAACAGGCCGTTGGCCACGGCATCGTCAAAGGTCGCCCGATAGACCTGGGCGGCGTCGCCGTAGCGCTGGTCACGGATGTCGTTGACCATTTGGTTGAAGGCGTTGCTCTTGCCGTTGTGGGTGCTGATGATGACGATGCGGCCACCCCAGATCAGCAACGCGGTCGCGGCATCGAGCACCGCCGACACGTCACGGTGGAAGGCCGCTTCGTCGATGATCACCTTGCCCTGCAGGCCGCGCAGGTTGGCCGGGTTGCTCGACAGCGCGACAATCTTGAAGCCCGAGGCGTAGCGGATGCGGTAGGCATTGATCTGCCGGGTGTTACCTGACTCGTCCTGGTCCTCGAATAGGAACTCTTCGATCTGACTGGCACCGGAAGCTTGGGCCTCAGCGATCACCCGACTGAACTTGGCGCAGTAGCCAATGAACTCCAGGCCTTTTTCCTTGGTGTCGCCGACATAGAAAATGTCCATGCCGCCCGCGCTTTTGCGTGAGGCGGCAGTGATCACCGAGTCCAGGGCCTCGGCAAAAGTGATGCCGGTACGACGACCCTTTTCGCAGAGTTTGATCTGCGCCTGAATGCGCAGCCAGTCAACCTGGTGCGCCATGAGGATGCCTTCGGCAATCGGGTTGTAGCCCTCAGGGATCTGCCGAACGCTGTCCGGCAGCTCGTCCCACTCGACGACGCGCAGTGTGCTCGATGAGGGCTTGACCGCTGGCGCGCTCATTTGACCCCCAGGAACTTCTCGCGCCAGAACAGCGCCTGATCTTCGTTCATGCCGCCAGTCTGCACCGACTTCTCCAGCTCGGCGGCTTGCTCTGCCAGCAGCTGCTCGCGGGCAGCTTTGGCAATGGCCTGACGCTCTTTGACGCTGAGGGTGCGGGCCTCCATGGTGGCCTTGGCCGCACGGGCCAAGGTGGCTACCTCCTTGATGGTCACCTCGTCGTTTTCATGCGCACCCAAGGCAGCCTGATAGGTCAGGGTTGAGATTGCTTCGACCAGCAATACACCGGTCTTGTCGCTGGCATCTTCACCGAAAGCACCGACAAAGGCCTCAGCCTGCTCGCGGTGCTGCCGGGCTTTCTCGGTCAGTTGGTCGAAGCCCTGCTTGAAGCGCCCCAAGGCACTGCGGCTGGGAGCCTTCTCGTTGGGGAATCGCTCGCGAATGTCATCGAGCATGTCATCCAGGGTCATGCGATCTTCACGCAGAAGCTTCTGGATGTATGCCTTGACCATAGGAGGCAAGCGGCTGATGGAAGATTTACCCGCCATGGTCAGGCCCCCGGACGCTTGATGCCGGGCACACGGGCACGGCCTGCTGCGATGTCCTGGCCACGCTCGGTGAGGCTGGCCACCATCACTGGACCAATATCGTCCAACGACACCGCGCCTTGCTCAGACAACCATTGCAGCTCGGTCTTGACCTGATCACGGCTGACGCTATGACCGAAGTTGTCCAGGGCGGCGTTGAGCACGGAGCTATTGGCCCGGTAAGCAGGCATCTCCACCAACAGCCGCAAGATCACCAGGCGCATGTCCTGGCGCAGGAATTCAGCGTATTGGCTCATGCTTTTTCTCGCAGTAAGTAGTCATTGATCCGGTCCAGCGACCGGGCCAAAGGGCCAAGCGCTTCCTTGACCCCCATCAGTTCGGCACGCACTGCTTTCATGTCACCCAGCAAATCGGTGACGGCTGTTTGGTCCGGCAAGTGCCGTACATGTTCTTCCAGGGCAACGATACGTGTGCGCAGTTCCAGTAATTCCTGAGCGCTCGCTGCTTGGCGGCTGGTGAACCAGGAGTAAATCCCGATAACTGTCAGCACCACCCATTGCACGGCGCTGAAGCTGAAGTTGAGTTGATCCAGGTTCATCGCAATCCTCGCTTGGCCAGGTGCTCCAGGGTGGTCTTGCAATCGAAGCAGTGCTCGGTACCGGGCTCTGCCTGGCGGCGATCTTCAGGGATCGCCTCACCGCATTCATAGCAGCGATAGGCCGAAGGGCCCGAGCGTCGCTGTAGGCCACTGCTGTGAGCCTGCAACGCGGCTTCGGTGAAGTCGTTGTCATTGGCCAGATCCGCTACATCCATACGCTGTCAGTCCTTTTCTTGTAGATCGAGCAAGGCATTGAGCTGGGCAACGTTGTTGCGAGCCCACACCCCGTAGTCCTGGGCGTGAGCCAAGATGTCGGCGGGAGTGACGCCGCTTTCCAGTAGTTCGGCGTCAGTGCCGGGGGCAGCTTCGGACGTTGCTTGAGCAGGGTTGGCAGTGGCGCCTTGGGTTGTGGTTGGCACACCGAGGGCGGCGTTGTAGTCGCGCAGCCAGCCAGCAGTGAACACGCAATGAGGAATAGGCTGAGTCGCCGCACCAGGTGCAGGACGGTATTGGGTGGTGACATGGGGGATGCGCTCCTGCAGTTGCTGCAGCTCGGTTTGATGTTGCGCCTTGGCCTGGACCAACAAGGCGTCGGCGGCATTGGCACGGATGACCTGTGCCAATAACTGGTCCTGGCTCTGCTTTGCGTTGGCTTCTGCTTGCTCGGCGTTTCTAGCTTTCAGGTTTTCCAGCTTGGTGTCGCCGAGGGCTTGGGCCTGACGAAAACCCAGGCCGTAGCCAATCGAGCCACCAGCTGCTGCGCTCAACACGCAGGCGACCAACGCCCACGCCAACCCAATACTCAAGGGGGTAGAACTAAGCACGGCCATACTTGTGTCTCCGCTGATTGCGAGCCTTGCGTGCTCGCCGTTTGGCTGCCGCAATACCCGAGTGCTTGCGGCTTACCGGCATCCGGGTGGTGCAGGTCAACCAACTACCGGCGGCGACATTGGGTGCAACCAAGAACCTGAGCTTGGCCAGAAAGGAAGTCACTGCGGATAGGAGTACCCTCATGATTTCGAGTCCTGGTCGGGGCCCTGTTTGATCAGCCGCACCACGAATAGCAGCAGGCCCAGAGCGCTGTTGAGCGTTGCGTATGCCCTAGGAGGAAGCTCCGCTTGCCACATCGGCAGCAGCTCAAGTTGTGCGAAGCCGAACAGCGCGATCAGGATGCTGAGCTGTACGCTGTAGAGCTTGTAGCAACACCGCCAGTCGCAGATCGGCCTCATGCAGGCACCCCGAAAGATCGGCCATGGGTTGCCCCGCGCTCGATCCCTGCCAACTGCAGGCCATCGGCGATGATGGCTTCGCCGTACCAGAGACCACCTGGCAGCGGGCCTGGACCGTTCTCGTGACGAATAATGGCCAGCACCAGGGCGCGCATGGTGCCGAAGTCGTACACGTCCAGACGTTCGTCATCCGGCGTTACGCCCAGGGCACGAGCGACGGCCACGGCGTAAGCATCGGTATTGTTCTCAGAAGCTGGAGCCCAGCGTTCGATAATCTCCCGGACACTGTCGATGCGGCTGCCATCAGCGGCGCGGCGTTTGTCCTGGTAGGTGATCAAGACACGAGCGATGGCGCGGATGCCCCAGCGCGGGCTGCCGAATTGAACAAACGCGCTGTCGCCCTGCAGAGCGGACTGGCCTTGCCAACGCACACCGTTGGCGTGACGGATATTGCCGGGGTTGTAGTTGCGGATACCGCGTGGGGATTGTTTTTCGGGTCGCATGGGACGCCTCCTGATAAGGCGCCCTTGGTAGATTCAGGCGCCAGAATGCACACACCGCCATGATCGGCGGTGTGTGAGGAAGGCGCTTTTAATCGGGTTTAAAGAGATAACTACAAGCGGGATGATTTCAAGGTGGTCACTTGACCAATCCCATTGTGCGGTAGAGCCCACGAGCACCGGTCACCGCATCTGAATGGGTACTCCCCTCGATACGATTCACCGCATACAAAGCCATCACTTCGGAACAGTCCTGCTTGGCCTTTGCTCCCAAAAGGGCTGCGTTCACTCCTTCGACAATGTCCGTTGCCTCAGCGTACTGACCTTTTTCGCGGATATTCTTGGTGATGACCCATGCGGCGCTGGCAAGTTTTTCCTCATTCTCAAAATTGCAAACAGTCAGACCTCTGGTGAGTGCGGCCTGTGTCCGTTTCACTTCCTTGGAATCCTCGTCAACATCTTTATCTAGACTCAAAATAGTGAGCTTTTCCGCAATGGTCTGCGCATTTGCGGATAGGGAGAAAAGAGAAAGAAGAACAATAAACATGAGTTTCAAAAGACATCTCCTAAGTTGACAACCTGAGTTAAAGGTTACTTTTTTTACTGCTTTCCCTGCACGCAGAAGCTTCCGCTTCTAGCCTTTTGACTTTACTGTTGGCTACCTAAACCAGAATCTGTCGACAATGATGCCGAACATGAACAGCCAGAAAGCGTTCGACTTGTATGTGATCAGGAACTCGCGAAGCGGAAGCCGCAATGGCGGTTCTTGAGCAGGCTCAGGAGGAGACGGGTCCACCTGTAGAGGTTGCACCTGAAAGCCCTGGATAAACTCCAGGGCCCGTTGTAGGTCGGCACGCTGGAGATTATTGAGCTGGGTACGTCCAAAACTGATGTCGCAATAATTACTCAATTCGACTCTGGCGTCTTTCTCTTCGGCTGCTCGGAGGATCTTGCCTACAAGTCGTCGTCTATCGGCATCATCCATGAGCCGCTCCAAAAGACCATTGATCACACCTCGCGCCTCAATGAACTGACTCGACGGGATCTGATCGATGGACTTAACCGAAAGCTGAGCGTGAACAGCGCGCCACACATCGCGGGGGTCTGCGCCAAGTTCCTCACATCTAACTCGGAGCTCATGCAGCTCTGCTCGTTGAGCTAGTACCAAGGCCTTGGCCTCTGGCTTTCCGGGGACATGAATTTTGATATCCAGATTCTGGATATCTCCCGCAGCTACCTGCCCGACATGTCCACGAAACTCCTGACTCATGGGCTACTCCTTAGCTTTTTCGTTCCCGACATTGAATACAACACCAGCAGTGTTAGTAACTCCTCCTTCAACGGCCTGACCTACCGGGCCATGAAAGATTTGCTTCGCCTTTGCTGAGCCAGCAGTTACAGCAGCAATAGTTGCAGCCTTCACAGCCAAAGGTGCCGCTCTGAATCTGTCCAAGAGCTCCAACTCTTCTGGAGACAGCAATTCAGCCGAGCGACTACCGGTGACAATGAAGAGAACGTCTGCCCCCACCTTGGCTACCGCTTCCAGGTAATCAGCCCCCGGATATCGCTCACCTTGCTCGTATTTCAGTTGGGCGAGTTTCTTCACTCCCCCTATGGCACCGAACGCTGACTGGCTAAACCCTAGCCGTTCTCGCTCCTGCCTTAACCGATCGCCGATATTCAAAAGCATAACGCACCACTTGACAGGTATCTTTTTCAATACCATCATGATTACCACAAACACTCATTATCTTTGCATCACAGGAGCCACCACCATGGCCACCCATGCCAAAGCCCTAACCGCCGACCAGGTGAAAGAAAATTTTCGCCGGGCAGGCAAAACCATTACCGACTGGGCTACCGAAAACGGCTACACCCGCAATGAGGTGTACCGCGTTCTCAATGGCCAAGCCAAAGCCCACTACGGCAAAGCTCACGACATCGCCGTAAAGCTTGGTCTCAAAGCAACAGCAGCATTGGCAGCGTGAGGTCGGACATGCCGAACAACGACACCCCGTTTGCTTTGAGCTTAACCACTGCAGTCATAGGGACGCGCTACGTTCGCGAGCCTTCAGTTGCTGGTAGTCCGTCAACAACAGATCTGCCAACTCATTCAGAGTACGAGCCACTGTTGCGTGATTCGACACTGTTGGCTGAAGCCCCGCAGCATGAATCCGCAGACTTGCCTGCAGCCTCTGCTCATCCAGCATCCCCTGACGCTGAAGTGTCCCGGCCAGAATCATCACGCTGCGGGCAATGCCCTCAATGCGGCCAGCCAGTTCATCAAAATCCTGCGTGGTCATCGCTATGACTCCGGTTGTCAATTTACAGCAAAAGTTTGCACCGGCAGTAATCCTTTTGCCCATGTGCAAAACCGCAATTTGTTTGGAAACACTTCCGCAAGAGGTCTTCCAATGAGCCGCCGACGTTGGAAAGGCCTGCGCCCGACCTCGTTACGCCACGCGCTAGAGCTGTGCAAGGACTATGCACGGGAGAACCACAGCAAGGGTGTCGAGCGCATTGCCGATGAAATGGGGCTGGCAGATCACTGGGCGCTTTACAAGTGGCTGCAGAGTGGCCGCATGCCCGCCAACTTGATCCGGCCCTATGAGCAGGCCTGCCGCTGTGACTACGTCACCCGCTGGATAGCTGCAAGCGCCGGTCGGCTAACCATTGATATGCCAACCGGGCGCCACTGCCTAGCACAGGACATGCACGCGCTGCAGGAACTGTTGAACACAGCCGCGGGCAAATTGTTGGCGTTCTATGCCAAGAACAGCGAAGCCGACGAAACCTTGGCGGCTATTCAAGCGGCGATGGAGGGCTTGGCCTGGCACCAGGGCAATGTCAACCAGAGCCAACACCCACAACTCGAACTGGAGGGACAGCCATGAGCCGCACCGTCTCAGCTGCTGCACGTGTGTTGCGTGTGTTCAAGGCCCTCAAAGGCCACACCGTGACCGGGTTGAGCAATACCGAGTTAGCTCATTTGACTGGGGATAGCCCGAGCAACATCACCCGAGCGATGCAGACCCTTATCGAGGAAGGCCTGGCGGTGAAGCTGGATAACGGGCGCTTCGCCCACTCGGTTGGTGTGTTGCAGATCGCCCAGGCCCACGCCGAACACATGGCCCGCTTGCAGGGCCGGATGCAGGAAATCAACCAACGGATTGCCGCTGGCTCGATGAACTAAGGAGATTGATATGGCGCGTACAAAAGCAGCAGCACCAGCAGAGGTTGAACTGCCGGAGTTGGACGGAGAAATGCTCACTGCAAACCAGAACGCAATGGCATCCATGATGGCTGCACATAGCGAAGATCGTGACCTGGTCAACCAATTACTTGGGCAGGCACAGGCAGCTGGTGCATTTGAAGATTTTTCCCGGACCGTCCGGATTTCCAAACTGGCCTTCGTCAAGGAAAACAAGCTCTACAAGGCCGTCAAGGGAATGAAACTCCGGACCGGTCCGGAAGTTTTGAGTGGTACTTGGGACGAGTTCTGCCAGATCCTTGGGCGCTCTGTCGATCAGGTTGATGAAGACATTCGAAACCTTCGTCAGTTTGGTGAAATTGCGCTTGATTCAATGTCCCGCATGGGGATCGGCTATCGCGAAATGCGCCAGTACCGCCGACTGCCCGAGGATCAGAAATCGGCTTTGATCGAAGTCGCCAAGACCGGTGACAAGGAAGCCTTCGTTGATCTGGCTGAAGAGATCATTGCCAAGCACGCCAAGGAAAAGGAACAGCTGACCCAACGCCTCGACGAAACCAACGCCGACTATGAAGCCCAGTCGGAGGTCATGGCGAAGAAGACCACCGAGCTGGACAAGACCAAGCTGGAGCTGGAGAAAACCCGCAAGCGCATTCAGTCCTTGCCTGCCAATGAAGCGGTGAGCGAGCTGCGCCAAGAGGTTGCGGCGGTGGCCTATGAGGCTGAAGCCACCATCCTGGGCTCTCTTCGCGAGGGATTTTCGAAACTCGCGGAACACTCTATTTCCGGCGGTGAAGATCAGCGCCTGTTCAAGGCAGGGCTGATCCGCCAGCTCGAAACCATCCTGGCCGAAGTCCGCAGCGAGTTCCACTTGCCAGCGGACTTGGATGGCAATCCAGCTTGGCTAGAGCAGGCCTAAGTCATGACGCCCATCCAAACACAACTTCTGGTCCAGATCGCCCAGCGGGCAGCTGATGCTCCGCACGGTCAGCGCACTGCCGTGTACCAGGCAGGTGCGGTGGAACTGGGCGTGTCCGTACAAACCCTGCAACGCAAACTCAAGGAGGTCACTGTGAGCAAATCACGCAAGCGCCGCAGTGATGCGGGCAACAGTGCGTTGCCCCTGGATGAAGCTCGGCTGATCTCGGCGGTGTTGTTGGAGTCAATCCGAGCCAACAACAAGCAGCTCTCGACTATCGAACGGGCCGTCGAGCGCCTGCGCAGCAACAACATGGTCCTGGCTGGCCGATTTGATGAGGCGACTGGCGAGTTCCGCCCGTTAAGCAGCGGTGCCATTGC
Source organism: Pseudomonas fontis (assembly GCF_028656955.1). GTDB lineage: Bacteria > Pseudomonadota > Gammaproteobacteria > Pseudomonadales > Pseudomonadaceae > Aquipseudomonas > Aquipseudomonas fontis. The sequence continues at coordinate 49,382 of NZ_JAMDGY010000071.1, forward strand.
CCGCGCTCTGCGGGCCTACAAGCTCCATCCAGAGCAGTTGCTGCAAGACGCGCCAGCAGTATCGCTGGCCAGCAAGCACCCGAACCATGTCTGGCAGGTCGATGCGTCGATCTCCACGCAGTTCTATCTGGCCGATGACGGTGCCCAGGTGATGAACAAAGCGGAGTTCTACGACGGCAAGCCGGGCAACCTGAAGAAGATCGAACGCCAACGGCTGTGGCGCTACGTCGTCACCGACCATACCAGCGGCACGTTGTACCTGGAGTATGTACTGGGAGCCGAGTCTGCCGAGAACCTCTGTTCGGTGCTGATCAACGCCATGCAGAAGCGCCATGCCGCCGACCCGTTTCATGGCGTGCCATGGATGCTGATGACCGACCCCGGCGCGGCCATGACCAGCGGAATATTCCGCAACCTGTGCCGGGCGATGAGCATCGAACTGATCATCAACCAGGTTGGCAATGCCCGCGCCAAGGGTCAGGTCGAGCAGGCACACAACATTGTTGAGCGCGAGTTCGAGAGCGCTTTGAAGTTTCAGGCGGCTGAGAGCTTGGAACAGATCAACGACTGGGCCGGTAAGTGGATGCGCTACTACAACGCCACTTCCATCCACACGCGGACACGTCGCACCCGCTTTGGCGTCTGGCAGATGATCACTGCAGAGCAGCTGCGTCTGGCCCCCAGCGTTGAGGTTTGTCGTGATTTGGCCGTCAGCACGCCGGAGTACCGCAAGGTCAGCACCTTGTTGCAGGTGTCGTTCCGGGGCGCGCAGTTCGATGTCAGTTCAGTACCTGGTGTGATGGTCGGTGAAAAGCTGCTGATCACCCGTAACTGCTGGCGCGACCAGGACACCGCCATTGCGGTGCTGATCGGCGACGACGGCCGCGAGCACTATCACGTCATCGACAAGATCGATGTCGACCAATTCGGTTTTGCCGAGACTTCGGCCACCATCGGCGAGCAATACAAGAGTCACGCTGAAACCCCTGCGCAGCTGTCACGCAAGATCCTGGAGCAACTGGCCACAGGCACCACCAACAATGCTGATGCTGAGGCTGCACGTAAGGCCAAAGCTGTACCGTTCGGTGGCCTGATCGATCCGCACAAGCATGTTACCGACACCTTGCTGCCGTCCTACATGCCGCGTCGAGGCACCGACTTGAAGGTCGGGGTGCCAACCATCGAGCTTGCCCCTCTTTCCCATGTCGAAGCGGCCAAGGTGCTGCGCCCTCGACTGGCCAATCTCTGGTCGGCTGACACGTTCAGCTGGCTGCAGCAGCGGTACCCACAGGGAGTACCTCAAGAACAGCTCGACGCTATCGAAGCCGAGCTTAAGCGACCTATGGAAGTCATGCGCACACCGCTGAGCCTGGTACGGGCAGCGGCTGGAGGTGAGTGATGTTGAAGTTAAAGCAAGTACTGCAAGACGTTGGCCAACGCCAAGCCGCCTTGGCCGAGTCACTGAAACTGAGTTCAGCAACGGTCGCTCAGTTGCTGAACCACAGTCAGTGGCCGCGCAGCCTGGACCGGGCTGAGCTGCAGGCACAGATCTGTGTGTTCCTGGTCGATGCCGGTGCCAATGATGCCGATGTTGCCAACGCCTTTGATGAAGTGGATCTGCCGTGCGCCAACACGACAGATCCGGCCCTTTCGCAAGAGCCGTCCGGGGAGGACGAACCTATGTTACTGCCAAAGCAAACCCTGCTGCCAACCACCCGCAAGGTATTCAGCCTGTTCCGCGATCCGTTCGATGAGCTTCAGAGCGCCCAGGACATGTGGGTCAGCCCGGACATCCGCTATGTCCGCGAGGTGATGTATCAGACTGCCCGCCATGGTGGTTTCCTGGCCGTCGAAGGTGAATCGGGTGCAGGCAAGAGCACTCTGCGCCGTGATCTGGTCAATCGAATCGCCGAGAACAATGACCCGGTGATCATCATCGAGCCCTATGTTCTGGCCTCGGAAGACAACGACACCAAGGGCAAATCGCTGAAAAGCACGCACATTGCTGAGTCGATGATGGCAGCGGTGGCGCCCTTGGAGAAAGCAAAAAGCAGCCCTGAGGCACGTTTCGCCCAGCTGCACCGAGCGCTCAAGGAATCCCACGCGGCAGGCTATCGCCACTGCCTGGTGATCGAGGAAGCGCATAGCCTGCCGATCCCCACCCTCAAGCACCTCAAGCGCATCCTCGAACTGGAAATCGGCTTCACCAAGCTGGTCAGCATCATCATGATCGGCCAGCCGGAACTCGGCGTGAAGCTTAGCGAGCGTAACGCTGATGTACGGGAAGTGGTCCAGCGTTGCGAGCGCGTAACCCTGACACCGGTTGATGGCAACCGTCTCGAAGAGTTCCTGAAGTTCCGCTTCGAGCGGGCAGGCAAGGCGTTGACCGAGGTGATTGATGCTTCGGGCATTCAAGCGATTGCTGCTCGGCTTTCCCAGCAAACCCGCAGTGGTGGTCGGGATAAGCAAGTCTCGCTGTTGTATCCACTTGCCATTGGCAACCTGATGACCGCTGCAATGAATCTGGCTGCTCAACTGGGTGTGCCGGTTATCAATGCCGATGTCGTGAAGGGGGTATGACATGCCTGCCTTAAATGTCTTTCACCCCCAAGGGGATGCGTCGATGAGCATTCTGGCCGATGAGTTTCCGATCAAGCTTTGTGCATTCAACGAACTGACCCGCGACATGCGCGATGCCGGTGTCACCGTCGAGCGCCTGGAGTTTGCTGACAACAAGATCTTTATCAGCCCGTTGTGCGTGGATCTGATGTCGCGCCGCTTCGGACATGAATTGCGTGGGGTGCGCTATGCCACGGTTGGCCGTCGCACGCGGAACACTGTGACGATCAGAGGCGTGGATGTGATCTGGCTCAGCATGGCAAAGGAACAGGACCAATGATCGCTGCAAGCTCGTACAACCTCGGTGTCGCAGCAATTACTGTCGCCTTGATAAGCGCAGCTACGGCTCTGGAACTGCACAACAAACCGAGCTCAGGGCTGTGGCTACTGGTCGTGCTGTTGGTTGTATTCGCCGACTTGAAAAAAAGCGAAGCGCCGAAATCAAAGCGCCTCACTTCTGAAGCCCAGCCAAAAAGTACCATCCACAAGGAAGCCAATCATGACTGATGCCCGACACAATGTGGTACCTGAAGGTTTCTGGCAGGACGCCCAAGGTCGTCTGGTGCCTGAAAGCATGGTCAAGCCTATAGACCAGGAACGGGACCGCCTGGTTAAACATCTGGTAAACCGTGCCAGCGAACTCAGCACTAAGTTGGCTGACTTTAAGGCAGTGGCCTTCGGTGATATCGAAGCCTTCGTTGAACTCAGCGCAGAGCAGTACAGCGCCAAGGTCGGTGGCAAGAAGGGCAACGTAACGCTGTACAGCTATGACGGTCTCTTCAAGATTCAACGTGCGGTGCAGGAGTCCATCGTGTTCGATGAGCGCCTGCAGGCTGCTCGTGCCCTGATCGACGATTGCTTGCGTGATTGGACCCAGGGCGCTCGGCCTGAGGTCGTCACGCTGGTTAACGATGCGTTCCGCACTGACACCAAGGGTGAGATACGCACCGCCCGTGTGCTTGCCTTGCGCCGCTTGGAGATTCGCGACGAGCGTTGGCAGCGGGCGATGACTGCCATCGGCGAGGCCTGCCAGGTCATTGGCTCGAAGTCGTACATCCGTGTTTACGAACGGATCGGCGACTCTGACCAGTACAAGGCCATCAGCCTCGACATCGCGGGGGTATGACATGGACGACAACCGCATTCTCGACAAGATCAAAAAATGCCTGGAGATGGCCAAGTCCAAGACCAGCAACCCCAACGAGGCCGAAATCGCATTGCGCCAGGCGTGCAAGCTGATGGATCTGTACAGCCTGGAAATGGGGGATGTCATGGCCAGCAGGGCAGGTGAGGCCTCAGTCCCCGCAGGGTCTGACGGCTCGCCTCCTGCTTGGCGGGTGCGCCTTGCCCAGGTGTGCGCGGATGCTTTCGGCACTCGCTTCATCATCGCCACCAGTTGGCTTGCCGCTGCTCGCTTTATCTATGTGGGGTGCGCGGCGGCACCTGAGCTTTCCGGCTATGCGTACCAGGTGCTGGAACGGCAACTGCAAAAGGCTCGACGTGAATATCTGAAAACCCAAAAACGCTGCAAGCGCTCTACCAAGGTGGCGCGTGGTGATGCGTTCGCCAATGCCTGGATCGATGCTGTGTGGAGCAAGATTGAGGCGTTCGCAGGTGTAGAGGATCACATCGCTGAAGCTATCGCTGCCTATATGGAGAAGCACCATCCTGACCTGGAAAAGGCCGAGCTGAAACGCCGCAAGCTCAAGGCCCGCGATGAGGGCGCCGTAGCTGCTGGTTATCAGGCAGGTAAATCTGCGCAGTTACACCAAGCTGTAAGTCACCAGCCGCGTGCTCGCTTGACAGCTGGGGTCTAGCGTATGCGTATCCAATGCCCATGCTGCGGCGAACAGTTTCCGCTAGAAGCCGGGTTCCTTGACGATGAGGGCAAGCGTTTGGCTGCCCAATTCGCGGGGATGGAACCACGATTGGGGCGGGCTGTGTTGGCGTACCTACGTTTGTTCAGCCCGGCCAAGCGTGGCTTGCGGACTTCTCGGGCGATCAAGTTGGTTGAAGACCTGGTGCAACTGGTGGACTCCGGCAGCGTGACCCGCGACGCTCGCACCACTGATAGCAAGCCGGCGACCGCTGTCGTCTGGGCCACAGGTATCGATCAAATGTTGGCCCAGCGGGAGCGGCTCACGCTGCCGCTGGAGAACCATCACTATCTGCGGGCCGTGGTGTATGGCATCGCCAGTGACCCGCAGCAGGTTGCCAAAGTGCAGCCCCCGCGCCCCGGTAAACCGCGCTCAAGGATGACCGCGCAGCAACTGCATCAGGAGCAGATCGGACGAATCAACAGCGACGTACTGCTCGGCATCCTGAGTAAGGAGGATGGCGAGCACCGCATTACTGAGTTGGGAGCATCGGTATGACGAATGACATAAGGAAGAGCCTGATCAAATTGATCCATGTCGCACGACGTGAATTACAGATGGCGGATGACACGTATCGGCTGATGCTTGCGGGCATGCGGGAGTTGGATGGTGCCACTTCGACTGCTGAGTTGAGTGTTCCAAACCTGATGAAGGTTTTGGACGTACTTAAACAGAAGGGATTCAAGGTACGTCCAAACAAAGCTGGTATGCGGCTAAAGGCGGATGATAGCCAGTCGAAGAAGATCCGCTCGCTATGGCTAGCGCTGCATGACATCGGGGCTGTGCGCAATCCATCAGAAGAAGCCCTAGCCAAGTTTGTCCGGGGCCGAACCGGTGTCGCGGCCCTGCAATGGTTGTCCACTACCCAGGCCAGCCAGGTAATCGAGCACTTGAAACAGTGGCAGAGCCGCATGACGCCAAAGGAGGTTGTATGAAGGAGATCAGCAGCACCGCTGGTGACTTGCTCCAGGCCTTAGCTGATCACGTATCCCAGTCAGCAAAGGAAACGCTTCAGATCAGTGACGAACAGGCTGATGCGCATGGCATTGAAGTGGCGATGCATATGGCATCCGTTTGGGGCGGTCAGCAGCTGTATATTCCAATGGGCATCCACCTGCAGGCGTCGAAACTGCATCAGCAGATCTTCGACGAGTGGAAAGGACGCAACCATCGCGAGATCGCCATGAAGCACGGCATCTCATTGGCGTTCGTTTACAAGGTGATCAAACGTATGAGACTGGCAGTCATCGCTCGCGACCAGGGCGACCTTTTTCACAACCATCTCGAAAAATAGGGCCAGGGGCAGTGATGCCCCAACCCTTGCATCACTTGCAACGTTATTGCAGTTCCATCCCGACATCCCCCTGCTTGTCCCCGCGTATCCCGCATTTATCTTAAGCTTTCCCTAGTATTTATCTCAGTCCTAAACACTCAAGACTCAAGACAATAACTATTGCCCCCCCTCTTCCTGCTCCTGGCCAACGGACGGATGTCTGAGCATGCCAACTTCATTCATAAGAACCTCGTTGAGAATGAACTTCACTTCTTCTGGATTTACCCCTCTCTGAATTGCCCTATCGGAAATTTCTGCGACCGGAAGGCCAGAGCGCAAACCCGTAAGAACTTCATTGACTGAGAGAGTAGGCCGTATAAGTTTGGAGCTTGCGTATTTTCTTTGTTGATTCTCGATACTACCAACGCGCCGACTCATATCACGCGTGACTGATAGAATCTCCATCATGACATCATCCTTCGGACGCGGTTTTGCTTGCTTTTCCGGTTCATTGGCTGCGAGGGCAGCTTTAAATTCAGTTTCAAAAATTGGCCAGTAAACCTCGAAGGCCTTTTCTAAAACACGCTCATCAAGCGATTTTTCTACAAGACAAGAATTCAACGTCCTAACGAGCTCCCAAACTCCAGACTTGCCCGGCACAGTGTGGTTAAACTGAGCAAGCGGGTCAGTTAGATCATGGGGCTGTAAATCAACTAAAAAAGTACAAACCCGGTTAGTGCTCAATCCTTTGGCCAACGCACCAGACTCAAATAAAATCCAAGGCTTATCCTTATTCTCTTGAGTCAGGCAAACAATACCGACACTAATATCCCTGAGCTTTTCATTTATTTCGGTAAACCACAGTGAGCCGCGATCAATATGCCGAGTAGATATCCAAGGCTCGGAAGCCTGCAGGACACACTTTATCCAGTCGCTTAAAACCTCAGCAACTGCTTTGCTACGATTCCCCGACCAACTGATAAATATCTTCACTGCTCTACTGCTCCATGCTCGGCCACATGCCAGGCCCCTGTAATACCCCATCCCAAACCAAATTGCCACCATGCCGCATCCGGCCACGGAGGGCGGCGCATGCATGGAGAACACCATGAGCAGCTACCACTACGAAACCACCGCCCCTGCCGTGCTGAAAGCGGTGCGAACCTGGGAGCAAACGAAAAAGCTCTTTGATGCCCGGCGGCAGAAGATGGCCGACGTATTCGGCGGACCTGGCTCTCCGATGCGTTCGGGCAACGACAACTACGTCGGTGGCGTGAAGATCAGCGCCAGCAAGGATCTGGATGTCCACTGGTGCCGGCCAGATGACCACGGTTACCGGTCACTGCGCACCTCAGTGAAGATCCCTAAGGGTACGGAGAAGGAAGCGCGGGTCGCGCTGAAGGCTGAGCACGAACGGCTGATAGCACTGTGGGTCGAGCACTGCCCGGCACGGATCAGCCAGGACGACACTTGGAAGGCGATTGGCCTGGACTGGGGAAGTATCTGGCTCAGCGGTGGCGTCTTCTTCGAGCTGGATGACACCGTTTATCTTCACCTCGGTTTCCAGCTCAGCGCCGATGGCGACCAGGTCGAAGGCGCGGCCGAGATCATGGCCAGCGAACTCGAAGCGGCACGCCAGACGGTGCTCGGCCAGCGCAAAGCGACCTAGGCCTGCTAGCTCTCAAATACCTCAGGAAAGCGGGACTCCATTTCCCATCATCGTGTTCCCTTCATGAAAGTGGCCGGATCCATCATCCATCGAGAACATTACCGAAGAAGCTGCAAGCAGCTCCCTGAGTTTTTGTAACTCGCTCGGATCTGAAGGCATTTTTACCAGAAGGGAAGCACACATCTTCTCCGGGGTTAGCTCTGTCATCGACAAAAACTCATAACCAGATAAGCCGCTTATCAACGACTGATACCCACCAATTTGCCTACCAGTGCTGGCCAAAGTAGCGCTAATGGTGAATGCAATTGCATATCCAGCAATAACAGGATCCGGGATTGGAGCATCCTTCCACTCATGACCAGGCTTGCTTTCAATCATGTAGGGGCCGTCTCCGATGTACTGACCGTACCTATCAACAACAATAGCTAGTTCAGCAGTCGACTTGATTGTTGACGCAATCTCAAAAACTGGTGAAGACATACTCACGACAAGCATGGAAGCCGCGGCCAGTCCTTTGAGGTAATCAACAAGGTCTTTTTTCTGAACAAGCTTCTTCATTAGTGACTCCTTTGCCGGCCCCATGCCAGCCGGACACCAATACCCCACTTCAACGAATCACGCCACCCCGGCGAGGCTGGTGGCTGCCTGGAGATAACCATGAGCATTCCTGCAAATGCCCTGAGCGACGAAGAGTGCCTGCACTACGCAGCGCTAGAACCAGCAGCCGCTGCCGAGCTTACCCGCAGGCTGACTGCTCAAAGCATCGACCCTAGCGCAGAGCGCGAGGAGCTTTGTGAGGATATCCGTCGCCTCGAAAGCCAGATCGACGACAACGATGATGAGCTCAACAACCTGCGAGATGGTGCGGAAGAGGCTTGCACCTACATCAGGCGCGCAATGAATCGCGATGAAGATGAAGAGCTTTCAGTGACCGTGCTTCTTCAAAAAGCCCTCCACCGCCTGGAGTGATATCCATGAGCACATTTGCTGTATTTGGTATGAACGAGCACTTCGCCCGCGAAGAAGCGAAACGCAAGGTGCGAGACTTCAAGATCGAGAAAGGTCAGCACATCGATCTGTCGATGTGCCAATGGCTTGTATCTCGACTAACGCCTCTTTGGAG
>NZ_JAMDGY010000072.1 GCF_028656955.1 Pseudomonas fontis
CTGACATTGCCGGCGTCCAGGTAGACGCTGTCTGCCGGGGCAGCAACCGAAATGCTGTTGCTGGTCTGGCCTGCGGCGATGGTGATGACCTGTCCGTTGGACAGAGTCACGGTCACTGGGCTGCCAGCAGCGTTGGTCAGGGTCGCGGTGTAAACAATTTGGCCGCCTTCAGCCACAGAGCCGGTCGCGGTCAGCGACAAGCCAGTTGCAGTCGGGGTCGACGGATCATCAGTCACTGTGGTGGTGACGGTGTCAGTCGAATGCTCCAGCTTCTCGTAATTGCCGCCTTCAACCTTGGTGATGCTATTGGTCAAGTCGACGTTGGTGTTCAGGGCATTGTCTGGAGCCTTGAAGTCAACGGAATTGGAGCTTGCGCCAACCGGGATGACGATGGTCTGGCCGTTGGCCAAAGTCACGGTCACCGGGGAACCTGTCACTGGGGCAGTGACCGACGCGGTGTAAGTGACGAAACCACCTTCAACCACACTCGGCGCAGCCGTCAGGGTCACGGTGCTGGTGTCGGTGGTATCTGTGACCGCAGTCACGGCAGGTGTGCCGTTGACGTCGAGCTTCTCGAAATCGCCACCGGTGGCGGTATCGATCTTCACGCTGACATTGCCGGCGTCCAGGTAGACGCTGTCTGCCGGGGCAGCAACCGAAATGCTATTGCTGGTCTGGCCTGCCGCGATGGTGATGACCTGTCCGTTGGACAGGGTCACGGTCACTGGGCTGCCAGCGGCATTGCTCAGGGTCGCGGTGTAAACGATCTGGCCGCCTTCGGCGACCGAGCCGGTCGCGGTCAGCGAGAGACCGGTTGCCGTTGGCGTCGACGGATCGTCGGTCACGGTAGTGGTAACGGAATCGGTCGAGTGCTCCAGCTTCTCGTAATTACCACCTTCGACCTTGGTGATGCTGTTGGTCAGATCAACGTTGGTATTCAGGGCGTTATCGGGTGCCTTGAAGTCCACGGAGTTGGAGCTTGCGCCAACCGGGATGACGATGGTCTGGCCATTGGCCAAGGTCACGGTCACCGGGGAGCCAGTCACTGGGGCAGTAACCGAAGCGGTGTAGGTGACAAAGCCACCTTCAGTCACGCTCGGCGAAGCTGTCAGGGTCACGGTGCTGGTATCGGTGGTGTCAGTGACCGCAGTCACCGCCGCGTCACCGCTAACATTCAGTTTCTCGAAATCGCCACCGGTAGCGGTGTCGATCTTCACGCTGACATTGCCGGCGTCCAGATAGACGCTGTCTGATGGAGCAGCAACCGAAATGCTATTGCTGGTCTGGCCTGCCGCGATGGTGATGACCTGTCCGTTGGACAGAGTCACGGTTACCGGGCTGCCAGCGGCATTGGTCAAGGTCGCGGTGTAGACGATCTGGCCACCTTCAGCGACCGAGCCGGTCGCGGTCAGCGAGAGACCGGTTGCCGTTGGAGTCGACGGATCATCAGTCACTGTCGTGGTGACGGTGTCGGTCGAGTGCTCCAGCTTCTCGTAGTTACCGCCTTCAACCTTGGTGATGCTGTTGGTCAGGTCGACGTTGGTATTCAGGGCGTTATCGGGTGCCTTGAAGTCCACGGAGTTGGAGCTGGCGCCAACCGGGATAACAATGGTTTGGCCATTGGCCAAGGTCACGGTCACCGGCGAGCCAGTCACTGGGGCAGTAACCGAAGCGGTGTAGGTGACGAAACCACCTTCAACCACACTCGGCGCAGCCGTCAGGGTCACGGTGCTGGTGTCGGTGGTATCGGTGACCGCAGTCACGGTAGGGGTGCCGTTGAGGTCGAGCTTCTCGAAATCGCCACCCGTAGCGGTGTCGATCTTCAC
>NZ_JAMDGY010000073.1 GCF_028656955.1 Pseudomonas fontis
CCGTTATCGACCAGTCCAGTTTCTCGAAATCGCCACCGGTAGCGGTGTCGATCTTCACGCTGACATTGCCGGTATCCAGATAGACGTCGTCATCGGGTGCGTTGACGCTGATGCTGTTGCTGGTTTGGCCAGCGGCAATGGTGATGACCTGCCCGTTGGACAGGGTCACGGTTACCGGGCTGCCAGCAGCGTTGGTCAGGGTGGCGGTGTAAACAATTTGACCGCCCTCAGCTACCGAGCCAGTAGCAGTAAGGCTCAAACCAGTTGCCGTTGGCGTCGACGGATCGTCGGTCACGGTAGTGGTAACGGTATCGGTCGAGTGCTCCAGCTTCTCGTAATTGCCGCCTTCAACCTTGGTGATGCTATTGGTCAAGTCGACGTTGGTGTTCAGGGCGTTGTCTGGCGCCTTGAAGTCAACGGAATTGGAGCTTGCGCCAACCGGGATGACGATGGTCTGGCCGTTGGCCAGTGTCACGGTGACTGGAGAGCCAGTGACTGGGGCAGTGACCGACGCGGTATAGGTGACAAACCCACCTTCAACCACACTCGGCGCAGCCGTCAGGGTCACGGTGCTGGTATCGGTGGTGTCGGTGACCGCAGTCACCGCCGAATTACTGTTGATATCGAGTTTCTCGAAATCACCACCGGTAGCGGTGTCGATCTTCACGCTGACATTACCGGCGTCCAGGTAGACGCTGTCTGCCGGAGCAGCAACCGAAATACTGTTGCTGGTCTGGCCTGCCGCGATGGTGATGACCTGTCCATTGGACAGGGTCACGGTCACTGGACTGCCAGCGGCATTGGTCAGGGTGGCGGTATAAACAATTTGGCCGCCTTCAGCCACAGAGCCGGTCGCGGTCAGCGACAAGCCAGTTGCAGTCGGCGTCGACGGATCATCAGTCACGGTAGTCGTGACGGTATCGGTCGAGTGCTCCAGCTTCTCGTAATTACCACCTTCGACCTTGGTGATGCTGTTGGTCAGGTCAACGTTGGTATTCAGGGCATTGTCCGGAGCCTTGAA
>NZ_JAMDGY010000074.1 GCF_028656955.1 Pseudomonas fontis
GCAAGACGGTATCTACAGGATGGGTTACTCTTCGTCATTCACCCGGCACAGCACGTCGAAACGTCCAACCGAGCGCCATTGCGGGTATTCCTTGCGTACCTGAACTTCAGCCTGGGCCAACGAGTCCGCCTCTACCGGCACATCCCCCTGACGCGACTCACGGCCCAGCCCACCATTGATCGTTCGATCAAACACCTGGCAATCAAAAAAATTCATGCGAAGACTCCTTGTCGTGCTGGTCGGATGGCCAGCCCGCCAATCATCGCCAAGCACCTGACTCGCCGGCTACCGGCAGCATTGCCCGCCCAGGGCTGTGTGGGAGCAACGGTCCTGCACAATTTTGTAGCCGCTGCCGACAGGCTGCGCTGGAGCCCGGGAGGGCTCCCAAAGGCGGCGCCTGCCATGCAGGCGAGCGCAGCCTCACGGCAGCGGCTACAACCCCGGTGCCTCAGCCCTGGAATTTCGGGCAGTTGCCCTGCTCGCTGTAACGCAGGGTGAGCAACTGCCCGCTACTGTCCTTGTAGGTCATCAACATGGGCTCTGCGTCACAACTGCGGGTGCTGGCGGTTTTCAGGATGACGTCACGCACATCCAGCTGCATGCCGTACTGATAGTCGCGCACCGCCGGCACGGCCAGCCCGTGCTGCTGCGCATAAACCTGAACCGCCCGCTCATGGGCATCCAGGCGCGAGTCCTGCTGATTCGCGGCCACTGCCAGCGTGGCCTGCCCTGCCATGACCATCACGACAGCAAAACCCAAGCACTTGAACCCTTTCATTTGCCTTACCTCGCACGTGCCAAACGGCGCTGCTCGGGCAAACGACAATCCCTGACGTTGATACGAAATCAGCCTGCCAGCCCAGATTGACGCCCGAGCTGCGCCGTGAAAGGCAGCCGGCAGGTACGCCCTTACAGCTTAGGCCCGGAAGGCCTACAGGGCGATGTCCAATACGTTGCGTAATTGTGCCGCGCGACCGTCGGCAGCATCGCTGACCAGCGCATAGTTGTAGTCCCCACGCGACCAGTAACGCGCCTGCAACGTACCATCGACCCGCTCGCCACGCGGCATGCGCGCATAGTGCTCACCCGGCGAGCGCAGGAACAGGCTGACCCGCTCCCCCTTGGCATCCTCGAACACCAACAACGCCGCCGGCCCCTGCTCGTTGCTGAGCAAGCGCGCGCCCACCGGCGAAAAACCGTAGGCCGACAGGTCGGGCACCGGCGCCGCCTGCTGAAAATGCTCGCCCAGCCACGCCTGCAACTGCGCCGGACGCTGCACGGCAATATCCAGGGAAGGTGCATAGGCAAACAGCCGATGCGCCTGCACGGCATCGGCCATGGGCGGATTGCTCGCCAGCAGGCTCGTCTCACGCGCCTGCCAGCCCCCCGCGCCGCCCAGGCCCAGCGCCACCAGCAACATCGCCGCCGTAGCCCAGCGCCGCTGCCGGCGCTGGCGCAGCGAGCGACGCACGGCGAGCGGGTCCAGGCGCGGGTTCAGCGGCTGTTCGGCCCACCCGGCCAGGGCCGTGCGCAGCAGCCGGGCATCACTGCGCCAGCCCTCGATGCGCGCGGCCTGCTCGGGGTTGGCGGCCAGGTACAGTTGCACCTCGCGGCGTCGCGCCGGTTCCAGGCGCTCGTCGACATAGGCATGCAATTCTTCTTCGGACGGGATCAACCGGCTCATTTCAACCTCCGCAGTGCCGGGGGCGGCGTGTTGCCCTCGGCCAGTTCACGCATCGCTGCCCGCGCCCGCGACAGGCGCGACATCACCGTGCCGATGGGCACGTCTAGGGCCAGGGCGGCCTCCTTGTAGCTCAGCCCCTCGACACTCACCAGCACCAGCAGCGCCCGTTGCTCGGTGGGCAGACGGGCAAAGGCAGCCAGCCCCGACTCGGCCAGGACAATGTCCTCGGTGCTGCTGCCACCCTCCTCGCCCCGCCCGAACCAGGCCAGCCAGCGCGCATGGCGACGCTCGCGGCGCTTGCCGTCGATAAACAGCCGGTAGAGGATCGAGAACAGCCAGGCGCGCAGGCTGGCTTCGGCGTTTTGCTGGGCACCACGGCTCAGCGCGCGCTCGACCGTGGCCTGGACCAGGTCGTCAGCGCTGCTGGCTTCGCGGGTCAGCGACAGGGCAAAACGCCGCAAGCGTTGGAGCATGTCGCGCAGTTGCGCGTCGTCGAGGTGGTTCATCGTGGCAATCCGGGCCCTGCTGGCGGTCAGTGTACGAGGCAGACGCGCGACGCCGGAAGTTATTCCCAGGCGTCGGGAATAAATCTTCCCGCGAACCGTCGTACCGGTTCATTCACTGACCGGATCGCCGCTCATGAGCACTCCGCTACAAGGCTCGGCCCGCCTCGCGCGCCTGGCCGCCATTGGCCTGCTGGTCACCGCCGTCGCGGCAGGCTTTGCCTACGCTGCTGGCTGGATCGGCCCCGACCGCCTGACGCCCAAGCGCATCATCGACACCTTCATGTCCCAGGCCGGCTACTACCCCGGCTACCGCAAGAACCACGCCAAGGGTTTGTGCGTCAGCGGCTACTTCCAGAGCAGCGGGCTGGCCGCGCCGCTGTCCCGCGCGCGGGTGTTCAGCCAGCCGACCGTGCCGGTAATCGGGCGCTTCGCCATCGGCGGCGCCAACCCGCTGGCCCCGGACGCCAACATACCCACGCGCAGCCTTGCCGTGCAGTTGCGCAGCGACGACGGCGAGCTCTGGCGCACCGGCATGAACACCCCGCCGGTACTCGCCGTGAGCACCCCGGAAGGTTTCTACGAGCAGGTCCTGGCGATGACCCCCGACCCGGCCACCGGCAAGCCGGACCCGGCCAAGTTGCAGGCGTTCTTCGCCAGTCACCCGGAAAGCGCCGCCTTCCGCCAGTGGGCCAAGGACTACAAGTCATCCGACAGTTTCGCCAATTCGGCCTTCCACAGCATCAACGCCTTCCGCCTGATCGATACTGCTGGCAACGCCCGCTACGTGCGTTGGCGGATGGTCCCGGTGGCGCCGTTCGAACCCCTGCCCGCCCAGGTCAACGACAAGGACTATCTCCAGCACGACCTGCAGCAGCGCCTGGGCCAAGGCCCGCTGCAATGGAAGCTGGTACTGACCCTGGCCGAACCCGGCGACCCGGTAGACGACCCTGCACAGCCTTGGCCAGCGGGTCGCCAAGAAGTGGATGCGGGCACCCTGGTGATCGACCAGGTCTACGCCAAGGAAGCAGGCGCCTGCCGCGACCTGAATTTCGACCCGCTGATCCTGCCAGGGGGCATCGAACCGTCTGCCGACCCGATCCTGGCCGCACGCTCATCCGCCTATGCCGAATCCTTCAACCGCCGCAGCCGTGAATCCGCCGGCCTGGGAGAGCGTTCATGAGCCGTTCAGGTGAACACTTCCACCCGCTGTCGCGTCTGCTGCACTGGCTGATGGCGCTGCTGATCCTGGCGATGCTGTTTGTCGGCGTAAGCATGGTCGGCGACCTGTCGCCCCGGCATACGCTGCTGGTCGGCATACACAAGCTGATTGGCCTGGCGCTGCTGGTGCTGGTGCTGATCCGCATCGGCGTGCGCTTGAAGTACGGCGCCCCGGCGCTACCGGGTGATTTGCCGGCGCTCCAGCGCCTGGCGGCCAAGGCTTCGCACTGGCTGTTGTACGCACTGATGCTGGCCATGCCGCTGATTGGCTGGGGCATGCTCTCGGCAGGCGGCTACCCGATCCCGCTGCATCTGCCAGCGCTGCTGCCGCATGACCTGAAGCTGTACGCCGTGCTACGCCTGGCCCACGGCTGGCTGGCCTACCTGCTGTTCGCCACCGTGCTGGTGCACCTGGCGGCCGCACTGGTGCATGGCTTGATCCGCCGCGATGGCGTGCTGCGCAGCATGTTGTCCGGACGCTGAAAACGACACCGCCGGCTAGCAGCCGGCGGTGTCGTGTGCATCACTCGTAGCGCAAGGCGTAGGCCGGCTGGATCTGCGAGGCCCGCCAGGCCGGGTACAACGTGGCCAGGAAGCTCATGATCAAGCCGGCGCTGCAGATCAGCGCGACATCGCCCCATTGCAGCTCCGACGGCAGGGTACTGATGAAGTACACGTCCGAGGTGAAGATATGCTGCCCGCTCATGCGCTCCAGCCAACCGACGATCTGGCTGACATTGAGCGCGGCAATCACCCCCAGCACGCCGCCAATCAGCGTGCCGACGATGCCGATCAAGGTGCCCTGGACCATGAAGGTGCCCATGATCTGCGCCGGCGTCGCGCCAATGGTGCGCAGGATGGCGATATCAGCGCCCTTGTCGTTCACCACCATGATCAGGGTGGCGATGATGTTGAACGCGGCGACCGCGATGATCATCATCAGCAACAGGCCGATCATGGTCTTTTCCATCTTCATCGCGCTGAACAGGCTGCCCTGGGTGTGGGTCCAGTCATCGGCGCGGTACTGGTCACCCAGCGAGGCGACGATGGCTGCCGAGACCTGCGGCGCGGCGTACAGGTCCTTGACCTTGACCCGCACGCTTTGCACCTGGTTCGGTGCCCAGTGCTGCATCTGCGCGGCGTCGGCGACGTGGATCATGCCCATCGAGCCATCCAGCTCGGCGCCGACCTTGAACACGCCAACTACCGTCAAGCGCTGCATGCGCGGGGTAATCCCGCCCGGTGCGGTGCTGACTTCCGGGACGATCAGGGTCAGTTTGTCGCCCACGTTCAGGCGAAAACGCCGCGCGGTGATTTCACCGACCACCACGCCGAACTCGCCAGGCTTGAGGTCATCGAGACGACCCTGGACGATATGCTCGGCGACGATCGACACCTTGGCTTCCTGGGCCGGGTCGATGCCGCTGATCTGGATCGGCTGCATCGCACCCTTGTAGGAAAGCATCCCTTCCATTTCGGTGAACGGTACGGCGGCAAGCACTTGCGGGTTCTTCAGCGCCGCGGCGGCCACCGGCTGCCAGTCGTCCAGCGGCTTGACGCCGACGATGGTCGCGTGGGGCACCATGCCGAGGATGCGCGCACTCATCTCGCGCTGGAAGCCGTTCATCACCGACAACACCACGATCATCGCCAGCACGCCCAGGGACAGGCCGATCATCGAGGTCATGGAGATGAACGAGATGAAATGGTTGCGGCGCTTGGCACGGGTGTAGCGCGTGCCGATAAAGATGGACAAGGGTCTGAACATGAACGAAGCACCCAGTAAAAAAGAATGAACACGCGGCCCGCCGCACACGGCGGGCCGCCTGCACGACCGGTCAGATCGCTACCAGGTGGCCTTCTTCCAGGCGCAGCACTCGGTCCATCTGCCGCGCCAGGTTGAGGTCGTGGGTGACCACCAGGAACGCGGTCTGCGACGAGCTGCTCAGTTCCTGCATCAGGTCCTGAATGCCTTGGGCGGTATGCTGGTCGAGGTTGCCGGTCGGCTCGTCGAGCATCACCAGGCCCGGGCGGTTGACCAGGGCGCGGGCAATCGCCACGCGCTGGCGTTCACCACCGGACAGCTCGGATGGCTTGTGGCTCAGGCGATGGCCCAGGCCGACACGCTTGAGCAGCGCTTCGGCGCGCTCACGCGCTTCGGGGATCGCGGTGCGGCCGATCAGCAGCGGCATACACACGTTCTCCAGCGCGGTGAACTCCGGCAGCAGGTGGTGGAACTGGTAGACGAAGCCCAGCGCGCGGTTGCGCAGCAAGCCACGGGCCCGCTCGCCCAACGCCGACAGCTCTTCGCCAGCCAGCCAGACGCTGCCCTGGGTCGGCGTGTCGAGGCCGCCAAGCAGGTTGAGCAAGGTGCTCTTGCCCGACCCGGAACTGCCGACGATGGCTACGCGCTCACCGGGGTGCAGTTCCAGCTGCAGGTTCGACAGCACCTGGACCGACTCCGGGCCCTCTTCATAAGACTTGCCCAGGTTGCGGCAACTCAGTACGGCTTTATCACTCATGCCCAACTCACTCATAACGTAGCGCCTCCGCAGGCTGGGTGCGCGCCGCACGCCAGGCCGGATACAGGGTGGCGAGGAAACTCAGGACCAGCGCCGCACCGCAGACCATCCACACATCCTCGGCCATGACCTGGGACGGCAGGTAGTCGATGAAATACACGTCGGCGTTGAGGAACTTGTGGCCGATCAGCCCTTCCAGCCCGGCAATCGCCGCGCTGACATTGAGCGCGGCAAGAATGCCCACCACAGCGCCAATCAAGGTGCCGACCACGCCAATCACCGTGCCCTGCACCATGAAGATGGCCATGATCTGCCCAGGCGTAGAGCCCAGGGTCCGCAAGATGGCGATGTCGCCCTTCTTGTCGTTGACCACCATCACCAGGGTGGAAATGATGTTGAACGCGGCGACCGCGACGATCAGCAACAGCAGCAGGCCGATCATGGCTTTTTCCATGCGGATGGCCTGGTACAGGTTGCCGTGGCTGCGGGTCCAGTCGCGGGCATAGAACTTGTCCTCGCCCAACGCCTGGGCAATCGACCAGGCGGTACGCGGGGCCTGGAACAGGTCGTCGAACTTCAGGCGCAGGCCCTGGACCTGGTCGGGCTTCCAGCGGTGCAGGCGCGACAGGTCGGAAAGGTTGGTCAGGCCCAGGTAGCCGTCGATCTCGCCGGCGCCCACGTGGAAGATGCCGACCACGGTGAAGCGTTTCATGCGCGGGAACATGCCGGCCGGGGTCACGGTGACCTCCGGGGCCACGAAGGTCAGCTTGTCGCCGACCACCACGCCGAGCTTGGCCGCCGCCCTGTCGCCGATCATGATGCCGAAGCTGCCGGGCGCCAGGTCATCGAGCTTACCTTCGCGCACGAAGTTGTCGATGATCGAGACATTGCGCTCCTGGGCCGGGTCGATGCCATTGAGCAGCACCTTCTGCACCTTGCCATCGTGGGTCAGCAGGCCCTGCATCTGGGTGAACGGGGCCACCGCCAGAACCTCGGAGTTCTGCTTTACTTTATCGGCAAGGGCCGGCCAGTCGTCAATCGGCTGACCGGTCTCGAGCGTAGCGTGGGGCACCATGCCCAGCACGCGGGTACGCATCTCGTGGTCGAAGCCGTTCATCACCGAGAGCACCACGATCATCACTACCACGCCCAGGGCGAGGCCGATCATCGAGGTCAGGGAAATGAACGAGACGAAGTGATTACGGCGCTTGGCACGGGTGTAGCGCGTACCAATGAATACGAAAAGAGGTCTGAACATGTCGGGGCTTGTTCGGATGAAAGAGGAACGTCCTTGTGGCGGGGTATGAACAGCAGCTTTACACTCAGACCACCGCCGCTACCATGGGTTCGCCATGTCGACATTAGATGAAGAAGATCGCCGCGAATACTACCGTATCGACGATAGGATCGCACTGGAAATTAGCCCACTGAGCGCTGCTGAAGCCCTTGGCACAGAGTTGTTGCAGGATGATTCGCCACTGTTCAATTTGCTCAGCGAATTGCACCTCAGCGAGTTCGAGTCCCAGCACCTGATGCGCCAGCTCAGTGACAAGGACCGCACCCTGGCCGCCTTCCTCAAGGCGCAGAACAAGCGTATCGACCTGCTCAGCTCGGTGGTTGCGCAAACCCTGCTGGGACATATCGGCGCGCCGCGCCCGGTGATTCTCTCCGAGGGCGGCATCGAGTTTGCCCAGGCCCAACCGATTGCCGCCGGCGCGCGCGTTGCGGTAAAGATGGTATTGATGCCGCAAGCGCTTGGCCTGCTGCTGCGGGCCAAGGTCACGCACTGTGATGTGCGCGCGGACGGCGACTACGAGGTGGGCACCGAGTTTGTCGACATGACCGACGCCCAGCGCCAGTTGCTCGCCCGCTACATCCTGCAACGGCAGGCGCAACAACGACGCCAGGCCCTGGAACAGAACGACCCGGCCGCCTCCTGACTTTCAGCCTTACTTGAAGGAACAAACGTGACCCTGATTTACGGCCACCGTGGCGCCAAGGGCGAAGCCCCCGAGAACACCCTGAGCAGCTTCCAGCACTGCCTTGAACACGGCGTACGCCGTTGCGAGCTGGACCTGCACCTGTCTTCCGACAACGAACTGATGGTCATCCACGACCCGACCCTCAAGCGCACCACCGGTCGCGGCGGCAAGGTCGTCGAGCACACCGCAGCCGACCTGGTGACCTACGATGCGCGCAAGGGCGGCCCGGGCTGGATGAAGCCCTGCCCTATTCCGCGGCTTGAGGAATTGTTCGAGAAGTGCGATTTCGAGCACTGGCAGCTGGAGGTCAAGAGTGCCTCGCGCACCCGCGCCGCCACCACCGTGCTGGCGATTCGCGAGATGGCCCAGCGTTTCGGCCTGCTCGACCGGGTCACCATCACCTCCAGCTCACGGGAAGTGCTCGGCGCCGCCCTGGAACTGACCCCGGATATTTCCCGTGGCCTGGTGGCGGAATACACCTGGCTCGACCCGCTGAAGGTCGCGCAGAACTATGGCTGTGAGTACCTGGCATTGAACTGGACACACTGCACCCCCGAGCGCTTGGCCAAGGCCCAGCGTCAGGGGTTGCATGTGTCGGTGTGGACGGTCAACGAGCCGGCGCTGATGCACCGGCTGGCCGACTTTGGCGTAGACAGCCTGATTACAGACTTTCCCGGTTTGGCCACTGCCACGCTTGGGAATCGCTGAAATCAATCTCCCCGGCCGGCTCAGGCCACCGGCCGGAGCCGCTCAAAAAAGCCGGTTGAGACCGTCGTAGGCAGCTACCCGATAGGCTTCGGCCATGGTCGGGTAGTTGAAGGTGGTGTTGACGAAATACTTCAGGGTATTGCGATCACCCGGCTGATCCATGATCGCCTGGCCGATGTGCACGATCTCCGAAGCCTGGTAGCCGAAGCAATGCACGCCGAGGATTTCCAGGGTTTCGCGGTGGAACAGGATCTTCAGCATGCCTTGCGGCTCGCCGGCGATCTGCGCCCGCGCCATGCTCTTGAAGAACGCCTTGCCGACTTCGTACGGCACCTTGGCTTGGGTCAGCTCCTGCTCGTTCTTGCCGATCGAGCTGATCTCCGGGATGGTGTAGATACCGGTTGGCACGTCGTTGACGAAGCGCCAGCTGCCGTTGTCGACGATGCTGCCAGCGGCCGAGCGGCCCTGGTCGTGGGCGGCACTGGCCAGGCTTGGCCAGCCGATCACGTCACCGGCGCCATAGATGTTCGGCACACAGGTGCGGTAGCTCTGGTCGACTTCGATCTGGCCACGGCTGTTGACCTTGACGCCGATGTTCTCCAGGCCCAGGCGGTCGGTGTTGCCGGTACGCCCGTTGCACCACAGCAAGGCGTCGGCCTTGATCTTCTTGCCGGACTTCAGGTGCAGGATCACCCCGTTGTCCAGGCCTTCGACGCGCTCGTACTCTTCGTTGTGGCGCACGGTGATGTTGTTGTTGCTGAAGTGGTAGCTCAACGCCTGGGAAATTTCCGAGTCGAGGAAGCTCAGCAGTTGGCCGCGGTTGTCGACCAGCTCGACCAGTACGCCCAGGCCGCTGAAGATCGATGCGTATTCGCAACCGATGACCCCGGCGCCGTAGACGATCAGCTTGCGTGGGGTGTGGCCCAGGCTGAGGATGGTGTCGCTATCGTAGATACGCGGGTGGTGGAAATCGATATCGGCTGGGCGGTATGGGCGCGAGCCGGTGGCGATGATGATGTGCTTGGCGACCAGTTTTTCGACCACGCCGTTGGCGCAGACCACTTCGACGGTTTGCTCATCGGCGAAGCTGCCGGTGCCGAAGAACACATCGACGCGGTTGCGGGCGTAGTAGCCGGTACGCGAGGCGACCTGCTTGGAGATCACCTTCTCGGCGCTCTTGAGCACGTCGGGGAAGGAGAACCAGCGTGGTTCGCCGATGGCCCGGAACATCGGGTTGGTGTTGAACTGCATGATCTGGCGGACCGAGTGACGCAGGGCCTTGGACGGGATGGTGCCCAGATGGGTGCAGTTACCGCCGACCTGACGACGGCTATCGACCATCGCTACCTTGCGTCCTGCTTTGGCGGCATTCATTGCCGCCCCTTCTCCTGCGGGGCCGGAACCCAGCACCACTACGTCGTAGTTGTAGACAGCCATGCGTACTCCTTCAGAACAGGCCCGGATGCCACGCTGGCGTCCGGGGCTACATCATGGCGCGCTTGGCGCCATGAAAAAATTCGGGTGCAGTCTAATCAAGCTTGAGCGCCGCGCACATTAACCCTTGGTCGCGTCGTAGGCTATTTTTCTCTGCACTACATGCAAGACACCTTCAATCCTTTTCGCCGGCAACGCCGGCTCCCACGGTTGGCGTGGGAGCCGGCGTTGCCGGCGATGGGCTGCCCTGGCAGCCCCCGACAGCCTGCTCGAACGCCGGGGTACAGCGAGAGACGAAGCCCGTACCCGCACGGGTCACGAAAACCGCTGCCAACTGATGCGCCAGGGCAAAGTCCCAGCCTTGCTCGGGGCCCAGTATCAGCAGCAGTGTCGAATAGCCGTCGGCCAGCAGCGCCGAGTGCTCGATCACCGTGACCGAGGCCAGCGTATGGGCCACCGGCCTGCCCAGGCGCGCATCGAAGGTATGTGAATAGCGTTGGCCATTCTCCTCGAAATAGTTGCGGTAGTCACCCGACGTGGAAACACCGTAGCCATCGACGGGGATGACCTGGTGGGCGATCTGGCGGTCATCGCGGGGCAGCTCCAGCGCTATCTGCCAGGCGCTGCCATCGGGTTTGCGGCCGACGGCCTTGAGTTCGCCGGTGGCTTCCACCAGGAAACTGTGGATGCCCATGGCCTGGAGGCGTTCGACGATCAGGTCCACGGCGTGGCCGGCGGCGATGCTGTTGAAGTCGAGTTCGACGGCTGCCTGCTTGCACAGTTGCTCGCCCCTGATGCTCAGGTTGGCGTGGCCTACGCGTTGACGGGCTTGTGCCAGCGCGTTCGGGTCGGGGACTTTTTCGCCGCGTGATTGCGGGCCGAAGCCCCATAGATCCAGCAGGGGTTCGACGGTGAGGTCGAACGCGCCGTTGCTTTGCCGGGACAGGGTTTCGCCGGTCTGGGCCAGTTGCAGAAAATCGGCGGGAAGTGTTTGGCAACTGTTGGCGGGGAGCTGATTGAAGTGTTCGACCAGCGAGTCGCTGCGGTAAGTGGAGAAGCGTTGGTCGATGCCCTGGAGGATGCTTTCGACGGCTTGCTGAACCTGCGTTGGCGCGGGGCCTTGGGGGGTGCGGACGTACTGCACGGTGTAGCTGCTGCCCATGGTAGGGCCGCTGATGTGTTCGAGGGTGTCGTTGCGATTGCAGCCGCAGAGTGCGGCCAGGGCAACGGTGGCGATCCAAATTTTTTTCAAAGGTAATTCCCCCACCAACCCATCCCGACGCAATCCTGCTGTTGTTGCTGCTGCTGTTGCTGTTGCCGTTGCCGTTGCCGTTGCCATTAATTTTTGTGCGCAACAGTTCAGACACTGCGGACCTCCGGCCCCCCAGGAGGCTGAGTGGAGCCCACGCGGAGTGGGGTGAGGGCCATGGATGGCCCGAAAGCGCCGATGGGCCAGGGACGGCCCTTCGGCGCGGCCCCATGGAGCGTGGGCGGAAGGAAGGGACCCGTAGCGAAGCGAAGGGCCGGATGATGGGCCGGG
>NZ_JAMDGY010000075.1 GCF_028656955.1 Pseudomonas fontis
GGGGTTTCGGAATTTAATCTTGACGATGACCTACTCTCACATGGGGAAACCCCACACTACCATCGGCGATGCATCGTTTCACTGCTGAGTTCGGGATGGGATCAGGTGGTTCCAATGCTCTATGGTCGTCAAGAAATTCTGTGTACCAGACCGTCTTTCGACGCTCCAGCAAATCGGGTATGTGATATCGATTGTGAGTCGCAAACTTTCGGTTCGTTTCGTCTTCACAACACCGCAATCTGGCCCCTTTCAGGTTCGCAAATTGCTTGGGTGTTATATGGTCAAGCCTCACGGGCAATTAGTATTGGTTAGCTCAACGCCTCACAGCGCTTACACACCCAACCTATCAACGTCGTAGTCTTCGACGGCCCTTTAGGGGATTCAAGATCCCAGTGAGATCTCATCTTGAGGCAAGTTTCCCGCTTAGATGCTTTCAGCGGTTATCTCTTCCGAACATAGCTACCCGGCAATGCCACTGGCGTGACAACCGGAACACCAGAGGTTCGTCCACTCCGGTCCTCTCGTACTAGGAGCAGCCCCTCTCAAATCTCAAACGTCCACGGCAGATAGGGACCGAACTGTCTCACGACGTTCTAAACCCAGCTCGCGTACCACTTTAAATGGCGAACAGCCATACCCTTGGGACCGGCTTCAGCCCCAGGATGTGATGAGCCGACATCGAGGTGCCAAACACCGCCGTCGATATGAACTCTTGGGCGGTATCAGCCTGTTATCCCCGGAGTACCTTTTATCCGTTGAGCGATGGCCCTTCCATACAGAACCACCGGATCACTAAGACCTACTTTCGTACCTGCTCGACGTGTCTGTCTCGCAGTCAAGCGCGCTTTTGCCTTTATACTCTACGACCGATTTCCGACCGGTCTGAGCGCACCTTCGTACTCCTCCGTTACTCTTTAGGAGGAGACCGCCCCAGTCAAACTACCCACCATACACTGTCCTCGATCCGGATAACGGACCTGAGTTAGAACCTCAAAGTTGCCAGGGTGGTATTTCAAGGATGGCTCCACGCAGACTGGCGTCCACGCTTCAAAGCCTCCCACCTATCCTACACAAGCAAATTCAAAGTCCAGTGCAAAGCTATAGTAAAGGTTCACGGGGTCTTTCCGTCTAGCCGCGGATACACTGCATCTTCACAGCGATTTCAATTTCACTGAGTCTCGGGTGGAGACAGCGCCGCCATCGTTACGCCATTCGTGCAGGTCGGAACTTACCCGACAAGGAATTTCGCTACCTTAGGACCGTTATAGTTACGGCCGCCGTTTACCGGGGCTTCGATCAAGAGCTTCGCGTTAGCTAACCCCATCAATTAACCTTCCGGCACCGGGCAGGCGTCACACCCTATACGTCCACTTTCGTGTTTGCAGAGTGCTGTGTTTTTAATAAACAGTCGCAGCGGCCTGGTATCTTCGACCGGCATGAGCTTACGGAGCAAGTCCTTCACCCTCACCGGCGCACCTTCTCCCGAAGTTACGGTGCCATTTTGCCTAGTTCCTTCACCCGAGTTCTCTCAAGCGCCTTGGTATTCTCTACCCAACCACCTGTGTCGGTTTGGGGTACGGTTCCTAGTTATCTGAAGCTTAGAAGCTTTTCTTGGAAGCATGGCATCAACCACTTCGTCGCCTAAAGGCAACTCGTCATCAGCTCTCGGCCTTAGAACCCCGGATTTACCTAAGATTCCAGCCTACCACCTTAAACTTGGACAACCAACGCCAAGCTGGCCTAGCCTTCTCCGTCCCTCCATCGCAATAACTAGAAGTACAGGAATATTAACCTGTTTTCCATCGACTACGCTTTTCAGCCTCGCCTTAGGGACCGACTAACCCTGCGTCGATTAACGTTGCGCAGGAAACCTTGGTCTTTCGGCGTGGGAGTTTTTCACTCCCATTGTCGTTACTCATGTCAGCATTCGCACTTCTGATACCTCCAGCAAGCTTCTCAACTCACCTTCACAGGCTTACAGAACGCTCCTCTACCGCGTCACCTAAGTGACACCCGTAGCTTCGGTGCATGGTTTGAGCCCCGTTACATCTTCCGCGCAGGCCGACTCGACTAGTGAGCTATTACGCTTTCTTTAAAGGGTGGCTGCTTCTAAGCCAACCTCCTAGCTGTCTAAGCCTTCCCACATCGTTTCCCACTTAACCATGACTTTGGGACCTTAGCTGACGGTCTGGGTTGTTTCCCTTTTCACGACGGACGTTAGCACCCGCCGTGTGTCTCCCATGCTCGGCACTTGTAGGTATTCGGAGTTTGCATCGGTTTGGTAAGTCGGGATGACCCCCTAGCCGAAACAGTGCTCTACCCCCTACAGTGATACATGAGGCGCTACCTAAATAGCTTTCGAGGAGAACCAGCTATCTCCGAGCTTGATTAGCCTTTCACTCCGATCCACAGGTCATCCGCTAACTTTTCAACGGTAGTCGGTTCGGTCCTCCAGTCAGTGTTACCTAACCTTCAACCTGCCCATGGATAGATCGCCCGGTTTCGGGTCTATACCCAGCGACTAAACGCGCTATTAACACTCGCTTTCGCTACGCCTCCCCTATTCGGTTAAGCTCGCCACTGAATATAAGTCGCTGACCCATTATACAAAAGGTACGCAGTCACCTAACAAAGTAGGCTCCCACTGCTTGTACGCATACGGTTTCAGGATCTATTTCACTCCCCTCTCCGGGGTTCTTTTCGCCTTTCCCTCACGGTACTAGTTCACTATCGGTCAGTCAGTAGTATTTAGCCTTGGAGGATGGTCCCCCCATATTCAGACAAAGTTTCTCGTGCTCCGTCCTACTCGATTTCATGACTAAGAGATTTTCGCGTACAGGGCTATCACCCACTATGGCCGCACTTTCCAGAGCGTTCCGCTAATCTCAAAGCCACTTAAGGGCTAGTCCCCGTTCGCTCGCCACTACTAAGGGAATCTCGGTTGATTTCTTTTCCTCAGGGTACTTAGATGTTTCAGTTCCCCTGGTTCGCCTCTTGCACCTATGTATTCAGTACAAGATAACCATCTTATGATGGCTGGGTTCCCCCATTCAGAGATCTCCGGATCAAAGTCTGTTTGCCGACTCCCCGAAGCTTATCGCAGGCTACCACGTCTTTCATCGCCTCTGACTGCCAAGGCATCCACCGTATGCGCTTCTTCACTTGACCATATAACCCCAAGCAATCTGGTTATACTGTGAAGACGACATTCGCCGAAAATTCGCAATTACTCACAAATTTTACCTTAGCCTGGTCCAACACCAGTGAAAGTGTTGTCCAGTCTATCTTTCTATCACATACCCAAATTTTTAAAGAACGATTCTGAAAAAGTTCAGAAATCAATATTCGATGCGAATATTCATTTCTAAGCTCTGACAAGGTTTGCAAGAGTGATGGTGGAGCCAAGCGGGATCGAACCGCTGACCTCGTGCGTGCAAGGCCAGCTGATGTCTGTCGATTAAGGAGGTGATCCAGCCGCAGGTTCCCCTACGGCTACCTTGTTACGACTTCACCCCAGTCATGAATCACACCGTGGTAACCGTCCTCCCGAAGGTTAGACTAGCTACTTCTGGTGCAACCCACTCCCATGGTGTGACGGGCGGTGTGTACAAGGCCCGGGAACGTATTCACCGCGACATTCTGATTCGCGATTACTAGCGATTCCGACTTCACGCAGTCGAGTTGCAGACTGCGATCCGGACTACGATCGGTTTTGTGAGATTAGCTCCACCTCGCGGCTTGGCGACCCTCTGTACCGACCATTGTAGCACGTGTGTAGCCCAGGCCGTAAGGGCCATGATGACTTGACGTCATCCCCACCTTCCTCCGGTTTGTCACCGGCAGTCTCCTTAGAGTGCCCACCATTACGTGCTGGTAACTAAGGACAAGGGTTGCGCTCGTTACGGGACTTAACCCAACATCTCACGACACGAGCTGACGACAGCCATGCAGCACCTGTGTCAGAGTTCCCGAAGGCACCAATCTATCTCTAGAAAGTTCTCTGCATGTCAAGGCCTGGTAAGGTTCTTCGCGTTGCTTCGAATTAAACCACATGCTCCACCGCTTGTGCGGGCCCCCGTCAATTCATTTGAGTTTTAACCTTGCGGCCGTACTCCCCAGGCGGTCAACTTAATGCGTTAGCTGCGCCACTAAAATCTCAAGGATTCCAACGGCTAGTTGACATCGTTTACGGCGTGGACTACCAGGGTATCTAATCCTGTTTGCTCCCCACGCTTTCGCACCTCAGTGTCAGTATGAGCCCAGGTGGTCGCCTTCGCCACTGGTGTTCCTTCCTATATCTACGCATTTCACCGCTACACAGGAAATTCCACCACCCTCTGCCCTACTCTAGCTTGCCAGTTTTGGATGCAGTTCCCAGGTTGAGCCCGGGGATTTCACATCCAACTTAACAAACCACCTACGCGCGCTTTACGCCCAGTAATTCCGATTAACGCTTGCACCCTCTGTATTACCGCGGCTGCTGGCACAGAGTTAGCCGGTGCTTATTCTGTCGGTAACGTCAAAACACTAACGTATTAGGTTAATGCCCTTCCTCCCAACTTAAAGTGCTTTACAATCCGAAGACCTTCTTCACACACGCGGCATGGCTGGATCAGGCTTTCGCCCATTGTCCAATATTCCCCACTGCTGCCTCCCGTAGGAGTCTGGACCGTGTCTCAGTTCCAGTGTGACTGATCATCCTCTCAGACCAGTTACGGATCGTCGCCTTGGTGAGCCTTTACCCCACCAACTAGCTAATCCGACCTAGGCTCATCTGATAGCGCAAGGCCCGAAGGTCCCCTGCTTTCTCCCGTAGGACGTATGCGGTATTAGCGTTCCTTTCGAAACGTTGTCCCCCACTACCAGGCAGATTCCTAGGCATTACTCACCCGTCCGCCGCTGAATCGAAGAGCAAGCTCTTCTCATCCGCTCGACTTGCATGTGTTAGGCCTGCCGCCAGCGTTCAATCTGAGCCATGATCAAACTCTTCAGTTCAATACTGCATTGGATTTTGAAAAAATCCTAAACTTGGCTCAGCAATCTCAAAATGAACTATTCGATTTCTCGTATAGCCACTTGTGATGCTGATAATCTTTTTGACTATCAGTCTGAGCTCACAAGCACCCACACGA
>NZ_JAMDGY010000076.1 GCF_028656955.1 Pseudomonas fontis
GCCGCCCCGCTCTACATGGCTTAGTTCATCTGGAAGGAGCCTTAATGAAGGCAATCGCGTCAGAGAACTGCTTTGCTCGATCGAGGCTGCGAGTTCTGACAGAGACCATTTGGCTGCCATCTAAGGCACGAATAATCACCACAAAACGGTTATCCCGACCGCGCTTCTGATAGAGCGATATATCGCCTATCGAGTTGAGATAAATACGACGACCTGCATCCCGGGTGACGACGGTCGTATTGCCAACCGCAAACGCCCCAGCTCCCACGGCCACTGCGGACCCGACGCTACTCCCCTGCGAAATCACGCCATCAGAAAGGATGATGACTTTATCCGTGACCAGCACTGACTGTGGCCGAGCGCCCTTGCTGTAGTCCTCGAAGAAAGCTTGCTCTATGACCTCGACCGCGTGAGCACGGTCTACAAAGCGTGACTCCACAGGTGTGTAACTCAACTTTTGACTACCACAACCAACCAGCAGAGATGCCAGAAGGGCAATCCCCATCCGCTTCAACATTCTGGGCATGTGATTGCCTTTCCTTGTAGACGAAAAGCGGCAGATTACCCTCCCCACCGACATCTAGCCATAACCCACGTCAGCCGCCATTCGCGGCTTGGAGATGCCCATGCAAACAAAAAGGAAAAAGCCCGGCGAAGAACACGCCGAGCAGGAACAAGCCGTTGCCCCGGAAATGGACAAGGTCACGGAAGAGAGAATGGCCGAGCTGCTGGGTATCACCCTGCGCGCACTCCAGACCAGACGCCAGCGCGGAAAGATCCCCGAGGGCATTTGGAACCGGAACGGTCGCAGCATCACTTACAGCAGATGGAGATATGAGGAATGGCTCGAAAGCCTGTGGGTTTGCCCCCTGGAGTTGAAATCCGAGGGGACGCGCTCCGGATCCGTTTCACTTGGAACGGTCAGCGCTGCGGGGAAACTCTTGCCTTTCCCCCGACTGCGCAAGGGATCAAAGCGGCCAGCCGTCTACGAGATCAAGTAGTCAACCTCATCCGGCATGGGATGCTGGACGACGAGAAGTACGCCGAACTCTTTCCCGATTCTGACCTGGCACTCGCGGCACAAGCCGCGATCCCCAGCTTTGGCGAGTACACCCAGCTCTGGCTAGACAGTCGACACATCGTTGCCGGCACCCGCGACAACTATAAAAGCGTGTTCAACATGTACTGGATGCCTTACCTGGGCTTGCGGCGCATCGACATGATCACGCCGACCATGCTGCGGGGGATCATTGCGCAGACGGAGTGGACCTCGACGGGGGTGAAACGCAACGCAGTGATCAAGCTGGCGAGCGTTTTCAAGACGGCGGTACTGGATGGCCTGCTTGCGAAAAACCCCACCGCCTCACTGGACAAGCCTAAAGCTGTAAAGAAAGTAGTCGATCCTTACACCCGGGACGAAGCCGAGCGGATCATCGCTCACTTATACAGGGCGCTGTGCAAGTACTCGCAGATCTATGCGGCTTTCTTCGAGTTCGCGTTCTTCACTGGGCTCAGGCCTGGTGAGGCTATGGGGCTTCAGTGGGGTGACATCGATTTGGAGGCGAGGACGGCAAACATCCGGCGGATCATTGTCGGCGGGCAGCCCGAGGAGCGGACCAAGACGAAGTATCACCGTGTGGTTTTGCTCAATGAGCGTGCGTTGCATGCACTTGGACAGGCCAGGCGAATGGCAACGCTTCGCAGCCTGGCGTCCAAGTCGGCCACACCGACCAGCCCTTTCGTGTTTCAACCGGGCAAAGGTGGGATGTGGATCAGAGAGCCAAGTGTTACAATCAAACACTTCAAGCTCGCGCTCAACACGCTGGGCATCCGTGAACGTCGGCAGTACGACACCCGCCACACCTATGCAACCATGTGCCTAATGGCTGGGATGAACCCTGCGTTCATCGCGAACCAACTCGGCCATAGTGTCGAGATGTTGCTCTCTACCTACGCAAAATGGATCAGCTCCTCCTCGGATTGGAGGGAGCTGGAGAAGCTGCCGGCTAGAGTCGAATTGGCCCAAAATTGGCCCAAAACAGACGACGGCACCTAAACACACCTCTGGAACCCCCGCAGGATAAGCACTTGATTTCTACCGCTAACATCACCATGCAGTTTGGCGCCAAGCCCTTGTTCGAGAACGTCTCGGTCAAGTTCAACAACGGCAACCGTTACGGCCTCATCGGCGCCAACGGCTGTGGCAAGTCGACCTTCATGAAAATCCTCGGCGGCGACCTGGAGCCGTCCGGCGGCCAGGTCATGCTGGAACCCAACGTTCGCCTGGGTAAACTGCGCCAAGACCAGTTCGCCTACGAAGAATTCACCGTGATCGACACCGTGATCATGGGCCACGAAGAACTCTGGCGGGTCAAGGCCGAGCGCGACCGCATCTACTCGCTGCCAGAAATGAGCGAAGAAGACGGCATGGCCGTGGCCGAGCTGGAAACCGAATTCGCCGAGATGGACGGCTACACCGCCGAATCCCGCGCTGGTGAGCTGCTGCTGGGCCTGGGTATCCCCCTCGAACAGCACTTCGGCCCGATGACCGAAGTCGCACCAGGCTGGAAACTGCGAGTCCTGCTGGCCCAGGCACTGTTCTCCAATCCAGAAGTGTTGCTGCTCGACGAGCCAACCAACCACCTGGACATCAACACCATTCGCTGGCTGGAAAACATTCTCACGGCGCGTAACAGCACCATGATCATCATTTCCCACGACCGGCACTTCCTCAACAGCGTCTGCACTCACATGGCCGACCTGGACTACTGCGAGCTGCGCCTGTTCCCGGGCAACTACGACGAGTACATGATCGCCGCGACCCAATCGCGCGAGCAGCTGCTGTCGGACAACGCCAAGAAGAAAGCCCAGATCGCCGAACTGCAGACCTTCGTCAGCCGCTTCTCGGCCAACGCCTCGAAAGCCAAGCAGGCCACTTCCCGCGCCAAGCAGATCGACAAGATCCAGCTGGCCGAAGTCAAGCCATCGAGCCGTGTCAGCCCGTTCATCCGCTTCGAGCAGACCAAGAAGCTGCACCGTCAGGCCGTGACCGTCGAGCACATGTCGAAGAGCTTCGACGACAAGGTCCTGTTCAAGAACTTCAGCTTCGTCGTCGAAGCAGGTGAGCGCGTAGCGATCATCGGCCCGAACGGTATCGGCAAGACCACCCTGCTGCGCACCCTGGTCAATGAACTGACCCCGGATGCCGGTGCGGTGAAATGGACCGAAAGCGCAGAGCTGGGCTACTACGCCCAGGACCACGCCCACGACTTCGAAGATGACGTGAGCCTGTTCGACTGGATGGGCCAGTGGACTCAGGGCGAACAGGTTATCCGTGGCACCTTGGGCCGCATGCTGTTCTCCAACGACGAGATCCTCAAGTCGGTGAAGGTGATTTCCGGTGGTGAGCAAGGCCGCATGCTGTTCGGCAAGCTGATCCTGCAAAAGCCGAACGTGCTGCTGATGGACGAACCTACCAACCACCTGGACATGGAATCGATCGAGGCGCTGAACCTGGCGCTGGAAAACTACCCGGGCACGCTGATCTTCGTCAGCCACGACCGTGAGTTCGTATCGTCCCTGGCCACCCGCATCATCGAGCTGACGCCAACCGGCGTGGTCGACTTCAGCGGCACCTACGACGACTACCTGCGTAGCCAGGGTGTGGTGATCTAAGCAACACCCGTTTGTGTAGCTGATGCACAAACTCTGTGGGAACCGGGTCGAGCGTGACGCGGTCGTGGCCCTTGAGGGCCACATCGCCGGCAACGCCGGCTCCCACAGAGCTTTTGGCCAGGATCACAGTTGATCCGGCAAAAATCATTAGCCTGCTTTCTTTTATTCCTTTCCCCCGCCATCATGGCGCAGTCCTCCGCCTACCCGCGAACGAGCCCCATGACTGCCCCGGCACCCGCTGCACCGAGCAATCGCTCCGTCACCCTGCAGATACTCTCGATCGTCTTCTATACCTTCATCGCCTTCCTGTGCATCGGTTTGCCCATTGCCGTGCTGCCCGGGCACGTGCACGACCAGCTCGGCTTCAGCGCCGTCGTTGCCGGCCTGACCATTGGTCTGCAATACCTCAGCACATTGCTCAGCCGCCCCATGGCCGGGCGCCTGGTCGATAGCCTGGGCACCAAGAAAGCGATTGTCTATGGCCTGCTGGGCATCGCCGGCGCCGGGCTGCTCACCTGGGTCTCGGCGCTGCTGATGAGCCTGCCATTGACCAGTTTGCTGGTATTGCTCGGCGGGCGCGTACTGCTCGGCATCGCCCAGGGCTTGATCGGCGTCGGCACCCTCAGTTGGGGCATCGGCGAAGTGGGCGCCGAACATACTGCCAGGGTGATCTCCTGGAACGGCATCGCCTCCTATGGCGCCATCGCCATCGGCGCTCCTGCCGGGGTGATCCTCGCCGGAGAGCTGGGCTTTGCCTCCCTCGGCCTGGCGCTGCTGGCCTTCGCCTTGCTTGCCCTGATGGTGGTGCGCAATAAACCCTCGCTGGCCGTGGTGCGTGGCGAGCGCCTGCCGTTCTGGGCGGCCTTCGCTCGCGTCGCCCCCTGCGGTGTCGGCCTGACCCTGGCCTCGATTGGCTATGGCACCCTGACAACCTTCGTCACCCTGTTCTACCTGGAACGCGGCTGGAGTGGCGCCGCCTGGTGCCTGAGTGCCTTCGGCATCTGCTTTATTCTGTCGCGCCTGCTGTTCGTCAACGCCGTCAATCAATGGGGCGGTTACCGGGTGGCAGTCGTCTGCATGGCCGTGGAAGCACTCGGCCTGGCATTGCTGTGGCTTGCCCCTTCGCCGGTCCTGGCGCTGCTGGGCGCCGGGTTGACCGGGTTCGGCCTGTCACTGGTGTACCCGGCACTGGGCGTCGAGGCCATCAAGCAGGTGCCCAGCTCCAGCCGGGGCGCCGGCTTGGGGGCCTATGCGGTGTTCTTCGACCTGGCCTTGGCCATCGCCGGCCCGCTGATGGGTGCGATTGCCGCGCACCTGGGCTATGCGTGGATTTTCTGCGTGGCCGCCCTGCTCTCGCTGGCCGGTATCGCGCTGACCTTGCTGTTGCTGCGGCGCAGCGCCGCCTACTGATCGGCAGTGTGCAGCCCCGCGCGGCTGGGCTTCCCCAGGGCACGGTTGAAGAAACGCGTGGCCTCGGCCTGCAAGGTCAGGTGGATGCCCGCACGGTCCACGCCTTCCGGATCATTGCACAGCGCCGCCATGCGTTGACGCTGCTCGTCGTCGCACGGCGCCATGAACACGAAGTGCCCGGCCCCGGCGAGCAACTTGTAGTTGGGGGTGATCGGCAGTTTGCGCGCCAACGCCGAAGCATTCTTGTCGAGGGCCAGCAACTGGTCGCGGTCACCACTGTAGATAAGCGCAGGCACGTGCACGTCTGCCAAGGTCTGGCGACCGAACATCAGGCTCAAGGGCGCCATCAGCATCAGCGCGCGAATACGCGGGTCGGCCTCCGGCAACAAGTCGTCACGGTCAGCGACCAGCTCGCCACGCATCTTGCAGGCATCGGCATCCAGCGGGCGCTCTTCGCAATAGCGTTTCAGGCGCTCAAGGTCTGGCCGCGCACCAGACAGGATCAAGGCCGTCTCACCGCCCGCCGAGTAACCGATCATCCCCACCTGGTCCGCCGTCACGTAGGGTGACAGCAAAGGGTCCGCCAGGGTCGCGGTGATCGCGGCACTGATCTGCAACGGGCGACCATACAGGTTGCTCAGGGTGCCCAGGCGGCTATGGTCGTGGGCGTTGTCGCCGGGGTGAATCACCGCCACCACCACAAACCCGCGCTTGGCCAGCTCTGTGGCCAGGTCATGCAAGGCCAGCGGCGTGCCGGTGTTGCCGTGGGAGAGCATCAACAGCGGAAAGCGGCCGATGGCGATTTTTGCCTCTTGCGTGGCATCGATACGATAACCGTCAAGCGTGCTCCAGTGATCGGCGCCGGAGGACGGGTAAAACGCCAGTGCCTGCATCGGCTGGCCATCCAGCGGATCGGCAAAGCTCATGCTGTGCAGGCCCACGCTCCAGTGCTGTGCAGGCTCGGCGTGCACCGAAATGCCACCGAAGATCAGCATCAGCATCAATATTGCGCGTAGACGCAGCATGGGGGTTCACCTTGTACGGTTGGCAGGCGTGCCTACCTATTGCGCAGCATAGATCGGGCCATTCCCCTGAAGATGAAACGTAAATGAAAAAACCGACTGCCGGGCAGGCCGGCAGTCGGTTTTTGAATTTGACCGGGAAGGATCAGGCCGCCGCGAACAGCTCGCTATCGATCTGCACCTGGGCCGCAGCCATCGCCTGTTTACGCGGCTCGTCGCCATAGGCCAGGCCATGGGCGCGAACGAACTCGACGTCAGTGATACCGATGAAGCCGAGGAACACCTTGAGGAAGTCTTCATGGCCAACACCGGTAGGTTGACCCTGGTGCAAGCCACCTGCGGTGGAGACCACGATCACCTTCTTGTTACCGCACAACCCTTCCGGGCCGGCTTCGGTGTAACGGAAAGTCTTGCCGGCTACCGCTACGCGGTCGATCCAGGCCTTGAGCTGGGTCGGAATGGAGAAGTTGTACATCGGCGCGGCGATCACCACGGCATCGGCGTCGAGGAACTCCTGCAGGGTTTCGCTGCTCAGCTTGGCTTCGTGTTGCTGGGCGGCATCACGCATTGCTTCCGGGGTACCGGCGGCGACCAGGGTCGCTGCTGAGAAGTGGCTGATGGCATCGGCAGCCAGGTCCCGGTAGATCACCTCGGCAGCAGGTTCTGCGGCTTGCCAGGCTTCAACAACGCTGCGGCTGAGTTGGCGGGAAGCGGAGTTGTCGCCGAGGATGCTGGAGTCGATATGCAACAGTTTCATGAGGTGCTCCTGAATGAGGACCGCAGTTCGGCGATCACGATGGGGGCAATCCTACCGATGTATTCAATACCTGATAAGCTGGCAAAACTGCATTAGTTCGTCCCACTGATAGGACAATCGAGCTCAGCCATGCAAGACCTCAACGATCTCTACTATTTCGCCCGCGTGGTGGAAGCCGGCGGCTTCGCGGCGGCTGGGCGCCTGCTGGGCATCCCCAAGTCGCGTTTGTCCCGGCGCATTGCCGAGCTGGAAGAGCGACTTGGCACCCGCCTGCTCCAGCGCACCACCCGCAAACTGAAGCTGACGGCGGTGGGCGAGCGTTACCTGCGCCACTGCCAGGCCATGTTGCTGGAAGCGGAAATGGCTGACGAAGCCGTGGCGAGCATGACCAGCGAGCCACGGGGGCGCTTGCGGGTGTCGTGCCCGGTCGGCCTGGCCCACGAATTTCTGCCCAGGGTGATCAGCCGCTTTCTGGAACAGCATCCGCTGGTGCAATTGGACATGGGGCTGCTCAATCGGCGAGTCGACCTGATCAGCGAGGGCATTGACGTCGCCTTGCGCGTACGCGACCTGGGCGATGAAGACCCGACCCTGGTCACCCGACGCCTGCGCGAAGCCCGGCTGTTGCTGGTGGCCACCCCAGCGTTCGTGGCCGAGCAGCAGATCCTCACCCCTGCCGACCTCAACAAGGCCCCGGTACTGGGCGCGGTGGAGTCAGACCGGTTAGTGCACCTTAAACTGCTGGACACGCAAGGCAACAAGGTGGAACTGGCATTGGAGGCGCGGCTTGGCGTTGACGATTTCGTCGTGCGCAAAGCGGCAACCCTCGCAGGCCTGGGCTTTACTGCGTTACCGATCATGCATTGCGAGCAGGAACTGCTGAGCGGCGAGCTGGTGCAATTGCTGCCCGAGTGGTCGCTGCCTGGCGGCTGGCTGCAAGCGGTGTATCCGCATAGGCGTGGCGTGTTGCCGGCGGTGCGGGCATGGATCGACCATCTGGTGGCCAGTTTCGAGGAGTGTGGGGAGCGGTATGTCTAGACAAACAATGAGTGAAGACCAGGTGGTCGCACTGTGCCTGAGTTTGCCCGGTGCGCAGGAAGACTACAAATGGGGCGGTGTGCGGGTGTTCTCGGTGGCCGGCAACAAGATGTTCGCCGTGCTGGACCTGGGCGGTGCAGGCTTGTCGTTCAAGGTCGACGGGGATCTGTTCCTGGGGTATGTGGATCGTCCGGGGGTGCGGCCCGCGCCTTACCTGGCGCGGGCGCACTGGGTGAGCGTGGCCAAGCCTTACTCGATTGGGCGTGAAGAGCTGGGAGCGTTACTGGGCCGTTCGCACCAGTTGGTGGTGCAGCGGCTGCCCAAGCGGGTGCAGGTTGGGCTGTTGCAGTGAGGCTAGTGGCCCCATCGCGGGACGCTCCCACAAACTCCCCTGTGGGAGCGGGCTCGTCCCGCGATTAGGCCTTAAGCTGCAACCCCAAGCCAGCGCCCACCGAGAAACAGGTAATCCGCCCAGAACACCTGGTGTACCAGCACAATCAGCCAGAACACCAACTGATAGCTGACCTTGCGGGTCTTGTGCCGATACAGCTGCTGCGCCAACAGCGCCCCGGGCCAGCCGCCCAGCAATTCACAGCCATGCAGCACCTTCTCCGGCGTGCGCTGCCCCTGCTCGGCCGCGCGGCGCTTGTCCTGGCGGTACAGCCAGACACACACCAGGCTCGCCAGCAGATAAACCAGTGCCGGCACCCAGAAGCCCAGCTCCAGGCCCATCTGCAATACGCCGACAAAGGGCAGCAGGCCCAGCAATGCCAACACCAGCAGCTTCACGCGCACAAAGCGCATCGCGCCGGCCATATCAGCCGTGCGCTACCGACCAGTCAACCCAGCCGAACTGCCAGGTCGCCAGGATCGCCAGGCCGAACACGATGCGGTACCAGGCAAACACGGCGTAGCTGTGGCTGGCGATGAACTTCAGCAAGCCACGCACAGCGATCATCGCGAAGATGAACGACACCACGAAACCGATGGCGAACACCGGGAAGTCACTTGGCTGGAACAGGTCGCGGTACTTGTAGCCGGAATACACCGCCGCACCGACCATGGTCGGCATCGCCAGGAAGAACGAAAACTCGGTGGCCGCCTTGCGCGACAGGCCAAACAGCAGGCCGCCGATAATGGTCGAGCCAGAACGCGAAGTACCCGGAATCATCGCCAGGCATTGGACCAAGCCGATTTTCAAGGCATCGGTCCAGCGCATGTCATCGACTTCCTCGGCACGCACGGCATGCTTGCGGCGTTCGGCCCAGAGCATGATCACCCCACCGACCACCAAGGCAGCCGCCACGGTGATCGGGTTGAACAGGTACTCGTGGATCAGGTCGGCAAACAGCACACCCAACACCACTGCCGGCATGAAGGCGACCAGCAGGTTGACCGTGAAGCGCTGCGCCTTGGCCTGGCTCGGCAGCCCGACGACCACCTCGAGGATCTTGCGGCGGAACTCCCAGACCACGGCCAGGATCGCGCCCAGCTGGATGATGATGTTGAAGGCCATGGCCCGCTCACCACCAAAGTTGATCAGGTCAGCCACGATGATCTGGTGGCCAGTACTGGATATCGGCAAGAACTCCGTCAACCCTTCGACGATGCCGAGAATTACTGCCTGCATGGCGGTCCAAAAATCCATCATTCCCCCTGAAGCAATGCCCCTGGCACGCCCCGTTATCATTTTTAAAGCCCGAAACAGTCCACTGCCCAGGTGTTTTACAGCGACAGTTGGTCGCCAACCGACGTTGAATAAACAACGCGGCCTTCAGGTTTATCGCTTGAAGGCCGAAATCCTATCAGACCACTGCTTATTTTGCTTCGGGTCGATACAGCAGCGCTTGCCCAATCAACCACTTAGCCCTTGGTCGAGTAGGTAGAAACGCTAAAGCGTGCTTGGATGCGCGAGACAATAACAAGAACACGGGGTGACCTTCATGAAGAGTTTACGCAGTATGTCGATCAGCCGGCGCCTATGGCTCATCCTGGTGGTAGCAGTGCTCATGCTGGTGACATTGGGGGTACTGATGTTGCGTCAGGTCCATGGTGACCTGTACCAGGCCAAGGCCGAAAAAACCCGTCACGTGGTCCAGACCGCCGCCGGCGTGCTGGCTTATTTCCAGGGGCAGGAAGCGGCCGGCGCGTTGACCCGCGAAGCGGCTCAACAGCAAGCACTCAGTACCATTCGCGGCCTTCGCTATGACCAGAGCGACTACTTCTGGATCAACGACCTGGGCCCGAAAATGATCATGCACCCGGCCAACCCCAAGCTCGATGGCCAGGACCTGTCGGCCATCCGCGACCCGGACGGCTTTGCGCTGTTCAATGAAATGGTCGCGTTGGCCAAGGCCCAGGGCGGCGGGCGCATCGACTACCGCTGGCCCAAGCCGGGCGCCAGTGAGCCGGTGGAAAAAACCTCTTATATCCAGTTGTTCAAGCCTTGGGGCTGGGTGATCGGCTCGG
The DNA here is from genome assembly GCF_028656955.1 of Pseudomonas fontis. GTDB lineage: Bacteria > Pseudomonadota > Gammaproteobacteria > Pseudomonadales > Pseudomonadaceae > Aquipseudomonas > Aquipseudomonas fontis. The sequence continues at coordinate 10,372 of NZ_JAMDGY010000076.1, forward strand.
GGGTCTACATCGACGACCTGCAGGCCGAGTTTGCCAGCCAGGTCCGCGATGCCTCGGTACTGGGGCTGACGATTGCCCTGCTGATGGCACTGTTGGTCGTGCTGATTGCCCGCAGCATTACCCGTCCGTTGCAGGAGGCAGTAGAAGCCATGGCGACGATTGCCAGTGGTGAAAGTGACCTGACCCGTCGCCTGGACACCCACGGCAATGACGAAATCACCCAGCTGGGCCAGCACTTCAACAGTTTCACCGCGCGCTTGCAGCAGGTGGTCGGCCAACTGCTCGGCGCCGCCCAGGCCCTTGGCCAGAGCGCAGCAGATGTCGGCAGCAGTGCCGGGCAAGCCCAGCAGCGTAGCGAGCAGCAGTCGCAACAGATGGATCAGGTCGCGACAGCGATCAACGAAGTGAGCTACGCCGTGCAGGATGTGGCCAAGCACGCCGAGCAGGCTTCCAGTGAAATGAGCGACGCCCAGGCCCGCGCGGTACAGGGCCAGCAGAGTATCCATGGCAGCCTGGGCAAGATTGGCGAGCTGTCCGGGACCATCGACCAGGCCGTCGAAGTGATCCAGGCCCTGGCCGGGCAAAGTACGCGCATCGGCAGTGTACTGGAGGTGATCCGCTCGATTGCCGAACAGACCAACTTGCTGGCGTTGAACGCAGCCATCGAGGCGGCGCGTGCCGGCGAACAGGGACGCGGGTTTGCCGTAGTTGCAGATGAAGTGCGCCTGCTGGCGCAGCGTACGCAGCAGTCGACGGCGGAAATCCAGAGCATGATCGAGCACCTGCAAGGCCAATCGGAAGCCGCGGTCAAGGCCATCGATGCCAGCAGCCTGGCCTCGCGCCAGACGGTCGAGCAAGCCAGCGAAGCCGGTGCCAGCCTGGATGCCATCAGCCAGGCGCTGCAAAACCTCACGGCGCTGAACGCATCGATTGCCAGCGCAACCCTGCAGCAGTCGCATGTGGTGGAGGAGATCAACCGCAATGTGACCGACACGGCCGACCTGTCGCGGGAGACCTCACAAGCGGCGCAACAGTCGAGCAGTGCCGGTGCGGCGTTGAACCGTTTGAGTGAGGAATTGGGGCAACTGCTTCGACAGTTCCGGGTTTGATCTGAGCAGCACATCGCCGGCAAGGGCGGCTCGCACGAGGTTTGTGGGAGACGGCCTTGCCGGCGATGCTTTTCACTAAGCGCACAGGTTACAATCGCCGCCCTCCTCCAACCCTGTCCAAGGAACGCCGATGTCCGGCCTGGAACTGTTCGCCGCCGTGCTCGGCGTGATTGCCGTATGGCTCACAGTCAAGCAAAACCCCTGGTGCTGGCCGATTGGCCTGGTCATGGTGCTGCTCTACAGCTGGGTGTTCTATGAGGTCAAACTCTACTCGGACATGCTCCTGCAACTGATCTACGCCGTGCTGCAGCTCTACGGCTGGTGGCAATGGACCCGCCCGGGGCACACCCGCCCTGTGCGCCAGGTCACCCGCCTTGAACCGCGACCTGTCGCCTTCTGCTTGGCTGTCGGCGCCGTAGCGAGCCTGGCACTTGGCGCTGCCATGGCCACCTGGACAGACGCCGCCCAACCTTGGCTGGATGCCGCGCTCACCGCCTTCAGCCTGGTCGCACAGGTGTGGATGGCGCAAAAGCGCGTGCAATGCTGGACCCTGTGGATCGTCCTGGACGTGATCTTCGTCGGCCTGTTCCTTTACAAGGGCCTCTACCTCACCGCCGCGCTCTATGCGCTGTTCACCCTGATCGCCGTGCAGGGCCTGCGTGAATGGCGCCGCGACCCGGCGCTGGCCCCAGCATGAAGGTGCTGGTACTGGCGGGCCCGGAATCCAGTGGCAAAAGCTGGCTGGGTGGCGAAATCCAGGCGCATTTCGGCGGCGAACTGGTCGGCGAGTATGTTCGCCACTTCATCGATGAGCAGGCGCGCGACACCTGCTACGCCGATATCCCGAGCATCGCCCGCGGCCAGCTGGCTTGGGAGGATGCCGCCCGCCAGCGGCAACCGGAACTGCTGATCCTCGACACCCACTTGCTCAGCAACCTGCTCTGGAGCAAGGCGCTGTTCAACGACTGCCCAGCCTGGATCGAGCCTGCGTTGCTGGCGCGACGTTACGACCTGCACCTGCTGCTCAGCCCGCAAGGCGTGCCCTGGGTGGGTGACGGCCAGCGTTGCCAGCCAGATATCGCCCAGCGCCAGGCCTTCTTCGAGCACAGCCGGCAATGGCTGCAGCAGCACCAACAACCCACCCAGATCATCGAGGGTGACTGGCTGCAGCGCAGCGCCCAGGTGCTGGCTGCGGTGCAGCAATTGCTCGGTGGCAAACCTGCCGCCTGCCCGACCGAGTGTTAATCCGGCGATACAGCCGCATTATCGCCAACACGCCAAACAGAGCCTGTCGCAGGGCTGTCATGAAGACTGTTAAGTCACTGATACAGTCCTGAATCGCTCACATCGGGTCGCTGTAATGCCCTGTGGTCGGGCCTGCGGGCATTTGGCTGTATCAGCCGCGTTACAGGTTTTCTGACATCCCCCTATTGGCTTGCGTAAGCCCTTGTTCAGCAACTGAAAACAAGACATGGCACGCCTTCTGCTCTCCTTCTCGCAACGCTGAATCTGGGCCAGCGAATCGAAGAAGGAGCCGCCGCCGTGGGGACACACAACAACAACCTGCTACGCCTCGTGATACTCGGATGTGCTTTGGGCTCATCCCTTAGCCTGCCGGTTCAGGCAGCCGGTAATGGTGTCGTTGTTCTGCAGCGTGATGTGCAGGCCCGTCAGGCTGACCGCGCCACTGGCAGGCCAGACCCTTACCCGACCACCGTCAACGTCAACCCTTCCCAGCGCGTATTGAGCCAGACCAACAATGAGCTTAGCGACGGCGACTTCGCCAGTGTCGCCAGCGGCCAGATGGTCAACCGCGTACTGATACCCGATGCCTCCGGCACTGTACGTGGCCTGGGCAATGTACCGAACAGCCTGCCTGGCATGTCTGGCGGCGCAGGCCCGGGGGCGGCAGCAGGTAGCAACAGCATTTCGAACTCGGTCAACCAGAGCGTCCAGCGTGGCCTCGCCCCGCTGCAAATCCTGACCGGAGGCCGCTGACATGACCCGCTCACTCCTGTTCCTGGCCCTGTGCAGTTGCACTGGCGCCTACGCCGCTTCACCGGTGGTTGATAACGCCAGCATCGACAACAGCGGCCAGGGCTACAAGGGCAACCTGTCGATCAACCAGGCCTCCGGCGACGGACAACAACAGAACAACAGCCGGGCCATCGCCATTGGCACCGACGCCCACGCCACCACGCAGATTCGTCAACGCATCGATACCCCTGCCAGCAGTGCTGTCGATGCCCACGCCAACATTGGCAACAACACCTTCACCAACGGCACCGGAATGATTGGCATCAACCAGTCGGCTGGGGCCAACACGCAACAGGCGAATGCGGTACGCATCAGCATCAGCGCATTGCCACAGAACATTGATGACAGCGTCCTCGGGCAACAGAACGTGGCGCTGCTCAACGGCTCCGACTCAACAGATCATGCACCCGGCAGTCGCCAGGTCACCCTCGGTGACCAGGCCTTCACCGGCAGTCGCGGAGTGATCCAGTTGAATCAGAGCGCCGGGGTGGGCAACCGAATGGCCAACACCCTGAGCGTACGGGTTGCAGACTGACCCGAAACAGCAACACAACACTTAACTACTTAAAATAATGCGGAGAAACACCATGAAACCCACAATGGCACTCAAGCCTCTGGTATTCGCACTCGCAGCGGTCATGGCAGTTGCTGCACAAGCGGGCGAACGTGAACACGGCGGCCACAATGGCGGCCATAACGGCGGCCACGACAACACCCAGAGCATTCTGCTCGGGCTGCTGATCAGCGCCGGTTCCGCTGCAACCGTAATTGATGTACAAAACAACGGCGGCAACAAAGTAGTCAACGAAGGCACCGAAAACCACGCGAAAATGGACGCTTCGGCGAACGGCTCGCAAGGTAACCTGGGCGCTAACGTGGCAGCCGGCGACGGCAACCAGCAAGATAACGTCGCTGCCATCTCCACTGCCGACGAAAGCTTCGTCTTCGGCAGCGCCATGGCCATCTCCAGTGCCACCCAGAACAACTCCGGCAACACCGTCAAGAACTACTCGACCGACAACAACGCTACGCTTAACAGCTCAGCCAACGGCAGCTCGGGTAACATCGGTGTCAACGTCACCGCCGGCGACTTCAACCAACAGAAAAACAACCTGGCCATTGCCGTGTCCGGCGGCCGTGTAGCGGTTGCCAGTGCAGCGGCTAACCAAAACACCTCGGGTCTGAACGTGACCAACGAAGGTGATCGTACCTACGACACCAAAACCCTGCATGCCAGCTTCGCAGCCTACGGCAAATATGAAGGCACCGGCACTGGCTACGTAGAACGCAAAGAAGACAAACCTGGCCATGGCGGCGGCTGGGATGATCGTGGCAGCAGCAAAACTGTCAAAGACCCACTCAAGTTCCACGAAGAAGGCGACTTCGCGCTGTTTGGCGTAGCGTCCTATCAAGTGCTGACCCCAAGTGGCTGGATCAACCCTGTTACCAACACCGCTTCGCTGACCAACTCGCTGAACGGCGTGTCGGGCAACATCGGTGCTAACGTTTCTGCAGGGTCGGGCAACCAACAAAGCAACTCGCTGTCCATCGCCGCAGGCTGCAAAGCTTGCACCGGGATGTAACCAGCACAGAACGGGGCCCTTCGGGGCCCCTTTCCTGGCGTTCACAGGGTGGTGAAGATCATGCGAGTTGTTCTTTTGTGCGCACTGATGGGACTGGCTAGCCTCACCGAGGCTGCACAAATGCCGATTGCCGCCCTCCCTGGCGGTAATGTCATTTACAAGCCGGTACAGAGTGTTCGCGAACGGCGCTTCGCCGATCTGGTACAGCAAAAGACCGATTTCAGTTGTGGTGCAGCCGCGCTGGCGACCGTCCTCAAACAGGCCTACTGGCTGGATGTCGACGAAGCCCACATCATCGAAGGCATGCTCGCCCATTCCGACCAGGACACCGTCAAGGTGCAGGGCTTCTCGATGCTCGACATGAAGCGCTACGTGGAAAGCATCGGCATGCGTGCGCGTGGCTACCGGATTCCACCGGAGAGCCTGCAAAGCGTCACCATACCGGTGGTAGTACTGATGGACATCCGTGGCTACAAGCACTTTGTCGTGTTGCAACGCAGCGACAAGCAATGGGTGTACGTCGGCGACCCGGTCCTGGGCCACAAGCGTTACAAGCTCGACGACTTCGTCAAAGGCTGGAACGGCATCATCTTTGCCGTCATCGGTCCCGGTTATGACAAGGCCAATGCCCTGCTCGCCCCGCCGGAACCATTGACTGCAAAAACCCGGATCGACAGTTTCTATCCGGTGGATGACGCCCAGTTGATGGAGTTCGGATTCATCCAGAGCGATTTCTTCTAACGACAAGGGGCAAGGAGCTCCGGGGAGCACCGATGAAGACTTCCACCTGGTTGGTAGCCGTGTGTCTGGTGACCAGCCTTCCTGCGCATGCGCAGCTGTTCAAGCCCATCGAAGTCAAGGATCAGGAACTGGCCGAACTGCGTGGACGCTATGTAATGCCCGGCCGGATCATCAGTTTTGGCGTGGTCATGAGTACTACCTGGCAAAACGCCAATGGCGACCGCCTAAGCGGTACGGCCAGCCTGCAAGTGCAACAATCCACTTACAAACCACAATTCTACGTGTCGATGACCGGTCAAAACGGCAGCGGCACCAACACCAGCCAGGGCACTGGCATCGTCAGCGGTGGTGCTGGCCTGAGCACGACCCAGGGCGTGACCCAATCGGTACGCGCTGCGGGCGACTACAACACCGCCTACAACAACGTTGACATCAATGTGAAGGAAAGCAACGTGGCGCCTGTGGCCGAGATCCCACAAGGACAGGTACTGGCCGCCAACTCGACCATCACCGGCTCCAACAATGCCGGCACATTGAGTGTTTCTTCCAGCGGCGGCGGCATCCAACTGGGCATCCAGGCCAACAATAACCAGGGTGCAGCCATGCAACGCCTGGCCGATGGCGGCCTGACCCAGGCAGCCACCCTGATGGGCGGCAACAACGTCGTCAACAACATGACTCAACTGAATGTGGTGCTGCGCAACAACCTGCCGACCGTAGGCGCACTCAATTGCAACCTCGATCAACTCAAGGGCCTTCGCATTTCGGGATATTGATCTACGCTTCGTCTCAATCATCGCAGTTGGAAGGGACGGCTAACCCATGCACCGATCGTTTTCATTAAAGGCAGTCGTTTGTTTGAGCACATTGGTTCCGTCTTCATTGCTGTATGCAGCAGCGGATCCACAGGTAGAAGCCTTGAAACAGGAGTTACAGGCCCTCAAGCAACGTTATGAAACGCAGCAGCAGGCATTGATGGTTCTGGAACAGCGGGTCCGCCAGGTTGAAGAGCAACCGGCGGCACCACAACCCAAGCGGCTGGCCAAGTCACCCGCGTCAATGACCCGGGGTGGTCAAGCGGTTGCCGCTTCAGGGGCGGCGGGGGCCGCAGCCGGTACTGGCAGCTCTTATGGCGAGTCGCTCAAGGACGACTCGCAACCGGCGCAGAGCGTGTCGAACCTGTACGACGAGGCCAGTGGCTTCTTCGGCGGCGGCAAGTTCAGCTTCGAGACCGGTATTACCTACGCCCGTTACGATACCCGCCAGTTGATCCTCAATGGTTTCCTTGCCCTGGACTCGATTTTCCTGGGCAACATCAACCTGGACCGGATCAAGGCGGACAACTGGACGCTGGACCTTACTGCCCGCTACAACTTGAACCAGCGCTGGCAGTTCGACGTCAACGTGCCTGTGGTGTATCGCGAATCGACCTTTCAATCCGGTGGCGTGGGCAACAACGCCCAGGGCCTATCGGAGAAAACCGTTACCCGTGACCCGGTTATTGGCGACGTCAACTTTGGTGTGGCGTACAAGTTCCTCGATGAAAGCGAGAACGCCCCTGACGCGGTATTCACCTTGCGGGTCAAGGCGCCTACCGGCAAGGACCCATTCGGCATCAAGCTGATCCAGGACCCAGGCAACGACAGCTTGGCTTATCCAGAAGACCTGCCTACCGGCAACGGTGTCTGGTCGGTGACACCGGGCATCTCGCTGGTCAAGACCTACGACCCGGCGGTGCTGTTCGCCAGCCTGTCCTATACACATACCTTTGAAGATTCGTTCAGCGATGTGAGCTCGACGGTCAACCAGAAGACCCCGGGCAAGGTCAAGCTGGGTGACAGCTTCCAGATCGGTGCTGGTATCGCCTTTGCCTTGAACGAGAAGATGAGTATGTCGTTCTCGGTGTCAGACCTGATTGCGCGCAAGTCGAAGATCAAGTCGGCAGATACCGGGGATGAATGGACCGATGTCATCAGCAGTGACGCCAATGCCGCGTACTTCAACGTGGGGATGACCTTGGCGGCGACGGATAACCTGACGATTGTGCCGAACTTGTCGATCGGCTTGACCGATGATGCGCCGGACTTTACGTTCAGTTTGAAATTCCCTTATTACTTCTAACGGGGTTGGCGTTTATCCAGTAGGTGTGGCGCAGCCTTTGGGAGCCCTCACGGGCTCCAGCGCAGCCTGACGGCAGCGGCTACAAAAGTTTTGGTTACTTTTGCGTCGTCAAGTCAAACTCAAATATCCAACACCAACACCCCATCCCCCAAAGCCGGTACCGCACAGCAGATCAACACCTCCCCCTCCGGCACAACCTCAGCCGGCGGATGGAGGTAATGCACCTGGCCACTGAGCAACCGCGTCCGACAAGTACCACACGACCCGCCACGACAGCTGAACTCCGGGTTCAACCCCCGTGCCTCAGCCAGTTCAAGCAGGCTCCCCGCCCCAGGCTCCCAGCGCGCCTCCTTGGCGGAACTGGCAAACAGCACCTTGACCGACTCGATCGCCATAGGCGGCTGAGCCACCGCTGCAACCGCCACCTCAACGTCCCTCACCAAGGTCGACGGCCCAAACGTCTCGGCATGAATACGATCATCCTGGATACGCAACCCACGCAGCCCGTCATACAACGCCTGGGTGAAACTGCCCGGCCCACACAGGTAATAGTCGTAATCATCCAGCGGCAACACCGACTTCAGCCGCTCGACATCCATCCGCCCCTGCCAGTCAAACCCCTCGCCCACCCGCACGCCGGGCTCCGGCTGACTCAGCAAACGCACCACCCGCACCTTGTCCCCGGCGAGCGCCACCAGCTTGTCGAGCTCTTCGCTGAACGCCAGTTCCCCCAGGGTCCGCGCACTCTGGAACAACCAGGTCGCACGCATGCGGTTGATCCGCTTGCCCTGGTAAATCACCTCCCGCAACATCGCCAACAACGGCGTGATACCCACGCCGGCTGCAATCAATACCAACGGCCGGCGCTCGTCAGCCACCACGGTAAATTGCCCTTGCGGCGCACGCGCCTCGATCAGGTCGCCGACCTTGACCCGGTCATGCAGATGCGCCGACACCACGCCGTCACGCTTGACGCTGATGCGCAACAGCTCATCAGCCGGTGCGCTGGAGACGCTGTACGTACGAATCGCCGCCGAGGCCTGGCCATCCAGCACAAACCGCACCGGCAAATGCTGGCCCGCAGCAAACCCGGGCAGGCTCATACCCTCGCTGGCTTGCAGGTAGAACGAGCGAATGCTCTCGCTCTCCTTGACGATGTTCACCACCTGCAAGGCGCGCCAGTTGTTGCCCCAGGCTTGCGCCTGCAAGCGCTGTGCAGCCTGCTGCCAACTGCAGGTCATCAACGAATTGGGGGAGTCTCCCTGGGCCAGGTCCGCCCAGCGCAGATTGATCGCCGCCTCGCGGTAGACAACTCGCTGTGGGGTAAACCGCCACAGCCGCTCGGCCCCTTGAAACGCCGCAATCTCCGGGCTATCCAGCAGCACCTCGGCAGTCCCGCTCATTTGCAGCAGATCGCCCGTCTGGAAGTCGATGAACAACAACCCCGCACGCGGGTTGAGCAGCAGGTTGCCCAGCGTGTTGAAGAACAGATTGCCGGAAAAGTCCGGGATGGTCAGTGTGCCGTCCTCGTCCACCCGCACGAACCCCGGCTTGCCGCCACGGTGCGAGGCATCGACCTGCCGCGCCCCGTCGCGCACCACATAACTGGCGACAAAGAACGAATCGGCCGAGCTGATCATCTCCCGTGCCCGCGGGTCCAGCGAGGTGGCCTGGTAAACCGGTCCCGGCGCCTCATCGACAAACCGGTAGCGACGCAGGCTGATATAGCGCGGGCAGTTGCCATAGGCCTGGTCGACCGCCACCTGCAACTGGCCAGCGCGGTTCTCGCGCACCGTGCCGTTCATGCGATTGCGCCGACGGGTGTGCAACTCGATACCCAGCATGCCGATGGCATCCCCGGTGTTCAGGCCCTCCTGGGCCGGGTCGTCGGGTTCAGTTTGCAGGTGGATATTGAGGGTTTGCGGCTCGGGCGACAGCATGAACCCCGGCGGCCCGCTGCGCAGGGTCGCCCAGACATCGCCCTTGCGGTCTACCGCGCCAAGGATCACGAACGGCAACTGCGCATAGAACTCGCGGTGCTGGTCCGGCATCCAGTTGCGCGCCAGTTGCCGCTCGCCCACGCTGGTCATCAGCTCGACGGCGCCAACCGAGCGCTGCAAGGTCAACTCGCCTTCATGCCAGGGAGACGTACCTGGCGTCACAGGTGTTGTGCTCATTTCGTTCTCCCTGGCGACTGAAGCGAAACATACCCTGGGCTCAGGCGACCTGAAGGCCCGCAGCAGTACGTTGCATCGGCACAAAGCCGGGCAGCGCTTCCACTCGGTCGAGCCAGGTGCGCACATTCGGGTAGTCCGCCAGCGAGACGTTGCCTTCCGGCGCATGGGCGATATAGCTGTACCCCGCAACGTCCGCCACACTGGCTTCACTACCGGCAAGGAAGGTGCGAGTGGCCAGTTCCGACTCCATCACCTTGAGCAACGCATGGGAACGGGTTATGGCCTCGTCAGCGTTGTACGGCGCGCCAAACACCGTGATCAGCCGCGCAGTGGCCGGGCCGCTGGCGATCTGCCCGGCGGCCACCGACAGCCAGCGCATCACCTTGGCCAGGGCCAGCGGGTCGCTCGGCAGCCACTGGCCTTTGCCGTACTTTTGCGCGAGGTAGACGATGATCGCATTCGAGTCCGCCAGCACCGTGCCGTTGTCATCGATCACCGGCACCTGGCCAAACGGGTTCAACGCCAGGAACTCCGGCTTCTTGTGCGCGCCATTGGCCAGGTCAACCGCTACCAGCTCGACCGGCAGGCCCAGCAACGACAGCATCAGCTCCACCCGATGGGCATGGCCGGACAAAGCGTGACGGTACAGTTTGATGGCGTTCGACATGGTGGTTCTCCTGAGGCATGGGGTTGTACTGCGCGATTGCTGGCTATCTTCCGTCCTTGCTCAAAAATGCGGAATGAGCACAAACTGAAAGTCATCATTGCAATTAATGAAACAAAGGCCGCCATGGACCGATTCTACGAAATGCAGATCTTTGTCACGGTCGCCCAGGAGGACGGCTTTGCCGCAGCGGCCCGGCGCCTGGGCATCTCGCCGCCCACCGTGACCCGGGCCATCGCCTCGATCGAGCAACGCCTCGGCACTCAATTGCTGACACGCACCACCCGCAGCCTGCACCTGAGCGAGGCTGGACAGCGTTACCTTGAAGATTGCCGGCGCATCCTCAGTGAACTGGAAGAAGCCGAAGTGGCGGCCGCCGGCAGCCATGGCGTACCCAGCGGCAGCCTGACGCTGACTGCGCCGATGCTGTTTGGCGAGCTGTATGTGGCGCCCGTTCTCGTCGAGTACATGAATCAATACCCGGCGGTACGCCTGAATGCCTTGCTGGTGGACCGCCTGGTGAACATGGCGGAAGAAGGCGTAGACGTCGCCGTGCGCATCGGCCACCTGCCAGAGGGTGTGTACAAGGCGGTCAAGGTCGGGCAAGTGCGCCAAGTCGTCTGCGCCGCTCCCGGCTACCTTCAGCGACACGGCCGCCCTCGACATCCGGCAGAACTGGAAACGGCGAATGTCGTGCTGTCTTCGGCGAGCACGCTGCTCAGTGACTGGCAGTTCGTGCACCAGGGTTCAGCCATCCACGTGCGTCCGACACCGCAACTGGTGGTCACCGACAACAAGGCCGCTATCAATGTGGCTCGTCTGGGCTGGGGCGTGACACGGGTGTTGTCCTACCAGGTGGCCAGCCTGCTGGCGAGTGGCGAACTGGAAGTGCTGCTGGCCGACTTCGAGCCCCCCGCCCTGCCCATCCATGTCGTGTACCCGCAGAACCACCAGGTGTCGGCCAAGGTGCGCACCTTCGTGGACTTCCTTGCCAGCCACCTGGCGCAGCACCCGTTGCTGCATACCGCGCCAATAGAGCGTCGCTGATGCAGCGCCATCACGACATGCAGATATTCCAGGCACTCTGCGAACGCCACAGCTTGATGTCGGTGGCCAGCCACCTGGGCGTGTCAGTCGCCACGGTGACTCGCGCAATCGACCGTCTTGAAGCGCGCCTGAATCAGCAATTGCTGCTGCGCAGTACACGCGGGGTCTCGCTGACCGACGCCGGCATCGCCTACCTGGCCGACTGTTCGCGGATTCTGCAGGAAGTGGCGGACAGCGAGGCCTCTGCCCAGGGCCTGCATCAGCAGGCACGCGGCAACCTGAGCCTGTTTGCGCCACGCCTGTTCAACAGCTACATCCTGCCGCCCATCCTCGCCGGCTACCTGGAGCAATGCCCGCTGGTGAAGGTGTTCATGCGCCTGCATGACCGCTCCCCCGGCATGCTCGAGGAAGGCATTGATGTCGCCCTGGTGATTGGCGAGTTGCCGGGGTCGTCGCTGATTGCCCGGCCGGTGGGGCATGTGCACACCATCACCTGTGCAAGCCCCGCTTATCTGGCGGCTCAAGGCACGCCGCAGGTGCCCGCTGACCTCAAGACACACAGCCTGATCGCCAGCCAGGGGCAGCGGGAATGGTTGCAGTGGAGTTTTCAGCACCAGGGGCAGACCCTCAACATCAAGGCCCGTCCGCGCCTGGCCTGCGCCACGCTGCAAGGCGCAATCAACATCGCTTGCAGTGGCGCCGGGCTGGTGCAGAGCCTCAACTACCCGCTGTTCGATCACCTGCAAAGCGGGCAGCTGTGCCGGGTACTGCAACCCTATGAACCGGCGCCGCTGCCGGTTCACCTGGTGTATCGCGAAGGCCACAAGGCCTCCATGCGCGTGCGCAGTTTTGTCGACTACGCACTACCGCGACTCAGGGCGCACCCCGCGTTGCTTACCACCCAGCCGAGCTAGGCCGGGGGCTCAGAACTTCTCGGCAATGCGCTTGACCGGGTATTTCGGGTCGCGGTAACTGCCGGCCTTCTGCCGCTTGGGCAAGACCACCTTCTCGCGCGGCACGTCCTTGTAGGGGATGCGGCTGAGCAGGTCGCTGATGATGTTCAGGCGCGCCTTGCGCTTGTCGTTGGAGTCGGCCACCAACCACGGCGCGTGCTGGCTGTCGGTCGCCCTGAACATGTCGTCACGGGCACGGGAATAGTCGTACCAACGGCTGTAGGACTTTAGGTCCATGGGTGAGAGCTTCCAGATCTTGCGCCCATCCTTGATACGCGCCTGCAAGCGCCGGGTCTGTTCCTCTTCACTGACTTCCAGCCAGTACTTGAGCAGGATGACCCCGGAATCGACAATCGCTTTTTCGACGCTGGGAATCGCATTCAAGAAGCTCACCGCCTGCTCTTTGCTGCAGAACCCCATGACCCGCTCGACACCGGCGCGGTTGTACCAGCTGCGGTCGAAGATCACTACTTCACCGGCCGCCGGCAGGTGCGGCAGGTAGCGTTGCAGGTACATCTGGCTCTTTTCGCGGTCGGTCGGTGCCGGCAAGGCGATCACCCGGAACACCCGCGGGCTGACCCGCTCGGTCAGCGCCTTGATGGTGCCGCCCTTGCCGGCGCCATCGCGCCCTTCGAAGACCACGCAGACCTTGACGCCTTTTTCCTTGACCCATTCCTGCAATTTCACCAGCTCGATATGCAGCGTGCGCAATTGCTCAAGGTAAGCCTTGTTGTTCAACTTCCCCGACTTTTCAGCTGCACTTTTCTTGTTCTTTGCCATGGCTTACACCTCGCGTCTGTACTTGCGGTTCACCTCGATCCAGTAACCGGCTGAGTCTAGTCCATGGGCCGTTTTTCACCGCCCTCGTGCCTACTCAACGCGGCGTGATAGGCCAACTCGGCGGCGCCAAATGTCAAGTTTGCGCGCTGAGCTGCGCTTAGCCTGTGACGTCAGGCTGGGCCCTGCTCCAGGGCCTGGCGTCATTGACTCAAGACAAGCAGGTGAACCCATGGCGAAGTGGAAACGGCGGCCACCCGATGTTGCGTACCTTTCCGGCGGAGGCAGTGGTATTGGCCTGGGCATCGCCCAGGTGTTGCTGGCCGAAGGCGTCAGCGTGGTGATTTTTGATCTGCAGGTAAGCGAGCGCGTGCTCGCCAGCCTGCGCCAAGCCTGCCGGCAGCAGGGCCAGGCCGTGCATGCCTATGCCGTGGACATCACTGATGCCCAGGCCCTGGACAGCGCCTTCGCCCAGGCCGCCGACTGCCTTGGCCCCTGCGACCTGGCCTTCAACTGTGCCGGGCTGATGCGCAACGCGCCGTTCATGCAGATGAGCGCCGAGACCTTCTCCCAGGTCATCAACGTCAACCTGATCGGCAGCCGCAATTTTGCCGCCAGCGCCTTGCCGCGAATGGCCCCGCACGGCCATCTGGTGTTGATGGCATCACTGGCGGGCATTGTCGGCAGCTACACCCAGGCAGCCTATGCCGCGTCCAAGTTCGGCGTGGTTGGCCTCGCCGAAGTACTGCGCGCAGAACAGAAGCTACGCGGCATCGCGGTGTCGGTGGTGTGCCCCGGCGAGATCCATACACCCTTGCTGGAGTACGAACGCCTGCACGGCAGCCCGGTGACCCGCTCGCTGAATGCCGTGGCCGGGGTGCTCAGCGTCGACACCGCCGTCGCCGGCATTGTCCAGGGCATCCGCAAACGCCAGTTCATGATCACCCCCGGGGTGCGCGCCAGATGCGTCCGTGCGCTGGCGCGCAAATGCACCTCGCTGCTGCGCTGGATCGTCGATCGCAACCTGGCCCGCGCCTTTGCTGCGCAGTTGCAGGCTGAGCCCGCCTCGCCTGCACCCAAGCCCTAGTCCTTTTTTCAGGAGCACCCGCATGAGTATTTTCGAACAGATCCCGCACTTCGATCATTCGCGCAAGGCATTCGGCCAACAGGCGCGGGTCGAAGACACCCGCGTGGCCGCCCGGCAGTTTCGCAACGACATGCTCAGCGGCCCCAAGGCGCGCTATTTCGAGTCCTTCGACCTGGTCAAGGTGCCTTACCCGGTACGTTACGGGCTGCGCAACGCCTTTGCCCACGAACGCTTTGTCGAGTACATGCATATCCAGAACCGCCTGTTCGTCATCCAGTTCGACACTGCCGACGGCATCAAGACCCTGCTGGCCTCGCCCTCGGACCATGAACGAAATGTCGAAACCCCGTTCTTCCGCCGCCTGCAGGACCGCACGCCGAACTGGATCAGCAACTTCCTTATCGCCCGGCAGAACACCGTGCCGCAGGTACTCGCGCGTATCGGCCTGAAACCACAGGACATCGACTACATCACCTACGATCACCTGCACACCCAGGACGTGCGGCGCTGGCTTGGTTCGGCCAGCCAGCCGGGGCTGTTCCCCAATGCCAAGCTGCTGGTGCACTCGCGCGAATGGGCCTCGACCCAGGACCTCAACCCGTACCAGGCCGACTGGTACTGCCCCGACGGCATCGCCGGCATACCGCAAGACAAGGTGATCTGCTTCGACGGCTCGATCATGCTCGGTGACGGCGTGGCCCTGATGCACACCCCAGGGCACACCGAAGGCAACCATTCGATCGTGGTGCATACCAACGAAGGCCTGTGGGTGACCAGCGAGAACGGCGTCAGCGTCGAGGCCTATGCACCGCTGCTGGCCCGCGCCAGTGGGGTCGCGCGTTACGCGAAGATGATCGGCACCGAAGCCATCATCAATGGCAACACCCTGGAAAACTCGGTCGAGCAGTACGTCTCGATGGTGCAGGAAGCCACCGTAGCCGGCCCATCGAAACGCGATCCGCGTTTCCCCAATGTCTTCCCCTCATCGGAGATGACGCCATTCTGGCTGTTCCCCGGCACGCGCCCGGCGTTCTATGTCGGGCACGCGCGACACGGCACGCTGCACACAGCCTAAGCGCCGGCCAACTGCTGTTTCAGGCGCGGCAGGCGCGGGTCTTCGGGCGCCGCCTGCTGCAACTTGCCAAGGGCCTCGAGCGCCTGCGCGCGTTGCCCGGTCGAGGCGTACAGGTAAATCAACGCGTAGAGCAGGTCGGCATCGCCAGGGGCTTGTGCAAGCCCGGCCTGCAAGGCAACCAGCGCCTGCGCCGGGCGCTGCAATTGCACCAGCAGCAGGCCCTGGTTGTAGCGGATCCGGGTGTTCTGCGGCAATTGCGCGGCCGCCTGCGCCATGAATTGCAACCCTTCCTCGGCCTGCCCCCGCTCCACCAGCAGCAGCGCCAGCATGTAGGCCAGGTTGCCGTGGTCGCTGGCGGGCATGTCGGTCAGCGCCACACCGTCGCGCAGAACCTGTTCGGCCTCGTTCTGGCGCAAGGTGCGGTTGGCCAGTGTCACCAGGTTGACCCGCGCCGGGGCGAAATACGGGTCCATGCGCAGCGCCTGGCGCAGTTGCGCCATGGCCTCCAGTTCGCGCCCTTCTCGCTCCAGCCATACCGACAGGTTGAGGCGGTTGCCGGGCAGATCGGCATTGCCGCGCAAGCGTTGCTCATAGTCGGCCCTTTGCGCCTTGAACAGGTCACGCCGCTCAGCCGGCAAGGCCATCAGCGGGATCCCGGCAAGTGCGCGCACGGCCTCGTCGCGCACCGCCAGGGTCGGGTCGTTGAGCAAGGGCATCAGGGTGTTGACCCGCTCCAGCGGTGGCAATACGGCAAAACCGGGGATGGCATAGGCACGCACCATCGGGCTGGCGTCCTCCAAGGCCTGGCGCAAAGTCGGTAGCGCCGGCTGCCCCAGGTCGACCAGTTGCTCTGCGGCGCTAGCGCGCACAATCGCCGGTTTGCCGAGGTCGGCGATCACCGCGCGCAACTGGCCCAGGCTGTCACTCTGGCCCAGGCGCGCGGCCTGGAGGGGTTCACCGTAGTGCGGCGGGCGCTGCGGCTGCGCGAACCAGCTTTCGATGGCCTTGGCTGCCCAGGCGGGCGACTGGTCCTGGTGGCACGCCGTGCAGGCATCCGGGCTGGCGGTTTTTGCCGCCAGGTCCGGGCGCGGCAGGCGGAAACTGTGGTCGCGGCGCGGGTCGACCTGCATGTAGGTCTTGGCCGGCATGTGGCAATTGACACATTGCGCGCCGGGCGAGCCTGCCGCGTGATGGTGATGTTCCGGGGTGTCGTAGGCCTTGGCCTGCAAGCTGGGGAAGCGTTCGGGTGGCTGGGTGTTGTGGCACTGCTGGCACAGGCCGTTGCCCTCAACCTTGAGCTTCAGGGTGTGCGGGTTGTGGCAGTCGGTACAGCTCACCCCGGCGGCGTACATCTTGCTCTGGGTGAACGAGCCGTAGACGTACACCTCGCCGTCGATCTGGCCATCGGCGTGGTACAGGTCCGCGCGCAAGGTCGCCGGCAAGGTCGCATCGAACTGGGACTTGCCCGGCTGCTGGCCAACCCCCAGGCTTTGCCGACGACTGTGGCAAAACGCGCACTGCTCGACCAGCCCCTGGCTGCCGGCCGCCTTGAAATCGACGGGCAAGCCGGCATCCAGCGCCGAGGCGTAGGCGGTGCCCGCAGGATGCTTGCCGGCCCACTGCACATGGGCCTGACCCGGGCCGTGACAGGCCTGGCAGCCAACGTTCTGCTCATGCCAGGTGGTGGCAAAGCTGTCCTGCTGGTCGTCGTAGTGCTTTTGCAGGTTCGAGGAGTGGCAGTCGGCGCACATGGCGTTCCAGTTCTGGTAGCGGCCGGTCCAGTGCAGCGGGTCGTTGGGCGCGAAACGTTGCCCCGGGTACAAGGAAAACCAGCGCTGGCCGCCCTGCCCCTTTGCGCGGCTGTCCCACGCCAGGGTCAGGGCTTGCAGGCGCCCGCCGGGAAACGCCACCAGGTACTGCTGCAAGGGGTAATGGCCAAAGGTGTAGCTGACCTCGAAATCGGTCGGCTTGCCATCGGCGCCTTCGGTGTTGACGAAGTAGCGCTCGCCCTGGCGAAAGAAGCGTGCGCTGACGCCGGCCTCATCGAACCTGGCGCCATCGAAGTTGCCCAGCACGCTGTCGGGGTTGGCCTCGCGCATCGCCCAGTCGTGATCGGAGCCTTGCCACTGCGCGGCCTGCGCCTGGTGGCAGCCCAGGCAGGTGGCCGCTGCGGCATAACCCGCCGGCTCTTTGGCCAGCCCCGGTGCCTCGGCCGCCACGCTACCGCGCCAGCACAGCACAAGAAACAGCGTGAAAAACAGCGAGGCAATCTTGGACATGGCGGGATTTTCCTTGGGTTGGCGCGCGACGCACCTGACGTCGGGCCGCGACCTTGCCAGAGATTCAAAGGCAACAAAACCGCCCCCACGGTTTATTGAACAGCTGGCGTGATTTGTTAAAACACTGGCGCACTCGGCCCGAAACCGGCGCAGCGCAGCGTTGAAGATGGAAGCGATCGCTGTCCTGACCAGAGCGTCGCCATTTTCACAGGAACTCGCTATGCCGGTATTCAGAAACACGCTGTGTGGCCTCGCCCTCGCCGCAATGGCCGCAGGCACTGCCCTGGCCGCCGACCAACCGAACATCGTGGTGATCATGATCGACGACATGGCGCCCATGGACGTCTCGGCCTACAACCGTGGCCTGGGCGCCGTGACCACGCCCAATATCGACCGTATCGCCAAGGAAGGCATGATGGTCTCCGACTATTACGCCCAGCCCAGTTGCACGGCCGGTCGTGCGGCCTTTATCACCGGCCAGTACCCCATCCGTACCGGGCTGACCACGGTCGGCCAGCCGGGTGCGAAAATCGGCCTGCAAGACAGCGACGTCACCCTGGCCCAGTTGCTCAAGGCCGAAGGCTATGCGACGGGCATGTTCGGCAAGTCGCATGTGGGGGATCGCAATGAATACCTGCCGACGGCCCATGGTTTCGATGAGTTCTACGGGTTTCTCTATCACTTGAACGTGATGGAAATCGCACAGATGACTGACTTCCCCAAGCAGCCGAATTTCCCCGGCATCCCGCGCAACATGATCCACGCCGTGGCCACCAGCGTCGATGACGCCACCGAGGACCCGCGCTGGGGCCGGGTCGGCAAGCAGAAGATCAGCGACGAAGGCCCGCTGACGGCCGAGCGCATGAAGACCGTCGATGACCAGTTCACCGACCTGTCTATTGACTGGATCAAGAAGCAGAAGGCCGCCGACAAGCCATTCTTCCTCTGGTACAACCCCTCGCGCCTGCACCAGAAGATCCACGTCAGCGATGAGTGGCTGGGCAAGAGCGGCCATACCGAATACGCCGATGCGGTGATGCAGCTCGACTCCCTGGTTGGCAAGCTGCTCAAGACCCTCGACCAGCAAGGCCTGGCCGACAACACCATCGTGCTGTTTACCTCCGACAACGGCGTGAACCTGTCGCACTGGCCCGACAGCGGTGCGGCCTCTTTTCGTGGTGAAAAAGGCCTGACCTGGGATGGCGGCTTCCGTGTGCCGATGCTGGTGCGCTGGCCCGGCAAGATCAAGGCCGACAGCTGGACCGGCGAGTTCATGACGGCTGAGGACTGGCTACCGACGCTGATGGCTGCGGCCGGTAAAAAGGACATCAAGGCCGACCTGCTCAAGGGCCTGACCGTGGGTGACAAGACCTTCAGGAACCACCTCGACGGCTACGACCAACTGGACATGCTCACCCGGCCCGACGGCAAGTCGCGGCGCCACGAGTTCTTCTACTTTGCCGAAACCAGCATGAACGCGATCCGTGTGGACCAGTGGAAGGTGCACACCGCGATCAAGGACAAATGGATGGAGGCGGCCCAACAGGTACCCGGTGGCCTGGTCATCGATATCAAGCTTGACCCGTATGAGCGCTCCCCCGAGACAGGTGACCATTTCCGCTGGCAGCAACAGCACAGCTGGCTTATCCCGGTAATGGCACCCTACCTGAAAGCCTTCAGCCAGAGCATGAAGGACTTCCCGCCCTCGCAGAAAGGTGCGGCGGGCGTCGGCATGGCGTCCATGGCCAACTGACTTTCATACCAATCCGAATGCGGGCACCCGAGCGGGACGCCCGTGTTGCGAGGGAAGCTGACTATGCCTGTTGCATTTCCATGGCTGCGCTGTGCGCTGGCCACTGCGGTGCTGTGCGCCGCCAACGCCAGCGCACAGGGTGAGCCCGATGCGCTGTTGAACCTGCCGGTCAGCCAGCAGAACATCGTCGAGGGCCTGCAAGCGGATGCCTATGCCAACGGCCTGAATGCCTATGTCTGGGGCTACCCGCTGGTGCGCATGGAGCGCGCCATGCGCGACTACACCCAGGTGCCAGAGCCAAAACCTGCCACCAGCTATCGCGCCCCGCTGAACCAGATTGGCTGGGCGACGGCACTGGCAACCCCGTCGGCCAAGGACATGCCGACGGCCAACAACGACACGCTGTACATGAGCGCGGTGGTCGAACTGGATGAGCCATATGTGCTGCATGTGCCCGACACGGCCGACCGCTACTACGTGGTCAACCTGTTCAGCATGTGGCAGGAGCTTGAACACTACATTGGCCGGCGTGCCACAGGTACCCAGGCCGGTGACTATGTGCTGGTGCCGCCAGGCTGGACCGGGCAGTTGCCGAGCGGGCTGATACCGCTGCGGGTCAGCACCAGGAAGGTCTGGCTCTGGGGGCGTCTGGCGGTCGAGCAAGGGGAAAACCTGGCGCCATTGCATGCGTTGCAGCAGCAGTTCAGCCTGCGGCCGCTGTCTCAGCGTGACAATCCGAACTACACGCCACCCGTGCGCTCGCTTGCGCCGCTGCCGGCCATGGGCGACGACGGTCTGGGCTTCTATCGGCAACTGGCGGCGGCGCTCAAGGACAACCCGGTCGCCCCCAAGGATGAAGGCCTGTTTGCACAGTTCCGGCGTTTTGGGCTGAGTGCCCAGGGCTTTGACCCATCGCGACTAGCCCCGCCGCAAAAAGAGGGGCTACGCAGGGCCCTTGAAGACGGCCCCAAGGTGGCGGTGTCCGCGGTGGCAACGGCGGCCGTGCAGCGCAATGGCTGGACCTGGGCCACCGGGCTGGACAATTTCGGCAGCAACTACCCGTTGCGGGCATTGGTGGCCGGCCCTTACCTGGGCGGGCAAGGTGAGCAGGAGGCCCTGTACCCGATGCGTTCGACGGACGCGCAGGGTCAGCAGCTCAGCGGTGCGCGCCAGTACGTGATCCGCTTCAAGGGTGCGCCGCCGGTGGATGCGTTCTGGTCGCTGACCGCCTATAACGCGCAGGACAAGATGCTGGTGGAGAACCCCATTGCCCGCTACAAGCTGGGCAGCGATACGCCTGGGTTGAAGGTCAATGGCGATGGCTCGTTTACCGTGACGCTACAAGCGCGGCAAACGGATGCGGATAACTGGTTGCCGACGCCTGAGGGGCCGTTCTACCTGATATTGCGGCTGTACCAACCGCGTGCGGCGGTGCTGGATGGGCACTATGAACTGCCGCAGGTGGAAGTCATGCAGTAGCCGCTGCCGCCAGGCTGCGCTGGAGCCCGTGAGGGCTCCCAAAGTCGGCGCCTGCTATGCAGGCGAGCGCAGCCTGATGGCAGCGGTTACGTGGGAGCTGGCCTTGCCAGCGATCGGCCGGCGGCACTCTCGAGTGATTATCGAGCCCTCAGCCGGAAGGCGTCACGAGGTCAAACCTCTGAAATCATGATCGGAAAAGCCCTACAGAAATAAACGCTTTCTGTTTAAGTTTCGTACTTTTTATATTTTTCGCTTGTAGCGAAAACAGGAAAATCCTACGAAATCCACTACAAAAAGTTTATTTCAATGCGGTCACTCTGTTCAACAGCGGCACTTTCATTTCTACTCGGGAGCTCTTTGCTTGGCACCCTCGTTTCGCAGGCACAGGCGACCGAAACCGCGCCAGGCATCAACGTACTGACCAAGCCCTTTGATGAGTACACCTGGGTGACAGCACACAATGCCTACCTGAATGATATGAAAAGCCAGCTGCAACGCGGCATTCGTGGGTTCCTGCTCGACCTGAAGCCTGGCAACCTTGATGCAGGCGGGGTGTACCTCTGCCATATCGGCTCAACGTGTGACATTCGCTCAGAAAAGAAATTCTCAACGGAGCTGAACAACACCTTTTTGCCGTTCCTGAAAAGCAACCCCAATGCCGTCATTACCTTGCTTCTGGAAACCCGGGTAGACCGGGCCGCCTTCGCGAAGGCACTGGGTGAAGTACCGCAGATCGAGAAGTTTGTATTCAACCCCAACGACTACGAACACACATCGACCTGGCCAACACTGGACAAGATCATCAAGAGTGGCAAACGCATCGTGCTGATTTCCGATGTCAGCGACAACATCGGTTTCAACATCGTTGGCAAGGTAGACATCGGTGCCGGTAAGTCCGTGCAGGTCTTGGAAGATCATAAGTGGGAGACACAAAACACTTACGATTTGGGCTCGACATCCCTCCAGCACAAATGGGCGTGTGTCTCCCGCTGGGAATCCGTACCGATGGCACAGAGCACGGTCAACTTCTCAGGATTCGAGTACTGGAAGCGGCTATTTGTCCTGAACCAGTTCCACTCCTTTGGCTCTAGCCAAGCCCACGCCGGAGAGGTCGACAACAACTTGACCTACCTTGAACGTCGGGTAGACAACTACTGCGCGGCAGCCAACGACGGCAAGCGAAGAATACCCAACTACCTGGCCATCGACTTCAATCAGGTCGGCGATGCCCTCCCCTATGCTGCGGCCCTGAGCCAGGGTGGCATCTATCTGCATGAAGGCAACAATGGCGATACCGCACGGGATACCACCTGCGTACTGCCGGCCGGGCACAACTACAGTTTCAAACTCGCTGCGCGCGGTTGTGAAAATGACGAAGCCCGTTCGCTGTCACTGCGAGGGATCAAAAAGGGCACCCGCATTACGCTCTACGACTCGCCGACAGCAAGCCAGCACGACGATTACGCTGTCGTCGATATCAAACGTGATATCGGGCTTGAAGAGCGCGTCGTGGTATCCAGCTTCGAAAGAAGTGAGAACAACAATAATTTCAAAAGTACCTATGTGCGCAACAACGGGCTTGACGGAAAGGTCTCCTACATAAAAATCGAGCCGTCCGCCCCCACTGATTTCTCCGATGCCAGTATTGCCTTGCATGAAGGTGATCGCGGCACAGAGAACCTGCTGTGTACCATCCCGTTGAAGTCGAGCCAGTCGTTTGATTTCAACAAGTCCAGTGGTTACCGGTGCGACAACGACGAGGCCCGCTCGGCTACGCTGCTCAAGGCGCGGGCGGGTGCCGAGGTAACGTTCTATGGTGACCGGGGCAGCAGTAGTTGCAAGCAGGGCTGTCTGTCTATCAAGGTCAAGGAAGATATAACCTCGCCAGTGTTGATCCCCTCGTTCGAGTATGGTTTCGACAATTCGCAGGTCTCGGTAAAACGCACCGGGGGAACTCAACAACTGGCTGGCAAAGTCTCTTCGGCACGCATTCATACCTGCAACGTGCTCGCGGATACTTCCGTCACGCCACTGCGCGGCACCTATGAAAATCCAAGGGGCTGGTCGGAGACCACTACACCCGGACAGATCCACAAGAGTGACGACCGCTACTTCGAGGCCAACTTCAGTGGCAGCGCCGCTACCGGTAACTATTACTGGCCACGGGGAAATACCAACAATGCCAACTGGACGTTCCGTGGTATTCACGCCGGTACCTATGCCGACCCTAAATTGTGGTCCGAAGAAACCGTCGTTGGCCGGGTCCACACCGACGGTTATCGTTATTTCGTAGCACGGTTCAACGGAACGGCAGGTGGTCGCTATTGGCCAAAAGGTGACAATAGCGACTCGAACTGGACGTTCGGCGGGAACCGAGCGGGGACCTACGCTCAGCCAAAACGCTGGCGGGAACCTACCTTCAAGGGGGCCATTCACAACCCGGATGCAGGGCCACGCTTTGAAGCGAAGTTTGACGGTATCGCAGGCGCCGGGGACTACTACCCGAAGCAAGGTGAGAACGACAAGTGGCGCTTGGTGGCCGAAGGCTGCCCTGCGGTGAATTGATCACCGAGTAGCAGAGGCTGCGATGGAGGCTGCTATTGAAGGCACTTCATGCTTGCATGAAGTGCCTTTTGACCTTTCGTCGCGTCCTGCATAAATTTCAAAAATATTTGTAATCGGCTGTAACGGCCCGGCAGTGTCCCGCTCTAGTTAGATGTCGGCAGTCAACAATCAACAAAACGCCGACATCCACCTACCGAGGAAGACGACATGACCGTTAAATCTATTGCTGCTGGTGCTGCCCTGGCCCTTGCTGCTGCCGGGATGTTCGCTAGCGTTACTGTACCGAGTGTGGCTTTTGGCGAAGAAGCGACCACCGTGCATTGTTACGGCATCAACGCCTGCAAAGGGCAGAACGACTGCAAGACCGCCAGCAATGCCTGCAAAGGGCAAGGGTCGTGCAAAGGTCAAGGCTTCAAGGCAACGACCAAGGCCGAATGCAACAACCTCAAAGGCAAGATCGGCGAGTAATCCGGCCCGGGGTGGCACGCGCAGTCGCCACCCCGGACACTCGACGCAGGAGGCCAACATGGCAGCAACACCTCCGTTCCTAGGCTACGGGCTGGGTTTACGTAGCGCCTACTACAGCGAAATCCTTGAGCAGCGCCCGCCGGTGGACTGGTTCGAGGTCGTTTCGGAGAATTACCTGGTCGGTGGCGGCAAGGCGCTGTACTTCCTTGATGCCATTGGCGAGCAGTACCCGCTGGTGATGCACGGGGTTTCCCTGTCCATCGGCGGCCCTCACCCGCTGGACCGCGACTACCTGCAACAACTCAAGCAGCTCACCGAGCGGGTCAACCCTGCCTGGGTGTCCGATCACCTGTGCTGGAGCCGTGGCAACGCGCATCAACTGCACGACCTGCTGCCCCTGCCCTACACCGAGGAAAGCCTGGAGCATGTCGCCAGTCGAGTGCGTCAGGTGCAGGACGTGCTGCAGCGCCCGCTGGTGCTGGAGAACGTCTCCAGCTACGTGCGCACGGCAGACTCGACCTTTACCGAATGGGAATTTCTCACGGCCCTGACCGAAGCCACCGGCTGCGAACTGCTGCTGGACGTCAACAATGTCTACGTCAGTGCCTTCAACCATGGCTTCGAGCCCTGGGATTTCATCAGCGCCCTGCCGCTCGACCGGGTGCGCCAACTGCACCTGGCCGGCCATAGCGATTACGGCAACTGCCTGATCGATACTCACGACCAACCGGTCTGCGACCCCGTCTGGCAGCTGTACCAACGCACCCTGGAGCGCTTCGGCCCGGTGACCACCTTGCTGGAGCGCGACGACCATTTCCCGCCGCTGGCTGAACTGCTCGAAGAGCTGCTCAAGGCCCGCACGCTGGCGGCCACGGTCCTGGGCAAGGAGTCGCTATGCGCCTGACCGAATGGCAGTGCCAGGTCGAGGCCTACTTGCTGGGCGCCGAAGCCGCGCCGGCGGCTGACCTGCTCGACAGCCTGCGCGGCGGGCCGACGCTGAATGCCGAAGACGGCATGCTGATCTACTACAACGCCTACCGCAGCCGCTTCAAGGAAGTGCTGCGCGAGGACTACGCGGTCCTGTTGGCCTGGCTTGGCGAGGACGAGTTCGAGCAATTGCTGGATGACTACCTGCACAGCACCCGCTCCGACCATTTCAGCCTGCGTTGGCTGGGCGCGCGGCTGCCGGCATTCATCGAGCAGTCAGGTGACGGCGCATTGGCGGAACTGGCCAAGGTCGAATGGGCCTTCACCCTGGCCTTCGATGCGCCGCAAGGCGAGCCCTTGACCCTGCAGGACATGGCGACCTTACCCGCCGAGGCCTGGCCGGCTTTGCGCCTGGGGCTGCTACCCAGCGTGCAATGGCTCAATTGCCGGCACAACAGCATGGCGCTGTGGCGCACGATCAAGAACGAGCAGGACGTACCCGCCAGCGCTCCCCTGGACAACCCGGCCGTCTGCCTGATCTGGCGCCTGGACCTTGTCACGCGCTTTCGCCTGCTTGAGCCGAGCGAAGCCTGGGCACTGGACGGCATGGTGCACCAAGGCTGGACCTTCGCCCAGCTGTGCGAAGAGCTGGGCGCCTTTGTCGAAGCACCCCCCGTGCAGGCGGCCACCTGGCTCAAGCAGTGGATCAGCGAAGGCCTGTTGCAGCGCGAAGGCTGAGTCAGCTGTCCTTGGGCTCCTGCGCCGGGGCCTGGAACCATTTGTCCCTGGGCACCCACTTCTCGTCGTTGGGGTCGCCCAGGTAGTGCGGCGACATGATCTGCACGCCGTACTCATTGAACACATCCTGAATATTGGCGTGCAGCATGCTCAGCAGCACCGCCCGAGGGCGCGGCTCGGCCGGAATGGCCTGCGCCACCAGGCGGTACTCGGGATAGAAGTCCGACAACGCGGTCTGGAACACCCGTGGTGCCGGGTCCATCAACACCCCGTTGGTACGCTTGGCGGCCTCCAGCAACATCGCCTCGACCTGTCGCCATGGCGTGTCATAGCCAATGGTCACCGTGGTATCCACCACATAGCCCTCGCCTTGCACGGTACGCGAGTAGTTCTTGGTGACGGTGCCGGTAATCATCGAGTTGGGAATGGTCAGCACTTCGCCCAGGCCGGTGCGGATGCGCGTGGTGAACATGCCGAGTTCCGTCACCGTGCCCTCATGCTCGCCAATCTTGACGAACTCACCGGGGCGCAGGGTGCGGGTGTAGGTCAGGATCAGCCCGGCTGCGGCCTGCCCGACCACACTCGATGCGCCGAGTGAAATCATCAGGCCGACCAGCACCGACAGGCCCTTGAAGGCTTCCGTCCCGGCACCCGGCAGGTAGGGATAGGCCATCGCCAGGGCAAACAGCCAGATCGCCAGCGAGGTCAGCCGGGTGGTTGGTTGCAGGGTCTCCTCGTTCAGCCAGCTCAGCGTGCCTGGGCTGGCCATGCGCTTGATCACCCGACGGCTGAAGGCACTGGCGCCACGGGCAATGAAGAAGATGATGACCGCCAGGCCCAGGCCCGGGATGGCGCCAATCACGGCTTCAAACAGATAGCGCAAGGTATCGAACAGGTAGTTGTTCAGGCGCTCGCCCCAGGGCCGCGTATAGGGGAAGCGTGACAGTACGAAGCCCAGCCATTCATAGCTGAGCAAGCCAACGACCAGCCAGCGCACCAGCCACATCAGCCGGCGGATCAGGGTGTAGATGAAGTTGGTGTCGAGCAACGGCACCGGGCCGACCCGCAAGGTGCGGCTGTGCCGACGCATCAACTCGAGCAGCCGGCTGCTCAATTTGCGCCGGATGAAGGACACGACCCAGAGCAACACCACATAACACAGGGTCGCCACCGCCGCGGCCAGCAGTGCGCGCAGGATCATCTGCAGGTCACGCCCTTCACTGACTTCAGCCACCACCAGACGCAGGTTGCCGGCCGCTTTCTCGGCCGTTTCCTGCACCGAAAGCCCCTGCACCGGGTCGACATCCCTGGGCGAGACGAAAAACACCCGGCGCCCGCCCATCAGCACCATGTAGCTGTTCTGGATCGGGTCGATGCTGACCTGCAAGCTATCGGCGTTCTGCAAGGCCTCGTCGATCACCGCGTTGGCACGCTGGGCACGCAAGGCCGGGGTTTCCCCGAGCAAGGTGGCGCGAAACACCATCACCGTGCGGTTGGCGACGTTGAGGTTGGCCGGCGGGTCTGCCGGCTGGGTGTCGAGCGTGCTCTCGGCGCCGGCCGACAGCGAGAAGAACACGGTCAACAGCGTAAGAAAACTCCATGCAGAAACCCTGCTGCGCATCGTGTCGACTCCTTGGGACGGACGATACGCAGCTTAGTTCAGGGCTTGGGGGCTGTCAGGCGTGCGCCGCAGTCATTTGCCCCTGGCGCAAACGCCGGCGGTAGGCGCTGTCGCGGCTGGCCAGCCAGAAGTACAGCGGTGAGGTCACTACCAGGCCCACCAGCCAGGACAAGTCGGCGCCGTTGATATGCGCCGAGACCGAGCCGACGTACAGCGGCGTGTTCATGAACGGGATCTGCACCAGGATGCCGATGGCATAGGCCAGCAGGGCCTGCGGGTTGTAGCGCCCGTAGATGCCGCCATCGACGCGGAAGATCGAGTCGATATCGTATTGCCCGCGGTGGATCGCATAAAAGTCGATCAGGTTGATCGCCGTCCACGGCACCAGCACCACCAACAGCGCCAGGACCATGTCGACAAAGTGCCCGATAAAGTCCGCCGAGGCGCCAATCGCCGCCACACAGCAGCCACTGAGTACCACCAGCGAGAGCACGGCGCGACTCTTGCCGGTAGGGATCCAGCGGTGCGCGAAGGTTTGCAGCAGGGTGATCAACGAAAGCACCGCGCCATACAGGTTCAGCGCGTTGTGGCTGATCACGCTGAGCAGGAACAGCACCAGCATCAACGGGCCAATGGCACCGGTGGCCAGCTTGACTGCGTCCATGGTGTCCATGCCTGCGGGTACCGCGAGTACCGCCATGGCGCCGAACACGAACGACAGCGTCGAGCCCAGCGCAGAACCCAGGTAAGTTGCCCAGAACGTTGCGCCTACGCCGACATCCTTGGGCAGGTAGCGCGAATAGTCCGACACATACGGGGCAAAGGCGATCTGCCAAAGCGCGGCCAGCGACACCGTGGCCAGCCAGCCGGAGATGTTGAAGCCGCCACGGGTGAGGAAGTCATCGGACTGCACGTGGGTCAGGATATAGCCGAACCCCAGCACGATACCGATGCCCAGCACCCAGGTGCCGATACGGTTGAGCACGTGAATGAAGCGGTAGCCGATGATGCCGATGATCCCGGAACCGAGTGCGCCGACGATGATGCCCACCGGCAACGGTACGCTGTCGGCCACGCCGTGTAGCGATTTGCCGGCCAGGACGATGTTCGAGGCGAAGAAGCCGATGTACATCACCCCGGCGATCACCACCACCAGCAAGGCGCCGAGCGAGCCGAACTGGGCGCGGCTCTGGATCATCTGCGGGATGCCCATTTGTGGGCCCTGGGCCGAGTGCAAGGCCATCAGCACGCCGCCGACCAGGTGGCCGACAACGATGGCGACAATGCCCCACAGCAAGTTCAGGTGAAACAGTTGCACACCGAGCGCGCCGGTGACGATGGGCAGCGGCGCGATATTGCCGCCGAACCAGAGTGTGAAGAGGTCCCTTACCTTTCCGTGGCGGTCTTCCAGCGGCACGTATCCGATCGTGTGCTTTTCGATTAGCGGTGTGGCGGTTGCGGTGGTCATGACGAACTCCAAGGCAAGGGTGAGTACGTGGACGTACTTCGCTGTGCGCCTGCACGACGGGCGCATTTCTTGTTGGAGCGATCATGGGCAAAGCGGGCAAACAGGGAAATTAGTAAAAATATGCCTTGAGGCTTTAAAAAATGTGTCCTTGGCCGAGCGCCGCTTGAATTGGCCTCAACGCCGCCGCGCAAACCTGTGCAAACCGTGAAGAATTGCACATATACGCATTCCGGCCCGCTTGGCACTCTGCGCATCAACCTTGCCGCGGCCCTTGCTCAACGGGGCTCAGGCTGTTGTCCAGGCGGTACTCGATGGAGAACGATGCGTGGATATCCTCACCTGCAATGCCGCCACCCTGTCGGCGGCGGTCAAGCGCGGAACCCTCAGCGCCCGTGAAGTACTGGACGCCTATTACCGCCAGATTGACCGGGTCAACCCGCTGATCAATGCGCTGGTGCAGAGCAATCGGGAAATGGCCTACGACCAGGCCGCCTGGATCGACCAACACCGCAATCGCCTGCAACACAAACCGCTGTTGGGGGTGCCCTTCAGCGTCAAGAACACCTGTGGCGCCATCGGCTACCAGCCCGACAAGGGCTGTGCCGGCCTGATCGGCCAGCCCAGCGAGCGCGACGCCACCGTGGTTGCCCGGCTGCGCGAAGCCGGTGGCTTGCTGCTCGGCCTGAGCAATACGCCAGAGCTGAGCATCGGCTACGAAACCGACAACCTGCTGTATGGCCAGACCCGCAACCCCTACGACCTGCTGCGTAGCCCCGGCGGCAGCAGTGGCGGCGAGGCGGCACTGATTGCCGCCAGGGGGTCGCTGCTTGGCATCGGCTCCGATGCCAGCGGCAGCCTGCGGGTGCCGGCTCACAACACCGGCATCACCACCTTGCGCCTGACCCAGGGGCGCGTTCCCCTCACCGGCCACTTTCCGCTCGACTGCATGGGCTTGTTCAGCCAGTTCATTTCCTTTGGCCCCATGGCCCGCAGCATCGACGACCTGATGCTGGTTGCCCCTTTGCTCGCCGGCCCCGATGGCCGCGACCCACATGTGCCCCCGGTGCCCTGGCAGACCGGCGAGCCGCGTGCGCTCAGTTCATTGCGCGTTGCCTGGTACAGCGACGACGGCATTGCCCCGCCCAGCGAAGATGTTCGCCGTTGCGTCACAAACGCCGCGCTGTCGTTGCAGGGCGAGGTGGCCCAGCTCGACGAGCGCCGCCCGGAAGTGCTCGGGCAGATCGAAACGCTGCTGGCCAACAGCATCCTGCTGGGCGGCGACGAAGGAAAGTGGCTGACTGACCTGATCCAGCAACTGGACCTGAAACGGCCCTCCCCCCTGCTGCTTGAGTACCTTGAGCTGGCCCGCCAGTCCCGGCTCTCGGTCACCGAGCTGCGCGGCAACTGGATGCAGTTCGACCGCTGCCGCCAGGCCATGCTGCATTTCATGGATGACTACGACGTGATCCTCTGCCCGGTCGCCGCCACCGTGGCCAAGCCGCATGGGCACTCGTACCGCGAGGTACGCGATTTCAGCTATTCGATCTGTTACAGCCTGGTCAACTGGCCGGTGGCGGTGGTGCCCATCGGACGCTCCCGCGAAGGGTTGCCCATCGGTATCCAGGTTATCGCCAAACCCTGGCGTGAAGACCTCGCGTTGCAGGTTGCCCGCCAGCTGGAACGCCTTGGCGGCTGGCAAGCCCCGGCCCTGATGTAGCTCTCTCGCGCCTGGTGCGCGGCCCCCCACCCTGACGAGCAGGTAAGCCATGGAAGCGCTGAAGAACCGTCCCCTGGAAAGCACGCGCGCAGACGGTCTGTCGATTGTCGCCGCCTCCCTACTGCAACGCCGTACCTACCGCCTGCTGGGCGGGTTGGCGGCACCTTTCGGGCTATTGCGACGCTGGCAGAATTCGCGCGCCTTGCGTCGTCGCGCCGACGTCTATCACTACATCGCTGGCCGCGCCTTGCGTGGCGACGGCCACTACCAGCCGTTCCTGCGCTTGCCGACCTTTGCTGGCGACTACTGCGTACTGCTCGGCGTCGAGGCCATTCGCGGCTTGATGCAGCACCCGCGCATGGGCCAGGGCGAGCTGGTGGGTGATGGTCGGCAGTTCCTGGTAATTGCCGACGCATTGGGCCGCATGCGCATGAGCAAGGAGCGCCAGGATGCCAAGCAGAAGCGCAATATCATTGCGCACCTGGTCAGCGGCCCGGAGCGTTTCATCCAGACCATGCGCCAACTCAGCGAGCAACTGGCCACTCGCTGGTGGCAGGGTGAGCGCCATTTCGCCATCAATGATGCGCTGGGGGCCTTTACCGTCGAGGTCTACCTGCGCTCGGTGATGAACATGCAGGGGTCGCTGGAAGGCGTCAGCCAGATGCTCGAGGAACAGGTCGACCTGCTTGGCAAGGCCTTTGCCTATCACAAGCCAGCCAACTTCAATGCCCGCTTCGACCAGCTCAAGCGCCAACTGGTGGCGCGCATTGGCAATGACCCAGGCCTGCTGAACACCACCGACTACACCGAGCGCCTGAACGCCTATATCGACCAGCACTACCAATCGATCCAGGACGAAGCCTTCGCCACCGGCCTCAATGGCGCGGTGCTGGCGGGCTACATCGCGCCCTTCCCGTCGTTCGTCGCGCTGGTCTATGAACTCGGACAGCACGCCGGTTATCGCCAAGCGCTGCATGACGAGCTGCGCAGCCAGGGCGAGGACTACAGCGCCTACATTCGCCGCGACGACACCCTGTTGCATGCCTGCGTACACGAAGTGCTGCGCCTGCACCCGGCGCAACCGTTCCTGTTCCGCGCCGCCAGTTGCGACCTGATGATCAATGGCCATTTCGTCAAGCGTGGCACTGAACTGGTGGCCGATGTCTACCACCTCCTGCGCCTGACCGAGTTTTGGGGCGCGGACGCCGAACAGTTTCGCCCGGAGCGCTTCATGGAGAAACCCGAGCGCTACCGCCAGCCCTTCCTCACCTACTCAAGCGGCCCGAACAACTGCACCGGGCAGATGTTCTCCCGCTACTCGCTCAAAGTGCTGCTGGCCGAGCTGGTTCGCGCGGGCGACTGGGAGGTCAGCAATGGCCTGATGGAGCACCAGTTCCACTTCGCCCTGGCGATGAAGCAACCGGTGCAGATCGCGCTGCAGGAGCGTCGCCATGCGTGAATTCAACGCCAATCGTTATCAGCGACGGTTCTTCCTGGAATGGCAGCTGGCACCACAAAGCACGCTGTACAACACCCCCCTGGTCTACCGCATCGAGGGTGATCTCGACGAGCAGGCGCTCGAGTGCGCCCTGGCCTACTTCGTCAATCACTATTACCACGGCTGCCGCAGCCGCTTTCGGGTGGCGGGTGATGAGCTGCTCCAGCAGGTTGCTGCACCGATTGCCGAGGTGCTCTGCGTACGTGAGGTTGCGCTGGCGCAAACGCTGGACGAGGCCATCGGCGAAGCACTGGCCATCCCCTTCAACCTGGAAAGCGGGCCGCTGTTTCGCTTCAGCCTGCTGCGCCGGGAGCAACAGCGGGTGCTGCTGCTGAACTTCCATCACATCATTGCCGATGCCACCTCGGCGCTGCACTTCGTGCACGTGCTGGAACAGAGCTACCAGCATTACCTGTCCGGGACGCCGCTGCCTGAGCCAAGCACCCAGTTGCCGGCGATGGACGACAGTACCCGGCAGGCGGATGTCGACTATTGGTGCGAGCGCCTGGCCGGGCAGCCGTTGAGCGTGGAACTGCCACGCCAGGAGGTACCCGCAGCGCCAGCCGGCCTCGGCAGCTCACATTACTTCGAACTGAGCCCGGCGCTGTCGCAGGCACTGCGCAAGTACGCCCGCAGCCAGCGCGCAACGCCTTTCATGGTGATTGCTGCCGCGGTCGGCCAGGTCGTGGCTGGCTATGCCGGGGCTGATTCACTGGTGCTCAATTACCCTGTCGACATGCGCCCGGCCGGCGCCCGCCAGGTACTGGGCTGCTACATCAACAACTACCCCCTGCACCTGGACGTTGGCGCCCAGTGCACCCTGGACCAGCAGGTCGCACATCTGCTTGAGCAGCGTAAAGCGGCGCGCGAACACGGGCGTTTCACCCTGACCGAGGTGATTCGGCAGTTGCGCAACAGCGAACGCAGCGAAGAGCGACCGTTCAACGTCAGCGTGATCGAGGCCTACTTCGGCGAGGACCAACTGGCCCTGGGCAAGGCCCGACTGCACCCCCTGCCGCTGGGGCAGCGCCAGGTCGTCGGCGACCTGGTTTTTGCCTACCAGCAGGATGCCGAGCGCATCCGCCTGCGCCTGGACTATCAACTGGGCCTGTTCAGCGCCGCATTCATCCAGCGATTGGCCGCAAGCTTCGTGCAACTGCTCGAGTGCGCCCTGGATGCGCCGCAACAGCCGCTGCACAGCGGCTGGTTGCTGACCGCCCCCGTGTACCAACAGCTACGGGCATTTGCCGGCGAACCCGCGGGGGTTGCCCGTGGGCAGCAAGGTGTCATGGCCATGTTCATGGCCCAAGTCAAATGCCAACCCGACGCCCCCGCCCTGCACTACCGCAACGCCACGCTCAGTTATCGTCAACTGGCCAGCGCCGCATCGGCCGTGGCCGCACAACTGCACTCAGCGCATCCGACACCTCGACGCATTGGCATCTGCCTGCAACGCAAGGACCTCGCGGTGGTGGCCATGCTGGGCATTCTTGGCAGTGGCAACGCCTATGTCCCGATTGACCCGCACATGCCCCTGGAGCGGCTGCGAGATATCGTCAGCGACAGCGGCATGGACCTGTTGATCTGTGATCAGGCGCTGCCGATCGACGTAAAGCAATGGTGCCTGGCGCCGACGCTGGTACGTGCTCCAACCTGCCCGGTGGCGCTTAGCCTGCCGCCGGCCTCGGCGCTGGCTTATCTGATCTACACCTCCGGTTCCACCGGGCGGCCCAAGGGCGTGTGTATCGAACAGGCGGCTTTGGGCCACCTGATTGCAGACTTCGTCACGGATCTTCAGCTCGATAGCCGAGATCGCGTGGTCGGGGCCACTGCGGTGGGCTTTGACATATTCGGCCTTGAGCTGTTCGGCGCGCTGGCCAGCGGCGCGCGCCTGCTGCTGCTCGACGAACAACTACAGGACCCGGCAGCCCTCTGCACCGCGCTGGACGCCTACCAACCCACGCTGCTGCAGGGCACGCCCTCGTTCTGGTCGATACTGGCGCTCGCCGGTTGGCGCCCGGCAGAACGCGGGCAGGCGCGCCTGCTGTGCGGCGGCGAAGCCTTGTCCAAGCACCTGGCCGAGTACCTGCTGGCCTGCTCGACGCGGGTGTTGCAGGTCTATGGGCCGACCGAAACCACGATCTGGTCCACCCGCAAGGTACTGAGCGACCCGGCCCAGCATGCGGTCATTGGCCAGCCGATCGGCGCCACCTGCTGCTATGTGCTGGACCCTCAACAGAACCTCGTGCCCTGGGGGGCCAACGGCGAGTTGTACATCGGCGGCGTCGGCCTGAGCAGTGGCTACCATCAACGTGAAGCGCTGAACGCCGAGCGTTTTGTGATGCTCGACGCCTTGGCGCGAAAAGGCGAAACCGTGCGCCTTTACCGCACCGGGGACCGGGTACGCTGGAACGAGCACGGTGAGCTGGTCTACCTCGGCCGCCTGGATTTCCAGGTCAAGGTCCGCGGCCACCGGGTAGAACTGGGTGAAATCGAACATGCCCTGCATCAGTTGCCGGGTATCCGCCAGGCCGTGGTGCTGGCCTGGGAGCACAATGGCCAGACCGAGCTGAGCGCCTATGTGGTGCCCCGCTCGCCTGAAGCTGCCGAGCCTGCTGCATGGCGCGCAGCGCTGCATGAACACCTGCCCGGCTACATGGTGCCGCGTCATTTCCAATGCCTGGACCAGTTGCCACGCTCACTGAACGGAAAAGTCGACCGCCAGGCGCTGGAGCGCCCTACGCAGGATCAGAGCGCAGAGTCGGTCGCCGCAAAAAACCCGCTCGAGTCGAAACTGCTTGGGCTGTGGCAGAACCTGCTGAATGTGCCGGTGGTCAGCACCCAGGCCTCGTTTTTCGAGCTGGGTGGGCACTCGTTACTGGCCGCTCAGCTGTTGATTGGCATCCACGAGCACTTCGGCGTGCGCTTGAGCCTTGCACAACTGCTGTGTTACCCGAGCGTGGGCGAACTGGCAGCTTATGTGGGCAGTTGCTCGACCGAAGAGGTAACTGAACCGCAGCGCGAAACGCGCTTCCCGCTGTCACTTGAACAACAGCATCTGTATTTCAGCGACCGCTACGACGAGGGGCAGGTCCAGCGATTCAACCTGGCGGTGGTGCAACGGCTGGAGGGCGCTATTGACCTGCCTGCATTGCAGCGCGCCTGGGAACAGGTCGTCAGGCGTCATGACCAGTTGCACATGCAGGTGGTCGACGACCAGGGGCTCTGGCAGGTCTACAGCCCACAGACCGTGCACCCTATCCAGCGAATGCAGGTGGCGGCCGATGCGCTACAGGCCTACCTGGAAGATGCGCTGCGCCAACCACTGGATCTTCATCAGGCGCCGCTTGTGCAGGTTCAGTTGCTCAGGCTGAACGAACGCGAGCACATCCTCCTGTTGCGCCTGCCGCACCTGATCGCCGATGGCTGGTCACTGGACCTGTTGCGGCGGCAACTGGGCGAAGCCTATAACGCCGAGTGCCAAGGCGACGCGCTGAATTGGCCGCCCGTATCGCAGTCCTACAGCGGTGCCGTTACCCGGCAACAGCGTTGGTTGGCGTCTGCCGAATTCGAGCAGGCGCGGGACTACTGGCGCAGCCTGCTGGAAGGCTATGAAGGGTTGGACTTGCCAAGTGATGGACATGACGCTGGCTCATCGGCAGGTGCACACCATTACTTCAGCCTGCCTGCTCATCTGGTCAAGCGCCTCACGCAGTACTGCGAACAGCACGCGGCGTCGTTGTTCAGTGGCCTGTTCAGCGTGTTTGCCCTGCTGCTACGCCGCTATTGCGAGCAGAACGACCTGGTCATCAGCGTGCCCTCGGCCAACCGTGCGGCCGGCAATGAAGCGGTGTTCGGGTTGTTCACCTGTACCCTGCCACTGCGCGTACAGATTGACGAACAGGCCCCATTTGCCGCGTTGCTCGAACAGGTTGCCTTGCTGGGGCGCCAGGCGCAGGCGCATCAGGGTGTCCCGCTGGAAGCGATGCAGGCGCTGCAGCCCGGTACCCAGGGGCAGTCCCATGCCTTGATGCAGGCTGTATTTGCCCTGCAATCGGCCAACGAGCAGCACGCCCTGGACCTGCATGGCCTGCACAGTGAATTTCTCGAAGTCGAGGATGGCATTGCCCGTTACCCGCTGTTTCTCTCGTTGCGCCATGACGCAAGCGGTGGGTTGCGCGGCACGCTGGAGTACGCCACTGAGCGCTTCAGCGCAGCCCGCATGGCGCGCCTGGGCGAGCATTACTGCCAACTGCTGGAGCACGCGTTGGACAGTGACGCAAGTGTCGCGCAGCTCGAGCTGCTTACCCCCATCGAGCGGCAGGCATTGCTGGCACGCGGCGAACCCGAGGCGCCTTCGCCTGATTCGCTGGTGTCGCTGTTCGCCAGGACGTCCACGCAGTTCCCCTGCGCTATCGCCGTGCAGGATGGCCCGCGCAGCCTGACCTATAGCGAACTCGACCAGGCTAGTACCGCGCTGGCTCAGCACCTGCGTAGCCGTTACCGGCATGTCCATGGCCAAGCGCTGCCTGCCGACACCCTGGTTGGCCTTTGCATGCCACGCAGTGCCGACCTGCTGATCGGCTTGCTGGGCATTCTCAAGGCTGGTGCCGCCTATGTCCCGCTGGACCCCGACTACCCGGCAGCAAGGCTTGAGGCCGTCTGTCAGGACAGCCGCCTGCAATGGGTAGTTGGCGATGCCGAAGCCTTGGCGCACAGCGGGCTGACCGTGCCAAATGTGCTCACGCTGGACGAGCCCTTCACCGCAACCGACGAACCGCTGCCGGTGATTGACCCGGCACAACTGGCCTATGTGATCTACACCTCGGGCTCAACGGGAACGCCCAAGGGGGCGATGCTCAGCCACGGCAATGTGCTGCGCTTGTTCAGCAGCAGCCGGCGCTTGTTCGATTTCCGCCAGCAGGACACCTGGTGCCTGTTCCACTCCTATGCCTTCGACTTTTCGGTCTGGGAAATCTGGGGCGCGCTGCTGCATGCAGCGCGTCTGCTGATCGTGCCCCAGGACATCAGCCGCGACCCACAGGCCCTGCGCGCCTTGCTGCTGGAGCAGCAGGTCACGGTGCTGAACCAGACGCCGGGCGCCTTTGCCCGGTTGATCAGCGAAGACTGTCGCCATGCGCAGCGCTTGCCCCTGCGCGAGGTGATCTTTGGCGGTGAGGCGCTGCAAGTCGCCAGCTTGGCGCCGTGGTTCGACAAATACGCCGACAGCGTGCGCCTGAGCAATCTGTACGGCATCACCGAAACCACCGTGCACGTCACCCACAAACAAGTGACCTCGGCAGACCTTTTGCGCAGCACGCGCAATGATATTGGCCGACCACTCGCCGACCTGCAGGTGCTGGTGCTCGATCAGCACGGCTGCCTGTGCCCGGTCGGGGTCACCGGCCAATTGCATGTCGCAGGGCCAGGCCTGGCGCGCGGCTACCTGAACCAGCCGATGCTGACCGCGCGTGCCTTTGTCCAATGGCAGGGCTTGCGCCTGTACCGCACTGGCGACCTGGGGCGCTGGTTGGACAACGGCCACCTGGAATACCTGGGGCGCAACGACCATCAAGTGAAGATTCGCGGTTTTCGCATCGAGCTGGGCGATATCCAGGCCGCGCTGCTGCGCCATGCGGCCATCCGCACTGCGCAGGTCCGCCATGACCCTGGGCGCGAGCTGCTGCAAGCATGGTATTGCGCCGACACGCCGCTACCGCCTGCCGAGGTGCACGCGCACCTGCGCAGCCTGTTGCCGGCCTTCATGGTGCCGCAGCGTTTGCTGCAGGTGCAGGCGTTGCCGCTGACGCGCAACGGCAAGGTCGATATCGCCGCACTCCAGGCACTCGACAGCAGCGCACCAATGACCAGCGAGGCGTGGCGAGCGCCCGCAGGCGTGACGCAGCTGCTGCTGGCCGAAATCTGGCGCGACGTGCTGGAACTGGCCAACCCCGGCGCTGATGACGACTTCTTCGCCTGTGGCGGCGACTCGCTGCGGGTGCTGGACGTGCAACGCCTGGTGCTCGAGGCCGGGTTTACCTTCACCCCGCGCCAGCTGTTCGAGCACCCGACCCTCGCCGGGCTGGCCGCGAGACTGGAACCGTTGGGCGAAGCCGCCACGAGCACCCCGGTGGCTGCGTTCAGCCAGGTTGACCCCACACGTGCCGAGCACTGCCGCCGCCTCGGCGACCTGGACGCCTATCCATTGACGGCCCTGCAGGAAGGCATGCTGTTCCATTCGCAGCTGGATCCGGGTGCATCCACCTATCTGGACATCATGTCCTGTCGGGTGCAGGGCGAGTTTGATGAGGGTCACTTCAGCGCGGTGCTCACCGCGCTCATGCAGCAGCATGCGGTGTTGCGCACCTTGTTCGCGCGCGATGCGCAAGGCAGTTGGCAGCGCGTTCGGGCTTCGCTGCCATTGCCTCTGGCCGTTCACGACCTGGGCGCCTTGTCTGTGTTGGGGCAGGAGCAGCTGCTGCAACAGTTCTTCGAAGCGCAGTTGCTCACCCCGCTGGACGGTGAGCGTACGCCGCTCTGGCGCATGACGGTGCATCGCCTCGGGGAGGCATTCCACCTGACCCTGACCTGCCATCACGCCATTCTCGATGGCTGGAGCGTCGCCACCCTGTTTACCACCTTGCTCAAAGGCTACGACCTGGCCCTGCAAGGGCACTCACCGCAGCTACTCCCGCCTGAGCGCACCTTCGCCGATTACGTGGTGCAAGAACGTCGATGGCGGCAAGACCCTGCCTTGGGCCTGTTCTGGGAGCAGGCGTGCGCTGACCTCGAACCTACCTTGCTGGCCGCCCCCGGTGTCGGCAACAACGGGCCGATTGCACGCCTGGAGGTTGCCATCGATACCTCTCTGGACACGGCCCTGCGGAGCACGGCGCAGCAACTGGGCGTGAGCCTCGACCTGCTGTTGCTCGCCGCGCACCTGCAAGCCTTGAGCCTGTTCAGCGGCAGGCGTCAGGTGGTGTGCGGCATGCCCAGCCATGGGCGGCTGATAGAGGACAGCGGCCAGCGCATGCTGGGCCTGTTCCTCAACACCGTGCCTTGCAGCCTGACGCTGCAAAGCGACGATTCACCGCAACAGTTGGTTCAGCGTTTGCGCGAACTCAAAGCTGCGCTGGACGGCTGCGCCAACTACCCGCTGCGCGATATCCAGCGTGGCCTGGGCACTGGCGCCCTGTTCGACAGCCTGTTCAACTTCGTCAATTTCCGGGTGTTCGGGCAGCTCGGCGGGCTGCAGCGATTGAGCGTACAGCCTGGCTACTGCTATGAAGAAACCAACTTCACCCTGGTCAACCAGACGGCAATCGATCCCCACTCCGGGGCATTGCGGGTGGAATTGGTCCACCGGGTCGCTGCACTGGGCGAGCGCTCGGTCGAGCGCTTTGCACTGTTCTTCAAGCAAGCCTTGCGCGACATAGCGCAGGTGTCGGCAACGGCCACCGAGCGCTCGCGGCTGAATAAGCTCTACCCGCCGAAGCAGTGGGCCGGTCTACCCAACGCCAGCTTCGAGCCGGTCGGCATCGTCCAGCGTTTTGCCACGGTGTGCGCCCAGGGGCCGCAACGCATAGCGATCAGCGCTGGCGGGCAACGCCTGAGCTATGCCGAACTGGATCGTTGGTCCACTGCCCTCGCCCGGCAAATGCTCACACAGCACGGCGGTGATCTCGACGGGCAGATGATCGGTGTGTTTGCCCTGCGCAGCATGGCCACCATTGCATCGCTGCTCGCAGTGCTCAAGGTGGGTGCCAGCTACATTCCGCTGGATGCGGCCTACCCGCCCCGGCGTCTACAGCAACTGCTCGACGATGCCCGACCGGCACTGGTGCTGGGCGACGAGCTGACATTGGCCCGCCACCCCGGGCTGAACGTGCCGAGCCTGGTGCCAGGCTCGCTGCCCTCGGTGCATGCAACCCAGGCCGCTGTGCCGCTGCCGTCTGCCGAACAGCTCGCCTACGTGATGTACACCTCGGGTTCAACCGGGGAGCCCAAAGGGGTCATGGTCGAGCAGTCGGCGATCCTGCGCCTGGTGCGCGACACCAACTACGTGCAGATCCAACCCGGCGATGTGCTTGCCCAGCTCGCCAGCCTGAGCTTTGACGCCGCGACCTTCGAGCTCTGGGGAGCCCTGCTCAACGGTGCGACGCTGGCCCTGGCGCCGCCCGACAGCCTGCTCGACAGCCCGCGCCTGGAAGCCTTCCTGCTCGGCGAGCAGGTCGATGTCCTATTCATGACCACCCGCCTGTTCGACCAGCATGTCAGCGCCGGCCATGGCGCGATGTTCCGCAATTTGCGCTACCTGCTGGTAGGCGGCGAAGTCATGGACCCCGGCTGCATGGCGCAGGTGTTGAATTGCCCGCAAGGGCGCCCGCAGCACCTGTACAACTGCTATGGGCCGACCGAAAACACCACGTTCAGCACCATGCATCGCATCGACAGCGACAGCCTGGCCCTGGCCGAAACGCCTATTGGCTGGCCCATCAGCGATACCCAGCTGTACGTGCTGGACGAAATGCAGCGGCCAGTGCCCATCGGCCAGGTCGGTGAACTGTACCTCGGGGGCCGGGGCCTGGCCCGTGGCTACCTGGGCGATACGGCCCGTACGGCAAGCGCTTTTGTCGAGTTGAACGGCCACCGCCTATACCGCACCGGG
The DNA here is from genome assembly GCF_028656955.1 of Pseudomonas fontis. GTDB lineage: Bacteria > Pseudomonadota > Gammaproteobacteria > Pseudomonadales > Pseudomonadaceae > Aquipseudomonas > Aquipseudomonas fontis. Next base: position 50,924 of record NZ_JAMDGY010000076.1, read on the forward strand.
GACGCCGTGCGCTGGCTGGCGCGCGGCGAACTGGCGTTCGTCGGTCGTATCGACCGCACCGTCAAGGTCAATGGTTACCGCGTCAACCTCGGCGAACTGGAAAACGCCGCGCGCTTGTGTGTCGGTGTCGCGCAGTGCGTGGCCCTGCACCGTCAGGGGCTGTCCCTCTACTACAGCGGCGAGGTGGGCGCAGACGAATTGCGCCTGACCCTTGCCGAGCACCTGCCCACGTTCATGCTGCCGACCCGGCTGATCGCCCTGGACAATTTCCCGCTCAACCGCAACGGCAAGATCGACCTGGCCCGCTTGCCCGACCCTGTCGGCGTGGCCGCCAACGAACCGGTACCCATCAGCGAGCCGAGCCAGCGCCGTCTGTTCGACCTCTGGCAACGCCTGCTCGGCCACGGGCAGATCGGGCCTCAGGACAACTTCTTCGAACGCGGCGGTGATTCCCTGCTGGCCATGCAACTGCAGCAAGGCATCGCCCAAGCCTTCGAGCGCGAGCTGGCCATCGCGGATGTGTTCCGCTACCCGACCCTGGAAAGCATGGCCCGCTATCTGGACAACTCCGCAGAACCGCACACGGATGCGCAGGCCGACAACCAGCGTCGCGTCGCCGCCCTCAAGGCCCGGCGTGCCGGTTTGCAACGCCAATGAGCAGAAGGAACGCAGCAATGACCCAGTCCATGGAAAACGCCATTGCCATTGTCGGCATGGCCTGCCGCCTGCCGCTAGGTGATACGCCCGAAGCGCTGTGGAGCGCCCTGGCCAGCGGCCAGGAGGCGGTGCAGTTCTACAGCGACGAGCAGTTGCTGGCCAACGGTGTCAGCCCCGAACAGTTGGCCGACCCGACCTACGTCAAGGCCGCCATCCCACTGCCCAGGCGCCAGCACTTCGACGCGCGGTTCTTCGGCATTGCCCCGCGGGAGGCCAGCCTGATGGATCCGCAGCAGCGCTTGCTGCTGGAAACCGCCTACCACGCCTTCGAACGTGCCGGGTACGCGCCCGACCAGTGCGCGGTGGAGACAGGGGTGTTCGTCGGCGCCGACATCAGCAGCTATTACATCCGCAACCTGCTGCACAACGCGCAACTCGGTGCCGACCCGGTGCAACTGCTTTATGGCAACAGTGGCAACGCCACCCAGATTGCCTACAAGCTCAACCTCAAGGGCCCGGCCCTGGACATCAACACCGCCTGCTCCACTTCCCTGGTGGCCATTCACCAGGCATGTCGCAGCCTGCTGATGTATGAATGCGACATGGCCCTGGCGGGCGGTGCCTCGGTGCAGGCCGCCGACCCGCTGGGCTATCAATACCGGCCCGACAGCATCCTGTCGCCCGATGGCCATTGCCGCGCGTTCGACCAACACGCCTGCGGCACAGTACCGGGCCAGGGCGTAGCGCTGGTGTTGCTCAAGCGCCTTGACGATGCCCTGCGCGACGCCGACCGCATCGAGGCGATCATCTGCGGCTCAGCCATCAACAACGACGGTGCCGGCAAGGTGGGCTATACCGCGCCCAGCGTGAACGGTCAGGTCACGGTGCTGCACCGCGCCCTGGCCATGGCCGGGGTGCGCGCAGAACAGGTGGGTTATGTGGAGTGTCATGGCACCGGGACCGCACTGGGCGACCCGATCGAGCTGACGGCGTTGAACGAGGTATACGGCGGGCCAGAGCGCGACACTACAGCCCCCTGCTACCTGGGCTCGCTCAAGAGCAACCTTGGCCACTTGAATTCCGCTGCCGGTGCGGCCGGGCTGATCAAGGCCGTGTTGTGCCTGCAACACCGGCAATTGCCCGCTTCGCTGAACTTCACTTGCTTGACCGACAAAGTGGCCTTGCAGGGGCTGGCGGTCAATGATCGACTGCGAACCTGGAACCCAAGCGATCAGCCACTCAGGGCCGCCGTCAGCTCCTTCGGTATCGGTGGTACCAATGCCCATGTGGTGCTGCAGGCCGCCCCCCTTGCCAGCGCCACCAACGCCGTCGCTGAGGGCCCGTGGCTGCTTGGCCTGTCGGCCAAGAGCAGTGATGCCCTGGCACGCAAGAAGTCGCAGTTGGCGGACTTCCTGCGGGATTGCCCCGCTGCCCGCCTGGAGGATGTCTGCTTCACCAGCAATACCGGGCGCAGCGAGTACGTCTACCGGCATGCCCTGGTGGTTGGCGAGCGGGACGCCTGCATCGCGCAACTGCGACACCCGGCGCCAGCGCGCCTGGCCGCCCCGGCACCCAGCGATCTGTTGCTGGTACTGCGCGACAACCCGGAGCTGCTCGTGCGCGGGCACGCACTGCTCACCGAATGCCCGGTGTTTGCCCAGGCGATCCATGCGCTGGCGCCGAGCTTGCCGTTGCCGCTGTACCTGGACAAGCCGACACTTAACCCGACCCAACTGCGCATATTGCGCTTTGCCGTGCTGCACGCCCTGGTCGGAGTCTGGCTGGGCTGGGGGTTGCAACCTCGACAAATACTCTGTGACACCCTGGGTGAGTTGGTCGCGGCCTGTCATGCCGGCTGCCTGTCACTGGTGGAGGCGGTGCAACTGATCCAGGAGCCGGCCAGCGAGATCGGCGAACGACGTGGCAGCGAACGCTTGAGTTGGTTGTCCAGCCTGGATGGCGAACCGGTCAGGTCGACGCGTGTGTTTGCCGCAGACTACTGGCAGCAGCCGCGCTCGCCCGATGTGTTTCTACACGCCCTCGACAACCAGGCACGCGCGACCGGCCGTTGCCTGCTGGATGCCGCCGCCCTGCCCTGGCCGCTGCCAGCGTCTGCCGCATGCATCGTCACCGATGCTGCAAGCAGCGCCATGACGCAACTGCTGCAAGCCGTGGCTGAACTCTGGCAGCGCGGCGTACCGCTCAACCTGGCGGCCGTGCACGCTGTGCGGGGCCAGCGCCTGGTCCTGCCCGGGTATCCGTTCGATTCCGTGCGCCACTGGGTCGATGCCGTGCAAGCACCCACTCACGCTGCCCTTGCTCAACCGGAGGCAACAGGCACCTGCATCGATGCCGGCAGTGAGCTGGAGCACGAGATAGCCAGTTTGTGGTGCCAATTGCTGGGGGTTGAACGCATCAGCGTCACAGACGATTTCTTCGAATTGGGTGGCCACTCATTGCTGGCCACCCAGCTCAATGCGCGCATTCACCAGCTGTTCGGCATCCAGCTGTCGCTGGATGACCTGTTTGACCACCCGACGGTGCAGGCCACGGTAGCCCTGATGCTGCGCCATGAAGGCGCAGCCCTGGATGCCTCTCTCTAACGCCACGCAGGAGCAATACCCCATGGTTATCTCATCGCCAGGCGACCTGGTGTTCGACGATGTGTTTCTGGAGCTGCGCGAGGTGCTTGAGGACACCCCGGTGTTCGTCAAGCTCGAGGGCTTTTCCCTCAGTGGCTCGATCAAGGTCAAATCGGCCCTGCGCATGGTCGAACGCCTGGAGCTGGAGGGCCGGCTCAGCCCAGGCAATGCCTTGATCGAGAGTTCATCCGGCAACCTGGGCCTGGCCTTGGCGATGGTCTGCGCGAGCAAGGGTTATCCCTTTATCTGCGTCAGCGACCCGAATATCTCGCCACAAACCGCCAAGTTGATCGAAGCCTACGGCGCACGGCTGATGCTGGTGAACCAGCGCGACCGCAACGGCGGCTTCCTGGGCAGTCGCATCGAGCTGATCGAACGCCTGCTCGACGAAGACCCTCAACTGGTGTGGACCAACCAGTACGGCAACATCAACAACGTCGAAGCGCACTACCTGAGCACCGCCCCGGCAATCCTGCGCCAGTTTGCCCAACCGGACTACGTGTTCGTTGGCGCCGGCACCACCGGCACCCTCGGCGGCGTGTCGCGCTACCTGCGCCAGCACTCACCGCGCACGCGCATCGTGGCCGTCGACAGTGTCGGCTCGGTGACCTTCGGGCAGCCCTCAGGGCCCCGGCATATCCCCGGGCTTGGCACTAGCCAGGCACCGGCGATCCGCGAATACAGCCGTTACGACCAGTTGCTGATGGTGCCTGAAGCGCAGGCCTTGCACATGTGCCACAGCCTGGCGCGACGCGGGATCCTGCTGGGCGGCTCGTCAGGCACTGTGCTCGCCGGGGTGCGTCAGTTGGCCCAGCAGATCGAGCCCGGCGCCTGTGTGGTGGCCATTGCTCCGGACCTGGGCGACCGCTATGTCGACACCGTCTACAACCCCGAGTGGGTCACACGCCACTACCCCGACTTCTACTCAACCGCCCCTTCACGCCCCGCCGCCATCGCGGTGTGAGCCCCAGCAGGAGATAACCGATGCCTTCCATGACCCCACCGGCGCTGACGCTGCTCGGCGCAGGCCCCATTGAAAACTGGCTGCAGGCCAACCCACAACGCTTGCTCAGCCTGGTAGAGCAGGCGTATCTGGCGGCCAGCGAGGGTCGGGCCAGCAACCCTGACAGCTATTTCCTGCGCTTTGCCGACGACGAGCGCAACCGCATCATCGCCCTGCCGGCCGTGCTGGACGACGATCACCCGGTTGCCGGGCTGAAATGGGTCGCCAGCTTTCCCGACAACACCCAGCGGGGGCTGGACCGGGCCTCGGCCCTGGTGCTGCTCAATGACCGCCAGACCGGCTACCCGCTGGCCTGCCTTGAGGGCAGCCTGATCAGTGCAGCCCGCACGGCAGCGTCGGCGGTGGTGGGGGCGCTGCAACTTCACCCGACACCGGGGCACTGCACAAACCTCGGGGTGATCGGCTGTGGCCCGATTGCCTGGCGGGTGATCCGCCTGCTGCAACAGACCGGTTGGGAGCTAGGCAGCGTCACCCTGAGCGACATCGACCCGCAACGTGCCGAGCAACTGCGCCAGCGCTGCCTTGGCCTGGGGCTGCCGGCACGCACCGCATCGCTGGAAAGCACGCTGCGCGAAAGCGACCTGATGCTGTTCGCCACCTCTGCGGTGCGCCCCGGCATCGACCAACCCGACTGGTTCGCCCATGCCCCGACCGTGTTGCACCTGTCGCTGCGCGACCTGGCGCCTGCGGTGGTGCTACGCGCACAAAACCTCGCCGACAACGTCGACCACTGCCTGAAAGCGGCCACCTCCCTGGAACTGGCCTGGCAGCAGGCGGGTCACCGCGACTTCATTGCCGGCGACATCGTCGATGCCCTGCAAGGTCGGGTGCAGCCAGACCCACGGCGGGCGCGGATTTTCTCGCCATTCGGCATGGGCGTACTCGACCTCGCGGTCGCCCGGGCGATCTATCAGGACTGCGCCAGCGACCAGGGTCTTCAACTCGAAGACTTCTTCGCCAGGCCCTACCAGGCCGCCTAGGGACAACGCCAACAATCAGGAGAGGGAAGTCGTGATGAACTCAGCAGAACAGGATCCACAACGCCAAAGCCGTCTCGAGCAAGCGCTGCTTGAACGGCGCAAAGGCGCCACCGGCAGCACACTCCCCAGCGGCGCGCCGCCGGCATTGTCTGCGGCCCAGCAACGGCTATGGCTGCACCAGTCGCTGGAGGCGCTCGGCGGCCTGTACAACATGCCCTGTGCCTTGCGCTTGCGCGGGGCCGTGGATGTCGAAGCCTTGCGTCACGCCATCGAGCACCTGGTACAGCGCCATGCGGTGCTGCGCACCGTCATCGAAGAACAGGCCGGCCAGCCCCGGGCGCGCTGCTGCGAGACGCCGCGCATCGACCTGCCGGTGCTGGAAATGGCCGATGAAGCACAGGCCCATGACTGGTTGCGCGGCGAAGCCAATGCACCGCTTGACCTGAGCAAGGCACCGCTGCTGCGTGCGCACCTGCTGCGCCTGGACAGCCGCCACCATCTGCTGTCGCTCACGGTTCACCATATCGCCTGCGATGGCTGGTCGATGGGTGTGATACTGCGCGAGATCGGCCAGGCCTACGAGGCCTTCAGCCAAGGGCTGCCCTCCCCCCTGCCGGCGCTCAAGGCGCACTATGCCGACTATGCCCAGTGGCAGCAGCAGTGGCTGAGCGAAGCGCGGCTGGACACCCAGCTGACCTTCTGGAAGCAGCAATTGAAGGACGCCCCGGCGCTGCTTTCCCTGCCGCTGGAGCAGCCACGACCGGCCCGTCAAAGCTACGCCGGCAAGACCCTGCGCTTTGCCCTGGATGCCGATCTGAACAACCGATTGCGCAGCTTTTGCCGCAGCCGCGGAGTCACGCCCTACATGCTGTTGCTGGCCGTGTTCAATGTGCTGCTGTCGCGCTACAGCGCCAGTGAAGACATCGTCGTGGGTTCACCGGTGGCCAACCGCTTCCCCCAGGAGACCGAGGCCCTGGTGGGGTTCTTCGTCAACACCCTGGTGATGCGCAATCAGCCACGGGCAGCGTTGTCCTTCGAAGCGTTCCTGCAACAGGTCAAGCAGCAGGCCTTGGCCGCCTATGCCCATCAGGACGTGCCGTTCGACCGGGTAGTGCACGCCTTGCAGCCGGAGCGCAGCGCTAGCCACAGTCCGCTGTTCCAGGTCGAGTTCGTGCTGCAACAAGGCCTGCCGCAACGTTTCGCCCTGGGCAAGGCCAGTGTTGAACCGCTGCCTCGCGAGAGCAGTTACACCAAGTTCGACCTCACCCTGGCCCTGGAGGATGCTGCCGAGCAGATCAACGGGCAGATCGAATACAACAGTGAATTGTTCAGCGAAGGTTTTGCCCAACGCATGGCCGGGCATTTGCGTTGCCTGCTGGCGTCGGCGTTGGCTTCACCCGAATGCGCCCTGGGCACGCTCAGCCTGTTGCCTGAAGAAGAACAGGCCACTCTGCGCCGCTGGGGCGCACCCAGCCACGACCCGCTGCCCGACAAACACCTGCTGACCTACCTCGCCGACACAGTCGCCGCCCGGCCTGATGCCACGGCACTGGAGCATGGCAGGCAACGGTTGAGCTATCTGGAGCTTGATCGCCTGAGCAACCGCATTGCCCACGCCCTGAAGGCTGCCAATGTTGGCCGTGGTGCCCGCGTGGCGCTGTACATGGCGCGCGGCAGCCTCTATTTGGCGTCCATGCTGGCCACCTTCAAGCTGGGCGCACTGTTCGTTCCTTTCGACCCACAGCAGCGCGCCGAGCGCACGACACGCATGCTCGAGCACAGCCTGCCGGCATTGATCCTGGCTGATCCGCCAGCAGCCGAAGCACTGGCGCAATTGCCGCTGTCGGCGGCGTACCTGCAGCTCGACAACCACTACCTCGCATCGTTTGCCGACACCTGGACGGACAGCCACGCCGGGCGCCTCGACGACACCGCCTACATGATCTTCACCTCGGGTTCCACCGGTGAGCCGAAAGCCGCCATGGTCAGCCATCGCGGCATGCTCAACCATCTGCTGGCCAAGGCTGCAGACCTGCAATTGAGCAGCACCGATTGCATCGCGCAGATCGCGGTGCAGACATTCGATGTGGCCGTCTGGCAGTTCTTCGTGGCCCTGCTGGTCGGCGCGCGCACCCGCGTAATCACCGGCACCGAGGCCTGGGAGCCGAGCCAATTGCTGACACAGCTGCAGGACAACGGTGTCAGCATTGTCGAAACCGTCCCCTCGCACCTGGAGTTGCTGCTGGACGAGCTTGCCGCTCAGCCGCAACGCTACCCCTTGCCGGGCCTGCGCTGGATGATCAGCAACGGCGAGCCGCTGGCCACGGCCTTGGCGACACGCTGGTTCGCGGCCTGTCCGGACATTCATCTGATGAACGCCTACGGGCCCAGCGAGTGTTCGGACGATGTGACTCACCTGTGCCTAAAAGCGGCCCCAGCTTCCACCCAGCCGTACCTGTCCATCGGCCAGCCCATCGGCAATGCGCGCATTCATGTTTTGGATGCACAGCTGCAACGGGTGCCGATTGGCGTCACCGGGGAGATCCACATCGGCGGGCTGTGCGTCGGCCAAGGCTATTTCCACGACCCGCAGCGCAGCGCCGAGCGATTCATCGACGACCCCTTCGACAGCCGCCCCGGTGCGCGCCTGTACAAGACCGGCGACCTCGGCCGCTACCTCGCCGATGGCAGCCTGCAAATGCTCGGACGTTGCGATTTCCAGCTAAAGATTCGCGGTTGTCGCATTGAAGCCGGGGAAGTCGAAGCCGTGCTGCGTACACACCCGGCGGTCGAACAGGCACTGGTACTGGGGGACAAGGACGCCAGCGAGCAGGCACAACTGGTCGCCTATGTCATTGCACCGCAACGACCCGCGCCCTCGGCGACGAGCCTGCGCACTTACTGTCGCCAGCATCTGCCCGACTACATGGTACCTGCGGCCATCTGCCTGCTCGATAGCTTCCCGTTGCTGGCCAATGGCAAGGTCGATCGTGGGGCACTGCCGCCCATGGCGAGCTTCGACCTGGGCAGCGATGTGCCCTACCGTGCTCCGCGCAACGCGCTGGAAACCCGCCTTGCCGCGATTTGGGCGCCGTTGCTGGGCGTTGAGCGCATCGGCATCGACGACAGCTTCTTCCAGCTGGGCGGGCACTCGTTGCTAGCCGTCGAGTTGACCAGCCTGTGCCGCGACGTGCTTGGCCCACAGCTGAATGTGGCCCAGTTGTTCGAGTACCCGACCATCGCCGAACTGGTCGAGTGCTGTTGCGCGACCCAGCAGGAGGCAATATGACCCCGCCTGAATTGCATGATTTGGCCCCAAGCCAGATCCCGGAATGGTTCGCCTATCAGTTGGCCCCCGACAGCGCGGTGTACAACATCAGCTTCAACCATTTCTTCATGAGCCGGGTTGACCGGGCGGCATTCCACAACGCCTGGCAGCAGTTGCTTGACCGGCATGACGTGTTCCGACTGCGAATGGCCTACGCCCAGGGCCGCCCCAAGCAATACCTGGGGGAACGCCAGGTGCTCGACCCCGCACGCCTGTTCATCGAGCGCACCACCCTGGCCGAGGATCAGGTGGCGGCCGAACAGGAGCGCCTGGCCCGCGACTTCGCCCTGCAACCTTTCGACTTCGAGCAGGAGCACCTGTACCGCCTGCACCTGGTGGCCTACCCGGATGGCGAGCATCAACTGATCTTCACCGTGCACCACATCATCTGGGACGAGACCAGTACCCTCAACCTGATTCGCGAGTTTGCCACGCTGTACAGCGGGCTGTGCCAGGGCCGCGATATTGCCCTGCCCGCGCTGAAATCGAGCTTTCTCGGCTATGCCCAGCGCACCAACGCAGCCCTGCGCTCCGGTGAACTGGAGGTGCACCGCGACTATTGGCTGCGCCAGTTCGCCAACCTGCCCGCAGCGCTGCAACTGCCCACCGACCGGCCACGCCCGGTGGTGCAGACCTACAACGGCAACACGCTGAAAACCTGGCTGCCGAGGGCCATGGCGCGGGACATGACGAGTTTCTGTGCCCGTCACAACAGCACGCTGTTCATGTTGCTGCTGGCCACCCTGAACCTGTACTTCTACCGCACCTGCACCCAGGACGACATCATTCTTGGCTGCCCGCTGGCTGGCCGCGACGCCAGCGACCAGCCCCTGTTGGGGTGCTTTGCGGTGCCCATGCCGATTCGCACGCGAATCAGCGCCGACATGAGTTTCTCGGCCTTGTTGAGCCAGGTCGGCAGTACGGTGCTTGAGGCCTTCGAGCATTACCGCTACCCCTGCGTGAACATGATCGAACAACTCAGCCACCAGAAAGACCTGTCCCGGCCCAAGCTGTTCTCGGTCATGGCCGGGGTGCAGAACAACAAGTCGGAATTCGTCAGCATCGACCTGGGCGACGGCGAGTTGTATGCCAAGGAGGTCTATGCCGCAGAAAACCACGGTGCGCGCTTCGACTTGGCAATTGGCCTGGACCCGGTGGGCAGCGACATCAAGTTTTTCTGCACCTACAACAGCGACCTGTTTGACGCCGACAGCGTTGAGCGGATGCTCGACAGCCTGGAAACTCTGATCGAGGCCGTGATAGACGACCCCGGCCAGCCTCTGCCGAGCTACCCATTACTGTCCCGGGAAGCGGCCAGGCAGGTGCTGAAGGATTTCAACCCGCCGTTGCCGATCACTGACCCATCCTCGACGGCATTGGACCTGATCGATGCCCAGTGTCAGCGCCATCCCCGCGCCTGCGCCCTGTCCACACCGCAAGGCATCCTGAGCTATGCCGAACTGGCACACGAAGTTGATCGCCTTGCCCGTGCACTGGTGGACCTGGGTGTCGTGCCGGGTGACCGGGTAGGCGTGTTGCTGGAAGCCGGCGCACATTCGGTTATTACCCTGCTGGCCATCCTGCGCCTGGGCGCGGTGCATGTGCCCCTGCATGAAGACTGGCCGCAAGCACGCCGCGAAGCGGTGGCACGCCAAGTTGGCTTCAAGCTGATGCTCGGTTGTCGTGCATTGGCCGAGCAGGCACGTGCGCTGTGCCCGCGGACCTTGTTGCTTGATCACCTGTTGCCCCTGGCCCCAGGCCTGCCAAGGCTCGCCAGCCGGGCGCGTGGCGAGCAGTTGGCCTACCTGTTGTTCACCTCCGGCTCTACTGGCCAACCCAAAGGCATACCCATTGCCCATGCCGGCCTGCACGCACTGCTGTCGGCGACCCAGGCCCGTTATCAGTTGCAAGCGGGCGAGCGCCTGTTGTTCTGGACGGCCTGTACCTTCGACGCGTCGCTGCTGGACATGCTCTGGCCGCTCAGCGCGGGTGCCCAGGTCGTGCCGTGGCCAGCGGGGCTCGCCCGCACCCCGGAGAACGTGCTGGAGCTGCTTGAGCGCGAGCGCATCGGGGTGCTGCAAACCGTACCGGCCATGCTGGATGCCCTGGTGACCGCCGCGCAGCGCAGCGCACGCAAGCCCTCGGCCCTGCGCCTGATCATCTGCGGGGCCGCGGTGCTGAGCCGCAGCCTGGCCAATCGGGTGGCAACGGTGTTTGGTTGCCAACTGGTCAATCACTACGGGCCGACCGAAGCGACCGTCGACGCCTTGTGGTTCGACTGCGCTGAAACGAGCAGCGGCGACCGGGTGCCGATTGGCCGGCCGTTGCCCCATGTACAAGCGTATGTTCTCGATCGCCACGACCAGTTGCTGCCCGTTGGCGTACCGGGGCAGCTGTGCCTGGCTTCTACGGGGCTGAGCCCGGGTTACTGGCAGGCCCCGGAGCAAACACAGCAGGCGTTCTTCGACAAGGCATTGGCGCCCGACGAGCCGGTGCAGCGTTTGTACCGCAGCGGCGACATCGCTCGCCTTGATGCGCAGGGCCGGGTGCACTACATCGGTCGGCTGGACAATCAGGTCAAGGTCCGTGGCAACCGGGTCGAGCTGGGCGATATTGAAACCGCCCTGGGCGAGCACCCTGCAGTCGCCAAGGCCGCCGTGCTTTGGCAGGAGGACGATCAGGGTGGACGCCTGCGCGCATTTGTCGAGTTGCGCGACAGCCATGTGCAGCAGATCGAGGCACGCAGGCAGGTGCTGCGCCAGTTCAGCGTGGCGCAACGGCCAGCGCTGCGGGCGCACATGAACCTGATTCACCATGGCACCTGGCCGCGCTATTTTGCCGGTAGCCAGGTGTTGATGCGCCATTGGGAAGACCTCTATCGCCTGTTCCCGCAGTACCAGTTCTGCCTGGTGGACACTGCCGACACGGTCGCCTGCGTCGCCAATGGCATTCCGCTTTATTGGGATGGCCACAAGGGGAGTGTTCCCTCGGGTTGGGATGCCGGCCTGGAGTTGGCGCTGCACCAGCACGCACAAGGGATCGCGCCGAACACGGTACTGGGCCTGGCCGGCATCGTCGCCGAGCATTGCCAGGGACAAGGCCTGTCCAGCACGCTGGTTCGCGGCTTCCGTGCCCTGGCCCGGCAGCAGGGCCTTGAGCACTTCCTTGGACCGGTCCGGCCGGTGGGGATGAGCGAGGGCACCAGCGTCGAGCGCTGGGCCCAGTTGCGCGACGAGCACGGTGAGCCGCTGGATTTCTGGCTGCGCACCCATTTGCGCCTCGGGGCCCGGGAACTGGGGGTAGCAACACACTCGCAGAGAATCGAAGGCACCGTGGCGCAATGGCAGGACTGGAGCGGTGTGCACTTTGATCGCCCTGGGGCCTGGCAGCTCGACGACACCCTGCAAAGCGTGCAGGTCGACCTGCAAAACAACCTGGCGGTGTATTACGACCCCTCCATCTGGGTTGCGCACAGCGGCTTGAACGCATCGGCCGACGACCCGCCCGCAGCGTGTGACCCTGCAACACTGCGCCACTACCTGAGCGAACGCTTGCCGGCCTACATGCTACCGGACGAGCTGGTACTGCTCGGCACATTGCCGCTCACCGAAAACGGCAAGCTCGACACCCGCCTGCTGCAAGGCACCCCGCAACCTGCCCAGCAAGCCATGGCCGGTGCCACCAGTTCGACCCAGCAGCGACTGCTGCAGCTTTGGCAGCAAACCCTGCACAGGGACGACTTCGGTATCGACCAGGACTTCTTCCTGCTGGGTGGGCAGTCGTTGAAAGTCATTGAAATGCTCAGCGGCGTCGAGCAGGCCTATGGCCTGAAGGTCCGCCTGCAGGACTTCTATCGCGAGCCGAGCATCCGTCACCTTGAACGCCTGATCCAGGCCCGGGAGCGTCCATGTTCGACATGACCCGCCATCATCTGCGCCAGTTTCGTTTCCGTTGGCTGGCCTGGCGTGCCGACCCGTTGTACCTGCTGTTCGAGCGCATGTACCAGCTCGACCCGCAGCCACTGGACACGGTCACCCCGCATCCAGGGCAACGCGGCTTTCTGCTGACGCACTTCAGTTGCGCAGATTTCGCCCGCTACCGGGGCCGCGAGATCGCGTTCTTCAATGAGCGGCAGGTGGCGGTCTACTGGTTGCCCGGGGCGGCGCACAGCGGTGGCGGCTATGTGCCGAGCGGGCAATACAGCGTGACGGTGGCCGGCCACGCCCTGCGTCGCCCGCTGCAACTGCTGGTGCACAAGGACGACGAGCAGACCCGCATCCACGCGGTGACCCTGCAATCGCGCGGGCTGAAAAGCGTTCAGGGCGGCTTCATCAACTTCGCGATCATCGCCCGTGAGTTGCATTGCCTGATGCTGCTGTGGCTGGAGCGCATGCAGTGGCGCCTGGATGACATCGACGATTGTGGGCCACTGCGTGATTTGCTGGATTGCGCGCGACAGCTTCCGGGCCAGACGCAAATGAAGGCAAGCGCCGACGCCTTGATGGCGGCGCTGGTGCACAGGACCGGAGGTCGCCAATGATCGCGCAGTCCTTGCGCCACCTGGCGGCGCTGGAGCAGGCCAACGTCATCAGCATCCACCATCGCCAATTGGCCTGCGCAGCGCAGCCCGTCGGCGAGCTGCTGGATCAGTTCGATGCCCCCTGTTCACCCTTGTGGCCCTATCAGCGCTGGCCGCGGGACACCTTCGACGGCCCGATGCAGATTGGCGCCGTTGGCGGGCACGGCGCCACGCGCTATCGCCTGGAGCGCTACCAGCCGGGGCGCGAGGCGCTGTTCCGCTTTATCAGCCCGCACGGCTACCAGGGTATCCATGGTTTCCAGGTGCATCAATTGGAGGACGGGCGCAGTTGCCTGGTGCACTTCACCTGCCTGCACCTGAGCCCCTACCACCGCCTGATGTGGCACCTGATGGTGCGCTGGGTGCACGACGCGCTGCTCGGCGACCTGCTCGACAGCGCCGAGCAGCACCTGTGCGGCGCTGTCCATCGGCGCCGAGCCTGGAAATGGCGGGTGCATCTGATTCGTCACGCGCTCGGAGGCGCACGTCTGCTGGTCGAGTCGACCGGCCTGAAAAGGAGGAGCAAGCATGCACGCCAATGAGGTCCGCCCAGAGTGGGCGGTCAACGACCTGTGCAAGGTCATCGTCGGGTTTCGCAACTACAGCACCCACGCCACACGCTCCAAGTATGTGTCGTTCGCGGTGATCGAGCAGCCACAAATGTGCCGCCTGCTGGTGCGCTTGTCCCAGGGGCGGGTGGATGCGGACGAAGCGGCGCGCTATCCGGCACAGCTGTTTGAACAACTGCTCGAATACGGCTTCCTCGCCCCGCTCGACACGCTGGGCTGGCGTGGGCAGTGCAAACGCCTGGGGCGAGTACTGGACAGCGGACGCTGGCGGCGCATTCCCTGGCGCGGGCGCAACTACTACGTCACTTCTTTGGTGTTCATGGCCTTCTATGCCCAGGGGCAGGACGAGTACCTGAAGGAAAGCGTGATTCTTCCTGCCTGGTTCCCGAACTATGCCGACAAGGTCTTGCAGATTGTTGGCCAAGGCCTGGACGACAGCGGTTACCGGGCGCTGTCCGGGTCGGTTCGGCGACGCCTGCGCAAGCATGGCCTGGTAACGCCACCGGAGCGGTTGCCCAACCGCGAGCGCTTTTTTGCCGAGCACTGCGTGCTATCTCAGGCGCTGGTAGACGAATTGCCGGACTACTACCGGGCGCACTTGCCAGCTGTCGACGACCTCGCGCCACACTATGTACTCAACCCAGGCATCCACCACACCCTGGACAATGCCCCCGCCGCAGTGCGCCGGCAGATTCCCAACCTCGGCTGGGCGCGTGCCTGTGCACCGACCCTGTGGGTCGAAGACCCGGTCAAGGGGATTGTCTCCATGTACTGGCTCGACGATGTCCAGGCCCGGTTGCTGGCCGAGTTGCAGGCCGGCAGCCGCCAGGTCCGCCAACTCGACCCACACACCCTGCGCCTGTTCGTCTACAGCGGCATTCTCCATGACCCACGTGAGTTGCCCGCCCGCCGCGACGCCTGGCAGCAACGCCTGTCTGCATTGGGCGAACGCCTGGACAGCGATGGCTGCATGACCTTCGAAAGCGTGTTGTCACCCATCGAGCTGGCGATCGGCCGCAAATACCTGCGGTTCATGATGGAGGGCAAGTACCTGCTGCTGGACCGGGTCAACGGCAAGACGCAAGAGCGCTTCTGGTGCCACCGCGACGAGTTCACCTTCTACCTGCAAGGCCAGGTCTGCGCCCTGCTCAACCAGGTACTGGATAGACCGGTGAAACCAGGGCACAACGCGCTGACCATCTATGGCAATGGCGCCACCTTGCCGCGTCACCGTGACGACGTGCTGGCGTTTTCCTGGGTGATGTCGCTGCCCATCGAAGCGCGTCCGGAAGCACGCAAGGAGCAGGCCTGGCCGATCTATGTGGAAACCCCGACGCAGGTGCACAAGGCCTTGTTGCAGTCCGGCGATGGCCACCTGATCGACCCGCAGATGCCGCACTGGCGTGAGCAATTGGTGGAGGGACGACTGGGCATCCTGTTTCTGTGGTTCGTGCCACAAGACTATCGGGGTTTCGTGAACGGCAGCTGGGTCGATTGAGATCCGTGGCGACCGACCTTGTCGACCGGTGTTGACAAGGTCAGTGCTGACGAGAGTGAAAAAGCATGAAATATCCATAAGGAATTGAACTTTTCAAGCCATCTCGCATTCAACTTTGCGGCGATTGGCCATACACTACCGTCAATCACTTTTATGCACGCCAATATTCAAATGCCGGCAAACCTGGACTAGACTGCCAATCGGTTGGCAAGGTCGCGAACCGTTCATGCACTAATTAAGGATGATACCCTCCATGACCACGCCCTTGTGTTTACCTGCTGTTTATATGAGTGTCGAACTTTGCAGTTCGCTATCCCTTTGCGTGTGCCTTAGCCATCCATGAACACGCCGCCCAGTGTTTGCGAAAACTGCGCCAAGGCCTTGCCCACCGTAGCTTTCGCAACCCGGCCATAGGTAAAAAGAGGCGCGACCGCGGCCTCCAAGGATGCACTTCATGCAGACCCAGACAGGAAAAAAAATCCTGTTGGTCGAAGATCACCCGCTGGTTGCCGATGCCACGCGCGCGCTGTTGGTAAAAATGGACAGATCACTGGACATATACATTTGCGATACAGCCACCCATGCAATTGAAACGTTTCAACATAATAAGGATTGGTACCGGATATTGCTGGACATCAATGTTCCAAACGCCCGGGGTTTATCGTTAGTACGAACTTTCCATCGCTTCGGCATGGCCGACAAGTGTGCGGTGGTTACCGCGTTCAATAATCAACAGTGGAGCCAGGAGGTCAGCGCCCTGGGTTTGCTGGGGTATGTGGTCAAGGCGGCTAACCTGGAGGACTTCACCCAGGCGATGCAGCACATTTTGCAAGGACGTAAGACATTTCCGATCAACGAGTGCAACCAGGTGGTCAAGCCGGTGCGCCTGACCCGTCGCCAGCAGGAAATCCTGCAACTGCTGCATCGCGGCCTGGCATCCAAGGAGATCGCCGCCGAGCTGGGCTTGAGCCTGGGCACGGTAAACAACCATGTCACCGGCCTGATGCGCGTGCTGGATGTCACCAATCGCACCCACGCAGTTTCACGCGCCATGGACCTGGGGTACCTGCATGACTACAACAGCCCGCGCGCCGTCTGGCACTGAGGTGCTCGCCATGCCCGACGCGGGCATGCGGGTACTGCCCCGGCGGGTAGCCACCCACGTGACACTGGTGGTGGCGCTGCTCTTGCTGGTGCTCGGCAGCCTGGCCCTGCACCTGTTCAAGTCCAACCTGTTGGAGACATCCGAACCTGAGCTGCAACCCCAGACCCAGGCCGCGTACTCACGCCTGACTGCACCGCGCCGCTCACGCGAAAGCCGGCAAGCCGATGCACAGGCCGAAGGCGATCAGTTGTCTGCCCACGAGCCAGTACCACGGGCGATTGTCTTGCAGCCGTTCGAGCGTTTGCGCTGGCAACTGCTTGGCGCCCTGCCCCTGATCTGCCTGGCGGTATGGCTACTGGTCTGGTGGATGGCCCAACGCCTGTTTTTCCGGGTTGACCGTGAGATGCAGCAGTTGCAGCAGAACAATGCCACGTTAATCACCCAGCGCCGCCAGCTGGTCAGCCAGGCTGACCGCGATTGCCGCTTCTTCCAGGAGGCCTCGCACGACTTTCGCCAGCGCCTGCACGCCATGCAACTGCTGCTGCACACCTTGCAGAAAAGCGACCCGCGCGAAGGCCGGCAACTGGTGGCCAAGTCGCTTTACGTGGTGCTGAACCTGCAAAGCTATGTGCGCGACTTCCTTGAACTGGCGCGGCTCAAAGTCGACAACCAGCCCGTCAAGTGCCGGCCTCTGGAGGTGCAGCAGCTGTTCCAGGAGCTAGAGCTCGGCTACGAGGACATCGCCCTGGAGCGCCACATTGACCTGCGTTTTCGGGCGTCGGCGCTGCACCTGGCCAGTGATCACAAGCTCTTGCAGCGCATCCTCGAAAACCTGCTGGCCAATGCCTGCAAGTTTGCCCGCAGCCGTGTACTGGTTGCAGCACGCCCCTGTGGCAGCGGAATTGCCCTGGAAGTCTGGGACAACGGTCCGGGCATTGCCGAAGAAGACCGCCAGCGGATCTTCGATGCCTACTACCAAGCCACCCGCGCTTGCCCGGCCGCTGACCAGGGCGTCGGCCTGGGGCTGGCGATTGTCATGCGCCTGTGCGTGGTGCTGGGCCATGCAGTAAGTGTGCATACACGCCATGGCCTGACCCTGGTACGGGTCAATATCCCAGGCGGGGACTCAAGCGAAAAACCATGAGCTATTGCACCTGCCCCACCCGCCCCGGGCTTGTTAGCCTGCTGGTCGCGGGGCGCTTTTCCATTCTGCAACGGGATTTCCCATGACGTTGGACACCCTCGGTTTCTATTGCCGTGAAATCATCAAGCTGGCCACGCCGATTCTCGGTGTGCGCGTACTGCATATTGCCGTGAACGTGATTGGCATGCTGTTCATCGCCCGCCTCGGTCAAGCCGAAGTGGCCGCCGGCGCGCTGGTCACGGTGCTGAGCAACAGCATCCAGGTGATCGCCCTTTCACCCCTGCTGGCCACGGGTATCTGCATCAGCCGCCTGCTCGGCCAGGGTGAAAAAGCCGCAGTGGGCGTAGACCTGCGCCAAGGCCTGCTGATGAGCGTGGTGATCGGGCTGTTGGCCGCGCTGGCCTTTGTGCTGTTGCCCCTGCTGATGCCCCTGCTGGGCGAGCCGGAATCGCTACAACCGCTCACCGCCGAATATTTCCGGGCCATGGCCTGGGGCACCGTGCCGTTCCTGTGTAGCGCCTGCTGCCACCAACTGCTGTTCCCCATCGGCAAGGGCCGTGTGGTGTTGCTGTTCAGCCTGTTCAACCTGCTGGGCGTATTGCTGCTGGGCTATGGGCTGATTCACGGGCTGTGGGGCTTCCCGCAATTGGGCATGCGCGGCTGGGCCTATGCGGTGTCGTTCATGAACTGGCTGGTGCTGCTGCTGACCCTCAGTTACTTGCTGGCCGCCCGTGACCTCTGGCCCTATCGGCTGTTTGCCCGCAGCCAGCTGTGGGTACCGCAGCGCTTGAAAGCCTTCTTCACCCTGGGCATCCCGATCACCGTGCAATTCGCCAGCGAGCTACTGGCCTTCAGCGCAGTCAACATCATGGTCGGCTGGCTGGGGGTCGGCGCCCTGAGTGTTCAGCAGATCATCATTCAGTGCGCCACTGTCGCGCTGATGGTGCCCATGGGCGCCGGCCAGGCCAGTACGCTGCTGATCAGCCGCGCGGTCGGTCGCAGCGACTGGGCGGCCATACGCCAGATCGGCCTGGCCGCCACGGCGTTGGTCAGCGCCATCATGTTGGCCATCGCGCTGGTCTACCTGCTGCTGCCGCGCACGATCATCGATGCCTACCTGACACCCGACATGCCCGACTACCCGCACTTGCTCACCCTGGCCACCAGCATGCTGGCGATCGTCGCCTTCAGCCAGGGGTTCGACGCCTTGCGCAACCTGATGCTGGCAGCACTGCGAGGCCTGCCGGACATCTGGTTGCCGATGTGGCTGAACATGGCGTTGCTGTGGGTGTTCGGCTTGCCATTGTGCTACGTCCTGGCGTTTGTCTTTGACCAGGGCCAATGGGGCATCAACGCGGGCCTGCTGATCACCTTCACCCTGGGCGCCGTGCTGATGCTTCGGCGCTTCTACAGTCGTACCCGGGAGTGGCCTCAGGTACTGCAACCGGCAACATCTCGAACCTGACAGGAGCTCGGCCCATGCAGGACAGTGCGCAGTTGCGCTTGTGGATCTTCGGCTTTCAGATTTCCCAGGCCATCCATGTGGCGGCACGCCTGGGGCTGGCCGATCTACTCGAAGAGCACGCCCTCACGGTGGCCGCGCTGGCAGACCGCGCTGGTTGCAACCACGACGCCCTGCTGCGCTTGCTGCGGGCGTTGGCGGGTATCGGGTTGTTTGCAGAAACCCCGGAGGGGTTTGTCCATACGTCCATGTCGCGATTGCTGCGCCGCGATCACCCGCACTCGCAGTTTCTGGCCGCCTCGGTCTATGGCGCCGAACACTACGGCGCCTGGGGTGACCTGTGGCAGGCAATAGGCAGCGGCGAGGCGGTTTTCCAGCAACGTCATGGCCTCGATTACTACGACTATCTTGCGCATCGGGCCAAGGTGCCCGGGGTGTATCGCGACTACCAGGCCCGCGACGAGGCACTGCGCACTGTGGCCGTTCAGGCAGCCTATGACGGTTGTGCGTTCGATGGCTGGGTCGAGGTCGATGAGCCGAATGGCGAATGGGTGGCCAATGCCGATACCTATGTGTTGAGCCACCGCCTGCACCGCCTCGACGATGCCCCGGCGATTGCCGCGCTGACCCGGTGCCGCCAGGTGATGCACCCGGACAGCCGCCTGCTGGTCATCGAGTTGATGCTGCATGAGCAACCGGGTTTCGATCCAGGGCGCTGGATGGACCTCAACAGCCTGCTGCTCTGCGGTGGCCGCGAACGCAGCCAGGCCGGTTATGTGGCATTGGCCGAGCGGGCGGAGTTGCGCTTGCTCGGCACACGGCAACTCAGCACGGGCATGACCCTGCTGGAGTTTCGTCCAGCATGAGAGGTGAATGGATGCACCCACCCTACCGTATCGAACTGACGGCCATCGACCAGCTGCAGGCCAGTGAAGAAATCGACGAAAAGCACGCTCGCCAACTGGCGCGCAATATCAGTGCCCAGCAGGCCTGGCGCATTCCGCTGCCCATCGAGTGCGGCACGGGGCTGATCATGGACGGCAACCACCGCCTGTTCGCTGCACGCTTGCTCGGCTTGAGCCACCTGCCATGCGTGCTGCTCAGCTATGACGACCCACGGGTCAGCGTGCAGCACTGGCACAACGGCCTGGCCTTCGACCCTGGTTTGCTTCAAGGCATGCTGGGCACCGGCCGGCTGTTGCCCTACAAGACCACCCGGCATGCATTTGCCCCGGCATTGCCGCCCATCAATATCGCCCTGGCCGACTTGCGTCAGGCTGACTCTCAACGCCGTTGGCAAGGATGATCCCCATGGCTGCGCCCTCCCCTTGGCTGGTTCGACGCCCGGCGCCTGACGCCAGGGTTCGCCTGTTCTGCTTCAGCCATGCCGGTGGCAGCGCCACGGACTACCTGCCGTGGCACCCGAGCCTGGCGCCGGCCATCGAGCTGTGTGCCCTGCAACTACCTGGGCGTGGCTCGCGCATGGCCGAGCCCGCACTGGCTGAGATGCCTGCCGTGCTTGCGGGCCTTGCCGAGGCAATAGCGAGCAGTGATGACGGCCTGCCTTACGCATTTTTCGGCCATAGCCTGGGGGCCTTGCTGGCATTCGAAGTGACCCGGCTGCTGCGCGAACGCGGCATGCGCTTACCCATCCACCTTTTCGCCTCGGGCTGCAGTGCGCCGTCTACCTGTCGCCTGGAGCCGGCCTTGCACCTGTTGAGCGACAGTGAATTGCTGGCCCATCTGCAAACCTACAACGGCACCCCGAAAGCGCTGTTGGCCAACCAGGAACTACTTGGTTTGGTCCTGCCGACATTGCGCGCCGATTTCTCGTTGATCGGGCACTACGTCCATCAGCCGCAACCCGCCCTGGCGGTGGCGATTAGCGTTCTTGCCGGCCGCGACGACCCGCATGTACGCCCCGACGACCTGCTCGGCTGGTCCGAGCAAACCCACCTCGGCTGCGAGGTGCACTGGTATGACGGGGACCATTTCTTTATTCGCCCAAGGGCACAGGCCATCCAGCAGCACATCTTGCAAACGCTGGTGGGTAGCCACGTCTTCAGGAGGGAAACCCACCCATGGCCATGATCGAACTGCGTGGGGTCGGCCTGACCTTCGGCCAGAAGACCTGTTTCAGTGGGGTCGATGCCCGTATCGAATGGGGGCAGCGGATCGCCATTGTTGGCGACAACGGCAACGGCAAGTCGTCATTGCTGCGGTTGTTGCACGGCAGCCTTGCGCCCAGTGAAGGCGAGGTCCAGTTCAATGCTGGGCTGCGCATTGGCTACGTCGCCCAGGTGCTGGATGGCGACTCACCGCTCAGCGGTGGGCAACGGGTCAACCAGGCGATCAGCCAGGCGCTGGCCAACGACCCAGACTTGCTGTTGCTGGACGAACCTACCAACCACCTGGATATCGACAACCGCCGCTCCTTGTCGCGCATGTTGCAAAACTTCTACGGCACCCTGGTGCTGGTGACCCACGATTTGACCTTGATGAACCAGACCTGCGACACGCTCTGGCACATCGGCCATGGCCGACTGGAGGTATTCAATGGCACCTATGCCGACTACAGGGCCGAGCAGGCATTGCAGCGCGAGTCGCTGGAAAAGCAGATCGGCAGCCTCAAGCGTGCCCGGGAAGACGCTCACCAGGCCCTGATGCAGGAACAGGAACGCGCTGCCGGTGCGCGCAAGCGTGGGGTCAAGGCCATCCAGAACAGCAAATGGGCGACCATTCGCTCGCCGACCAAGCTCGGCCGGGGCAACACCACTGCCGGGCGCAAGCAGGCGCAGATCCTCGAGCAACAGCGCGAGCTGACCGACCAGTTGGCGCAGCAGCGCCCGGTGCAGGTGATTGTGCCGCGCTTCAACCTGCCGGCCGCCAGCCAGACCCGGCGAACGCTGGTGCAGATCAGCCAGGGCAGTATCGGCTATGGCGACGCGACGCTACTGGAAGGGATCGACCTGCACCTGGCCCAGGGCGAACGCCTGGCACTGGCCGGGCCCAATGGCAGCGGCAAGTCGACCCTGGCGCGGGCGATCATGGGGGATGAGCAGATCTGGCGACTCGGCGAGTGGGTTACACCGCCGCCTGAACAGGTCGGCTATGTCGATCAACACTACAGCACCCTGGCGCCTGGGTTGACGGTGTTGGCGGCATTGGCGAGCGTCGTGCCCGAATGGACGGTGGAGCAACAGCGCTCGCACCTGGCTGACTTTCTGTTTCGCCAGGGCAGCACGGTGCAGACGCGAGTTGCGCAGCTGTCGGGGGGGGAAAAGGCGCGATTATCGCTGGCCTGCATTGCGGCAAGGCCGCCGCAGTTGCTGATCCTTGATGAGTTGACCAACAACCTGGACCTGCGCATGCGTGAGCATGTACTGGAGGTTCTCACGGACTACCCCAACGCGATGCTGGTGATTTCCCATGACGAGGATTTTCTGGCGCAATTGGCGCTGGATGGCACATATGAATGCCGGCCGCCAGTTCGTTTGTAGCCGCTGCCGTAAGGCTGCGCTCGCCTGCAACGCAGGCGCCGCCTTTGGGAGCCCTAGCGGGCTCCAGCGCAGCCTATCGGCAGCGGCTACAAAAATTTGCCAACTAAACGGCAAAGAAAGCCTCAACGCAACTCGAAGCGCACCGGTGCCATGGTGCTGGTAAACCGGTTGGGCGCGTGATAATCCGCACTCACCGTCGACCCCAGCTCCTCGCCTATGTCCAGCGTCTCGGTAGCCGAAAAACGCCCCGGTACCACATGCGCGAAGGTCCCACTGGCCACTTCCTCACCATTGATCAGCAAGCGTCCAACACCACCCCCGCCCCACTCCTTGCTCTGCTGGGTGTATTCGAACGCCACCTCCACCTCACCCACCGGCAATGGCTCGGCAGCAGCCAACACGTCACTGTGCTTGCCAAAGAAGTTGTTCACGTAGACCAGGCGGTTGTCCTTCACATACAGGCTCCAGCCACCCGAACTGCCGCCTTGCGCGGCAATCACGCCCTCAACCCCACCCGCCGGCACAACAATCCGCGTGCTGATGCGGTGCGAACGACGCTTGGTATTCGGCGCACTGCCCTCGGGAATGCGCACCGTCCCCTGGTAAAAACTGAACTCGGTACGCCCACGGGTCAGCGACGGACGCAACGGGTCCAGTGCGCGCTCCACCCAGCGATCATCCAGCGGGTAGACCTGGTTCTCACGCGCCTGCTGGTCAAACAACGCCTGCAGCTCCTTGAGCTTCTCCGGGTACTTGTCTGCCAGATCGATCGACTGCGAGTAATCCGTGTTCAAGTCATACAGTTCCCAGCGGTCCTCCTCGAAGCCCTTGTTGCGATTGACCAGCTCCCACGGCAAGCCATGGCGCGCAGCGGCCAGCCAGCCATCGTGATAGATCGAGCGATTTCCGAACATTTCGAAGTACTGGGTTGTGTGGCGATCCGCCGCCTTGGCATCGTCCAGGCTGTACAGCAGGCTGACACCGTTGATGGGCTTTTGCTGCGCACCGTTGACCACCTCGGGGGTCTGCACGCCGATGGCTTCGTACAAGGTCGGCGCAATATCCACCACATGGGTGAACTGGCTACGCACGCCACCCGGCTGCTTGATGTGCGCAGGCCAGGAAATCACCATGCCGTTGCGCACCCCGCCCAGGTGCGAGCCAACCTGCTTCATCCACTGGAACGGGGTGTCGATGGCCCAGGCCCACGGCACCGCAAAGTGGTTCTCGTGCTTGGGCCCGCCGAGCTCATCAAGGACCGCCAACTGCCCTTCGACACTGTCGGGAATGCCGTTCTGGGTGGCCATGTTGTTCAGCGTGCCGATCATGCTGCCTTCCGCCGAGCCGCCATTGTCACCGGTGATGAAGATGATCAGGGTGTTGTCGCCATTGGGCATCTGCCGCGCCGCCGTCATCAGCCGCCCGGCCTCATGGTCGGTGTGATCGACAAAGCCTGCGTACACCTCCATCTGCCGCGCAAACAGCCGCTTCTGGTCAGCCGTCATCGAGTCCCAGGCCGGCAGCTCGGCCGGGCGTGGGGTCAGGCGGGCGTCGGCGGGGATGATCCCCAGGGCCTTCTGCTTGGCGAACGCCGCCTCGCGATAGGCATCCCAGCCAGCATCGAACTTGCCTTTGTATTTGTCGATGTAGGCCTGCGGCGCGTGGTGTGGCGCATGCGCAGCGCCCGGCGCCCAATAGATGAACCAGGGCTTGTCCGGCGCGACCGACGCCTGGGTATGGATGTAGTTGATCGCCCGATCAGCCAGGTCGCTGGTCAGGTGATAGCCCTGCTCCGGTCGCGTGGCCGGCTCGACCGGCTGGGTGTTCTGGTACAGCTGCGGCTCCCACTGGCTGGTCTCGCCACCGAGGAACCCGTAGAAATACTGGAAGCCCTTGCCCGTGGGCCAACGGTCGAACGGCCCGGCCGGGCTGGTTTCCCAGTCCGGGGTGTTGTGCCACTTACCGAACATGGCCGTACTGTAGCCGTTGTCCTTGAGCACTTCGGCAATGCTTGCGCTGTCTTGCGCCCATTGGCTGTTGTAGCCCGGATACCCCACCGCCAGCTCGGTGATCATGCCGTTGCCGACTTCATGGTGGTTGCGCCCGGTCAACAGCGCCGAGCGGGTTGGCGAGCACAGCGCCGTGGTATGGAAGCGGTTGTAGCGCAACCCTTCGTGCGCCAGCTGATCGAGCTGCGGCGTGTCGATCTGCCCGCCAAAGGTGCCGGTGCCGGCAAAGCCGATATCGTCCAGCAGCACCAGCAGCACATTGGGCGCGCCCTTGGGTGCCTTGAGCTGCGCAGGAAAGTCCGGGCGCGAGGTCTTGTAGGTGGTGTCGATGACCCCCTTGAAAGGCGTCGGCGCCAGGGGCAGCGTGGTGCTGTCGGCGGCCTGGGCGTGGGCCGCCTGCAGCGCCAGGGCCAGGAGCCCGAGGTGATGGGTTTTCATGCTGTGGTTCCTTGTTGTTGTACCGGTCTTCGAGGCTGCGCTCAGCCCAGTTGGCCGTCCTGGCGAAGCCACGCCTCGGAGCGGCGCAAGCCTTCCTCCAGGCTGACTTTCGGCTCGTAGCCCAATAGCCGACGGGCCTTGTCGATGGAAATGCCGCCCTTGCGGGAAAACATGTACATGGCATCGGGGCTTGCTTCGTTGCGCAGCTCGAACAATCTGTTCAGGCCCCAGACCACCCGCGTTACCGCGACGGCGAGCCACAGTGGCAGGCTGCGTGGGGCGCCACTGCGCCCGGCCCAGCGCCAATGATTGGAGAAAAATTCCCGGCAACTGACCGCGTCGGCACTGCCGATATGGAAGATCTGCCCGCGCGCCTGCGCGAGGCCAGCGGCCAGCATCACGCCGTCGAGCAGGTCATCCACATACACCGGGGTGAACTGGCCCGTGCCGCCGCTGGGCAGGATCAATGCGCCGGACTTGGCCAGCTTCAACGGCTCGCTCAACCAGGCGCGCGAGCCGGGCCCGTAGACATCGCCGGGGCGCACGATGGTGCAGTCGATCTCACCCGCTGCATGGGCGGCCAATACCAGGTGCTCGCTGGCACCTTTGGCAACGCCGTAGCGGTACTGCGTGCCGATCACCACATCGCAGCGCTCGTCGGCCTGGTCCGGGTAGTCCCAACCCAGCGCGGCAATCGATGAAAACTGCACGAAGCGCCGGGCGCCGCCGGCGATGGCGGCGTCCAGGCAATGGCGCACGCCGCGTACCGAAATATCCCGATAGAGCTTCCAGGGGGCGGCCAGCGACACCACGGCGGCGGTGTTGATGAACAACTCGCAACCGGCGGCATGCTGTTGCCACTGCTCGGGGCAGGCCAGGTTGCCGGCGATTACGTTGTTTGCAGGGTCGGCCTGCAGGTCCATGCCACGCACCTCGCAGCCCAGCGCCTGGTACCGCGCCAGCAGGGCGCGGCCAATGAAACCGCTGGCGCCGGTGATGAAAACCGAGCGCGGAATATCGGGCGTTTGGCCCTGGGTGCCGACAGGCATGGCAGTAGAGGTCATCGAGCGTTCCTGTTGAGGTGTCCGGATGGACGGGTTCTTGGCACCCTCATACTGCGGTGACGACAGGCACTACACTTGATAAAGTGCGCCAGCGGCTGGTGAATTCATGACAGGTTTGCCTGCTTCACCGTGCCTTGAGCCGCACCCCGATTCATATAAAAAGAAAAACCACCGATGACCTACTTGACCCGTGCCTCGGCGTTGCACCGTTTCGATGAATTCGCCATCAGCCAGAACCTCAACCCCTCCGCGCTGTTGCGTGAAGCCGGCTTGCCCGCCGATGTGCTGGAGCAACCGGACAACCTGATCGCCTACGAACGTTTTTCCCTGTTGGTCGAGCTCAGCGCCCAGGCCAGCAACAACCCGACCTTCGGCCTGCAGTTCGGCCTGTTCCAGGGCGTGGGGATCTTCGGTTCGCTGTTCTACCTGGCGCGCAATGCCGGCAGCGTGGGGGAAGCCTTGCTCGACCTGAGCCGCTACTTTCATGTGCACAACAATTTTGCCGAAGTGGTGCTGCACCGCATGGAAGAACATGCCCTGCTCTGCTACTCATCGCGCACCGAGACGCTTTCAGGCAACCGCCAGGTCAGCGAGCTGGTGGTGGGGGTCGGCCATCAACTGATGCGCACGCTGCTGGGTAGCCGCTGGCAGCCGACCACAGTGCTGTTCCAACATGCCCCGCTGGCCAGCCCGTCGGTGTATCGCCGGCTACTGGGCGTCGCGCCACGCTTCAACAGTGCCTACGACGCCTGGATGTTCGACGAAAAACTGCTGGCCACACCCTTGAGCGCCGCCGACAAGGCGCTGCACAAGTTGATGCAGCAGCACCTGGACAGCATGAGTGCGATGGGTCAGGAGGAATTGCCGGGCTATGTCCAGCGCCTGTTGCGCAGCCTGTTGCCTAGTGGCCGGGTGACGGTGGACTACATTGCCGATTTCATGAAGACCAGCCCGCGCTCCCTGCAACGACGCCTGGCCGAGGAAGGCACTTCGTTCCAGAAGCTGCTGGATGAGACGCGCCAGTCGATGACCTTGCGCTACCTGAAGGAGTCGGACATGAACCTGATCCAGCTCACCGAGATCCTCGGCTATTCCGATCAGAGCGCCTTCAGCCGGGCGTTCCAGCGCTGGTTTGGCAGCAGCCCGCGGGAGTGGATGAAACAGCACAATCTACGCCCGCAAGGCCGTATCCAGCGGCGCTGAAACGGCTTGCGTGCAAGTGCCCTGCGGTGTCCATTGCGAACGCACTGCAGGGCACCTTGGCGCAGGGCAATCGCCCGATCAGATTTCCCAGATCACGTTGACCGCCGCATAGCGGCCCGGCTGGGTCAGGCGACCCAGGCTGGTCGAATCGGTATCACGCCCCTGCACATCACCCCAGTTCCAGTACTTCTGGTCGGTGACGTTGAACAGGCCGCCGTTGACCGAGACTTCCTTGGTGATCTGCCACCAGCCGCTGAGGTCCAGCACACCATAGCCCGGGGTCTCGAACTGGCTGTTGATCAGCAGGTCGGCGTCGCCGCTGTGGTCGACACGGTCCTTGGCCTGCACCAAGGTCCAGGTCAGTTGGCCACCATAGATGCCGCTTGGCGCGTCGTAACCCAGGCCAAGCACGACCTTGAGCGGGTCGACGCTGTTGAGCGGCTGGCCGGTTTCTTCGTTCTTGCCGCGAGCGTAGGCAATCGAGCCCAGGGCGCGGGTGCCTTGCGGCATGAACGCGTCCAGCTTGATGTCGCCCTTGGCTTCAGCCCCACGAATGGTGACCTTGCCCAGGTTGAGCGGCTGGAAGGTCAGCAGGCCGGTGCCGTCTGGATCGGCCACGGTCTCGGTGGAGATGAAGTCCTTGTACTTGTTGTAGAACAGCGCCACGCCGAAGCTGCCCAGGTCGTAGCGACCGCGCAGGCCGAACTCGAAGCTGTTGCTGGTTTCCGGCTTCAGGTCCGGGTTGCCGATCTGCTGGTAGCCCTGCTGCGGGTTGCTGAACTCGCCGTACATGTTGACCGGGCTCGGCGCGCGGAAGCCGGCGGCGTACTGGCCATAGACGCTTTCATGCTCGGTCAGCTGGTAGGTGACCGCCATTTTTGGCGAGAAGTGGTCGTCGGTGATGCGCGACGGGTCGGTCTCCGACGGCAGGCCATTGAGGTAGCTGCTGGTGACGTGCGGGGTCTGGCGGAAGTAGTCGTAGCGCAGGCCCGGCATGAAGGTCCAGCGACCCATCTCGATGGTGTCCTGGACGAACAGACCGAGGGAATCGCTGGTCGGGTCGGGGAAGTCGCTGACCGGGAAGTTTTCCGGTGGCGGCACCGTTGCACCGGTGTCCAGGCGCACTTCGCGACCTTTACGCAGGTTGCTGGCTTCGATGCGTTTGACTTCGGCACCGTAGATCACGTGGTGACGGGTGTCGGCCAGTTCGAAGCTTTTGTCCAGCTGGGTGTTCAGGCTCCACAGGCGCTCTTCGTACTGCGAGTCACGCGAGCGGATGCGGTTGATGCCGGTGGTGGTGCGGCGCTGCTGCAGGGTTTTCTGGTTGTTGGTGCTTTCCTGGTAGTTGAGCTGCCACTTCAACTGGTCGGCCAGCAGGCTGCTCAGGCCCATCGTGTGTTCCAGGCTGAAGCGGTCGCGGTCAACGCTGTCCTTGGACTGCGAATCGAGGATCGCCGGGCTGGTAAAGGTCGCACGCGGGTTGATGTCGCTCAGCAGGTTGCTGTTGGCGTCGTCCTGGTAGCGCTCGTAGGTGAACTGCACGCGGTCGCCATCGGCGTAGTCCCAGCCCAGTTTCGCCAGCAGGTTCTCGGTGGTGTAGTCCAGCGGGTTGGCTTTCTCGCGCGAACTGCCGACACCGCCATTGCCACCCCAGGTATCGGTGGACTGCCCGTCACGACGCCCCAGGTGCAGCAGGCCGTCGAGCGTGCCGCTGCGACCGGCAAAGGTGGCGCTGCGCTGCCAGCTGTCGTCGCTGCCGTCGTAACCGGTCTTCAGGCGGGCATACAGATCATCGCCGTCTTCCAGGTAGTCGCCGGCATCCTTGGTCAGGAAGCTGATCGCCCCGCCGATGGCATCGCTGCCGTACAGCGACGACGCCGGGCCGCGCAGCACTTCGACCTGCTTGATGGTGTCGAGGTCGACGTAGGTGCCGCGCACGTCCTGGAACGGGCTGAAGAAGTTGCTTTGCGCAATGCGCACGCCATCGACCTGGGTCAGTACGCGGTTTTCACCAATACCCCGGATGGTCGCACCCGACAGGCCGAAACGGCTGCCAGTACCGCTGACCGACACGCCCGGCTCGTAACGCAGCACATCCTTGAGGTTCTTGGCGTTCTGCTGGTCGATCTCACGTTCGCTGTGGACCGATACGGTGCTCGGCACCTCCAGCAAGGTTTGCTCGGTCCGCGTGGCGGTCACGCTGACGGTATCGAACTGGGTCACCGGCTCGGCGGCCAGGGCCAGAGAAGGCGAGATCAGCAGCAACGCAAGCAAGGGGCGCTGGGCAAAGGGCGGGCGGATCGACATCTAACTTGACTCCAGAAGGCCAGACGACAGGCGCGCAGAGCATCTTGAGGTCGCGCTGAAGAATGACCGGGATGTGTTTGATTTTGTTATCAACCGACGGCTGGGCCCTTTCTGTGAAGGGTTGCTCAGCCAAGGCTCGGTCGGCAGCGTCAGCGAATCTAACGAGCTTGACTTACAAATGCAAATTATTACCATATGCATTCTTAATTATAAGAATTGCCGTGTATGAGCCGCCTTGCCAGCTACCTGACACTGTCCGTCCTGCTGCATTTTTGCGCGGGATGGCTGCTGCATGGGCTGGTCGCCAGGCCCGCAGCGTCGGCCACTCAACTGCCCACGGCGATCCAGATCGTTGACCTTGCACCGCTGCTGCAAAGCACGCCAACGCCGCCTGCCCGCCCCGTTGCTCCACCGCCGCCAGCGACGCCGAGCGTCACGCCCAAGGTGCCGGTCATGGCCAAGGCGGCTGCGCTGCTGCCGCCGCCGAGCGCCAAAGCGGCCAAGCCGAACGTCGCCAAGGCGCCTGCGCCGCCTCGCATCGAGCCCCCTGCCCGCCCGGTTGCCAGTGCCCCGGCCGTGCCTGCACCTGCTGTCAGCCGCCCGACACCAGAACGAATCGCCCAGGCCGCCACGGCGGCTGCGGTACAACAGCCGCTCACCCCCGTGGTCAGCCAGCGCCCCAATTTTGCCGCCCCGCCGCAACCGCCTCGCTACCCCTCGCAAGCCCGCCGACGCAACCAACACGGTATCGTGCGCGTCGAGGTATCGCTTGATGAGCGTGGTCAGCAGCTCAAGCTCGTCGTGACCCGTTCTTCTGGCGTCGAAAGCCTGGATGAGGCGGCGCTCGAGGCCGTGGGCAAATGGCGTTTTCGCCCCGAAATTGTCGATGGCCGGGCCGTACCCAGCCGCGTGGAAATACCAATAGAATTCGCCCTCACGGCGAACCGATGACCTGAAGGAGTTAACCATGACCGCCCCAATCAGCGCCCAGCCCACTGCCTCGAACCTCTACCAGCGCTGGCAGTTGCTGCGTCAGGAACAACCGGGCCTGCGCGCCCGTGATGCCGCTGCCAAGCTCGGCGTCAGCGAAGCCGAACTGACCGCCAGCCGCCTGGGCGTCGATGCCGTGCGCCTGCGCCCGGAATGGGCAGCACTGTTGCCGGCGCTCGGCGAGCTGGGCTACATCATGGCGCTGACCCGCAACGAACATTGCGTACACGAGCGCAAAGGGGTCTACCACGAGGTGACGATCATGGGCAGCGGCCAGATGGGCATGGTGCTGTCGCCAGACATCGACCTGCGCCTGTTCCTCAGCGGCTGGGCCAGCGTGTTTGCCGTGGATGAGGCGACTGCACGCGGGCCGCAGCGCAGCATTCAGGTGTTCGACCAGCAGGGCCTGGCCGTGCACAAGGTCTACCTCACTGACACCAGCGAAGCAGCCGCCTGGGCGCCGCTGGTCGAGCGTTTTCGCGCTGAAGCACAAACCGCCGAGCTGGAGCTCAAGCCACAGCCAGAAGCCAAGGCGCCGCGCCCTGACGCTGATGTCGATAGCGCCACCCTGCGCAGCGAGTGGTCGCAGCTCAAGGACACCCACGACTTCTTCGGCCTGCTGCGCCGCAACGATGTCGCGCGCACCCAGGCCCTGCGCCTGGCCGGCCACGAATGGGCCGAACAACTGGCCACGGTCGAGCTGACCAATGTCATCGAGGAAGCCGGCAAGCGCGAAGTGCCGATCATGGTGTTCGTGGGCAACAAGCATTGCATCCAGATCCACTCCGGCCCGGTCAGCAACTTGCGCTGGATGGATACCTGGTTCAACGTGCTCGACCCGGCGTTCAACCTGCACCTCAAGACCACCGGCGTGACCGAGCTGTGGCGCGTGCGCAAGCCAAGCGTTGACGGTATCGTCACCAGCTATGAAGGGTTCGATGCCGACGGCGAGCTGGTGATCCAGCTGTTCGGTGTACGTAAACCCGGTGTTCCGGAACGCAATGACTGGCGCGCACTGGCAGAAACTGCCAGCCGCATGACCGCCTGAGGAAATAGCCTGATGCGAATGAAAACCTTGCTGGCCTGCACCGGCCTGCTCCTCAGCCAGTTGGCCAGCGCCAGCGAACCCTTGCCGCAACGCTGGGTGAGTGCTGGTGGCGCCTTTACCGAATGGGTCGTGGCACTGGGCGGCGAAAGCAAGCTGGTGGGTGTCGACAGCACCAGCCAGTACCCGCGCTCCCTGCAAAAACTCCCAGGCGTCGGCTACCAGCGGGCGCTGGCGGCCGAAGGCATCCTGACGTTGAAGCCGGACATCCTCCTGGGCAGCAACGAGATGGGCCCACCACCAGTCATCGAGCAGCTCAAGGCGGCGGGTGTGCGCATTGAAATGCTCTCGGCCACCGCCGACATGCCGACGCTGCAACACAACCTGAACCAACTGGGCCAGTTGCTCGGCAAGCCGGCTGAAGCGCAACACCTGATGGACAGCTACAGCCAGCGCCTGAAAAACCAGGCAAACCTGGTCAGCCAGGCGCAGCAGCACAATGCTGCGCCACGGGCCCTGCTGCTGCTCAGCCACTCCGGTGGCAACCTGCAAGTGGCGGGCAAGGACACCCTGGCCGCGTGGATGATCCAGCAGGCCGGTGGCAACAGCCTGGTCGAGCACCTGGGCTACAAGCCGGTGTCCAACGAGGCGCTGCTGGCGCTGGACCCGCAGGTGATCATCTTCGCCGGTGGCCGCCTGCAGGGTGATGAAGCGCGCGCGGCACTGCTCACGCAGAACCCGGTGCTGGGGCAAACCAGTGCCGGGCGTGATGGGCGCATCGTGGTGATCGACCCGACCCTGCTGGTCGGTGGCCTTGGCCCGCGTGTACCGGATGCCCTGGCCGACCTGACCAAGGCCTTCTACCCGGATAGCCAGGTGCTGACGGCTGAGGCGAAGCAATGACGGCGATTGTCCGGCCGCGGCCGATGCTGCTGACCCTGGCGTTGCTGTTGGTATTGATTGTCTGGCTGTCCCTGGCCCTTGGCCCGGTCAGCCTGCCACTGCGTGAAACCCTGCTGGCCGGGTTGCGCCTGCTCGGGCTGTCGATTGATGGTGACAACACCCAGCAGGCGGAGCTGATCCTCGGTCAGATCCGCCTGCCGCGTACCTTGCTCGGGATTGCCGTGGGCGCCGTTCTTGCCCTTTCCGGTGTGGCCATGCAGGGGTTGTTCCGCAACCCGCTGGCTGATCCGGGGCTGGTCGGCGTGTCGGGCGGTGCCGCGTTGGGCGCCGCCATCGCCATCGTCGGTGGTAGCATGCTCGGCGGGATGGCGCCGGCCATTGAACCGTACGTGCTGTCGGCGTGCGCGTTCAGCGGCGGCTTGATCGTCACGGCGGTGGTCTACCGCTTTGGCCGCAGCAATGGCCAGACCAATGTCGCGACCATGCTGCTGGCCGGGGTCGCCTTGACCGCAATGGCCGGTGCCGGGGTTGGCCTGTTCACCTACCTGGCCGATGACGCCACGCTGCGCACCCTGACCTTCTGGAACCTGGGCAGCCTCAATGGCGCCAGTTACCAGCGCCTGTGGCCGTTGCTGATCGTCACCGTGGGTGTGGCGCTGTGGTTGCCACGCCGGGCAGCGGCGCTCAATGCCATGCTGCTGGGTGAGTCGGAAGCCCGCCACCTGGGCTTCGACATCGAGCGGATCAAGCTGGAGCTGGTGTTATGCACCGCCCTTGGGGTT
Organism: Pseudomonas fontis; assembly: GCF_028656955.1. Classification (GTDB taxonomy): domain Bacteria; phylum Pseudomonadota; class Gammaproteobacteria; order Pseudomonadales; family Pseudomonadaceae; genus Aquipseudomonas; species Aquipseudomonas fontis. Next base: position 84,153 of record NZ_JAMDGY010000076.1, read on the forward strand.
GGCGCGGCAGTGGCGGCGGCCGGCTTGATCGGCTTTATCGGCCTGGTCGTGCCGCACCTGATGCGCCTGCTGGTCGGGCCTGATCACCGCGTGCTGTTGCCGGCCTCGTTGCTGGCGGGTGCGGGGCTGCTGCTGTTGGCAGACCTGATCGCGCGCCTGTTGCTGGCTCCGGCGGAACTGCCCATCGGTATTGTCACGGCACTGATTGGTGCGCCGTTCTTCCTCTTCTTGCTGGTTCGGGGGCGCTCCTGATGCTACGGGCAAACAACCTGGCAGTACGGCGCGGCCCGCGTACCGTGTTGTCGAACATCGACATTCAGTTGCAGCCGGGGCAAGTGCTCGGTGTGCTGGGCCCCAACGGCGCCGGCAAGAGCACCCTGCTCGCCGCCTTGTGCGGCGAGCTGGCGGTCAGCGAAGGCAGCGTCAGCCTGGAAGGCCGTGCCCTCGCCGACTGGCCGGGGCAGGACCGTGCTAAACGCCTGGCGGTGCTGCCGCAGAGTTCGAGCCTGAACTTCGCCTTTTCGGTCAACGAGGTGGTGGGCATGGGGCGTTTGCCCTATGCCACGGGGCGCGTTCGCGATGCCGAGATCGTCGCCGAGGCGCTGCGCGCCGCCGATGCCTTGCACCTGGCCGGGCGCAGCTACCTGGCCTTGTCTGGCGGTGAACGCCAGCGCGTGCACCTGGCGCGAGTACTCGCCCAGCTGTGGCCGGGTGCCGAGGGGCAGACGCTGTTGCTCGACGAGCCGACGTCCATGCTCGACCCCCTGCACCAGCACACCATCCTGCAAGCGGTGCGCGACTTTGCCGAGCGCGGCGCTGCCGTGATGGTGATCCTCCACGACCTCAACCTGGCAGCACGCTATTGCGACCAGTTGCTGCTGTTGCAGGAGGGCCTGCCGCATGCCTACGGCCCACCCGCAGAGGTGCTGACGGCCGAAGCGCTGGCGGCGGTGTATGGGCTGGAAGTGTTGATCCAGCAGCACCCGGAACGTGGCCATCCGCTGATTATCGCTCGCTGAAAACGCCCCCCTGCTCACCTATGGGCGGGGGGTATCTGAACAACAAGGAATTCCCATGCGCTTTCTGATGCTGTGCCTGGTCGGCCTGTTGACCGCCTGCCAATCCCACACCGTGTTGCCCCCGCCTGCGCCGATCGCCCCGCAAGGGCGCGATCACGCCGACCTCGGGGTGATCCGCGAACTGGCGACCGGCCGCACCCTGACCCCGCAACAGCTGGTCGAGCGCCTTGCCGTTGCGCCGCGCGTGCTGGTCGGTGAGCAACACGACAACCCGGACCACCACGCCGTGCAACTGTGGCTGCTGCGTGAACTGGCCGTACAGCGGCCGCAGGGCAGCCTGCTGCTGGAAATGCTCAACCCGAACCAGCAGGCCGGTGTCGATGCCGCGCAAGCAGCCACCCGCGCCGGCCAGCCACCGGCCGACCTGTTCAAGGCGCTTGCCTGGCAGGCCAACTGGGACTGGGGATTGTATGGTGCGCTGGTGACCTACGCGGTGCGTCAGCCATACCCGTTGCTGTCGGCCAACCTGGACCGTGCGCAGATCATGCAGATCTACAAGCAGCGCCCGGTACTCGAAGGCAAGGCCTCGACCACGCAACAGGTGCAAGCCACCTTGCTGGAAGATATTCGCGAGTCGCATTGCAATATGCTGCCCGACTCGCAGATGCCAGCCATGCTGGCGGTACAGCAGCAGCGTGACCGGCGCATGGCCGAGCGCCTGTTGGCGGCGCCTACCCCGGCGGTATTGCTGGCCGGTGCCTTCCATGTGCGCAAGGACCTGGGCGTGCCGCTGCACCTGGCCGACCTGGGCAAGCCTGACGGCAATGCCGTGCTGATCCTCGCCGAGGTGGGTAAAACGGTCAGCGCCGAGCGTGCCGACTACGTGTGGTACACCGCCGCCCAGCCCGAGCAGGACCACTGCGCCAAGCTGCGCCGTTAAGCATTGCAGCTGGCCACGTTATTCGCGTGGCCAGCCGGGCTCAAACCTCTGTTTTCTCATCCCCTGCCGGCCTCGACCCGGCGTTGTCCACCCAGGCCCAGAACAGCTCGTACCCCACTGCCAGCATAACCGGGCCGATAAACAGCCCGATGATGCCGTTGCTGACCATCCCCCCCAGTGCACCAATCAGCACCACCGGCATCGGCACATTCACCCCGCGCCCCAGCAGCATGGGCTTGAGTACGTTGTCCGACATGCCCGCCAGCAGGCTGTAGATGGTGAACACGATGGTGCTCACCGAGGCGCCTTCAGTGGCAAACACATAGCCCACCACCGGCAAGGTGATCAGCAGCACCGGCAACTGCATGATGCCGATCAGCAGCACCAGCAATGCCAGCAGCCCGGCCCCGGGTATGCCCATCACCACGAAGCCCACGCCCACCAGCAGCATCTGCACGAAGGCGATGCCGACCACACCCTGGGCCACCGCACGAATGGTCGCCGTGCACAGCGCGGCAATCGATGGCCCACGGTCCGGGCCGGAGATGCGCGTGGCGATGCGCTTTGCACTGGTATGGCCGTTGTCGCCGTAGGCCATGAACACCCCGGCAATCACCAGCGCCCCTAGGAAGGTCAGGAAGCCCGCCCCGACCCCCGCCAACTTGCCGAGCAAGGTCAGGCCGACGTCACGCACATGCGGCAGCATGTTGTGGATCAGTTGCGTGAGGTTATCCGAAGCCTGCTGCCAGAAGTCATACAGCCATTGCCCGATCAGCGGCCAGCCGGCGACGCTTTCGGTGGGTGGCGGTATGCGCAGGTCGCCGTTCTTGACCATCTCCAGGGCATTCTTCACCGACTCGGCCATCGACATGCCCAGCAGGTAGATCGGCACCATCAGCAAGGCCAGGGCCACGACGATGATCAAGGTGGCCACATAGCCGTCACGCAGCCCGAGTTTTTCCTTGATCCGGGTGTGCAGCGGGTACAGCGTGACGCCGAGGATCAGCGCCCAGATCATCAGGTTGAGGAACGGATGGAAGATTTCGTAGCAACTGATCACCAGTACCAGGATCAGCCCGGCACGAATGAACACATCCAGCAGGCTGCGGCTGAGTATTCCATTTTGCGGGAGTGGCTGCATGGTGCCGTCCTCGGTCAGGGTGCGTTGACCACGATGTAGGTCACGTCACTGCCCTGGTATTGCGGCTGGTACCAGGTCGAGCCGCACTGCATGTACATCGTGTTGTAGCGCATCACCTGCACACAGCTGGTGGGCATCTGTGCCGGCGTCAGTATCGAGCCGACCACCGCCACGGTCGCGCCGACCGCCACTGCGGTGGCCACCGGATGGTAGTGATCGTCGTAGCCGTAGCGGCCACGCCCGTCGACATCGATGTCGACGTCGCGGTGGTTGTCGATATTGACGTTGCGCGTGCTGTTGTTGATGCGCGCACGGTTGCCGGAGTTGTTGCCGGAGTTGTTCGCCGCATTGACCCGGTTGCCGGCATTTACCCGATTTCCTGCGTTGACCGGTGCGCGCTGCCCGGCATTCATCCGTTGCGCCCGAGGCGCGCTGGGCGGCGGTGGCCGGTTGACCGCCGCACGCGCATGGCCCTGGGCCCGCTGCGGCCTGGCGTCGGCCACGGGGATCAGGCTCAAGGTGAGCACTGAAGCGGTGGCGAATGAAAACAACAGGTTCCACGTCAGTGAATGGTTCATGTCATTGCCCTGCCTGCGCGGTGACTTTCTTCAGCGGGATCGCCACATCACCCTTGCCCGGCTTGAACGTGAACATCGACTCCTGAAGCGTCGGTTTCAGGTTCCAGCGGTACACGGCGATGTATTCCGGAAAACTCGGCGAGTCGGTCGTGGTGATGACCAGCTTGCACGGCAGCGGTTTCTCGGCGCGGGTGATCCACAGTTGCCAGTCGGTGCCCTCCTGGCGGAAAGCCAGGTGGTCGCAGAGCTGCCCGTTGATCCGTGAAGGGCCGACATAGGCGGCTTCCTTCAGGGCATCGATCTGCGCCTGGTCACTGCCGAACAGGAACAGGTCTTCCAGCGGCACCTGGATGCCGTAGTAGTCCTCGAACCGGTGCAGGGCGTCGGACAGCTTCGGCGGCGCCTCCACCGTGGTGTAGTACTTGAGGTACGGCGCATATTGGGTCAGTTGCTTGCCGTTGTAATACAGCTCGCGGGTACGCACGTCGCCTTCGCTTCTGGCGTACAGGCGCTCGTGGTTGAGGACCTTGAGGGTGTTCACCGACTCGGTCTTGATCTTCTGCCCGGACTCCAGAACGGTGTCGCGCGAGACATCGGCCTCCACCTGGAACTTCGGCAGGCTGCGCAGGTAGTCACCCATGTCGATCAGCTTGTCGACCACCTGCGGGTTGACCAGCGGGGTGTCATCCGCAGCCGGCGGGTCTTCGGCATGGGCGGCGGGCAGCAGGGCCAGGGTCAACAGCAAACAGAAAACACGGGGCTTGGCGGTCATCGTTGCACTCCTGACCCTCTCGGGCCGTCTCTCTTGCCTGGGCGTTTCCAGCGCAACCCACACAGGGCTGCTGGCTGAGCCTAGTTCGCCATTGCCGAGTGCGCCAGAACCCGCCCGGACCTGCATCACATCGCACAATGCCCGGCACCAAAAACAGGCGCCCCTGCACCAGCACACAGCATTGCCAGCGCCTGCACCTACCCGAGAAACCCCTCAAGACCGCTGTTTTAAAGCCTTCCAACAACTTGGCCCGCGCGTTGCACTGAGCAAATCCAGACTTGGATACAAGATGGAGAAGCCCATGCAACCTCGTTCACTGCAAGCCGTAGGATGGACCCTCAGCGAATGGCAGCATGCCTACCGCGAAGGCACGATTGAACCCGCATTGCTCTTCGAATTGATTCAGCAGTTCCAGGAGCAGGACCCCGCCTGGATCGTCCTCGTCAGTGCCGAGCAACTGGCACGACGGCTCGACCAGCTCGCCGCACAATTGCACGCGCTGGACAGCGACCTGAGCCAACTGCCGCTCTACGGCGTGCCGTTCGCCATCAAGGACAACATCGATGCCGCCGGCTGGCGCACCAGTGCCGCCTGCCCCGAATTTGCCTACCTGGCCGATGAGGACGCGACGGTCGTGGCGCGCCTGCAAGCGGCAGGTGCGGTGCTGGTCGGCAAGACCAACCTCGATCAGTTCGCCACCGGGCTGGTCGGTACCCGCTCGCCCTTCGGCGCGGTGCCCAATACTTTTGATGCGCACTACGTCAGTGGCGGCTCCAGCTCCGGTTCGGCTTCGGTCCTTGCGCGGGGGCTGGTGGCCTTCTCGCTGGGCACCGATACCGCAGGTTCCGGGCGCGTGCCTGCCGGTTTCAACAATATCGTCGGGCTGAAACCCACCAAGGGCCGCCTTTCCAACAAAGGCCTGGTCCCCGCCTGCCGCAGCCTGGATTGCATCTCGGTGTTTGCGCTTACCGTTGAGGATGCCGAGCTCGTCGCCGACCTGGCCGCAGGCTTTGACCCCGCAGACGCCTACTCGCGCAGCAACCCGCGCACCGCCCCCGCCGCCATCGGCGCTGCGCCACGGCTGGCGGTCCCGGACACCCTGGAGTTCTTTGGCGACAGCCTCAACCAGGCCGTTTTCCAGCAGTCGCTTGAGCGCCTGCAAGCACTGGGGGCGCAACTGGTGCCCATCGACTTCACGCCGTTCCGCCAACTGGCCGAGCAGCTGTACCAAGGCCCATGGGTTGCCGAACGCACCGTGGCGATGAGCGAGATGCTGGCCTCGGCACCACAGGCCATCGACCCGGTGGTCCGCGCGATCGTGGAAAACGGCCTCGGCTACAGCGCCTGCGATGCCTACCGTGCCGAGTACCTGCGCGCAGAACTCAGCCGCGCGATCAACCAGGCTCTCGCCGGCTTCGATGCCCTGGTGGTGCCGACCTCCCCGACCCTGCGCACCCAGGCTGAAATGAAGCGTGAGCCGGTGCTGTTCAACGCACAGTTCGGCACCTACACCAACTTCACCAACCTCGCCGACCTCAGCGCGCTGGCAGTACCTGCCGGTTTTCGCGAAGACGGCCTGCCCGCCGGCATCACCTTTATCGCCCCCGCCTGGCATGACGCGGCCCTCGCCTCGCTGGGCAAACGTTGGCAGGCGGCGCAGGCCCTGCCGCTGGGCGCGACCGGGCGCAGCCTGCCGCCGGCAGCGCCAGCCCGGCAAGTCGCCGGCTGCGTGCGTGTCGCCGTGGTCGGCGCGCACCTCACCGGCATGCCGCTGAACTTCCAGCTCACCACCCGCGATGCGGTGCTGGTCGAACAGACCCTGACCGCCCCGACCTACCGCCTGCACGCCCTCGCCGGCTCCGTGCCGCCCAAGCCAGGGCTGGTCAAGGCTGCCGAGGGCGCGTCGATCATCGTCGAGCTGTGGGACATGCCGCTGGCGCGCTTTGGCGAATTCGTCGCGGAGATTCCCCCTCCCCTGGGCATCGGCAACCTGCAACTGGAGGACGGCCGCTGGGTCAAGGGCTTCATCTGCGAACCCTGGGCGCTGGACAGCGCCGTGGACATCACCGCCTTCGGCGGCTGGCGCGCCTTCATCGCCAGCCGCACCCCCGCCTAAGGAGAGCCCCATGTTCCATACCGTCCTGATTGCCAACCGTGGCGAGATCGCCGTACGCGCCATTCGCACCCTGAAGAAACTCGGCGTGCGCAGTGTCGCGGTGTATTCCGAGGCTGACCGCAATGCCGCGCATGTTCGCGACGCCGATGTGGCCATCGCCCTGGGCGGCGAAAAAGCCGCCGACAGCTACCTGCGCATCGACAAGATCCTCGACGCAGCCCGGCAAACCGGTGCCCAGGCCATCTACCCCGGCTACGGCTTCCTCTCGGAAAGCGCCGAGTTCGCCGACGCCTGCCAGGCGCAGGGCATCGCCTTCATCGGGCCGACCGCAGAACAGATTCGCGAATTTGGCCTCAAGCACCGTGCCCGCGAACTGGCCGGCGCCGCACAGGTGCCGATGGCCCCCGGCACCGGGCTGCTGGCCAACGTCGAGGAGGCGTTGCAGGCGGCGCAGCGGATCGGCTACCCGGTGATGCTGAAAACCACCGCCGGCGGTGGCGGCATCGGCCTGACCTGCTGCACCGACGCGGCGGCACTGGCTGCGGCGTATGACAGCGTCAAGCGCATGGGCGAGCAGTTCTTCAGCGATGCCGGGGTGTTCCTCGAATGCTTCGTCAACCAGGCGCGCCACGTCGAAGTGCAGATCTTCGGTGACGGCAAAGGCCGCGTGGTGGCGCTGGGTGAGCGCGACTGCTCGTTGCAGCGGCGCAACCAGAAAGTGCTGGAGGAAACCCCGGCCCCCAACCTGCCGCAAGCCACCCGTGAACGCCTGCATGCAGCGGCGGTGCAACTGGGCGAATCGGTCGCCTACCGCAGCGCCGGCACGGTCGAGTTCATCTACGATGCCGCGCGCGATGACTTCTACTTCCTCGAAGTGAATACCCGTTTGCAGGTGGAGCACCCGGTGACCGAAATGGTCACCGGCCTGGACCTGATCGAATGCATGCTGCAAGTGGCCGCCGGCGATCCGCTGGACTGGCCGGCCCTGCAACGCAAGCCGCACGGCGCGGCCATCGAGGTGCGCCTGTATGCCGAAGACCCGTTGAAAAACTTCCAACCAAGCCCGGGGCTGTTGACCGATGTGCACTTCCCCGAGGGCGTGCGGGTCGACAGTTGGGTCAGCACCGGCAGCGAAGTGTCGGCGTTCTACGACCCGATGATCGCCAAGCTGATCGTGCACGCCGACGACCGCGAGCAAGCCATCGGCAAAATGCAGGCAGCCCTGGCCGCAACCCGTCTGCATGGCATTGCGACCAACCTCGACTACCTGCGCCAGGTCGTGGCTGAGCCGCGCTTTCACAGCGCCCAGGTGTGGACCCGACTGCTCGACACGTTCGACTACCAGCCACAGGTCATCGAGGTGCTGGAGCCCGGCACCTACTCCAGCGTGCAGGATTTCCCTGGCCGCCTCGGCTACTGGGACATCGGCGTGCCGCCTTCCGGGCCGATGGATGACCTGGCCTTCCGCCTGGCCAACCGCATCGTCGGCAACCATGAAAGCGCCGCAGGCTTGGAGGTCACCTTGCAGGGCCCGACCCTGCGCTTTCACAGCGACTGCCTGATTGCCCTGACCGGCGCCGACTGCCCGGCCGAACTGGACGGCGAAAGCCTGCCGTATTGGGCACCGATCAGCGTCAAGACGGGCCAGGTGCTCAAGCTTGGCCGGGCCGTTTCCGGCTGTCGCAGCTACCTGGCGGTACGCAATGGCCTGGATGTACCGGTGTACCTGGGCAGCCGCTCGACCTTCGCCCTCGGCCAGTTCGGCGGGCATGCCGGGCGCACGCTGCGCACGGCCGATATGCTGGCGATCTCCCAACCGGCCCTCGCCGCCTGCACCACGCCAGCGCCGGTCAGCCAGCCGCAGGCCCTTGATGACAGCCTGATTCCGCAGTACGGCCAGACCTGGCGCATCGGCGTGCTCTATGGCCCGCATGGCGCGCCGGACTTCTTCACCCAGGAAGCAATCGACGAGTTCTTCGCCGCCGAATGGGAGGTGCACTACAACTCCAACCGGCTCGGCGTGCGCCTGAGCGGGCCGAAGCCCAGCTGGGCCCGTGCCGATGGCGGTGAAGCCGGCCTGCACCCGTCCAACGTGCACGATTGCGAGTACGCCATCGGCGCGATCAATTTCACCGGCGACTTCCCGGTGATCCTGACCAAGGACGGCCCGAGCCTGGGCGGTTTCGTCTGCCCGGTGACCATCGCCAAGGCCGAGCTGTGGAAAGTCGGCCAGGTCAAACCCGGCGACACCCTGCGCTTCCACCCCATCAGTTTCAAACAGGCGCAAAGCCTGGAGCAGGCCCAACTGGGCAGCATCGAAGCATTGGCGGCAATCTCCGCAGTGACCTTGCCGGCCCCCAGCCTGCAGGCCACGACCACCGTTTCCGCAACGGTGCTGGCCGAACTGCCCGCCAGCGGCCAACGCCCGCATGTCACCTACCGCCAGGCCGGCGATGCCTACCTGTTGCTGGAATATGGCGACAACGTGCTCGACCTGGCCCTGCGCCTGCGCGTGCACCTGCTGATGGAGGCGCTCAAGGCCGAGCCGTTGCATGGCCTGGAAGAACTCGCCCCCGGCGTGCGCTCGCTGCAACTGCGCTACAACAGCCGCGTGCTGCACCAGTCGGCGTTGATCGAGCACCTGTTGGCGCTGGAAGCACGGCTGCCGGATGTCGATCAGGTCAAGGTGCCGACGCGCATCGTCCACCTGCCGATGGCGTTTGAAGACAGTGCCACCTTGAACGCCGTCACCCGCTACAGCGAGACGGTGCGCAGCGAGGCGCCGTGGCTGCCGAACAATGTCGATTTCATCCAGCGTGCCAATGGCCTGGCCACGCGGGAAGAAGTGCGCGACATCCTGTTCGACGCCAGCTACCTGATTCTCGGCCTGGGCGACGTCTACCTGGATGCGCCCTGCGCCGTGCCGCTGGACCCGCGTCACCGCCTGCTCAGTTCCAAGTACAGCCCGGCACGGACCTTCACCGCCGAAGGCACCGTGGGCATTGGCGGCATGTACATGTGCATCTATGGCATGGACTCGCCCGGCGGCTACCAACTGGTGGGCCGTACATTGCCGATCTGGAACCGTTTTTCGAAGAACGCCCAGTTCAAGGATGGCCAGCCCTGGCTGCTGCACTTCTTTGACCAGGTCAAGTTCTACCCGGTCAGCGAGGCGGAGCTGGATGAATTCCGCGAAGCGTTCCGTGAGGGGCGCGCCGAGATCCGCATCGAAGAGTCGGTATTCGATTTTGCTGAATACCAGCAGTTCCTGCAGGCCAATGCAGCCGATATCGCCGCCTTCCAGGCCAGCCAGAAACTGGCCTTCCAGGCCGAAGTCGGGCGCTGGCAGCATGACGAAGACGAGGTAAGCGCCCCCGTCCAGCAACCGTTCGAGATAGAAGAAACCGGTGGCGCCCATGTGGTCAGCGCCGAAATGTGCGGCAGCGTGTGGAAGATCCTCGTGGAGCCCGGGCAATCGGTGGAAGCCGGCGCACCGCTGCTGGTGGTCGAGGCCATGAAGATGGAGCTGTCGGTGATCGCGCCGGTCAGCGGTACGGTCCGCGCCGTGCGCTGCCAGCCCGGCAACGCGATACTGCCGGGTGACGCACTGATGTTGCTCGACCCTGTCGCCTGAGGAGTGCCCATGCAACTGTCGACCCAACCCATGAAGGCCGCGAAAGAGCGGCCGGAGAACCTGGCCGAGCGTATCTACCTGCAACTCAAGGAAGATATCTTCGATTTTCGCCTGCTGCCCGGCGACCGTTTCAGCGAAGGGGATGTGGCCAAGCGCCTGGCGGCCAGCCGCACCCCGGTGCGCCAGGCGCTGTATCGCCTGGAGCGCGAGGGGCATCTGGAGGTGCATTTTCGCAGTGGTTGGCAGGTGATGCCCTTCGACTTCGAACGTTTCGAAGAGCTGTACGACCTGCGCATCGTGCTGGAGCTGGCGGCCGTACGGCGCCTGTGCGCATCAGGGGCGCAACTGCCGCAATTGCTTGGCGATCTGGCAGCGATCTGGCTGGTTGAAGCGCACCAGCGCCTGCCCGAAGGGCGTGCGGTATCGGAGCTGGATGAACAGTTCCATTGCGCCCTGGTGGCGGCCACCGGCAATCGGGAAATGGCCAGGGTCCACCGCGATGTCACGGAGAAGATCCGCATCATCCGCCGCCTGGACTTCACCCAGCAGCCGCGCGTTGCCATTACCTATGAAGAGCACGGGCACATCCTCACGGCGATTTTGCAGCGCCGCCCCGAAGAAGCCTGCCAGTTGCTGCGCGCGCACATCGAGGTGAGCAAGGCCGAAGTGCGCAAGATCACCCTGCACATGCTGCACAGCGCACGGCAGCGTTCGCTGCTCAAGGCGGTCGAGCGCCAGGACGGTTAGGCACGTCAATTGCCATGAGCCGCCGCCATCGTCGATGACGGCGGCTGTTTTATTCATCGTTTTACAATCTTTGACGACATTTTCTCGACATTTCAGCTTGCATAGTAGGCACGCCAGCCCACAGATCGTTTCACGGTCAGGCACCTTACTGAACAGGAGAACTGCAGTGTCGACTGCACGCAAATTTGCAACGCCGATCTCGACCAGCGCCCCCCGTACTGATCGCAGCCGGATCGAGTCGATTCGCGAACTGCTTCATCACTACGGCCTGCGCGTAACGATGTTCCGCATCAAGGTGATCGACATCCTGCTGAATGCCTCCGGCAGCCAGCAAGTGGTCTACCTCGATCAGATTCGCACCCAGGTCGGTAGCGAGCTTTCCAGCCAGAAGATACGCGAAGTCATTCGCCGGCTGGCCTTCGAAGGGGTGCTCAGCATCAGCCCGGGCAACAGCTTCGACCTGACGGTCGAGGCCAGGTCGATCCTGGCCCGCCACTAAGGCATCAGCCGGCTCACACTGGCAACCGGGAAGTAACACGGCTGAAATCCCGGCTGACAGTAATAGGCGACGGTCTGCTGCACCGGCAACGGGCGTGTCAGCAAGGCGGTATAGGCGGCGCCAAAGGCGCAGCCGATCAGGGCAAGGCAAACTATTCTTGTTGTTTTCATGGCCATTCCACTGCACGTGAAGGAGGGACGGTGTGAGCACCAGACTAGAAACGCCTGCGACAATCCGCGTCGTCCAAATGGACTAGGCGAGTGCCTGGCGAATATCGGCTGCCGCCTCCCGTAACGCGCTTGCCGCCGCCTCGACAAACGGCGCCAGGCTGACAAAGCCATGCACCATGCCTGCGCAGCGCTCAACGCGCACCGCTACGCCGTCTTCCTGCAAGCACTTGGCAAACGCTTCGCCTTCATCGCGCAGCGGATCGAACTCGGCGCTCAGCAACGTGGTCGCGGGCAAGCCGGCCAGCGAGCTGGCCCGCAGCGGTGAGGCCAGCGGATCGTCGATCTGCTCGCCTGATGCCAGGTAGCTGCGCCAGAACCAGCCCATCGCTGCCGCCGTCAGCAGATAACCCTGGGCAAATTCCTGATAGGACTGGCTGTCGCACCCGGCGTCGGTGACCGGGTAGAACAGGCACTGATGACGAATCTTCGGCCCCTTGCGCTGCTGCGCCAGCCGGCTCACGGCAATCGCCAGGTTGCCCCCGGCACTGTCCCCCGCCAGTGCCAGGCGGCTGCCATCGAGATTCAGCGACGCGGCCTGGTCCACCAGCCAGCAGGTGGCGGCGTAGCAGTCCAGCGGCGCCGCCGGGAATGGCGCTTCCGGGGCCAGCCGATAAGCCACCGAGACCACCGCCGCGCCGGTCTCCTTGGCCAGCGTACGGCACAGGTTGTCGTGGGTATCCAGGGTGCCCATGACAAACCCGCCGCCATGGAAGAACACCAGCAATGGTAGGTGATCCTGCGCCAGCGGCCGGTACAGGCGCGCTTCCAGCGTCCCTTCGGCGCCGCCGACGCGCAGGTCGCGCACCTCGGCCATGGCTTCGCCGGGCACCGGCGGCATCATGTTGTCGGCGTATTGGCGGTATTGCGCAGCGTCGAGCTGGGCGTAATCGGGCTCCGGCTGTGCGTTGAACGGCGCAAGCACGGCGGCCATCTGGCTATCGAGCGGCATGGGCATCTCCTGGCAGGTCGAACATCTGGAACTGCGGGTTGGTTTCATCGAGGATGCTGCGCACACGCTGCTCCAGCGCGGGCTTGAAGTCCTTGTGCGGCAGCACCCAGAAGCGTTTTTCGGCAATTGCGGCAAACACTTCGCGGGCCAGCGCCTGGGGCGTCATGCCCTGGCGAATGCTGCTATCGAGCAGCGCGCCAAACGACTGGCCGGCCTCGTCGCCAGCCTGGTTCGAGGCCATGATTTCACTGGCTACCGGCCCCGGGCAGATCAGCGAAACGCCGATTGGCGCGCCGAGCATGGCCAGTTCGTAGTGCAGGGTTTCCGACAGGGCCACCACCGCCTGCTTGGTGACGTTATAGGGCGCCATCAGCGGGCTGCTGAGAAAACCGGCCAGCGACGCGGTATTGATCACATGCCCAGGGCGCCCCTGCTCCAGCAGCAGCGGAACGAAAATACGCACCCCGTTGATCACCCCCAGCAGGTTGATATCGAGCATGCGCTGCCATTGCCGGCCGGTGATTTCCCAGCTGTAGCCGGTCTGCATCACCCCGGCGTTGTTGAACAGCAGGTCGACGCCGCCGAAGCGTGCCAACGCGACATCGCGCAACCGCTCGACCTGGCTGGCATCCGCGACATCGGTCACGCAGGCCACCACGGCGGCTCCCTGCCCCTGCAATTGCGCGCACAGCGCCTGCAAGCCCTGCGCATCGACGTCCGCCAGCACCAGGCGCATGCCCTGCTGCGCCGCCTGTTCGGCCAACCCGCGGCCTATCCCGCTGGCGGCACCGGTGATGACCGCTACCGGCCCCTGCTCGTTGTTCATTGCCTGCTCCTGCCACTGGCTTGTTTGCACCAGTAGAGCCGCAGCGTTGCGCGCGGCCATCGTCCGTTCAGACGATGCCCCCCTGCGCAGGGGCTTCAGAATCCCAGCAGAGCCGCAGCGCCGCCAGGCGACGTCGCCCACCCTGTGAGAAGCCGGAGAACAATAAGATGAGCACCCTGCACCGCATCGAAGCAAAACTGCTGGAAGACCGTTATGCCCGTGGTTGGCACTGCCTGGGGCTGGCCGCGCAGTACCGTGACGGCAAGGCCCACCGCCTGGACGTGTTCGGCACCCGCCTGGTGGCCTACCAGGGCGAGGATGGCGAACTGAACATTCTGGACGGCTACTGCCCGCACATGGGCGCCGACCTGAGCACCGGCTGCATCGAAGGCAACTCCATCCGCTGCCCGTTCCATGGCTGGAGCTGGGGCGCGGACGGGATCTGCGACGATATTCCCTACGCCAAGCGCATCCCGCCACGGGCCAAGGTCAAGCGCTGGCCGATCATGGAGCAGAACCAGTTGCTGTTCGTGTGGAACGACCCCGAGGGCAACGCACCCATCGCCGAACAGGCCATCCCGCGCATTGACGCCTGCTTCAGCGACGCATGGGCCAACTGGGAAGTCGCCGAACTGCAAATCGGGACCAACTGCCGCGAACTGATCGACAACATCGCCGACATGGCGCACTTCGGTACTGTTCACGGCGCGCCGGTCAGCGCGTTCATCAACATCTTCGAAGGCCACCTGGCCACCCAGATCATGCGCGCACGCAGCGAGCGGCTGTCCGGCGACAGCGAACTGAGCACCGAGGCCACCTACTTCGGCCCGGCCTACCAGATCACCGAAATGACCGGGGCCATGAACGGCCAGCCGATCCATTCGATCTTGCTCAACTGCCATGTGCCGATCGACCTCGACAGCTTCACCCTGCGCTATGGCGTGCTGGTGAAGAAGATCGCCGGGCTCAGCGAAGAGCAGAACCAGGCCATGGCCAAGGCCTATGTGGCCCAGGCGCAGGCTGCGTTCTACGAGGACGTGGCGATCTGGCACAGCAAGACCCGGGTCGACAACCCGCTGCTGTGCGACGGTGATGGGCCGGTCTACCAGTTGCGCCGCTGGTACGAGCAGTTCTACACCGACGTCGAACTGCTGCCGGCTGAAACCCTGCTGAGCAAGCGCTTTGTGGTACGGGACGGCGAACGCGCCTGACGGCTTGAAGCCCGTCCGACAGGCGTGCTGTCGGACGGGTACGCGGGGCATTGCGTGTGGTTGCAGGCGACGCTTATGCTCAGCCACCGCCAACAATAATAAGAAGTGGTCATCCCTATGCTGCCGAGTCTCAGCCTCGATTCATTCAGTGAATTGGTCGGTCAACTCTATCAGGGGCCTTTGGAAAACATCCCTTGGGTCACCTTTCTCAACCAGCTCAACCTGCACCTGTGCAGCAAGTACGTCACCTTCATCCTTCGCCCGCCCAGTGCCCATGTCGATGGCCTGATGGTCAACACCACCGGCAGCTCGACTGAAACCACCGCCTCGTACAACAAGCATTTCTTTGCCATGGACCCGTTCGTCGACCTGCCCAACCGCGAGGTCGTGACCCTGGCGGGCTACGTGTCCAACGACGAGCTGCTGCAATCGGAGTTCTACAAGAACTTCCTCGAGCCGGCGGACGTGTTCCATATTCTTGGCGCCGACATCAACACCTGTGACGGCGCCCAGTGCCGCATCCGCATCAGCCGCGGGCGCAGCGACAAGGCCTTTGGCGACGACGAGAAGCAACTGCTGGCCCGTTTCATTCCGCACCTGGAGCGTTCGATCAAGGTGCACATGCAGCTCAACCGCATTGAAACCGAGCGCAACCTGTATGCCGGCGCGGTCGACCAGATGGCCGTGGGCACGATCATCCTCGACGAAACCGGCAAGGTGCTGCAGACCAACCAGGTGGCTGACCGGCTGATTCAGGAAAAGGACGGCATCAAGCTGATCAACGATGGTTTGCAGGTTGGTACGGCGCGCGATACCCAGGAGTTCCGCCGGCTGGTGAAGCAGTCGCTGCTGTCGCAGAAAAGCAGCAACCCCTCGGTGGTCGAGGCCCTGCGCGTGCAACGCCCGTCCGGACGTGCCGACCTGGGCATCATCGTGCGTTCGGTGCCGCTGTCGGCGTGGAGCGAGGGCAAGCAGTGCCCTACCGTGGTGATCTTTATCAGCGATCCGGAGCAGCAATCGTCGGCACCGCAGGAGATCGTGCGGGCGCTGTTCGACTTCACCCCGGCGGAAACCCAGCTGGCGATGTTGCTGGCCAATGGGCTGACCCTGGACGAGGCGTCGGAGGAGCTGGGTATCAGCCGCAACACCTCGCGGGCGCACTTGCGTTCGACCTTCTCCAAGACCGGGGTGACCCGCCAGACCATGCTGGTGCGTTTGATCCTGCGCAGCGTGGCCACGCTGGGCTGACTCGTCCGCTCGGACGATGGCGGGCGCAGTTGCGCGGCGCACAGTGCAGGTCTTCCCATTCCGATCATGCGTGGGCCTGCATATGCGTAGCTGTCCGACCATCCTCAAGACCGAACTGCTGGTAGAAAGCAGCCATTTCCAGATTGAAGCCCTGCACCTGGAGTTCAGCAACGGCCAGCAGCGGGTGTATGAGCGCTTGCGCGGTACGGGTTACCGCTCGGTGATGCTGGTGGCGATGCCTGACCCTGAGCATGTGTTGCTGGTGCGTGAGTATGCGGTGGGCGTGGAGAGCACGATTTTGGGATTGCCCAAAGGCGGTGCCGAGGTGGATGAGAGCTATGTGCAGGCGGCGCAGCGGGAGTTGTGCGAGGAAGTTGGCTTCAAGGCGGCGCGGTTGACTGAACTGGGGGAATTGACCTTGGCCCCGGGGCATTTGTGCCATCGCTATCGGGTGGTACTGGCGGAACAGTTGAGCCCTTGCCCGTTGCCGGGTGATGAGCCGGAGCCGCTGGAATGCCTGCGGGTGCCGCTGGCGCAGATCCCGGAGCTGGTGGCGCGGGGTGAGCTGCATGAAGCGCGGGCGATTGCTGCGTTGTTCATGGCCATGGGGGCTTTGGCCCGAAGAATCTAGTAGGTTGATCCTCTGTGGGAACCGAGCTTGCCGGCGATGCAGCACAGCGGTCCCGATTGGCAAGGCTTTGCCTTGCATCGCTGGCAAGGCCAGCTCCCACAAGTACTCGCAGCGCTGTCGATCCCAGTGAGCAAAGCGTTGCCAGCTTCCACAAATATTCGTAGCGCTATCGATCCATGTGGGAGCCGGCCTTGCCGGCGATGGAGCGCACAGCGGTCCCGACTGGCAGGGCTTTGCCTTGCATCGCTGGCAAGGCCAGCTCCCACAAGTGCTCGCAGCGCTGTCGATCCCAGTGAGCAAAGCGTTGCCAGTTTCCACAAATACTCGTAGCGCTATCGATCCATGTGGGAGCCGGCCTTGCCGGCGATGGAGCGCACAGCGGTCCCGACTGGCAAGGCTTTGCCTTGCATCGCTGGCAAGGCCAGCTCCCACAAGTGCTCGCAGCGCTGTCGATCCCAGTGAGCAAAGCGTTGCCAGCTTCCACAAATATTCGTAGCGCTATCGATCCATGTGGGAGCCGGCCTTGCCGGCGATGGAGCGCGCAGCGGTCCCGATTGGCAGGGCTTTACCTTGCATCGCTGGCAAGGCCAGCTCCCACAAGTACTCGCAGCGCTGTCGATCCCAGTGAGCAAGGCTTTGCCAGTTTCCACAAATACTCGTAGCGCTATCGATCCATGTGGGAGCCGGCCTTGCCGGCGATGGAGCGCACAGCGGTCCCGACTGGCAAGGCTTTGCCTTGCATCGCTGGCAAGGCCAGCTCCCACAAGTGCTCGCAGCGCTGTCGATCCCAGTAAGCAAGGCTTTGCCAGCTTCCACAAATACTCGTAGCACTATCGATCCGTGTGGGAGCCGGCCTGAACT
>NZ_JAMDGY010000077.1 GCF_028656955.1 Pseudomonas fontis
GGCAAGACGGTATCTACAGAGCAGCGGCTCAGCCCTGCTTCTTGATGATCGCATCCGAAATACTCGCCGGCGCTACATCGTACTTGGTGAACTCCATGGTGTAGCTGGCCCGGCCCTGGGTCATCGAGCGCATCTGGGTGGAATAACCGAACATCTCGCCCAACGGCACCTCGGCACGGATCACCTTGCCGGCCGGGGTGTCTTCGCCCTCCTGGATCATCCCGCGACGGCGGCTGAGGTCGCCGATGATGTCGCCCTGGTATTCCTCCGGCGTCACCACCTCGACCTTCATCACCGGCTCCAGCAATACCGCGTTGCCTTTGCTGGCCAGTTGCTTGGTGGCCATCGAGGCGGCGACCTTGAACGCCATTTCGTTGGAGTCGACGTCATGGTACGAGCCGTCGAACACCGTCGCCTTCAGGCCGATCAGCGGGTAGCCGGCGAGCACGCCGTTCTTCATCTGCTCTTCGATGCCTTTCTGGATCGCCGGAATGTACTCGCGTGGGATCACGCCGCCGACCACTTCGTTGACGAATTCCAGGCCCTCCTTGCCTTCTTCGCCTGGCGTAAAGCGGATCCAGCAGTGCCCGTACTGGCCACGGCCGCCGGACTGGCGGACGAACTTGCCTTCGATCTCGCAGGTGTTGCGGATCTTCTCGCGGTACGCCACTTGCGGCTTGCCGACATTGGCCTCGACCCCGAACTCGCGGCGCATGCGGTCGACGATGATGTCCAGGTGCAACTCGCCCATGCCGGAAATGATGGTTTGCGCGGTTTCTTCATCGGTGCGCACGCGGAACGACGGGTCTTCCTGGGCCAGCTTGCCCAGGGCGATACCCATTTTTTCCTGGTCGGCCTTGGTCTTGGGCTCGACCGCCACGGAAATCACCGGGTCGGGGAAGTCCATGCGCTCGAGGATGATCGGCTTGTTGATGTCGCACAGGGTGTCGCCGGTGGTCACGTCCTTCATGCCGATCAGCGCGGCGATATCACCCGCGCACACCGCCTTGATCTCGGCGCGCTGGTTGGCGTGCATCTGCACCATTCGCCCGACCCGTTCCTTCTTGCCCTTGACCGAGTTGAGCACGGCATCGCCTGAACTGAGCACGCCGGAGTAGACCCGGGCAAAGGTCAGGGTGCCGACGAAGGGGTCGGTGGCGATCTTGAAGGCCAGCGCCGAAAACGGCTCGCTGTCGTCGGCGTGGCGCTCCAGGTGCTTGTCCTCGTGGTCCGGGTCAGTGCCGTTGATCGCGGGAATTTCGGACGGGGCGGGGAGGTAGTCGATCACCGCATCGAGCATCAGCGGCACGCCCTTGTTCTTGAACGAGGAACCGCAGATGGCCGGGACGATTTGGTTGGCAATGGTGCGCTGGCGCAGGCCGGCCTTGATCTGTTCGGTGCTCAGTTCCTGACCGTTGAGGTACAGCTCCATGAACTCATCATTGGCTTCGGCGGCAGCCTCGATCATGTGGTCGCGCCACTCCAGGGCAAGGTCGAGCATGTCGTCGGGGATTTCTTCCTCGCGGTAGGTGGTGCCCTGGTCGTCTTCGTTCCAGTAGATGGCCTTCATCTTCACCAGGTCGATCTGGCCTTTGAAGTTTTCCTCGGCGCCAATCGACAGCTGGATCGGCACCGGGTGGTGGCCCAGGCGCTTGTCGATCTGCTTGACCACGCGCAGGAAGTCGGCGCCCTGGCGGTCCATCTTGTTGACGTAGGCCAGGCGCGGCACGTGGTACTTGTTGGCCTGGCGCCAGACCGTTTCCGATTGCGGCTCGACGCCATCGGCGCCACTGAACACCACCACCGCGCCGTCGAGTACGCGCAGCGAGCGTTCCACCTCGATGGTGAAGTCGACGTGGCCGGGGGTGTCGATGATGTTGAAGCGAAACTGCGTGGGGAACTGCTTGGTCGAGCCCTGCCAGAAGGCCGTGGTGGCGGCAGAGGTGATGGTGATGCCGCGCTCCTGCTCCTGGGCCATCCAGTCCATGGTCGCGGCGCCGTCGTGCACTTCGCCCATCTTGTGGTTGACCCCGGTGTAGAACAGGATGCGTTCGGTGGTGGTGGTCTTGCCGGCGTCGACGTGGGCGACGATGCCAATGTTGCGGTACTGCTCGATGGGGGTGGTGCGCGCCATGATGGGTTCACCTGCTGGTTGTTGGGCCGGGAGTGATTCCAGTTAAGCAGATAGCGGGGAGGTGTGTGGTGCCAGTGCTGGCCTCATCGCCGGCAAGGCCGGCTCCCACAGGTTTGGGTGTGTGGGGGTGGGGTGTGGGAGCCGGCCTTGCCGGCGATGGGGCCCGAAAGCTCAACGCACCATCATCTGCTCCAGCCGCCCGGCCCATTCACCGGGCAGCGCTTTACTGCCAGCCATAGCGTCGACGATAGAAGCCTTTCATCGCCTGGGTCAGGCCCATGTAGGCCAGCAGGATCAACATCAGGAACACGAAATACAGCGGTGGCAGCGCCTGCAGCTTGAAGTAGTGGGCGAAGGGCCCCATCGGCAGGAAGATCCCCACCGCCATGATCACCCCGGTCATGATCATCAGTGGCGCGGCCGCACGGCTTTGCAGGAACGGCACGCGCGGGGTGCGGATCAGGTGCACGACCAGCGTCTGGGTCAGCAGGCCGACGACGAACCAGCCGGACTGGAACAGGGTCTGGTGCTCCGCGCTGTTGGCCTTGAACACGTACCACATCAGCAGGAAGGTGCCGATGTCGAAGATCGAGCTGATCGGCCCGAAGAACAGCATGAAACGCCCGATATCCGCCGGCTGCCAGCGCTGTGGTGCCTGCAGTTGCTCGGGGTCGACATTGTCGAACGGGATGGCGATCTGCGACACGTCATACAGCAGGTTCTGCACCAGCAGGTGCATCGGCAGCATCGGCAGGAACGGAATGAACGCGCTGGCAATCAGCACCGAGAACACGTTGCCGAAGTTGGAGCTGGCGGTCATCTTGATGTACTTGAGCATATTGGCAAAGGTTCGGCGGCCTTCGAGCACGCCTTCTTCCAGCACCATCAGGCTCTTTTCCAGCAGGATGATGTCGGCGGCCTGCTTGGCGATGTCCACCGCGCTGTCCACCGATATGCCGATGTCGGCGGTGCGCAGGGCCGGCGCGTCGTTGATGCCGTCGCCCATGAAACCCACCACATGGCCATTGCCCTTGAGCAGGCGGACGATGCGCTCCTTGTGCGCCGGGGTCAGGCGGGCAAACACGTTGCAGGTTTCCACGGCTGCCGCGAGCTGCTGGTCGCCCATGCCTTCGATGTCGCTGCCCAGCAGCAGGCCTTGCGGCTCCAGCCCCACCTCACGGCAGATCTTGGCGGTGACCCGCTCGTTGTCGCCGGTCAGCACTTTCACCGCCACGCCATGCGCGGCCAGGGCCTTGAGGGCTGGCGCGGTGCTTTCCTTGGGCGGGTCGAGGAAGGCCACGTAGCCGATCAGCGTCAGTTGCTGCTCATCGCCGACCCCGTAGTTGTCCTGGCTGCGAGCCGTGGGCCGGGCCGCGACGGCGACTACCCGCAGCCCTTCCTCGTTGAACGAGGCGGTGACTTCGCGGATGCCTTGCAGCAGCGCTGCGGTCAAGGGTTCATCGGTGTCGCCATGTCGCACGCGGGTGCACACCGCGAGGATCTCTTCGACGGCGCCTTTGCAGATCAGCAGGTTCTGGTCCAGGTCCTGGCGCGACACCACCACCGACATGCGCCGGCGGGTGAAGTCGAATGGCACTTCATCAACCTTGGCAAAGGCCGTGGCGACCTGGAGTTCGCGGTTGACTTCGACGTGCTCGAGCACCGCCACGTCGAGCAGGTTCTTCAGCCCGGTCTGGTAGTAGCTGTTGAGGTAGGCCATCTGCAGCACATCGTCGGACGCTTCGCCCCAGGCATCGACATGCCGGGCGAGGAAGATCCGGTCCTGGGTCAGGGTGCCGGTCTTGTCGGTGCACAACACGTCCATGGCACCGAAGTTCTGGATGGCGTCCAGGCGCTTGACGATGACCTTCTTGCGCGACAGGAACACCGCGCCCTTGGCCAGGGTCGAGGTGACGATCATCGGCAGCATTTCCGGGGTCAGGCCCACGGCGATGGACAGGGCGAACAGCAGCGCCTGCATCCAGTCACCCTTGCTGAAGCCGTTGATCAGCAGCACCAGCGGCGCCATCACCAGCATGAAACGGATCAACAGCCAACTGATGGTGTTGACCCCGGCCTGGAACGAGGTGGGCTCGCGGTCGGTGGCACTGACGCGCAGCGCCAGGGCGCCGAAATAGGTGCTGTTGCCGGTGCTCAGGACCACCGCCGTGGCGGCGCCGGAGACCACGTTGGTGCCCATGAACAGCAGGGTGTCGAGGTCCAGCGGGTTGATGCTGCTGGTGCTGTCGCGCAATTGGGCGAATTTTTCCACCGGCAGCGATTCGCCGGTCATTGCCGCCTGGCTGATGAACAGGTCCTTGGCGCTGAGCACGCGGCAGTCGGCGGGGATCATGTCGCCAGCCGAGAGCACGATGATGTCGCCGGGCAGCAGGTACTGGATCGGCAGTTCCTGGCGCTGCTCGCGGATCACCGTCGCGGTGTTGCTGACCATTGCCTTGAGCGCGTCGGCGGCCTTGTTCGACTGGGCTTCCTGCCAGAAGCGCAGCAGGGTGGAGATGATCACCATGCTGAGGATCACCGCGGCGGCCTTCATGTCTTCGGTCAGCCACGAGATCAGGGCCAGCAGCGAGAGCAGCAGGTTGAACGGGTTGCGGTAGCAGTGCCAGAGGTGCATCCACCAGGGCAGGGGTTGCTCGTGCTCGACTTCGTTGAGGCCGAAGCGTTCGCGCAAGGGCTCGATGGCCTCGGCGTGCAGGCCTTCACGTTGTGTACCGAGGCTGGTGAGCAGGGCGTCTGGGTCCTGCAGGGCGGCTTTGACCAGGGTGTGTGCCAGGGTGGGTGGCAGTTCACGGCTGACGCTGCTGTCGGCCAGGCTTTCGAACAGCGCCAGACGCCGGAAGTGCCGGGCGTAATGGCGTGAACGCAGGAAGCTGGCGAAGAATTCTTTAAGCAGGGTGAGGTTGGGTTTGTTGTTCATCGCCGGTCCCCCTGTAGGTGGCGAAGCTGTGGTGTGCCGGGGGGATGCTAGCGGGGGGATGTGGCAGTTGCTGGTGATTGCTCAAAAGGTTCAGTGTCGGTTCAGCAACTGCGGACGAGCGGTTACGCGGCGCAGGCCAGTTGCTCCAGCACGGCCATGGCCCGCTGCGCATCGGCTTTGGCTACAAAGATGTGGTCGTGATAGAACGCGGCAACCACATTGCAGCTGATGCCGGCGCGCCCAAGGGCGCTGGCGAAGGCGGCGGTGAGGCCGACGGCTTCGAGTGATGAGTGCACCGTCAGGGTGATCCACGCGGCTTCATAGCTGAAGGCCAGGCCCAGGGCCTGGGCACGTTCGCGAGCCAGGATCAGCGTCAGCCCTTCGGCTTCCTGGAAGCTGCCGATCACCTCGGCGGGCTGGATGGCGGGCCAGTCCTTGACCGTGCAGAACACGTAGTCACCGTCGTTGAGCTGCGGTTTCATGCTGCGCAACAGGGTCGCCAGGGCGGTTTCACCAGACATCGGATGCATCCTGATATGAACGAAAAGGCCGCCAGTGTGGCGGCCTGTCGGGCATCAGCAAAACGAATCCTGCTGATGATGCATAAGCGCGGCTACTGGAGCTTCGCCGGCAAGGCCGGCTCCCACAATATTCGGTGTGATGCCGGACCTTGTGGGAGCCGGCTTTGCCGGCGATGGCGGCGCACGCCTCAATCAGAACCAGCGGTCATTACGCTTGCGCCCACGGCTCAACGCCGGAAGGATCAAGCCCACCAGCAACCCGGCCCCGGCAATCCCCCCGCCGTACACCAGGTAGCGCATCAGTACCTGCTTGTTCTCATCCCCCAGTTTGGCCTGGGTTGCGCGCAGCTCCGACTGGGCATCGCTCAGTTCGCCATTGAGCGCCTTGCTGCGCGCCTCCAGTTCATCGATCAGGGCTTTGCGTGAGTCGAGGGTCTCCTGCATACCCTGGACGCGGGTCTTCCAGCTGTCGTCGATGGTCTTGAGTTGCTCGCTCAGTTGCGTCACCTGCTCGCTGAGCTGCGGCAGACGCTCGGCCTGGCCGGGCACCTGCTGCAGGTCGCTGCTGGCGATCCACACGGTGTCGCCGGATTCCCCGCGCACTTGGCTGTAGTTGCCCTGGGTGGTGATCAGCTTGACCTTCTGCCCGGATTTGAGCGTGCCGACCAGCCGATGCCCGTCGGTGGGGCCGCTGCGTACATAGGTGCTCAGGCTGTCGCTGACCCAGCGCTCATCGCCGGGCGCCTCTTCGGCATGGGCGGGTAGGGCGCTGGCCAGCAGGCCGGCAACCAGCGCCGGCAGGGCCACGCGCTGAAGGGAAAAACGTCGAATACTCTGCATGGTTATCGTCCCCATGAACGTAAAAAATCAAAAGCCACGGGCCGCATGCCTGCCGCCGGCGGTGACGAGGGTGACTAGAAAAGGGGGATAACCGTTGGAACTCCCCGGGGGCTTGCCATGGGCAAGTCACCAGCGCAAAGACAGTTTTTTTCGGGGCTGGTTCACTGTCGGCAGGCCAAACGCATGTTCAGGGGGGGCTGCGGCGATGAGCGTGGATGCGCCCGCGAGGGCCCTTTGAGTCACTGCAAAGGGGCCCATAGGCTTAAGTGGACGGGTGATTTCAGCTTGATCTGCCTGGCTGGCGCAAGTAGCGTCGCGGCTGATCAGCCTGGCGTGAGCCACTGCGCGAAACGTTGGTCGAGCAGCGGCTTGAGGGTGTCGAAGTTGTCCCAGCTGTCGGCCAGGGTGCAGGCGTTGGCCAGGCAGGCTTCGACATCCGCCAGGTACGGGCTGTGCTCGGGGTTCAGGTAGCTGGCGACAAAGGCATTGCCGCGGGCGTTGAAGTCTTCGTCGACCAGTTGGCCGTCGCAGCAGAAGAGGAGAAATGCGCCGGGGGTCATCAGGCGCTCGGCCAGCGCTTCGATCTCGGCGTCGTAATCGGCCTCGAAATCACGGCTGAGCAGCCCCTGGAAGGTCGCCCAGGCAAGGAAGAAACTGCTTGGGCTGGTCATCGTCGAGCGGGCCGACCTGGCTGGGCACTCGTCGTTTGCGTACTGCCAGGAGGCATCATCGTACTTCATGTAGCCTGTCCTTGTTTCGGGTTTGTTATTCGTCCTGGCGCGTAGCTTACCCTGTTCGGCGCGGCTTTGAGAGCGCCGAGGCTATTGCACCAGCGCCAGCAGCCACGCCGCAGCGAACAGGCTCAGGCCAAAAATGCTGTGCGCCGTGAAGCTGCGCAGGCGTGCCACATTCGGCTTGGGCGTGCGCGATGCCGCCACGCCCAGGCCCATGCCCGGCTGCATCATGAAGAACGGCGCGACCAGCGTACCGATCCCCACCAACAGCGCCGGCAGCAGGGTCGGGTTGGCCACCCACTGCATGCCGCTGATGGCCAGCAACAAGGCGGCGTAGGCCACCCCGGTGAGGTAGTGCGCACTCCAGCCGATCAGCCCCTCGCCGGCAATCGGTGCCGACTGGGCAATGTTCGCGTGACGCCACTGGCCCTTTGCAATGTAGCCGAACCAGCGGCCGACCATCGCCCAATTCGCCACCTGCATGCCCAATACGCGCTTCTGGAACACCGCACAGAGGTCGGCGAGGGCGGTGGCGAGGAGGCCGATCAGCAGGCTGTGGGTCACGAATTCCAGTGGCGTATGCATGGGGCGTCTTCCTTTTCTGGTTGAAAAATGAACATTCAATTAATTGATTGAATGATTGTTCAGTGCTAGCGTCCTGTCAATGAACGATTCTCCGACGGATGTTTTCGCAGACCTGGCCGAGCTTGCCCGCACCTTGGGGCATGCGCATCGGCTCAAGTTGCTTTCGCACATTGCCCAGGGCGAGCGCTCGGTCGAGCGCCTGGCAGAGATGTGCGAGTTGTCTGTGGCCAATGCTTCGCAGCACCTTCAGCATTTGCGCCGCAGTGGCTATGTGCAGACGCGGCGTGATGGCAAGCGCGTGTTGTACCGCTTGGGCGAGGGGCCGATTGCCAATCTGCTGGCGGCGTTGCGCCAGTTGGCGGACTTCAATCGTTCGGCGATTCGCGAGTTGCTGGTGGACAGCCGCGCACGGCAGGACCGGCTGGAGGCGATGTCGCGGCTGGAGCTGATCGAGCGTTTGCAGGATCACAGCGTGACCTTGCTCGATGTGCGCCCGCCGGAGGAATTCGCGCTCGGGCATTTGCCGGGGGCGATCAATATTCCGTTGGCAGCGCTGGAGCAGCGGCTGGCCGAGTTGCCGGCGGACCAGGAGATTGTCGCTTACTGCCGGGGGCCGTGGTGCGTGCTCTCGGTTGAGGCGGTGGCGGCGCTGCGCGAGCGCGGGTTCCGGGCGCGGCGGCTGGATACCGGGTTCCCTGATTGGCAGGCGGCCGGGTTGAAGGTTGAGACTGTGGTCTGAGCTTTCGGGCCTCATCGCGGGACAAGCCCGCTCCCACAGAAACTACCTGCACAATGCTCTGTGGGAGCGGCCTCAAGTCAGAACACCTGGGTCAGCCCCCAATACAACCCACCCGACATCAGCATCGCCGCCGGCAAGGTCAGTACCCAGGCCATCGCCAAGTTGCCAACTGTGCGCCATTGCAGGCCGGAACCATTGGCTACCATGCTCCCGGCCACCCCGGACGACAGCACATGGGTCGTCGACACCGGCAACCCATACATGTCCGCCGCGCCAATGGTGCACATCGCCACCAACTCTGCAGAGGCGCCCTGCGCATAGGTCAGGTGAGTCTTGCCGATCTTCTCGCCCACCGTCACCACAATGCGCTTCCAGCCCACCATGGTGCCCAGCCCCAAGGCAATTGCCACCGACACCTTCACCCACAACGGAATGTAGCGTGTGGCGTCATCGATCTGGCGCTTGAACAGCTGCACCTTGTCCCGCGTGTCAGCATCCAGATTCAGTAGCGCATGCTTGTCCATCAAACGGATGGTTTCACTGGTCAGGTACATGTCGTTGCGCACGTTGGCCATGGCTTCGGCGGGCACGTGGGCGAGCGAGCCATAACCCTGGACCTCGCGGCCGATCATGCCGGCCAGTGCCGCCAGGGCCGGCAGCAGTTCCGGGCTGGCCTTGGGTTCGCGGATAAACGTGGTCAGGGTCAGGCGCGGGTCTGCCGGGGCCAGTGCCGGGGCGTGGCGCACCAGCGCTTGTTGGGTCACCTCGGCGACGGCAGCGAACTGCAAGGACTGCTCGGCCGGCATGGTGCGGTTCAGGGCATAGGCCATGGGCAGGGTGCCCACCAGGATCAGCATGATCAGGCCCATGCCTTTCTGGCCGTCATTGGAGCCATGGGCGAACGACACACCTGTGCAGGTCAGGATCAGCAAGCCGCGAATCCAGCCGGGTGGCGGCGTGTTGCCCTCCGGTGCCTGGTACAGCGCCTTGCGTTTGACCAGCGCGCGCAGCGCCACCAGCAGCAGGGCGGCGCAGACAAAGCCGACCAGGGGCGAGAGCAATAGGGAATAGCCGACCTTGCTCGCCTGCGACCAGTCCACCCCAGCGGTGCCGTCACGCCCGTGCATCAGCGCGTTGGCCACGCCGACGCCGATGATCGAGCCGATCAAGGTATGCGAGGACGACGCCGGCAAGCCCAGCCACCAGGTGCCGAGGTTCCAGATAATGGCCGACAGCAGCAGGGCGAAGACCATGGCAAAGCCGGTACTGGAGCCCACTTGCAGAATCAGCTCGACCGGCAGCAGGGCGACGATGCCGAAGGCCACTGCGCCGCTTGAGCACAGCACGCCGATAAAATTCCAGCACCCTGACCAGACCACGGCGAATTGTGGTGGCAGTGAGTGGGTGTAGATGACCGTGGCTACGGCGTTGGCGGTGTCGTGGAAACCATTGACGAACTCGAAGCCCAGGGCAATCAGCAAGGCCAGGCCGAGCAGCAGGAACGGGGTCCAGGTGGTGACGATGGTGCCGCTGGCGTCGATGTCGCGGATCACGCTCCAGGCGGTGTAGCACAGCCCGCCGAGCAACAGGCAGCAGAACAGGGCGATGGTGTTGCGGTTGGAGCGGGTATTCAATCGCGGGCGCGGGTCGCCCGTGGAAGCAGGGGTTGCGACGAGTGTCGGGGTGGCCATGATAAGGGGTCCGGTTGCAGAACATTCAGCGTATGCGCCTGCCCGGGTGGCAATATGATCCTGGTCAACAAACAGGAGAGGTTTCGGGCTAAGCTGCCAGGTATTCGACAACCGTCGCTACCGCTACCGCTACCGCTACCGCTACCGCTACCGCTACCGCTACCGCTACCGCTACCGCTGTAGCTGTAGCCGCTGCCGTCAGGCTGCGCTGGAGTCCGCCAGGGCTCCCAAAGGCGGTGCCTGCGTTGCAGCCTGCGGCAGCGCCTACTGCCCGACTTTACATAGCCGCCCATGAACCTCATCCCCGCCACCGACCAGCAGCAGACCTTCGCCCGCGACCTCACCCGGCGGGCCATGCTCCCGTACTATCAGACCTACGACCTGCTCTGGCTGGAGGAAGCCTTCGACCAGGCCTGGGGCTGGCGCGAGCAATGGCTGGTGGTCGACGACGCCCGGCCAATCGGCTTTTGCAGCCTCAGCCAGGACAGCCGGGCGCTGTACATTCGCGAGCTGCACCTGCTGCCCGAGGCGCGCAACCAGGGTTTCGGCAGCCAGGTGCTGGAGCAACTGGCGCAGTGGGCCGTGCG
This sequence comes from Pseudomonas fontis, assembly GCF_028656955.1. GTDB lineage: Bacteria > Pseudomonadota > Gammaproteobacteria > Pseudomonadales > Pseudomonadaceae > Aquipseudomonas > Aquipseudomonas fontis. The sequence goes on from NZ_JAMDGY010000077.1 coordinate 10,770, forward strand.
CCGGCACTTGCCTTTGCTGCGCCTGACCGTGTTCAAGAGCAACCCGGCGCAAACCCTCTATCTACGGCAAGGTTTTGCCATCGTCGGTGAAGACGAGTGTTTCCTGCGCATGGAGCGCACCCTCAGGCCTTGAGCGCGCTGCCAAGCGGGCGCTGGCTTGTGTCACCCCGCGCTTCCCGTGCATAGTTCGGCCCTGTAGAGGGCGTCAGTTGTGCGCCGCTTTCAAGGGCACTATCGAGAGACCAGCAAGGGATTGCGTATTCATATGAATGGAATCGGTTCACGTATCAGGGAAGAAAGGGAGCGCCTGGGCCTGACCCAGCGAGTGTTTGGCGATATCGGTGGTGTCGAGCCGAACGCACAAGGCAAGTACGAAAGCGGCGAACGCACGCCCAAGGCCGACTACCTGGCGGCCGTCGCGGCACGCGGGGTCGATGCGTTGTACGTGTTGAGCGGGGTCTCCACGCCCATGGCGGTAGCTGACCTCAACACCGACGAGGAAGTTTTGCTCGGCTGCTATCGCAATTTGCCACAGGCTGATCAAGAGGCGGTACGCCAATTGTTGCGCAGCCTGGGCGGCGCAACCCCGCGGGCGCTGGGCGGTTCGGCAGCCTACTAGATCAGCGCTCGATCAGCGCCCGCCACCTCGGCAAAAACCTGCTCGGCTGTGTGACGCTTTCAGTTAGGTCTAAGCAGATTTTTTTTGCTAAGGTGGCGGGATCCAATTCAGACCGTAACGCGAGGTGTCTGCTTGATTAGGGTCCTGGTGGTCGATGATCACGATCTGGTGCGTACAGGCATTACCCGCATGCTGGCTGATATCGATGGCCTGCAAGTGGTGGGGGAGGCCGATTCCGGCGAGGCGGCCTTGAAGGTCACCCGGGAACTCAAGCCCGATGTGGTCCTGATGGACGTGAAAATGCCCGGTATCGGTGGCCTTGAGGCCACCCGCAAACTGCTGCGCAGTCATCCCGATATCAAGGTCGTCGCAGTCACTGTCTGTGAAGAAGACCCGTTCCCGACGCGTTTGTTACAGGCAGGCGCCGCCGGTTACCTGACCAAGGGCGCTGGTTTGGACGAAATGGTCCAGGCCATCCGTCTGGCGTTTGCCGGGCAAAACTACATCAGTCCGCAGATTGCCCAGCAATTGGCGCTCAAGTCGTTCAAGCCCAATAGCGATTCGCCGTTCGATGCCCTGTCGGAGCGTGAAATCCAGATCGCCCTGATGATCGTCGGCTGTCAGAAGGTGCAGATCATTTCCGACAAGCTGTGCTTGTCACCGAAGACGGTCAATACGTACCGTTATCGCATCTTCGAGAAACTCTCGGTCACCAGTGACGTGGAACTCACGCTGCTGGCCGTGCGCCACGGTATGGTCGACGCCAACCTCTGAAATGACCCCTGTGTTTGATTCCAGTGCCTTTCTAGCAACCTGCAGCGGACGTCCGGGTGTTTACCGGATGTTCGATGACGGCGCTCGCCTGCTGTACGTGGGCAAAGCCAAGAACCTGAAGAAGCGCCTGGCCAGCTATTTCCGCAAGACCGGCCTGGCGCCGAAGACGGCGGCGCTGGTGGGGCGTATCGCGTCGGTGGAAACCACCATCACCGCCAACGAGACCGAGGCCCTGCTGCTTGAGCAGAACCTGATCAAGCAATGGCGCCCGCCCTACAACATCCTGTTGCGCGACGACAAATCCTACCCCTATGTGTTGCTTTCTGATGGCGACTTCCCGCGCCTGGGGATCCATCGCGGGGCGAAGAAGCAGAAGGGCAAGTATTTTGGCCCGTACCCCAGCGCCGGGGCGATCCGCGAAAGCCTGAGCCTGTTGCAGAAAACCTTCTTCGTGCGCCAATGCGAAGACAGCTTCTACAACAACCGCACCCGGCCGTGCCTGCAATACCAGATCAAGCGCTGCAAGGCGCCGTGCGTCGGCCTGGTCGAGCCCCAGGAGTACGCCGAGGATGTACGCCACTCGGTGATGTTCCTTGAAGGTCGCAGCCACCAGCTGACCAACGAGTTGAACGCCAGCATGGAAACCGCCGCCATGGCGCTGGAGTTCGAGCGGGCTGCCGAATTGCGCGACCAGATCGCCTTGCTGCGCCGGGTCCAGGACCAGCAGAGCATGGAGGGCGGTAGCGGCGACGTCGATGTCGTCGCGGCCTTTACCAACCCGGGCGGCGCCTGTGTGCACCTGATCAGCGTGCGTGGCGGGCGAGTGCTGGGGAGCAAGAACTTCTTCCCGCAGGTTGGCATCGAGGAGGAGGTGGCCGAAGTCATGTCGGCCTTCCTTGCCCAATACTACCTGGGCAACGCCGAGCGGGAATTGCCCAGCGAGCTGATCGTCAACGTCGTGCACGAAGACTTCGACACCCTGTGCGCCGCGCTGGAAACCTTGCGCGGCCGTGAACTGACCATCAGCCACCGGGTGCGGGGCACCCGTGCGCGCTGGCAGCAGTTGGCCGTGACCAATGCCGAACAAGCGCTGATGGCCCGCTTGGCGAACCGCCAGCACATGGCGGCGCGCTTCGAGGCGCTGGCCCAGGTGCTGGATCTGGATGAAACCCCGCAGCGCCTGGAGTGCTACGACATCAGCCATTCCAGTGGCGAGGCGACCGTGGCGTCCTGCGTGGTGTTCGGCCCGGAGGGCCCGATCAAGTCCGATTACCGGCGTTTCAACATCGAAGGGGTGACTGCTGGCGACGACTATGCGGCCATGCACCAGGCGTTGATGCGCCGCTTTGGGCGGATCAAGGAAGGCGAGGGCAAGTTGCCCGATGTGCTGCTGGTGGACGGCGGCAAGGGCCAGTTGAACATGGCCCGCGACGTGTTGCAGGAGCTGGCCATACCGGACCTCATCCTGCTCGGGGTGGCCAAGGGCACCACGCGCAAGGCCGGTTTCGAGACGCTGTACCTCAATGAGGCAGCCAATGAATTCACCTTGCGCGGTGACTCCCCGGCGCTGCATTTGATCCAGCAGATTCGCGACGAAGCCCACCGTTTTGCCATCACTGGCCACCGCGCACGGCGTGGCAAGGCGCGGCGCACCTCCAGCCTTGAGGATGTTGCAGGGGTGGGGCCGAAGCGTCGCCGCGACCTGCTGAAACATTTCGGCGGCCTGCAGGAGTTGACCCGCGCCAGTGCCGAAGAGATCGCCAAGGCACCGGGAATCAGTAAAAAGCTTGCCGAGTCGATTTATGACAGCCTGCATAGCGAGTAGAATGCCCGCTCACCTCGCAGCCAGTTGTGCCGATGAATATCCCGAATCTGCTTACCGTCCTACGCGTCCTGCTCATCCCGATCTTCATTCTGCTGTTCTACATGCCGTATTCCTGGAGTTACATGGCAGCCAGCAGCGTGTTTGCCATTGCCGCCGCCACTGACTGGCTGGACGGTTACCTGGCGCGTCGCTTGCAGCAAAGCACCCCGTTTGGCGCCTTCCTCGACCCGGTGGCCGACAAGCTCATGGTGGCCGTGGCCCTGGTGCTGTTGGTGCAGGTGCATGCCAACCTGTGGCTGACCTTGCCGGCGGCAGTGATCATCGGTCGCGAGATCGTGGTATCGGCCCTGCGCGAGTGGATGGCCGAGCTGGGGGCGAGGGCGCATGTCGCGGTGTCGAACCTGGGCAAATGGAAGACCGCGGCGCAGATGCTGGCGCTGGTGATCCTGCTGGCCAACCCGGCTACCCTGAGCTTCTGGGTGATCGTGGGGTACGTATTGTTGATGGTGGCGGCTGGCCTGACCTTGTGGTCGATGCTGCACTATTTGCGTGCTGCCTGGCCGCACCTGCGCGAAGGTTCTGAATCGAAATAAAGTTTTTTTGAATCAAGGGGTTGACGGCCATTCTGAAATCGTTAGAATGGCCACCAGCAACACGACGCGGGAATAGCTCAGTTGGTAGAGCACGACCTTGCCAAGGTCGGGGTCGCGAGTTCGAGTCTCGTTTCCCGCTCCAAATATGGCGCTATAGAAGTCGACTGATCTCTGTAGCGAAAAAAAGGCCCTTCGGGGCCTTTTTTCGTTCAAGGCGATTCCACCATTCCCTTGTGCAATAGCGACGGCCCTTCACGCAGTGTGATGGCGCTTGGCGCTAGCATCTTCGCTACTCATGCCCGGCGTTTAAAAGCGGGACACCTCGCTGACGGCGGTGAACAGGTAGCGCATGGCGATCTGATCCATTTCTGAGAGCGTTCGATAGCGCTCGATCATCAATGCCTCTTCGCGGCTGAGCAGGCGTGAGCGTAGCCATTGTTTGGGCGCTGCAAAGGCACACAGAATTCGCGCAATGCCATGATGTGTCGACATATACCACCTTCCAATTTCAATAAGACTATTTCGGGTTTTGCGCTTTGGCCATGCGTCAGTTTGCAGCACGGGTCAGCACGTTGCAGTGTAGAAAGTTCCACGGGCAATTGCATGGTTGGATTTAATAATATTGTTGCACTGAACGTTACAGTCTGAAGGTGGCGTCTTACAGTCTGAAGGCAGTGTCTTACAAGCAAATAGTGAGTGTTATTCGTTCATGTTTTGTTACTTGCATGTTGGCGTGCGTTTCAGGGCTTGAAAGTGGGTTGGACGTTTGCCTGGGCGAGGAGGAGATCGCCACGGTCGTTTTCAGCCAGAAGCCAGTTCAAGTGTGTGTCGACAATGTAGTACTCGAAGAACCGGCAGCGCTCCAGCACGCTTGGAATGGCCTCCAGAGGAATGTTGAAGGCCAGTTTCTCTTCATTGCATTCGTCAGTGACAAGCCAGGTGGAGGTGGCTGGCGGGGCAATGTCGTGAATGTGCAGATACCCTGAGTTGTTTTCAAATGTAAAAATTTTAGGTGTTTGAATCAACGCAGGCCACCAGGCTCTAGGGGTTCCCTTGATGAAGGTGGACGCAATCACGGCAATGGTTTGCTCTTTGTCTGCAATTTCTGACGTCGGCAGCCCCAGTTCTGCCAGGGCGAAGGTGATTTCGTATTTAAGGCTGGTGTTGTCGCATGCTTTCATGGGTTTTATTCCTTGTTATAGCCATGTGAATGCACTGCATGTCGCAATCGATTGGAGGGTTCCCTGGTTATCCCGTCGGGCAGGTTTATTGGCCAGGTACACAAGTCTCAGTGCGCGTGGCATGTGTAGTGAGTTACTCGGCAAGCAATTGTCAGACACTAGCGAGGAATCGGGTCCAAGTCGCGGTGTCGGTTTCCTAAATGGTTGTAGGAGATTTCTTTGCTTATAAGATATTGGTAATTGAGTTTGTCGTCATTAGTGCCAACTGATGCAGTGGTAGCGATCCACATCAACAGAAATGTTGCCACACGGCAGGCGCCGCCTTTGGGAGCCCTGCGGGCTCCAGCGCAGCCTGTCGGCAGCGGCTACAAAAGCTGTGTACGTTGGTTGCTCTCAGGCAATCGTCGACTTGTCCCGCAGCCTTGGGTCAGCGAATATCGCCGTTCGATTTTTTGAACGGAGAGCAATGATGTCCCAGACCAAGACCGTGGCCGAGTTGATGGCGGCGTTGGCCCGTCTGCCACAAGACGCGCGCGTGATCGTTCAAGGCGGGCTGAGCCTGAAAGACATCAGCCTGTTCGGCCCGGCGCAGGTGCAACTGGAGTTCGAGGAGCAAATCATCGACTCCTCGCCCTCCTGGATCGTGTTCGTCAAACGCTAGCCTCAGCCACGCCCAAGGATGCGGTCCATCACCCAGTCAGTCTTCAGCGCCTGCGCAGCCGTGGCGGGGTGTTCGCCATCACCACGAATATGCGCATTCATGCCCAATACATGGTGAAGCTGGATAGGGTCCGGATTGTCGATTTGCAGGGTTAGTTGCTCGTCAGCCTCAAGGGTCAGCGGGTACTCGTCGAATACCGAGAAGCTGATCCGCCCACGGCTGCCCACCAGCACCACACGGTCTTCGCGGCGATCGGCAACGAAGTTCCAGCAGCCCATGCCCAGCGCGCCGCTGGCAAAGCGCCAACTGGCGGCCACGGCATCTTCAGCTGCATACAGGCCGGCCTGGCGTGCGGTGCAGCCGTTGACTTCGACGATGTCGCCGAGCAGGTACTGGAACAAGTCGATGCCATGGCTGGCGAGGTCGGCAAAATAGCCGCCGCCGGCTACCTGCGGGTCGGTACGCCAGTTTGCGGTGCCATTGCGGTCAGCTTCGGTCGGGGGCTTGGTCAGGGTCCAACTGAGCTGTCGCACTTCGCCGATTCTCTCGTCCTGCAGCCATTGGCGCACTTGCTGGAAGCGCGGCAAGGAGCGGCGGTAGTAAGACACGAACAGATGCCGCCCGGCTTGGGCAAATGCCTGTTGCATCGCCAGGCTGCTGGCGGTACTCAGCGACATCGGCTTCTCCACGCAGCAATGCTTGCCGGCGGCCGCGACCAGCAGGCTGTAGTGGTGATGGCTGTCAGGCGGCGTGGCGATGTAGACGGCGTCGACCTGCGGGTCGGCGATCAATTGCGCGGCGTCCGTGTAGGTGCGGGCAATGCCATGGCGCCTGGCGTAATCCTCGACGGCGTCGGCCCGTCGCCCCATCACTGCGACCAGCGCAGAGCCCGGCGCCTTGTAGAAGGCCGGCCCGCTCTTGCGCTCGGTCACGCTGCCGCAGCCGATCATTCCCCAACGTATTACCTGCATGCTCGGCCTCTTGCCTGTTGTCAACGCGCCTACTGTAATTCAATGGTGCGCACAGGCGTGGTTTTGCAACGGGTTCTGGCGCAGCATCGATCGTGATCGCCTGGTGGAGGTCAGCCTGGAGGAGATTCAACGCCTTGCCGGTGCCCATGTCAGCGCTGGGCAACTCGCCCAGTGGCGGCTGCAGCTGCAGCAGGCCTTTGTCGATGTGCAACCCGGCGCGAGCATCACCGGGGTGTATTTGCCGGGGCAGGGGTGTCGGTTCTATGTGGGCGGGCGTTTGCAGCACGAGGTGCGTGATGAAGCATTCGCGCAGGCGTTTTTCGCGATCTGGCTGGACCCGCGCACGCGTAACCCAGAGTTGCGCCAACAACTGCTCAAGGGCGCGTCTTGAGACCCTGTGCATCCAGCCGGTGCAGGAGCGGCAATAGAACTGCCCAGACCAGCGCCAGAATCACCAGGGTGGGCCCGGTGCCCAAAGGCAGCCCCACTCCCGCCAACCGCACGCCTGCCCAATACGACAGCGGCCCGCCCAGAGCACCCGCAAGGCTTGCCCGCCACCAGGGGCTCGCGCTCCAGGCCAGGGTGTGGCGCAAGGTCATGGCGAAGACTGGCCATAGCAATGCCAGCCAGCCGGGCAGGAGCCAGTGGCGGCTGTGAAAGTCGAAAAGCCCCAGGTTCAGCAGCAGGCTGTCCAGGGCCCAGCCGCAGAGGCTGGCGGCGACGATCAGTCGCCCTTCGCCCGGGTAGGCTAAAAACCGCAGGTGCAGGGCCAGGCATGTGGCGGCAATCAGCAGCAGCGCGGGATGACGCGCGCCCAGCACGCAGGCAAGCCAGCCCCCCTGGAACAGCAGTGCATTGAGCAGCAGGCCAACGCTGCGCTTCATCAGCCTTCAAGCACACCCAGCAACGGTGCCGGCCTGGCGTCCGGCTTGGCCAGCAACAGTTGCGCGGTGCCGATGGTGCGCTCAAGAAAGCCGCCTTCGCAGTAACACAGGTAGAACTCCCACAGCCGGTAGAAACCATCGTCATAGCCCAGCTGTTGCAGGCGTTGGCGGCTGTGTTGCAGGTTCTCGTGCCAGCAGCGCAGGGTGCGGGCGTAATGCAGGCCGAAATCTTCCATGTGGTGCAGGTTCAGGTCGGTGACCTTGCCCATGACCTTGAGCAATACGCTTACCGACGGCAGGGCGCCGCCGGGGAAGATGTAGCGCTGGATGAAGTCGACCGAGCGCCGCGCCTGCCGGTAGCGTTGCTCGCGAATGGTGATGCTCTGCAACAGCATCAATCCGCGTGGCTTGAGCAGTTGCGCGCATTGTTTGAAATAGGTCCCCAGGTAGCGGTGGCCGACAGCTTCGATCATCTCGATCGAGACCAGCTTGTCGAACTGCCCGCTAAGGTCGCGGTAGTCCTCCAGCAGCAGGGTGATGCGGTCTTGCAGGCCAAGTGCCTCGATGCGCTGCTTTGCATAGGCGTACTGCTCGGCAGACACGGTCGTGGTGGTGACCCGGCAGCCATGTTGCTGCGCGGCATAGATCGCCAGCCCGCCCCAGCCAGTGCCGATCTCCAGCAGGTGATCCTCCGGGCGCAGGTCGAGCTTCTGGCAGATGCGCTGCAACTTGTACTGCTGCGCCTGTTGCAGGCTGTCCTGGGCGCTGCGGAACATGGCGGCCGAGTACATCATGCTCGGGTCCAGCAGGTGCTCGAACAGGACATTGCCCAGGTCGTAGTGGGCCGCGATGTTGCGCCGCGCGCCGCGCCGGGTATTGCGGTTGAACCAGTGCAAGCCATGCAACAAGGGCCGGCCCAGACGCGCCAGGCCGCCTTCCATGGCATCGAGCACGTCAAGGTTGCTGACCAGTACGCGGACCACGGCGGTCAGGTCGGGAGTGGTCCAGTAGCCATGGATATAGGCTTCGCCAGCACCGATGGAGCCGTTGCAGGCGACCATGCCCCAGAGCGCTTCATCCAGCACCTGGATCTGCGCATACAGCGGATCGCCAGCGCTGCCCATGTGGTGCACGCCGCCCGGTTCCAGCACGGTCAGGTAGCCACGGCGCAGTTGGCGCAACTGGTACAGCACCGCGCGCTTGAGCAGTGCCACGCCCAGGCCATTGCCGGCCGGCGCCAGGCTTTTCACCGGCATGGTGTCAGGGCTCTTCATGGGGGGATTCCTCAGGGCGCAACCGGGCCAGGCGCCAGGCACCGTGGGCGGAAAAGTGGCTGAACAGGGCATTGCGTTTGAGCAGCAGGCGCAGGGCCTGCCAATAGATCGCCAATACGGTCTTGCCGGCCATCCAGGGGAAGCTGAGCAGGTAGCGATGCAGGCTGGCACGTCCCAGCGCGATACGCGTGAGTTGCAGGCAGGCGCTGAATACCCGAGTGTCGCCTTGCCAGTCTTCCATGCGCACGCGCACGTGTTGCCCGGGGGTGCAGAAGTGCATGCGGTATTCCAGGTCCGCTGGCAGGAAGGGCGAGACATGGAATGCCTTGGCCACACTGAAGTTCCAGGGGCCTTGATTGGCGGCGGGCAGCACATAGTGGAAGCGCTGGCGCCAGGGTGTGTTGGTGACCTCGCAGAGGATCGCCGCCAGGCGTCCGTCGGCCTCATGGCAATAGAAGAAGCTCACCGGGTTGAACGCCAGGCCCCAGCTGCGTGGCTGGGTCAGCAGGCACACCGGGCCCTGCGGGCGATGGCCCAGGGCCGCTTCGAGCTGGTCACGCACGGCCTCAATCAGTGGCTGGCCAGCCTGGGTAAAGGCGGGCAGGTAGTCCTGCTCACGGAAGGCGAAGGCTGCGAAGCGCCCGCGACCGGCCAGGGGCGACAGGGCGAGCACCGCGTCCTGCTCGTCGAGGTCCAGGTACAGCAGGCCCATGCGGTAAGCGAAGGCATGCCCGCCCTTGGCAAAGCGCCGGTGGCTGACCCAGCCCAGGTACAGCGCGCTGTTCATAGCTGCTCCCCAAAGGCTGCCGCGATGCGCAGCGCGCTGACCACGCCGTCCTCGTGGAAACCATTGCCCCAATAGGCGCCACAGTAATAGCTGTGCTGCTGGCCGGAAATTTCTGCATGGCGGGCCTGGGCCTGCACACCCGCCAGGCTGAACTGTGGGTGGGCGTAGGTATAGCGACCGAGGATCTTCTGAGGGTCGATGGCTTCGGTCTGGTTGAGGCTGACGCAAAAGGTCACCGGGGCCTCGATGCCTTGCAGGATGTTCATGTTGTAGGTCACGGCAGCGGGCTGGGCCGCATGGCCACCGAGGCGATAGTTCCAGCTGGCCCAGGCCAGCGGCCGGCGTGGCAGCAAGCGGGTGTCGGTGTGCAGCACCACGTCGTTGTCGGCGTAGTGCAGGGCGCCGAGCACCTCGCGCTCGGCCAGGCTTGGGTCATGCAGCATCTGCAGCGCCTGGTCGCTGTGGCAGGCGAAGACCACCTTGTCGAAGTGCTCGCTCCCGGCATGGCTGAACAGCCTGGCCCCCGTGCTGTCACGCGCGACGCCCAGCACCGGGCAGTTCAGGCGGATGTGTTCGGCGAAGGGCGCGCACAGCGGCGCCAGATAGCTCTGTGAACCGCCACGGATCACCCGCCACTGCGGCCGGTCGCTGACCGACAGCAAGCCATGGTGCTTGAAGAAACGCACGAAGAACTGCAGTGGAAAGGCGAGCATCTGCCCCAGCGGCATCGACCAGATCGCCGCCCCCATGGGCACGATGTAGTGGTCGATGAAGCGCTGGCCGTAACGGTTCATCAACAGGTAGTCGCCTAGCGACAGCACATCGCTGACCCGTTGCTGCTCAAGGTCGCGCAGGGCTTCACGGTTGAAGCGCAGGATGTCATAGAGCATGCCCCAGAAGGGCAGTGAAAGCAGGTTGCGCCGCTGCGCGAACAGGCTGTTGAGGGTGTTGCCGTTGTATTCGTGCGCGGTGTGCGCATCGTGCACCGAAAAGCTCATCTCGGTCGGGCGGGACTCGACGCCCAGTTGCCCAAGCAGGCGGATGAAGTTGGGGTAGGTCCAGTCGTTGTAGACGATGAACCCGGTGTCCACGGCGTAATGCTGGCCCTGCACAAGCACGTCGACCGTGTGGGTGTGGCCACCAATGCGCGGGCCAGCCTCGAATACCGTGATCGCATGCTGGCGTTGCAGCAGGTAGGCGCAGGCAAGGCCGGAAATCCCGCTGCCAATGATGGCAATCTTCATCGTTGCGGTGCCTCGCGCAGCGGGCGCGACATACGCTTGGCCAGCATCAGTTGCACGCGTTTTGGCAGCAGCGCAGCCAGGCGCAGGCCGAAAATGAACGGCGCCGGGAAGGCTATTTCATAAGGTCGCCGGTCCAGCCGCGTGGCGATGTGCTGGGCGGCTTTGGCGGCCGGCCAGCACATTGGCATGGGGAAATCATTCTGCCGGGTCAGCGGGGTATCGACAAAGCCGGGGCTGACCAGGGTCACGTCGATGCCTTCGCGGGCCAGGTCGATGCGCAGGGATTCAAGCAGGTAGCGCAGCGCCGCCTTGGACGCGCCATAGGCGCCCGCACGGGGCAGGGGCAGGAGCGTTACCGAGCTGGCCACGCCCACCAGGTGGGGCTGCTGGCCCCGTCGCAACAGCGGCAGGGCGACTTCGATGCAATGGCTGGTAGCCAACAGATTGGAGGCGACGAGGCGTTCGATGACCCCAGCGTCGAACTGCTCACTGTCGATGTACTCGCAGGTCCCGGCATTGAGCACCACCTGGTCCAGCCCGCCCCAGGCGTGTTCGATCTGCTGGCCGATCTGGCGAACCTGCGCGGCGTCCCTGAGGTCACCCGGCAGTACCAGCACCTGGGCGCCCCAGATATTGGCCAGGGTTTGCAGCGCGCTACGGTTGCGCGCACTGACCGCCACCCGGTGGCCGCCGCGCAGTAGCTCGCGCGCCAGTTCTGCGCCCAGGCCGCTGCTGGCGCCGGTCAGCCAGATGCGCTTCATGCGAGCCTCCCTTTCAACCAGCTGATCATCCGGCCCATCACGGGCACATGCTCATAGAGGAGTGCACCGGCATCGAAGTAGTCATGGTGGACGCGGACCTTGTCATCCCACATCAGGCAGGAGCAGCCGCGCACGGCGACCGGCTTGCCGGCGTTCAGGCGCGGGTGGCGGTAGTGCAGGGTCCAGCGCAGGTAGCCCAGGCCTTCTTGCACCTGGTCGTAGGCGTGGAACTCGAAACGCAGGTCGTGGATGTTGGCGTAGAGCTGTGCGAAGTACTGGCGCAGCGCCGGCAGCCCTTGCACGTGGTGCAGGGGGTCGCGGAACTGGATGTCCTCGCTGTACAACTCGGCCAGCAGGTCGAGGTGCGCGGCATCGACTTCGCAAAAGCGCTGGGCAAAGCGTTTGAGATACTCAGACATGACCTGCACCGAAGAGCTTCGAGGGCTTTTGTTGTACAGGATTGCGATCTTGTACAACTAATTTGCAGGTTAGAGCGAAATCTGTACAAGTCAAACCGCTTGTACAGTTTCAGGAGAAGGGACGTGCTGACGGCAGAAAGCAAAAAAGCGCCATAAAGGCGCTTTTAAGTGATGGTGCGGGGCGCGGGACTCGAACCCGCAAGGCTTGCGCCGACAGATTTTAAGTCTGCTGTGTCTACCAATTTCACCACCCCCGCACTTGAACGGACAGTGTAAAGGCCACCAGGCAAGTTGCCTATGTGAGCTTTTCATCTCCAGATCAAGTGCGCTTTATAACTCATCGTTATATTTGCGTCAACCGTCTAGCGCGCCATGTAGCGCTGCACCCAGCGCCGTGGAATCAACAGCGACGCCACCGCAAGCAACGCCGCCAGGGCACTGCTGGCCAGCAACGCGGCGAAGCCCAAGTGCAGCTCCAGCAGCCCACCCAGCACCGCGCCAAAAAACATCCCGCCCCAGGGCACCAGTTGCGCGCGCCAACCGCTGCGCCGCTCACCGAGCAGCCAGCGGCCCAGGCCACGGCCAAACCGCGAGAGGGCGCCGGTGACATAGGTCAGGCCGATGGGCAGGCCGTTCACTTCCTCAACGGCTGCATTGAGCATGCCCATGGCGATGATCGCGCTGAACATGGCCAGCAGTTCGGCCTGCAGCCCGCACAGCCCGGCGCCGAGCAGGAGCAGGGCGGTCAGGCCCAGCAGCGGCCAGGCGCGCTTGCCCGTCAGGCGAGCAATGATCACCCCCAGTGCGTTGCCCACGACGAACGCCAGGATCAGCAGCGTCAGCCTCGCCGCCAAGGCGCCGTGACCGTCACCCAGGGCAACCGCCAGGCGTGTGGTGTTGCCGCTCATGAACGAGACAAAGTCACCGGTGGCAAGAAAGCCGATGGCGTCGGTCATGCCCGCCAGCACCGACAGCGCCCCGACAAACAGCAGGCCGACGTGGCCACGGCGCTTGTGCAGGCGCGTGACATGGGCGCGACGATGGCTTTGCGGGGTGTGTGCTGGCAGCATCGGGGGCGTCCGTGCTCAGGTGTCGATGGAGTCCGCTACATGGCGTAGGTCGTTGATCGAGGTGTTCAGGCCCGAGATCCGCGCCTTCACGTCGCGGGCGTCCTGGGTGTGAATCGAATGGGAAAGATAGACGGCATGCCCGGCCAGGCCACGGGCGATCTCTTCGAGATCGTCGGCGGTGTGTTCCAGGTCGTCGTGGATGCCTTTCATGCGTTCATTTGCTACCACTTCTGGGTCCTCGCGCAGCGCTTTTCGTCCTGAAGGCATGGGCAGAACTATATCAAGTTGGCTGCCCGGCGCGGGGGCATTTTGCTGTGGCCGGTTGACGCGCAAGTATCACTGGGCGAGTATCGCGGCATTATTGGATCCACGTCGGAGACCGTCGCTGTGCAACCGTCAAGCTCAACCCCGCAACAGAGACCCCGCGTTCGCTGGTATTGGCGGGCGCTGGTGATCAAGGTGTGGTTGGCGGGCTGCTTGCTGTTCCTGGTGCTTGCCGGGGCCAGTGTCACCCTGTTCGTGAGCAGCGCCGAAGCCAGCCTGCCGCTTATGCAGCGGCTGTTCGCCTTCGCCGGTGCTACGCTCATCTTGTTGTTGTGCCTGCACATTCTGCGCATGGCGCTGCCGGCTCGTCAGGCGCAGCGCTAGCCCCGGCTGCGTCGATTGTCCGGGCAGTGAATTGCAGGCAGCGTATGCTGTCTATTCTCCCATTGTCTCTCGCGGTATCTGTGGGGCTGCCATGGATTCATCCGACCGCTCTGACCTGCACGCGCTGCGCACCAGTCGCTATGAGCAACTGGTGCAGACCGTGGTGGACTACGCCATCTACATGCTCGACCTGGACGGCTATGTGGTTTCGTGGAATGCCGGGGCGCAGCGCATCAAGGGTTACCAGGCCGAGGAAATCATTGGCCAGCATTTCTCACGCTTCTTCACTGTGCAGGACTGCGCCGAAGGCAAGCCCGCGTGGCTGTTGAACCGCGCCCTGAGCGCAGGCCAGGTGCAGGACGAAGGCTGGCGCGTGCGCAAGGACGGCAGCGAGTTCTGGGCCCTGACGGCACTGGATGTGGTGCGCTCACCCGAGGGCGAGGTGATTGGCCTGGCGAAAATCACCCGGGACATCACCGACCGCCGTGAAGCGGCGATTCAGCTCGATGCCATGCGCGCCCAGCTGTTCCAGGCACAGAAGCTCGAAGCATTGGGGCAGTTGACCGGTGGCATGGCGCATGACTTCAACAACCTGCTGACGATCATCATCGGCTCGGCCAAGCTGGCCATGCACAGCAAGGATGCGGAGCGGGTTGATCGCCTGCTGGGGCATATTCTCGATGCCGGCGAGCGCGGCAGCCAGATGACCCAGCAACTGCTGAGCTTTGCCCGGCGCAAGACCCTTGAGATGGCCCAGGTCAATCTGCCCGAGCTGATCGAATCGACCCGTGCGCTGCTGACCCAGGCGCTGCCCAAAGGCATCATCCTGGAAGTTGGCGTCGATGCGCCCTTGCCGGATGTCGAGGTGGACGCCGCGCAACTGCAGATGGTGCTGCTCAACCTGATCTTCAATGCGCGTGATGCGGTCGGGGCGAGCGGGTTGATTCGCTTGCATGCACGTCACCAGGTGCTTGCCGGCGAATGGGACGAACTGGTCGGCGACTTCGTGCTGATCAGCATCCATGACGACGGCCATGGCATCGCGCCCGAGGTGCTGCCGCGCATTTTCGAGCCGTTTTTCACCACCAAGGGTTTCAACAAGGGAACCGGGCTTGGGCTTAGCCAGGTCTACGGTTTCGCCAAGCAAAGCAATGGCGGCATCCATGTTCAAAGTACGCCGGGGGAGGGCACCTGCATGACCCTGTGCCTGCCGGTCTGGCAAGCCTCCAATGTTGAATCTGCCGAGAAGGGGTGAACGCATCGTGGAACAGCTCAAACGCCTGGTCACGGGTATCGAGGGGCTGGACGACCTGCTCAAGGGCGGCCTGATTGTCGGCTCGTCCTATATCGTCCAGGGCCGGCCCGGCTCGGGCAAGACCATCCTGGCCAACCAGCTGGCGTTCAACCACGTCGAGCAGGGCGGGCGGGTGCTGGTGGCCACACTGCTCAGCGAATCGCACGAACGTCTGTTCCAGTACCTGGCCACGCTGAGTTTCTACGACGCGGAAAAGATGGGTAAGCAGATCCAGTTTCTCAGCGCCTTCGACACCCTGGAAACCGACGGGCTGGGCGCAGTGGTCAAGTTGCTGCGCGGCGAGATCGCCCGGCAGGACTCCACGCTGTTGATCGTCGATGGGCTGCTCAACGCGCGCTCACGTGCGGAAACTCCGCTCGACACCAAGAAGTTCATCTCCGAGCTGCAAGGCCATGCGGCATTTGCCGGCTGTACCTTGCTGCTGTTGACCAGCTCGCGGCTCGAAGACGACAGCCCAGAACACACCATGGTCGACGGCGTTATCGAGCTCGGTGAAGACCTGCACGGCGCGCGTTCGGTACGCCGTATCCAGTTGCGCAAGACCCGAGGCAGTGCTGCGCTGTCGGGGTTGCACGAGTTCGAGATCACTGACGCGGGGCTGAAGGTCTACCCGCGCATCGAGTCGTTGCACAGCCACCCGTCCAACCAGGGTTGCGAAACGCTGGCGCGGGTCGGCAGCGGCATCGGGGTGCTCGACGGGCTGCTGCACGGCGGTTTGCCCAGCGGTTCGGTGACACTGGTGATGGGCCCGTCCGGGGTCGGCAAGACTTCCTTGGGCACGGCGTTCCTGGGGGCGTCGACGGTGCAGGCGCCGGGGCTGCATTTCGGCTTCTACGAAACACCGGCGCGCCTGCGGCTCAAGGCGCAGGCGCTGGGCATGGACTTCACCGCCCTGGAGCAGAGCGGGGCGTTGCACATTGCCTGGCAGCCGACCACCGAAGGGCTGCTCGATGATGTTGGCGCGCGCCTGCTGCGCAAGGTCAAGGAGTTGAAGGTCAAACGTGTGCTGATCGACAGCCTGGGCGCGTTCACTCGCCTGGCCACCAACCCGGCGCGCTTGAACGAATTCTTCCGTGCCTTGATGGGCGAGCTGCGCGCCCTGTTCGGCTCGGAAATCAACGCGCCGGCACCGGAGTTGTCGAGCATCGTCGACAACCTGCTGTTGATGCGCTTTGTCGAGCTGGAGTCGGAACTTAAACGCCTGCTGTCGATTCTCAAGGTACGTGACAGCCAGTACGACCCGGCGCTGCTGGAGATGGTGATCAGCAGCGCGGGCATCGACCTGCAAAAGGCATTCAATGAGGCGACTGCGGTGTTGTCTGGCACTGCGGCGACGGTGGAAAGGTCATGAAGACCGTGGCGTGGTACCCATGAGCACGATACTGGTCGTAGACGACGAGTACTTGATTGTCGACATCATTGGCTATGCCCTTGAAGACGAGGGGTACCGGGTCGAGCGCGCGGGTAATGGCGTGAAGGCACTGGAGGTGCTTGAGGGATTGGCGCGGGAGCAGGGACGAGTCGACCTGATCATCACCGACTACATGATGCCCCTGATGAACGGGGAAGAACTGGCCCGGGCGGTGCGTACCCAGCTAACGCTGAGCAGCGTACCGATCATCCTGATTAGCGGAGCCCAGGCGAGTATTGGGCGCGACAACCCTGAGCTGTTCGCAGCCGTGCTGGACAAGCCCTTCGAATTCGATGCGCTGATCGCCACGGTGAAAAAGCTGATCGGGCCTGCTGAAACGTCTTGAGGTCATTGCGACCTGTAAGTGGCTTCATGCCGGGACCAAGCGCATCCGTGCGGCTCAAGTCATGGAAAGGTCATTCGTTGTGTGTGTCTTTCTCCGGTGCCGGGCTGCCAGCCTGAATGCGTTTGTAGATCTCTTCACGGTGCACCTGTACATCTTTGGGTGCATCGATGCCGATCCTCACTTGCATACCCTTGACGCCTAAAATGGTGACCTTGATGTCGTCGTTGATGACGATGCTTTCGCCAACCTTGCGGGTGAGTATCAGCATGTATTTCTCCTTGGTAACTTTAAATGCCTCGCAGGCGGTGCCCACGGAGGACGGAAAGGCTTGGCGGCGCTTCCCTCTTTCCCTTCATTAAAGACGCATTCGTTGAAAATTAATTCCACGAGCAAAAGATTCTGCTGAGTGTCTTTAGTCGTAGTAACCGACTGGGGTGGGTGGCAGTTTCGCACGTTAAATGCCGCCACACCCGCAAGCATAGGGGGGTTGAGCGCATATGGGAAATTTCTCTGCTCGATCGGCGAAATGTCTTTTGCCTATGGATCAGCCTACGAGGCGCCAGGGTGAGAAAAAACCCATCAGTTATTGAAAGTCATTCTCAAGATTGCCGCGGGATCGGCAGCTTTGTGGGAGCAACTGGCTTGCACAGGGTCATTGTGGGAGCGGGACAAGGCCCGCTCCCACAGTTCAGCTGGTCGCAGGAAAAACGCGTGACCCTGGCCAGCAGCGGGCTGCACTGTAGGAGCAACTGTCTTGCACAGAGTCATTGTGGGAGCGGGCTTTGCCCCGCGATCTGGCGCAAAGCGCCAGCAAAGCCGGCAACCGCGCTGAATTAGATTGACCATGAACGCAGGCTTG
>NZ_JAMDGY010000078.1 GCF_028656955.1 Pseudomonas fontis
TGTGTTTTTGCATTAAAGATTGACACAGGGCATTAAAGTTTGACACAAAGAATTATAGATTGACACAAGCCATAAACCCCCGTATTTACGGGGGTTTTCCATTTCTGGATCTTCCTTTGGTCTGGATTCATCGCTTCGAATTCCAGCGGGTGTAGTGTAGGAGTCGACCCCAAAAATGCCCCGATGAGGTCATTTTTTCCTACAACTATTTTCCGGCATGAGGTGAAGCGGTTCGTGTGAACTGAGGAGGCGGGGGTTGCGAGGTCGAAGATTTGCATCACAGCAGGATATCGAACGGCACATTGCGAATGGATTTGGGGGAGGTGTCGGGGTCGATTATGTGCCTTGGTTGCGTGTCCAGGATGTCCCGTCGAGGGGGAGGTCCCACAAAATCCAAGGCGTAAAGATCGACCGGATCCATCACCTCCTGTCGGACCTGGAGCGGTCCTACTTCCTAGTCACCGAATTCTCTGAAGACGTCGTCGATATTCGTGAGCAGTATCCTCTGCTGCCCCTCCCGCAGGCCCAAGCTATAGCCAGCGCGATCGGTGTACGCTATCCGATGTACCCACGCACCAAGCAGCCCTGCGTGATGACTACAGACTTCCTCCTGACCGTCAGGACACCAGACGGAAGCCTCAAATCGATTGCGAGAACGGTTAAATATCGGTCCGACTTGCAAGGCGACGGGTACAAGCAAACTTTAGCAAAGTTTGCAATTGAGCGGCGCTTCTGGCAGAGCCAAGGTGTTGATTGGACCATCATCACCGAAGAGTATTTCACTCCGAATCTTGTTAAAAATCTCGGTTTGCTCAGAAGCTACGCCAAGTTGCCACGAGAATTAATGAAGCCAGCTCTGCATAAAAGTTTCATTGAGAATTTGGAGGAAAGCAAATTCTATCCATGGACGTTGGCGGACTGTCTGCGAAAAATTGCTTCTCGACTGTCAATAAACTATGCCGATGCTCGTGGAATATTCTTCCATCTGATTTGGACCAAGGTTTTAAAGGTTGATTTGACCAACTCTGCACTTTTACTTACAGGTCCCCTACCGAAATTCGAAGTATTCCAACCTCAGGCTTTGTTGAGAGAGAGTGCGTCATGAGTGTTTTCATGAATGGCGTTTTTGAGCCTGTTACCGAGAGTTCGGTCATAGCCTCCATGGTTAGGGTCATCTACATCGATGAAAAAAATGACCTGGCAGTGTTAATTGATCTGGTTGGTCCACCCAAGCAGCCATATGGTGCTAGCCTTGGGGACTTGCGCCGCTCGGCTGAAACGGGTGATACCAAACCGGTAACCGTCGTCACCCCAGAATTCATGATGGTTCTGGAGGAGGATCTTGATGAAAAAGCGAAGCAAAGCAGGGACGAAAAATGGGGCATCATAGCCCCACTGTTTGATCCTGATTACCCGGGTCAGATTTTCGTCAACGGTGAAATGGGGCGTTTGGTAGGCAATAGAGCTGCAGACCTTGGTATACAAAGGAAAACTATTTATCGGCTGCTTTATCGCTATTGGATTTTCGGCCAGGTGCGCAATGCATTGTTGAAGAACTACGCTGCGGTAGGGGTTGCGTCAAGAAATTACGACTCAAGAAGACCACCTGGGCCGAAACCTAAATTCCAAGGTGTGCTGCTCCCCCCAACCAAAATGTTAAACGCGGTCGACAAACGCTGCATTAAAGTAGGGTATGAACTTTATGTAGATGACAAAACATCCACAATTTCTAGTGCTTACACTGAAATGTTGAGGATGTTTTATTCAGTTCGAGATCCTTCAAAGAAAGGTGAGCAAGAGCTTCGCCTGCTTCCACAAGAGGAGATCCCAAACCAAAGGCAGTTTAGGTACTGGGGACAAATATTTTTCGATGAAGTCCAAACTGCGCGTGGGCGAAAGGGGATGACCAAGTGGCTCAAGGATTGCCGCCCTCTGACAGGTACAGTACGCGACTGGCTTCGGGGGCCCTGTCACCAGTTCGAAATCGATGCGACTGTTGCCGATATCTATTTGGTGAACAGTTACTCTAGACGGATGATCATCGGTCGGCCTGTTGTTTATGTCGTCATTGATAGTTTTTCCGGCATGATCGTGGGGCTGTATGTTGGCTTGGAAGGCCCTAGCTGGAATGGTGCCAGGCAAGCGCTGTTCAATGCATTTAACTCAAAGGTCGATTTTTGCGCGCAGAACGGTGTTGAGATCAGTCCTGAAGAGTGGGACTGCCATCACCTGCCCAACAGCATTTACGCTGACAGGGGTGAGATGCTGTCGCTAGCAGCAGAAGGGCTCGCTTCGGGATTGGGTATCGAAATGGGGACTGCTCCGCCTTACCGGCCAGATTGGAAGTCGATGGTCGAGAGCCGGTTCGGCATTTTGAATCACCTCACCGGAATCAGGTGGCTTCCAGGTGGAGTCGCTGCGCGCGAAAAAGAGCGTGGGGAGAGGGATTACCGGTTGGACGCAAGGCTCAATCTGAAAGAGTTCACTCGAATCACCATCAAGAGCGTCCTTCACTACAACCGTCATCACCGGCAGCCTGAGCGGCTGACACAGGCGATGATGAAAGATGGCGTCGAGCCTACCCCAATCGGGATCTGGACCTGGGCTTCCGAGAACGAGTTGATCGAGCCTAACAACCGCCCGGACGAGTTAGTGTACCTTCACCTGCTGCCTCGAGAGCGCGCAACAGTTCAAAAGCGCGGGCTGATGTTCCGAGGCATGCATTACGTCTGTGAGATGGCGGTGGAGAAGCAGTGGTTTGCCAAGGCCCGTAGCAGCGGGGTCTGGTCGGTCGAGTGTTGGTACGACCCAAACTCAGCAGCGCATATCTGGATCCAAGGTGACGCCAAGCAGTTCATCCGCTGCGATCTCCGGAAGTCGGAGGTCCAATATGCCAATTATCGGTCGGATGAAATCTACGATCTGCTCGAAGCCTATCGTCAAAAGCCCCCCGTTCATATCCACGCCGAGCTGGAAGGCCGTGTTCAGCTTGCCGATGAGATTAATCAGATCCTTGGCGACGCAGCCGCAGAGCGCAAGCTTGAGCCTGCTCCCACTACAAAGGCTGAGGCAGTGGGGAACATTCGCGAAAACCGCGCCGAAGAAAAGGCGCGGGAGCGTGAGAATGCGGTAGTTCCTGATGGTGTCCGTGCGGAGCCTGCTCGACCGGCCTCTACACAGGTTCCGGCTGCCAAAGAGTCCTACGCCGGACCGCGCACTGCGCAGGTCATCGATCTGCTCAAACGAATTCGCCCAGGACAGACGCAATGAAAGGCGCACTGACGTTAGCGAGCTACATCAAGCAGGACATTCGCGAATACGCGGGCAATCCGCTGATTGAGGCCCTACCCCCAATTCTTTCGGAGGAGGTGGCCATGGAGCTGATTTCGAACCTTCCTCAGCCGGTTGACCCGGAAGAGTTGGCACTTGAAGGTGCTACCCGACTGCACTGTATTGATCGGCTGAGAACGGTGGTTCAACCGTTCTTGCTGCACCTAGATCTGGAGGCTCAGTTCTCCCTGCTTATCCGCCGCGGTTACGTTGGGCGTAATCCGACGTCACCTGCTACGGTCCGGCATCTGCACTCACTGTCGGGCACGCAGCGTTACAACGGCGGCTTCAAGTCCACTGCGGAGTCATTCACGATTGTTGGCCTGAGCGGAATTGGAAAATCGACGGCGCTCCATGCCATCTTGAGCCTTTATCCACAGACGATTCGGCATGAGCGGTATGACGGGAAGCAGTTTATCCACACCCAAATTACTTGGCTCAAGCTCGACTGTCCCCGGGACGGGTCCTTGGCAGGGTTCTGCCTGCAGTTCTTCCATGCAGTGGGCAAAGCGCTGGGAGACGAGAACTACTACAAGCGGTTCAGGTACCGGAACATTGAAGACGCTCTGAAACAGATGGAGCAGGTGGCCAGCACGTTCTTTATCGGTGCCTTGCTGATCGACGAGCTGCAAAACCTTCACTTGGCGAAAACGGGTGGTAAGGACAGCATGTTGACTTTCTTCCTGAACCTGGTGAACAACATCGGCATTCCCGTCGTTTTCAGCGGTACGAACTCGATGATCTCCCTGTTCTCAGAAGTCATGCGTATCGCCCGCCGAGTCTGTGGAATCGGAACAATCGAATTCAAACGCTTTGAGCGAGATGATGACGAGTGGCGCATGCTGGTCAATAACCTCTGGAGCTACCAGTGGTGTCGGCAGGCGGCAGAGTTGACCGGCGAAATTTATGATGTGCTGTACGAGCACACTCAGGGCGTCACCGATTTCCTGGTTAAGTTGCTCGTGCTGAGCCAGCGCTATGCGATTCAGAGCGGATTGGAGTGTGTGACCGCCGAGATCATTGAGAAGGTGAGTAACTCCAAGATGCAGATCCTGAAGCCGGCTCTGTCAGCTCTGCGCAGCAGAGATTCTAAGCGAATGAAACAGTTTGATGATCTGCTGCCGATTGAGGATCAACTACTCGACATGATGGCGCTGGACGGGCTACCACGGGCGGAACGCCTTGCTCTGCTTCGGGGTGTGGGGCATCGCGAAAAATCGCCAGCGTCGACTCCTGCCGGCTCTTCTACTGCCTGTCCCGCTCAAGTGAACCAACCGCCGATTGCAGTTGCTGTAGATACCTCAGAGCTGGATGCACTGATTGAGCACAAGACTCCACTTGATGCTCTTCGGGAAGCTGGATGGCTGAACAACGACCTGTTCGAATTTTCGCCGACATATCGCAAGGGGTAACCCCCCTAGGTGGTGAAATGGGCACCAAACTTCATTTCTTCCCCACTGCATTCCCTGACGAGACGCTGCACAGCTTGGTTTCTCGCTATGTACGGCTTTGCGGTGTTCGAAGCTGGCATGGAGCTTTTGCCGGCGCGAAATCCGCCCCGGCGTTTTCACAGAATGCACCCTTCCCGTCCCGGCTGGGCGATCTTGCCGACATGCTTCCCACCTGCACCGAATTGTCGGTAGCCGAAATGATCGGCCGTCATACGCTGTTGCCGTACTTTGCGCCCTTTTTAAGTCAGAACCAGGTGGAACACGCTTGCGCCTCGATGGCTGGCGATGGTCGCGGATTGATGCTGAAGCTGGGCGTCAACGCTAGCCGGGTTGAGTTCGCCTCCAGAGTGCGCTTCTGCGAAGCATGTGTTGCCCAGGACCAGGTTGAAGGTGGAGTCGCTTACTGGCATAGGGTTCATCTGCTTCCGGGCGTACTGGTGTGTCCATACCACGGGACCTTGCTTAGGGTTCTAGATTTTCGCTGGTCCAGCCGAATCTCCTGGCAACTCAACCTTCCCGATGACGAAAGCGTGCGGGCACACGCCCTCGACCTCGATATTCCGCCGCACTTCGTGCCTGCGCTTCACGACATCGCTGTGCGCTCTCAGCAGGTGCTCCAATCGGGAGCTAGTGCGTTATCGCAGTCGGCTGTGCGCTCCAAGCTTTTGCAAGGCGTGGCGGAGTTCCACCTTGCCTCCAAGGCACTGCGTCTGCATCTTGAGCAGCTAGCACAGCACATGGTCTGTTACTGTGCGGGGCTCCCGCGTGCCTGCGAATTTTCGGTTCTTGTAGAGTCGTGCGAGGGGGTGCCGACTTCCTGGGTCACCAAGCTTCTACGCAAGCCTAGAGGTTCCCACCATCCTCTCAAGTACATCCTGCTGGCCAGCGCGTTGAGGATCGATATGGCAGACGTGCTAGGTGTTGGCCGTCTAGTTGAACCCGAAGCGGCGCCCGTACCAAAAAATCGCGTAAATCTACCGGCGAGCGATCCTGCAGCGATTCCCGTCAAGGTTTTGGATGGCTCGGCGGTTATCGTGTGGACCCGAGCCCTCACGGGGGCCGATGCCAGAATGATTGCCGTCGAGTTGGGTGTCTCCCTGAGCTATGTCTATCGGGCTATCCGTGAGATACCTGGCGGACCAGAGGCCTGGAAGGAGGCACGGTGGCGCAAGACCCGCGACGAAAAGCGAACGGCCTTCGAGATTGACTATCGCGATCACAAGGCACATGCCTGTCGGGGGTATGCCTGGTTGTACCGCTGTGATCGGACCTGGTTGTCCGAATACACGGCCAAGCATAGCGCTGGGCACGCGCCTCGAGTGAATAGCGCCCAGGTCTTCGCCGCTCTCGATGCGCAACTGGCCGAAGCAGTTGGATTATGTGCCAAAGCGCTTCGCGCATTGCCGGGAAAGCCCGCTTGGATCTCACGCACGAGGATCGGTCGAGAGCTACATGCGCTCTCTCGCTTTGAGAAGCAACTTACGAAGCTGCCCCTCTGTGCACTAGTACTACGCAAAGTCTGTGAGTCGTCGGAGGTGTTCCACAAACGGCGATTGCGGTGGGCAAGGCTCAAGCTGATCTCTGAGGGTAAGCCCATCTCGAAATCGTCACTCTATAGAATGGCGAGCATTAGGCAGTAAATCCAATTTTCAAACCCATTCAGTCTGCTTTTTAGTTTACGTAGTGAAATGGACGTGACGTATTGACCCGGCTTACAAAAGGTTACAGCATATATCCAGTTGCCTTAAGCACATCTACTGCGCTTGAATATTAAAATCAGTAGAGGCTTTCGGTATGAGTTGAATCGCCCCGGGTTCTTTAGACACCCTGCAAGCTCATTGCGTAACGCTTTTCAAACTCTACCGGCGACAGCTGATTGTTGAAACCATGACGACGTTTCGCGTTGTAGAACATCTCGATGTAATCAAACACATCACTACGTGCATCTTCCCGTGTGGTGTAGATTTTCCGCTTGATCCGTTCCCGTTTCAGAAGCTGGAAAAAGCTCTCGGCCACGGCATTGTCATGACAGTTGCCTCGACGACTCATACTGGCAACCAAATTGTTCGCCTTCAAAAAGCTGCGCCAATCGGAGATGCTGTATTGGCTGCCCTGGTCGGAGTGAACCATCACCTCCTGTTTCGGTTTACGCCTCCAAACCGCCATCAATAACGCATCAATTGCCAAATCACTGGTCATCTGCGACTTCATTGACCAGCCAACGATCTGACGAGAAAACAGATCCAACACCACTGCCAAATACAGCCAGCCTTCATACGTACGAATGTAGGTGATGTCGGTGACCCAAACCTTGTTGGGTTCTACGACATCGAACTGGCGCTTCAACAAATTGGGTGAGGCGACCGCTGGCTTACCGCCGTACTTTCCAGGGCGACGTCGATACCCTGTCTGAGAGCGCAGCCCTTCAAGACGCATCAGCCTCGCCACACGATGGCGACCACAGTCTTCTCCGACCTCGCGCAGATCATCATAGATTTTGCGATACCCATAAACGCCGCCGCTCTCCAGCCAGGAGTGCTTGATTAAACCCAGCAGTCGCTGATCGTCTTTAGCGCGTGCAGATTGCGGCTCAGACAGCCAGGCGTAATAACCGCTGGGATGGACTTTCAGCGTCAGGCAAAGCCGTCGAACCGAATAGTCGCCCGCGCGCTGTTTGATAAAGGCGTACTTCAGCCGCACTCCTTGGCAAAGTACGCGGCGGCCTTTTTTAATATGTCTCGCTCTTCAGTCACCCGCTTGAGTTCCGCTCGCAGACGACGCAGCTCAGCGTGCTGATCATCATCCTGCTGCCGTTCTTCTTGAGGTTTGCTGTAGCGCTTTATCCAGGCATAGAGGCTATGCGTCGACACGCCAAGCCGAGCCGCTACATCAGCGACAGGCAGCTTCTTTTCGGTCACTTGATTGACCGCTTGGATTTTGAATTCTTCGGGGTAACGCGGGTTGCTCATGGCACCTCCTAATTGGCTTCAGTTTAAGGCAAAGAGGTGTCTACGAAACCCGGGGCGATTCAAGTAGTGGAGTTTTTCATGTGGAGTTTCGCGCAAGCACCGGCGATTTTGGTGAAGGGCTGGTGGTTGTAAAGGATGGCTCGGTGAGCGGAGACGATACTCACTACCTCTATCAAATGGAAATCCCGAGAGAGTCCGGTGACTTCGAATCACGGTTTACCGTTCGTAAGTATCGTGAGGGCAATGTGAGTGTCGTGAGAATCTATAATGACACGTTGTTGGCCAAAGGGTGTGTGAACTATCAGGACGGAACTCTAAAGTTGCGCGGTGCTGTCGAAAATTCGCCTCAGCTCACGATCAAGCTGCGAGGCCACAAGATTCAGCCGGCAGTGTAATTCGTATACGGTGCTGAGGCACCATATTCCTAGGCTTCGTGCATAAAGCTCCACGTTTCTTTAGGATGATGGGTAGTCCCAATAACTGGAGTTATCAAATGTCACGCTTGGTTGAATTTCGTCACCTGGAAAAACAGCTCGCCGCTCAGTTGGCCGAGCTCGAAGCGATGAAAAATGATGAAGGGCTCAAACGCGAAATCGTATTTGAGCAGAAGCTTCGCGCCCTTCTGGTCGAGTACGGCGTTGGCCTGCGGCAGGTCATCGAGCTGCTCGACCCCAAGGCTGGGGTTACACGCACTGTCACAGAACCCAAGCAAAAGCCGGAGCGTAAGCCTCGTGCCCTGAAGGTATACTTGAATCCTCACAGCGGAGAAGTGGTAGAGACCAAAGGGGGTAATCACAAAACCCTGAAGCTCTGGAAGTCTCAGTACGGGGCCAGCACTGTCGAGTCTTGGCTGAAGCCCTGATTCAATACGGGATCAATCGGCGATTGGTCCCCTCCCGCCCTTCTTTCTCGCGGCACTCAGCCGTCCCCACACGCGACCGCGGCCCTTCCACGGTTTCCGGACCTTTCCTGTCTGAGGGCATGCAGTCTTCATTCCACTCAGGCTTTCCCGGCTTAGCACTGGCGAGGCGAAGAAAGGCATTTTCTGTGCAATTGTGTGAAGCCCTATTTCGGGTGCAGTACCTGTGCAGCCCCAGTTTTACTGGGTTGAGGTTTCGAAAAAATTGAAAGTGTATATAAAAATGTAGAGAAGTACGGTGTTAGAGCTCAGTGTTGAATTTTTCCTGATCTAAAAAGAATTCAAAAATCCTAACCCTGATACAGGATTTTGTGTGTTAAAAGGGTTGCCGAAACATTTGAGAAGTGTCATTCCTGCTCCCTATCCCGTAAGTCGATGGATAATGTCTGATCTACTTTTTTTTCCGATGTCGATGCCGGACGAGATGCTGCATTCGCGCATCACGCGGTACCATTTTCTGTCTGGAAATAGAACCGAGGCAGAAACATTCCGTGATCTGTTTGGCTCGAGCCCGTTCGGCGTCGGAATGCTTCCCAAGCAGATCAATCACCTTGCCGCGCGGTTGCCAGGTGACATGGAAAGCAACCTTTACGAGTTGATCAGCAGCAATACGATTTTCCCGGCCTATCGACCTTTCCTGGGCCTAAGCGAAGGGACGGACCAGGAAGCAGGTGGGCTCCAAGCTCATGAGGTGGCACGTGTTCCCCGTCGAGAGTCAACAATCCACGGCAAGGCGAGAATTTGTCTAAGTTGCGTCCAGCAGGACCTCCTGGAGGTTGGATACTCCTACTGGCATCGCTCACACCATCTACCTGGAGTCATTGCATGCTGGCGTCATGGCGAGACGCTCATCCATGCCTGTCCTAAATGTTCACTTCCGTTCTATCGGAAGCTGAAATTTCTTCCGAATTTATCTGAAGAATGCCTATGTGGATGGAGTCCTTTGTCGGCGACCGTAGGGAGCAAATGCTCAGATATTGAGGTGAAATTCGCTACGTTCGCGCACGAAATTTTGCAGCGAAATATTCCGCCGGTATGCAGTAAGGTGCTGTGCTCCAGCTTCATACGGAAATGCAAGACACTAGGATTTAATCACGGTGGGCTTGTTAGCACCGCTAAGCTGATCGCCAGTATTCGAGATAAGTATAGTGATGAGATACTGTCGAAAATGGACAGAGCCTTTGAGCAAGGAAAGCTGGATACTTGGATTCGGTTCCGGGTTTACAAGGGACAAATAGACATGCCGCTGGCACGGCACTTGATTATTGCTCTTCACCTATTCGGCAGTGCTGAGAAATTTGAAATTTCTCTGAGTAGTGAAGCAATCATTCTCGGTGCTGCTAAACCGGTCTCGCCGGCCATAAACAAAAGTAAGGGTGGTGAGCCTAGCAGGAAGGACCAGTATCGACAAAAAATTGAAACGCTACTGGCGTTGAAGTCAGACGTTGAGATGGAGCACCTTTGGACGAACGCTTATAAAGCCACTCGGTGGCTCAAAGAAAATGACGGCAAATGGTTAGTGGCAAAACTTAGCTCGGCCAAGCGCGAACCTGTTTCTATTGGAGAAAGCTGCGATCCAAGAGACCAGTTGTATGCAGATACCATCCAAGCAGCCCTAGAAAAAATGTACAACGTCACCAAACACCAGCAGCGAGTGAATCTGAGTAACATGCTGAAAACGCTGCCCGTGCGTGTGGCACTAGCCCCAGCTATTCGTAAGCAGAAATTCCCGTTAATGAGTGAGGTAATCGAGCGAAGCCTTGAGTCCGTATGGCATTTTCGGTTACGACGTTTGATATGGGGGATGGTTGAGGCCATAAAGTTAAATCTCCCACTGAACACCAATAGCATGAACTGGGCTTCGGCAAACCCCCTACGAGTTATAATTGCGATTTCCAGTTTCTTCGAATGGGATTTGGAGTTTTTTGCCAAAAATGGCATCGACCCTGAGGCCTTACTCAAGTCGACTGGCGTATCGCATAAATGGGAAGGGCCGCCCGGTTACCATGGCCCCCTCGGCGGGCATGCTTACAAACGAAAAAAGCCGACTGTCGAGCTCTTGGGGCGAGCTGCAATTGACGGGGAGTGAGACGACCTGGCACTTACGCCTTACCTGCGCCGTGGGTTTTGATTAGAGAGCGGCGACCCTTTTGCGAAGGCGGCATGTATCCCCAGCGTAAGCATTGTCTGTGCGGCGACAGCTTCACGTGTTTGTCGGGCCACCTGCCCTCGACAGCGATCAAGAACCCTGGGTTTGTGCAGAACTGGCCTGCCCCCAATGCCAGAGAGCCGACGAACCCTATCGCGATCGCATCGCCGCGCGCCTTCAGCGCTGCCGGTATCAGAGACACAGGGTTGATGGAGCTCATCTCCGCATACAACGGGATCCGGGCGTTCACCCCACTTCGGTGTTCGGGCAGTATGACTAACCACCAGGGATTTGTGGCGTGTGCATATCGCGCAGAAAAACGGATGCCTTCTGGGTGTTTATCGCTGTGCTGGCGGCTTTTTTGTCTTAGCGACTTATACGCACGTTTCGCCCGGCGCTATCCACTCTTAGTTAACCATCAACATGAACACCACTTTGCCTATTCAGGTGGTTGACAGTGGCGTCGAGCAGAAGATCAGGATTGCCAGCCAGTCCAACGATGTGGTGGTAAGCGGCAGCCTGTCGCCGGCGGGAGGCCACGCTATTTGCCCTGTCGAACCTGTGGATGATGCGAAAACGGCTGCTGGTTGCGGGAGAGGTGCGCCTGTGATGCGCGAAATGCGTGGCGAAAAGGCGCTATTCAAGGAAAAGCCATGATTTAAGAAGAGCTGACGCCTGATTGTTGGCAGGCCACCGACTTTTTGAACGCCAAATGACTGGAGTATCAAAAAATCGGTGGGTATTTCAGACCTTCCCTAGATCGCGAATGTACGGTGTTTGAACTTATTTCATGAAAGCGTTGCATACCAACTAAGCTGAGTAGGCCCCTTTCAGGGGGGTATTTTGCGGCGGAAGCAAATTCCGCGCCCAGCAGGGAG
This sequence comes from Pseudomonas fontis, assembly GCF_028656955.1. Taxonomy (GTDB): domain Bacteria; phylum Pseudomonadota; class Gammaproteobacteria; order Pseudomonadales; family Pseudomonadaceae; genus Aquipseudomonas; species Aquipseudomonas fontis. The sequence goes on from NZ_JAMDGY010000078.1 coordinate 11,697, forward strand.
TTGGTGGATGAGAAAACGCAGTACTTGGACATGGAGCTGGGGCGTTATTGCCACGCTTATCTTGGGTTTTGGTTTCAGTTTTCTCGGGAGTTGGCTCCTCGAGCGAACGAATGAGCAACGGGCTACAGACGCTGTCGCTGCGGCCACTGAAAACGCGGCGGTGTCAGTCCTGAGTCGTCTCAACCTCTACCAATATGGCCTGCGTGGTGTCCGAGGGGTGGTGTTGACTGCAGGTGAGCATGGCATCAGTCGGGAGGCGTTCGACCGATATAGCCTCACACGTGATTTTGCTACCGAGTTTCCCGGGGCTAGGGTGATGGGGTTTGTGAGACGTGTACCGGAGCAGGAAGAAAGTCAGTTCCTCAAGTTGGCGCGCGCTGATGGCAAAGCGGATTTTTCAGTTCGTCAGTTCTCACCACAGTCTGGTGAGCGTTACATCATTCAGTATGTTGCACCTGTCCTGGGGAATCAGGCCGCTATCGGCTTGGACATTGCGTCAGAACAATCCCGTCATGCCGCCGCTCTAAGTGCTGTGAAAAGCGGAAAAGCCCGTATCACCGCTCCCATTACGCTCGTGCAAGCCACTGGCAAACCGCAGCAGTCCTTCCTGGTGCTCATGCCGATCTTCCGTGGCGGAGCAACCCCAGAAACTGTCACGGAGCGTGAGACGCAGGCGATAGGTTGGGCCTACACGGCAATCCTGACTGGAGATGTGCTGAAAGACCTGGGTATCGAAAACGAAACGGTGCACCTTCAACTGACTGATGTCACCACCCCCGGGAAAGCGGAGGTTTTCTACGAGAGTACCGATGACTTGAAAAGTCATGAGGTGCTAATGACCCACAAGCTTGAGCGTGAGGTCTATGGCCGAAAGTGGCAGATAGTGCTTAGCGCGCACCCCTCATTTATCGAGCGCCTGCATCAGGTCTCACCAAAGCTCATTCTTTTGTTTGGGGGCTTAGTAACCCTGCTGTTGGCGGCTTTGACTGGGGTCGTGAGCCTCAGCCGCCATCGACGGCGGCAGATTTTTGCTGAGCAAGCAAGGTTGGCCGCCATCGTCGATGGTTCGGCCGACGGCATTATCGGCAAGACTCTCGACGATATCGTGACCAACTGGAACAAAGGTGCGGAGCAGCTTCTTGGCTATACCGCAGAAGAAGCTGTCGGCAAGCCCATGGCCGCACTTATCGTTCCCAAGGAGTTGGTCGCCGAAGAAGCCGACTACCTTGCCCGTATCAAGGAGGGAGAACGGATCTCTAACTTTGATACGCAACGTATTTGTAAGGACGGTCGACAGGTTGAGGTTTCGGTCAATATATCGCATATTTATGATGAGACCGGACACGTGGTCGGCGTCTCAAAGACACTGAGAGACATTTCCTCGCAAAAGCTGGCAGAAGCCAGGATTCTCGAACTCAACTCTAATCTGGAGCAGCAGGTCGCCCAACGAACGTCTGAGTTGCGACACCTCAATCTGCTGCTGGGTAGCGTTTTGCGCTCGGCTACCGAGGTCTCAATTATTGCGACTGATCTGGATGGCACTATTCGTGTGTTCAACAATGGCGCCGAGCATTTGCTGGGATATGACGCCGCAGAAGTGCTGGGAGTCCACAACCCCATGCTGATTCATGTCCCCGAGGAAGTCGCAGCCCGCAGTATCGAATTGACCAGTGAATATGGTCTGGCGATCGAGGGGTTTCGGGTACTCGCTCATAGGCCTGAACTTGAGGGGGCGGAAACCCGTGAATGGACCTACGTCCATAAGGACGGCTCGCAGTTTCCGGTGACATTATCGGTTACTGCTATGCGTGACGATGACGGAGCATTGAGTGGTTACTTGGGCATTGCGGTGGACGTTACTGAGCGTAAGGCTGTTGAGGAAAAACTTGCAATTAGTCTTGCTACAACTCAAACACAACGCGGAGAACTGTTGGCGGCACGTGATCAATTGCTGATGGCTGCAGAAGTTGCCGAGTTGGGGATCTGGTCCTGGACATTGGAAGATAACTCCTTGCAATGGAATGACAGGATGTTTGAACTCTATGATCTACCACTTTCGTTGCAAAATAATGGGTTGAATTATGAGCACTGGCGCTCCCGCGTTCACCCCGATGACTTGATAATTGCTGCGCAAGAACTCGATGCGGCGATCGAAGGGCGGGATGTATACGATTCAATATTTCGCATTGTTCGTCTTGATGGACAGGTACGTTCTATTCACGCGGGAGCACAAGTCGAGCGTGACCACGCGGGTGTTGTATTGCGGTTGACCGGGATTAATCGAGACATCACGACGCAGCGCGAGCTTGAGTCTCGGCTGCTTTATGCTAAAGAACAGGCCGATGCTGCGAGCGCGGCCAAGTCTGCGTTTTTAGCAAATATGAGTCATGAAATTCGTACACCAATGAATGCAGTTCTGGGGATGTTGCAGTTGGTGCAGAACACTGACTTGAGTGTTCGGCAGCTTGATTATGTGAGCAAGGCACATAGTGCTGCTAAGTCGTTGTTGGGCTTGCTTAACGATATCCTTGATTACTCCAAGATTGAGGCTGGAAAGTTACAACTGGACGTGCATCCTTTTGAACTTGAAGCACTTATGCAGGAGCTGGCCGTTGTATTGGCGGGTAACCAGGCACAGAAAGAGGTCGAGGTGATGTTCGATTTTGATTCGAACTTGCCAAATGACCTGATAGGCGACAGCTTGAGACTGCAGCAGGTGCTGATCAATCTGGCAGGCAATGCTCTGAAGTTCACCCTGCAAGGCCAGGTCGTAGTCAGCCTCAGTCTGCTGCAATGCAGCCAAAATACCGTGAGCATACGTGTTGCCGTATCTGACACTGGAATTGGTATCAGTCGGGAACAGCTTCAGTGGATTTTTGATGGTTTCACTCAGGCCGAGGCCTCGACCACTAGGCGTTTTGGTGGCACCGGCTTGGGCCTGGTGATCTGCAAGCGCCTAGTAAGGATGATGGGGGGCGACCTGCAGGTAGAGAGTCAGGTGGGAACGGGCAGTCGTTTCTGGTTCGATATTGATCTGGAGATTTCTACGACCCCCTTGCCAAAGCTTGCTCACGCGGCGATCGATGCCAGCACCCGAATTCTTATTGTCGACGATAACGCCATCGCCGGAGAGCTGCTATGGAGAGCCGTTCAAGCCTTGGGAGGGCAGGCAGATCACGTCAATAGTGGCGCTCAAGCCCTGGAGTGGGTACACAAGGCGCGGGCGCAGGGAGAGGCCTATGATCTGATTCTAATGGACTGGCGAATGGCTGATATGGACGGCATCAGTACTGCGCGGATGATTAAACAACAGAGTGGTGGTGCGCCACCGAAAGTGATCATGATCACCGCTTATGGTCATGAAGTATTGGCTGATGCCTATCAAGCCGGAGATGCTCCTTTTATCGGTTTCCTCATCAAGCCTGTGACCCCCAAGCAATTGGCAAGTGCAGTGCAACGTGCGCTCAACACCACTAACGAAGCCCAGGCGTCTTGCGCCGAGCCGGTAATCAACAAGATCCGGCGCCTCGACGGCCTACGGTTTCTGGTAGTGGAAGACAACATGCTCAATAGGCAGGTCGCCGATGAGTTGCTGACAGCAGAGGGAGCGCAGATCACGCTGGCGGAAGGTGGGCTGGAGGGCGTAAGCAAGGTACTGGCTGGTGGTGATCCGTTTGATGTCGTACTGATGGATATACAGATGCCGGATATTGATGGTTTTGAAGCAACCCGCCGAATTCGCGGAGACCGCCGTTTCGTAACACTGCCGATTGTAGCGATGACGGCGAATGCATCCAGCAGTGATCGGGAGGCCTGCCTAGCAGCAGGCATGAATGGACACATCGGTAAGCCTATAGACTTGGAGCAACTTGTTGCGACACTTCTACTTCAAGTGAAACCTACGAGCAGCGTGACAGTACCTACTGAAGAACAGTGTGCTGTAGAAGAGACTGTTGTCGAGCCGCGTGAATCAATCATGCGCCGTTTTGGCAGCAATCTGGATTTGATTCACAGTGTTTTGCGCAACTTTGGCCCAGAAGTCGAGAAGCAACTGACTGAGTTGCATGATCAGATCCAGCGTCAGGATCTTCTAGCAGCGACACGTACGCTTCACGCCATAAAAGGCAGTGCTGGCACCATGGGAGCCAAGGCGCTTTCATCGCTCGCGGGTCGTCTGGAGTCCATGCTTTTGCACAACACCGACGCTTCGGTGCCAACCGTCCTTGCAAGCACTGCCTGTGTCGGCGAGTTAAGCAAGTTGCTGCATGCTAGTGTTGAGAAACTGAATACGGAGTTTGATCCGCCCGCGCACTTGAATGTTGATGCCCGTTCGGAGCCCATTGCAATCACACAGTGGCGAGAGTCCCTAGAGCAAATTCTGCTATTGCTTGAGGCGGGCAACCTTCAGGCGATAGAGCTGGCGGATGCACTGGCGCCAAAAACACCACCGCCGCTGCGCGATCGATTCGACGAATTAGTCATTCTGGTGCAGTCACTTGATTTCGGCACCGCGATACCGATTGGCCGCGACCTCTTGAAAATCGCTTGATGGAGCCATTTATGGAAGCTTGGTTACCACTCACTCATGTTCGCCCTAAACTCCTAATTGTCGACGACCAGCCGACCAATATTCGAGTATTGCATGAGCTGTTTCGTGAATATTGTCATGTGTTCATGGCCACCAATGGCGAGCAAGCAATCAACCTGTGTCAGACCCAGCTACCTGACCTGATCCTACTAGACGTGGTCATGGAAGGCGTTGATGGTCACGAAGTCTGTCGACGGTTAAAGGCCGATCCGTTGACCCGTGCTATCCCTATCATTTTCATTACAGCTCAGCAGCAAGACTCTGACGAAGTGTTAGGGCTTGAGCTGGGAGCTGTTGACTTCATTAGTAAGCCTATCAATGCGGTAATTGTCAGGGCGCGTGTACGAACACATTTGACCCTCAAGTTACAGAGCGACCTGCTGCGTACCCTGGCGATGATGGACGGTCTTACAGGCGTGGCTAATCGGCGTAAGTTCGATGAGCACCTGATATCTGACTGGAGACAATGTTTCCGAGAGCAGAAACCATTGTCGCTGATTATGGTCGATGTCGATTTTTTCAAACGCTTCAATGACCGTTATGGGCATCAGGCGGGAGATGCCTGCTTGCGAGCGGTTGCTCAGGCACTAGCAGAAGCGGTTAGGCGTCCCTATGACCTGGTGGCGCGTTATGGTGGCGAGGAGTTTGCGTGCATTTTGCCCAATACAGATCTTCCTGGAGCCATCGAAATTGCAGAAAAGATGCAAGCACGTATTCGTGGGCTGGGTATTGAGCATGCTGCTTCCGATGTAGATCGCGTGGTGACTATCTCATTAGGTGTCGCAAGCATGACGCCGGCGGGTGATCTAGATTGGCAACAATTGATAACGATGGCAGATAAGCAACTATACGAGGCGAAGATAAAGGGAAGGGCCAGAGTTTGTTTTCTTGCTGCCTGATCCCTCACTGAATAAGTGGCGAACATCCCCCGGAAATCGACGCTGACGAAGAAGCACTTTCGCGGACGGGAAAATGGGCGTCCCGCTACGTCCTCAGCCCCGGCTTTTTAGGCCAGGGCTTGAGGGTGCTGCAGCAATGCGTATTACCTTCCTACTTGCGATTGGCCCGCTGCTCTACTTGTGGGGTGCTGCTCTGCAATTGCAGGTTGCTGCTGTCCACCTGGGCTACAACTTTGCCAGGCATCTGAAGGTTTTGCTCTGGCGCACGCCCTTTAAGGAAGGTCTGAAATACCCACCGATTTTTTGATACTCCAGTCATTTGGCGTTCAAAAATCGGTGGCCTGCCAACAATCAGGCTTCAGCTCTTCTTAAATCATGGCTTTTCCTTGAATAGCGCCTTTTCGCCACGCATTTCGCGCATCACAGGCGCACCTCTCCCGCAACCAGCAGCCGTTTTCGCATCATCCACAGGTTCGACAGGGCAAATAGTGTGGCCTGCTGCGCGGTGTTTTTCCTCAGGCCGCGATAGCGCACTTTCGTATAGCCGAACTTGGGTGTCTATCCGAGTGGGCTTTGGCCGTCTGATGGGCGCCATGATGATCCAACGAACTGGTGTTTATCGAAGTGATGATGGAGCGCATGAATGCCCCTGAGTCGCTCAAGCGTTTCGCGAAGATGTTTGCCGATTTCGACTTCGGTCCCAGCCCCAAAGCAACCGAAACGTTGTCTATGGCAGTCTGAGCCGGCGGTCACCGCCCATGCCTTCTTGCCGGCAGTGACCGTCAACGGTCACCCTCTGCATCAGGCGATGGAGCGAACCACGCCACCATCAACACGCATCGCCGCACCTGTGGTTGCACTGGCTTGAAGCGACGCCAGGTAGACCACCAGACTCGCCACTTCTTCAGTCGTCGCCAAACGCTTGATCAACGAGCTTGCACGATGTTGCGCGATGAAGCTCTTTTCCAGCTGCTCAGACGGCACGCCTTGTTCTTCGGCCATCTGCGCGAAGAAACCGCCGACACCTTCAGAGCGAGTGGGTCCCGGCAGTACTGCGTTGACCGTCACACCGGTGCCGGCCAGGGTTTCCGCCAGGCCACGAGAGATGGCCAGCAGCGCGGTTTTGGTGGTGCCGTAATGGACCATTTCAGTCGGAATCTGCAACGCCGATTCACTGGACAGGAACAACACCCGCCCCCAGCCACGTTCAGCCATGGCCGGCGCATAGTGACGTGACAGACGCACTGCGCTCATCACGTTGATGTCGAAAAAACGCTGCCAGTCGGCATCGGTAGTATCAAAGAAACCCTTGGGCTCGAAGATCCCCAGGTTATTCACCAGAATGTCGACATTCGAGACTTTGGAGAACAGTTCCTGCGCGCCTTCCACGGTGCCCAGATCGGCCGCAAGACCGATCAGCCGAGCACCCGGCAGTCGGCTCAGAATGTGCTCAATAGCCTTGCGCACCCGCTCCTCGCTGCGCCCGTTGATGACCACTTCAGCACCTGCTTCGGCCAGACCGAAAGCAATAGCCAGACCGATACCGGCCGTGGAACCACTGACGATAGCGCGCTTTCCGTGCAACGATATATTCATGCTTACTTTCTCCGATGATGTAACAACACAAAAGGCGGACTCAAGGTCCGCCGTAATTGATTCGAAAGGCCTGGCGCCTCAATCAGGGGTACCGGCATCAGCCGTTGCCAGCGGATAGATCGACTGCCAGCCGCCACCGAGAGATTTATATAGCCCAACCATGGCCAACGAGACTGTGGTCGAGCTTTCCACCAGTTGTTCCTGATTCGCCAACAAAGCGCTCTGAACCGTCAGCACGTTGAGAAAATCCGCCGCCCCTTCGACGTACTGGCGTTGCGCAGTTTCCAGCGCAATCCGGTTCTGCCGCACCGCTTCGGCCAGTCGGTCACGTCGCAGTTGGCTGGCGTTGTACAAGGTCAGCACGTCATCAATTTCATGCCAGGCGCGCAGCACCACCTGTTGGTAATCGAGCGCCGCTTCCTGTTGTTGCACCTCGCGCAACCTGACCATCCCACGCAGACGTCCACCCTCGAAAATCGGCAGGCTCAACTGTGGGCCGATAGCAAATTGGCGTGAGCCCCAGGACCCGAAATCCGATAGCTGCATCGACTGGAAACCAACGTTGCCGGACAAACGAATGCGCGGATAGAAATCACCCTCGGCCACTCCTATCCCAGCCGTCGTGGCATGCAGACGGGCTTCGGCCCGACGAATATCCGGACGACGCTCGGCCAGCTCCGACGGCAAGCCAATGGCGAAATTTTGAGGGGTTTGCGGTACTTGCGCCGCTCGCTCGAGTTCGGCCTGCAAGGCTCTTGGTGGCTCGGCCAACAGCAGGCTCAAAGCATTGATCAACTGCGCCTGACGCTGTTCGAGCGACGGTATGCGAGCTTCAACCGCGGCGACCTGCGCAGCGGCTTCAGCCACATCCAGATTGGTCGCGATGCCATCAGCCAAACGCATCTGCGACAGCCTCAGACTGTGCCGGGAAACATCAAGGTTTTCGCGAGTGACCGCGAGGGTGCTCTGCACGCCGCGCAGCTGAATGTAATCGCGAGCGGTCTCGGCCAGAATCGACAGCAGGACCATGCGCCGGTCATTCTCAGCCACCTCGACCGATGCGTCGGCCGCTTCCACTTCGCGTCTGACCCGCCCCCATAAATCTGGCTCCCAGGCAGCGGTGAAATCGCCCTCCCAGAGATTGAAGGCAGACTTGCCATCCTTGCCCGAAGGGTCGCTAAGGCCCTTGCTGCTGTTGCGTGCCCGCTCATAGCCGGCACCGGCATCAAGGCTCGGATATTGATCGGCGGCGGTCGTCTGGCGCGCCGCTCGACTCTGCTGCAGACGAGCACTGGCGATTTTTATATCAAGGCTGCTGGTGACAGCACGGCGAGCCAGGGCGGACAACTGCGTATCGTGAAAGATGTCCCACCAGCGTTCTTCAAGCGGCGAAGCCTCTGGGCGACTGGCGGCAGCCTGGCCTTGCAGCACGGACCACTTTACGTCGCCTGGCCCCTGAGGCTTCTGAAAGTCCGGGCCGACGCTGCAAGCCGGGAGTATCAACACGCTCAACAGCAGTAATGGCTGAACAGGGAAAGTCCGACTCATCGAAGGCTGACCTCTTTACGTGCGTCATTGCCCTGCCGGTCCTGCGTCTCGATACTGGCTTCCACTGACATGCCCACACGCAGGCGGCTCGCCAACGGCTGATCGGCATCCAGCGCAATCTTCACCGGTATCCGCTGCACGACTTTGGTGAAGTTGCCCGTCGCGTTGTCCGGTTTGACCGAAGCAAAGGTCACCCCGGTCGCCGGCGCAATACTCTCGACCCGACCGGTGAGGCTCTGGCCACTAAAGGTGTCGACGCGGATCTTCACTGGCTGCCCTGGCTGCACATGCGTCAACTGGGTTTCCTGGAAGTTGCCAACCACATAGGCGCGCTCCAGAGGAACAATCGCCATGATCTTCGCGCCTGGACTGACATAGGCCCCGACACGCGCAGCACGCTCACCGACTACACCATCCATCGGAGCCACAAGGCGAGTGTAAGACAGGTCAAAGCGGGCCCGCTCCAAGGATGCCAACGCCTGTTTAAAGCTTGCGTCGGCACTGTCGAGCTGGGCCTTGAGGATATCCACCTGCTTGCGCGAAGCGGCCAAGGCAGCGGTCGAATTGGTCAGACGAGCGCTGGCTTGATCCAACCGGCTGCGGGCCTGCTGAGCATTTTGCACGGTGCCGGCGCCCTGGCCTGCGAGATGGCTGTAACGCGTCAGTTCGTGCTCAGCGAATGCTTGTTCAGCCTTATCTGCAGCCATCATGGCCTGTGCCTGAGCGATCAATGACGACTGGCGCTCCAGAGTCGCTTTCGCGTTCTGCAACTGCGCCTGCGCAACCAGCGACTGTGCCTCGGCCGCTTGGAGCGCAGCCTGATAGTCGCGATCATCGATTTTCGCGAGCAATTGACCGGCCTTCACCGGCTGATTGTCCTCCACCAGCACCTGACTAATGAAACCCGAAACCTTCGGCGCCACCAGCGTGTAGTCCGCCGTGACAAACGCATCGTTAGTGGTTTGCAGCGAGCCGGATGCAAACAGGCGCGGCGCTGCCAGGTAGATGACCCCTCCAAGAGCAACCAAGGCAACCGTGTACAAGGCAATTTTCTGATTTTTACTCGTAGTCATAATGACGTTCTCTCTGAATGGAACGCTATGCCACCGCACGAGGTGGATAGATCCGGGAAGGCATCAACGGGATCAACAGAATCAAGGCCAGTGCCAGCAGCGCCATGCAGTAGTACAAGTCCGAAGACGTCAGTACGACCGCCTGTTCGTGGATGCGATGGGCAAGCCCCGCAGCGTCGCTGTCCGCCAAAGGCGAGTTGCCCAGACGATCGACCAGCATGGTTGAGTGCAAATGCAGCCGCGCCGTGGTCAGCGCCTCCAGCACACCAGTAGCAAGGACCGCCGAAAAACCTTTGACCGTGTTGAACCAGGCGGAAGCGAACGGGCCGTCTTGCGGCGCCAGGCCGCCGGTGGCAAGCATCAGCAGCGGGATCACCGCCATCGGCTGACCAAACACCTGGAACAGCTGCAAGATGTAGAAGTTGTCGCGAATCCACTCTGAAGTAATTTGCGTGCCGCCAGCACAGGCCAGCGCCAGCAATCCAAGACCGATCGCCAGAACCCACCGACAGTCGACTCGACGGATGTTGCACAAGGCCGCCACCAGCGGTAACGCCAGCAACTGCGGCAAGGCCACCATCAGCAATACCGGCGTAGTTTGTACCGGGCGATAACCCTGCACCTGGGCCAAGTAGCTGGAAGGGATGATGATCACCGCCAGCAACACGATCAGTACCCCGCCGAGGGTTAGCAACGAGTGCGACAGGTTCAGGTTGGTCAGTATCTGCAATTTGAAGAACGGCAGCGGGTGTGACCATTCATTAATAAAGAACAACACCAACAACACCAGACCGCCGCCAAGCAGCCAGCAGATCAACGTGGATTCGAACCAGTCCAGACGATTGCCCTGGGACAGACCGATCACCAGCGCACAAATCGCCGGTAAACCGAGCGACAGGCCACGCCAGTCAAACTGTTTGAAACGCTCAAAGCGCATCGGGTCCTGCGGCAAGCCATAGGCAACCGCGACCATCGCCAGCAGGCAGGGAGGGACGATCTGCCAGAACGCCCATTGCCAACCGAAGTATTCGGTCCACAACGCGGCCAACGGAGTCCCTAGGCTCGGGCCGAAGGTGGCGGTCAGCGCATAACTTGCCAGCCCGTAAAGCTTGACGCCGGGCGGGAGGAAACGCAGCGCGACGGTCATCAGCATCGGCGGTAGACTGCCCCCGGCCAGCCCCTGCAAGGTTCGTAACACCATCAGGCTTTCGAGGTTCGGAGCGAACGGGCAGAGAATCCCAAGCACGGTAAACGCACCTATCGCGCTCAGAGTGAAGCGACGCAGGGAGAAGGTGACTGAACACCAGGGCGCAAACGCCATGGCCGAGACTGAGGTGGCCGCGTAAGTGGCTATCAACCAGCTGCCTTCATCCGCACCCATATACAGCGCGCCACGAATATCAGGCATGGCCACTTTGGTGACCATCTCGTTGAGACCGGCCACCAATACGGCAATCAGCACCCCGATCAACCCGATCACGATACGCAGGTCAAGCACTGGCGCAGCGGCCGGTGCGGGTTTCACCACTTCCGGCGCCGGGGCTATAACAGCAGAGGCTGCGAGCGAACTCATGGGTTCACCCATCGGCCAGTGCCCCGAAAGACAGAAAACAACACAAGGCACATTGCGTCATGACTCCAAGTAAAGGATTTACCTGGATAGTTTATGAAGACGCAATAATGCCGAAAACTGACATATGGGAAGCTTTAAGCTGCACCCAACGCACACATCAATCCACGGCAACTGTCGACCTGCAAATCGCCATTCGGCATTTGCTTACAGGAATTGGCGGTCACCTCGAAAATATCGGATTACCCGGTTGGCGTAGCGGCTGGCACAGGTTGCGAAAAGCCGGGGCATGTTCGTCCCGAAGGGGCTTGCGGCGATCCTAGAAGCGCAAGCTGCTTCAAACCCGTGGCGAGGAGTACTTGACACAGCTCTCTTTCAACGTCTGACGCAGCCAGCGATGGGCCGAGTCGTTATCAAAACGTGGATGCCAGGCCTGCATGATCATCACCGTCTCCAGCGCCATAGGGATACGGAACGAACGCAACGGCAAACCCAGCCGCGAGACACTCCACAGCACATGCTCCGGCAGCGGCAGCAACAGGTCGGAATCGTGCAAGGCGAACATCGCCGAGTGAAAGCTCGGGGTGATCAACGCGATTCGCCGCTGCAAGCCCATCCCGGCCAAAGCTGTATCGATAGGCCCGGTTGCACGCCCGCGTCGCGACACGCTGACCTGCGTATAGGAGGCGAAACGCTTGGGAGTGATTTCTTCCTGAAAGATGGGGTGATCCACCCGGGCCAGGCCGACAAAGGTCGTGGTGAACAGGCTCTGGACTTTGATTTCCGGTCCAAGATTGCGCGTCGCACTGATATAAAGATCAATCCGCCCTTCGCGCAACGCATCATCCTCTCCCTCGCCTTCCGGCACAAAGCGCAGCACGGTACGTGGGGCCTTGTCGCGCATGGTTTCCAGCAGCTGCGCGCCAAAGGCCGCGACAAATACGTCATTGGCCCGCAAGTTGTAGCAGCGCTCCAGCGTCGTCAGATCGACCTCGTCCCCCGAAAGGAACACCTGCGCCGCTTGCTCGACCACACTGCGCACCTGATTCCGTAATGCCAGCGCCTTGGGTGTCGGCACCAGGCCACGCCCGGCGCGCACCAGGATCGGATCACCAACCGCGCTGCGTATCCGAGTCAAGGTCCGGCTCATGGCCGCGGGGCTCAAGTTCATGCGCCGGGCGGCACCGACCACACTGCCCTCGTCCAGCAGCGCATCCAGGGCCACCAGCAGATTCATATCTGGAAGATGCACAACAAACACTCCTTGTGAAAATCAATTAATCCTGGCGCAATCCTAGCAGTTTCTGACCAAGCACCGATGCACGCGAGACCTGCGTATGCGCCCGGTTAACCCACCTTGCGTGATTTCACTCGGCCTGCTGGCACAAACTTTCGCCTTTATTAGTGGTTGTGTATTATCAGCGCTGGCCGATGCTGCCAGCCGCTCGCTCCGTAAAGGAAAGGTGAAAGCATATTTTTACAAACCACATCGTATCTCTCTTGATGGTCGAGGTTTGGCAAGGCGAGCACCAAAATGCTTCGACTCCAGGAGAAATAATGTCTTCAATCCAGAAAGCCAAACAGATGGCCAAGAGCCTGCGTGCTTCGTTGGAGAAGCGCAATCAGGAAGTGTCGCACTCCGTTGCACTCGAACTGGTGGCACAGCAACTGGGCTATAAGGACTGGAACGTAGCATCAGCGATGCTTCCAGATGAAAATCCTCAACCCGCTGTCACATTCGACAAATCAATTCCCATATTGCGAATATTTGACGAAACCAAGGCCCGCGAGTTTTATATTGATTTTCTGGGCTTCAGCGTCGAGTTTGAGCACCGATTCGAAGCGGATCTACCGCTGTATTTAGGGATCAATCGAAACGGGTTACAGCTCCACTTGTCCGAACATCATGGTGATGCCAGTCCAGGGTCGACGATATTTGTTCCGATGCAAAATATCGAAATTCTTCGTGATGAGCTACTTGGCAAACGGTACGGATACGGTCGTCCGGATATTGTCCATCAGGGATGGGGGCAGGTTCTGGAGGTTTATGACCCTTTCGGTAATCGGATACGATTCTGCCAAAGCTGACTCCGCTGGACGCTAGATTGGATCTGATCTGTCTCGGATCCTATAGCTAGCGGAATAGCGCCTACCTAAATCCACTTACGTGGTTAGGTAGGCGTCCACCAATGTGGCAACAACTGATCAACCTCACTCGCCCGTTGCGTCGGCAGGCGTGTAAGAACATCCTTCCGGTATGCATATGGATCATGCCCATTGAGCCGCGCAGACTGGATCAAACTCATGATCGCTGCGGCACGTTTACCACTGCGTAGTGAGCCTGCGAACAACCAATTCGAGCGGCCAAGAGCCCACGGCCGAATCTGATTCTCGCACCAATTGTTATCGATGGGCACAGCACCGTCATCGAGATAGCGCGTTAGCGCTATCCAGCGTTTGAGGCTGTAATCAAGGGCCTTGGCGATGGTCGACCCCTCAGGCACAAGCTGCCTCTGGGCGATCATCCAAGCATGAAGTGCGTCAATGATTGGCGCTGCTTTTTCTCGCCGTATTCGCTGTCGATCACCCGGTTCCAGCTCGCGGACTTCTCGTTCAACTTCGTACAAGGCCGCGATGTAATGCAGCGCTTTTTCGGCGATCTGGCTCTTGTTAGTCGCGTGCAAGTCGAAGAACTTGCGGCGTGCATGGGCCATGCAGCCGATCTCCGTGACGCCCAGTTCAAAGCCTGCCTTGTAGCCAGCGAAGTCGTTGCAGACCAGCTTGCCGTTCCAGTGACCAAGGAAGGCTCGGGCATGTTCGCCAGCACGGCTCGGGCTGAAGTCGTAAACGACCGCCGCCAGATCGGAGAACTGACTGGTGGCATAGGCCCAGACGTAAGCGCGATGAGTTTTCTTCGCGCCAGGCGTCAGCATTTGTACCGGCGTTTCATCAGCGTGGACGACGCCGTGCGTCAGTACGGCTTCGCGCAGCGCATCAACCAGCGGTTGAAGTTGCACGCCGCAGTTGCCCACCCACTGCGCCAAGGTAGAACGGGCGATGGGCAGTCCGGCGCGGCCAAAGATTTTCTCTTGGCGATGCAGCGGCAGATGGTCGGCAAACTTGGCCACCATGATGTGGGCCAGCAGGCCCGGCGTCGGGATGCCTTTGTCGATGACGTGCGCCGGTACCGGCGCCTGGATTATTCGTATCGATCAAGTCGTCGAGCAGGCTGGCTTGATCCGGGCTCAACTGCTCGCTGCGCTTGGCAAACTTGAAGCGTTTGAGCAGTGCGATCTCGTGGGCCAGCTTCTCGTTGACCGACTTGTGATGAGTGATTTGCTTGTCCATGGTCTCGACGCGCTGGATCAACTGCGCTGACAAGGCGCGCAGTTTTTCAGGGTTTAATTGATCGAGATTCGGATGCGAAGTCATGCCGCCGATTTTGCCAGAGAGGGCTAGTGGCGGTGATAGACGGATGGGCCAATTGCGCTGGCAAGCGCGCCATGGCAGATGAGTTAGAGCACTGTGATGGCTCCTCCGGAACCGACGCGTTGCTAAGGTAAACCGAGCACTAAGGCTTGAAGTTGCTCTGCGTCCAACTCAACTCCAGAACCGTGCCGCACGCCTGGCCAAATGAAACGACCTTGACTCAAGCGCCGGGCAGCCAACCAAATCCCCACACCGTCATGCACCAGCACTTTCATACGATTGGCGCGGCGGTTGGCGAACAGATAAGCACAGTGCGGCTTCGCCGCACCGAACACCGCGACAACTTGCGCCAGCGCAGTTTCAGTGCCGGCGCGCATGTCCATGGGCTCGATGGCGAGCCAGATGGTGTCGATGCGGATCATCGCAGCAGGTCTCGTAGGAAAGCGGAACATGTCGCTGCATTTTCTGCTGGCCAGCTCACCACGACTACGCCTTTTGAATGAGGCACTTCGATTCGAATCGTGGCCGGAAGAACGTGAGGGACCGCTGTCGAAGGCAATGCCTTGACCGGAATAAAGGCAGTTTGCAGTGCCAGGTTTTTCTGCCCATGCACCCGAATCCATTTATGGACGAGGTTGGCATTAAGGTTGTGGGTCAAGGCGACATTGGCAATCGAGGTGTCAGCCTGCGCACACTCGGCGATGACCTGAGCCTTAAAGGACTTGGAATAGGAACGGCGTTCTTGTGGCATTGGTGTCCGCTTAAAAAGGTTAAACATGGTGTCCACTTAAATTTAGGTGGACACCATCGCCTTAAGCGATGGCATCAGGAAGGTGTGTTGCCCGGACGGTTACGAACAGCAAAACTGTTCGACAGTATTCGTGATACATATGGTGATGAAACTTTGTCGCAGATGTGCAATGCCTACGCAGCGGGAAAGCATGATCAATGGATAAGGTTCACTTCCCACAATGGGCAGATGGATATGCCCCTTGCACGGCATATGATCATCGCGCTGCACCTATTCGGTAGTGCAGATGCGTTCGAAAGTGCGTTGAAGAAAGAAAGCATACTTAAAAGTGTTGCAGGTGCCAGACTGCGCGGTCTGCAGGGCAAACCAATCGTGGGTAAAGAGGCGCAGTTCCGTCAGAAAGTTGAAACCCTCTTGGCGGTTCGAGCGGACGTCGGCTTGGAATATCTCTGGTTGAATGCCTACAAAGCGACTCGGTGGCTTTACGAGAACGACAAATCGTGGCTTATGGCGAAGCTCAGCGGAAGACCATTGAGGATTAATGGGCTGACCGCTGATAGGCTGGTCGCTGGTTGTGTCAAACTTTAATCCGAAAAGCGAGTGGGCTTTTCCGCCAGTGTGCTTGGCTGTGTCAAACTATGTTTCGTTTGCGGGCGCTGCCCCCGGCGCTGAACCCAGCGGATTCTGCGGGCCTCTGTGTCAAACTATGTTCCGAGCACCCA
>NZ_JAMDGY010000079.1 GCF_028656955.1 Pseudomonas fontis
GTCGATCGCTGGCAATGCCAGCTCCCACAGGATTGACGGTGTGCACCCACTCTGGTGCTCTTTCCACCTTTGGAGCAATTGACTTGATGTGGCGTCTGCCCAGCGCTTTCGCGCTACTTACCCTGCTTGCCGGCTGTGCCAGCCACAACATCGACCCGCGCGGTTACGACCAGAGCGGTACCGCCTCCTATTACGGTTCCCGTCATCACGGCAAACGCACCGCCAGTGGCGAACCCTTCAATCAAAACGCAATGACCGCTGCCCACCGCAGCCTGCCCTTCGGCACCCGCGTACAAGTCACCAACCTGTCCAACGACCGTAGCGTCGTGGTCCGCATCAATGATCGCGGCCCGCATACCCGTGGCCGGCTGATCGACCTGTCCCGCGCCGCCGCCGAACAATTGGGCATGCTCCGTAGCGGAACGGCGCGCGTACGGGTACAAAGTCTCAGCGACTGACCCTGTTTCGGAGCACACCGCCATTTTCAACCTGGCCGCATTACCCACCTTCAGCCTGCTGCAACTGGCCTTCGGCCTGCTGCTGTTGATTGCCGGCGCCGAACTGCTGGTACGCTCAGCCCTGCGCATGGCGGTGAGCCTGCAGGTACGCCCGCTGATCATCGGCTTGAGCCTGGTGGCCTTCGGCAGCAGCGCACCGCAACTGACAGTCAGCCTGCAAGCCGCCTATACCGGCGCCCCGGATGTCGCTGTGGGCAGCGTGATTGGCAGCAACATCTTCAATATCCTGGTCATCCTCGGCCTGGCCGCGCTGATCATTCCGCTGCGCGTCTCCCGTCAACTGGTGCGCCTGGAC
>NZ_JAMDGY010000080.1 GCF_028656955.1 Pseudomonas fontis
AAAAAATCTGACAGTCCCGGCTGCGCCCCTACCCGTTTAACGACACCTCCGTTCAGCCTCTGGTAACGGGGCCCGTCGATCAATATCAACAGCACAATTCGCTTCGCTCTTGCTTTGCCTATCGCTGGCAAACGTAGCCGCTGCCGTAAGGCTGCGCTCGCCTGCAACGCAGGCGCCGCCTTTGGGAGCCCTCACGGGCTCCAGCGCAGCCTTATGGCAGCGGCTACAGAAAATTGTGTACCCCAACGGTGCGTGTGTAGCTTTGCTTTGTGTGACGTACACAACAAGCGCGGAAGGGGCCGGCAAAGCCAATAAAATCAAATGGATAAGCCAAAAAACCACAGCACACAAAAAAGCCGACCCTAAGGCCGGCTCTCTCACAAGCAAACGAACACTACCCCGCCCGTCGCAACAACCAAACCCCTGCCAACGCACAGATCCCCGCCGGAATCAGCACCGCCAGCAACGGAGGGAAACCAAACACCTGGCTCGAAGGCCCCAGCAAATCCTGGGCAATCCGGAACACAAAGCCCACCAGCACGCCAGTGAACACCCGCTGCCCCAAGGTCACCGAACGCAACGGCCCGAAGATGAACGACACCGCCATCAGCACCAGCGCCGCTGTCACCACCGGCTGCAACACCTTGGTCCAGAACGCCAGCCAGTAACGGGCGTTGTTCAGCCCCTGGTCAGACAGGTAATGAATGTAGTCCCACAGCCCGGTGATCGACAGCGACTCAGGCGCCATCACCACCGTGTTCAACAGCTCAGGCGTCAACGCCACGTCCCAGCGCTCTTGCGGGTTGTTGATCACCTCGGTGTGATCACCCCGGAAGTAGGTGGTAGTCACATCGTGCAACTGCCAGTGGTCTTCAGCGAACTGCGCACGACGCGCAAAACTGGACGTCTGCATGTGGCGCTCCGCGTCGAACTTGTAGCGCGTTACCCCCAGCAGCAGGCCGTTAGGCTGCACGGTGTTGATGTGCACGAACTCTTCACCCTGACGGTGCCACAAGCCACGCTTGGAGGTCTGCGCTTCGCCACTGCCCTGAGCCAGCGAACGATCGGCCTGGGCCTTGTTTTCGGTGACCGGCGCCAGGTACTCGCCAATCAACACGCCCGCCAGCATCAGTACCAGCATCGGCTTCATGACTGCCCAGACGATCCGCCCGATCGACACGCCAGCCGCACGCATGATGGTCAGTTCGCTATTGCTCGCCAGGCTACCCAAACCAATCAGGCAGCCGATAAGGGCAGCCATCGGCAACATGTCGTAGAGCCGGCGCGGCGCCGTCAGCAGCACGAAGCTGCCGGCATCCATCAATGTGTAGGTCTCGCTGATGTCACCCATCTCGTCGATGAAGGCAAACAGTGAAGCCAGGCCCAGAATAATGCCCAATACGGCCAGAATCGCCAGCAGCACGCTCTGGCCGATGTAACGGTCGAGTTTAGCCACGGGCCACCTCCGCACGACGGCTGGCCAGCTTCAGGCGCAACGGCTCCCAGTACATCAGGCCTATGCCGATCAACAGGAACAGGCCATGCACCGGCCATAGGCCCAGAGCGATCGGCATCTTGCCTTTCTCCAGGGCACTGCGGCCAGCAATCAGAATTGTCAGGTACGCCATATACAGAAGAATCGCCGGCAGCAGCTTGAGGAAGCGCCCCTGGCGCGGGTTGACCCGCGACAGCGGCACCGCCATCAGGGTCACGATGAATACCAGCAACGGCAGCGACAGGCGCCATTGCAACTCGGCTCGCTCACGCAGCCCGGCATGGTTGAACAGGTCGGCCGTAGGGATCGCCTCACGGTCGGTGATCTCCTCACTGACTTCCGGCTTGGGCAGCAGCACACCATAGGTGTCGTACTTGATCGCCCGGTAGTTGGCCTGCCCCGGGTTGCCGTCGTAGCGGTAGCCGTTTTCCAGGATCAGGTAGCGATTGCCGTCAGCCTGCACTTCCTGACGACCCTTCTCGGCCACCAGTACGGAAATGCCGCGGTCCTTGCTCTTGTCCTGGGACAGGCGCTTCTCGCTGATGAAGACCCCAGCCAGGTGCGCGCGGTCATCGGAGAGCTGCTCGGTGTAGGTCACCCGCGAGCCGTCACGCAGGTTCTGGAAACGACCCGGCACCAGGGTGTCGAACTCGGTCAGGGCATCCTGCTGGTTGATGATCTGCGCCACCCGGGCCACGCCCAGCGGGTTGAGGACCAGGCTCAACCAGGCGACCAGCAAGGCCACCAGCAACGCCGGGACCATGGTCATGCCCAGCAGGCGCTGCTGGCTCATGCCGGTGGCCGACAGCACGGTCATCTCGCTTTCGAGATAGAGCCGCCCGTAGGCCAGCAAAATACCGAGGAACAGCCCCAGCGGCAGGATCAACTGCAGGAAGCCCGGCAGGCGGAACCCCATGATCATGAACAGCACGCCCGGATCGAGCATGCCCTGGGCCGCCTGGGCCAGGTATTTGATGAAGCGCCCGCTCATGATGATGACCAGCAGCACGGCGCTGACGGCACTCAAGGTCAGCAGGACCTCACGGGACAGATAACGGAAGACGATCAAACCAGACACTCCTGGGTTGTCAGGCTCGGACAGCCGAACAAGGAAAACGTTGCAACCATGATAGTTGCCGGCCTGCATAGCGCAGCCAGACAAAAGTCGGCGCATTATCCT
Organism: Pseudomonas fontis; assembly: GCF_028656955.1. Taxonomy (GTDB): domain Bacteria; phylum Pseudomonadota; class Gammaproteobacteria; order Pseudomonadales; family Pseudomonadaceae; genus Aquipseudomonas; species Aquipseudomonas fontis. The sequence continues at coordinate 2,676 of NZ_JAMDGY010000080.1, forward strand.
GTGATTGACGGTGCCTGTCACTTGGCGCAGTGCAAAGCTTCATCTCGGGGTTGTCAGCACAACCGCAGCAGGCTCAAACTGGCGGCTTTCTCTTCTGGTGCGCCGATGCGCGTCCAGCCGCTGCAAACGCCTGCCACGACAGCGCGTTATAGACTGATCATTCGGGGAACCTGACATGGAATTGGTTGTAAAAAGCGTAGCCGCAGCATCCTTGAAAACCGCCACTCTGGTCCTGCCAGTTGGCGAAGGCCGCAAGCTCGGCGCCACTGCCAAGGCGGTCGATGACGCCAGCGGCGGCGCCCTGAGCGGCGTACTCAAGCGCGGCGACCTGGCCGGCAAGGTCGGTCAGACCCTGCTGCTGCAAAGCCTGCCTGGCCTGAAGGCCGAGCGCGTGCTGCTGGTTGGCGTCGGCAAGGATGAAGCACTCGGTGATCGCAGCTGGCGCAAACTGGTCGGCAGCGTGCTGAACGTACTCAAGGGCCTCGCCGGCAGCGATGCCACCCTGGCACTGGACGACGTTGCGGTCACCGGCCGTGACGCCCACTACGGCAAGACCCGCCTGCTGGCCGAAACCCTGCTCGACGGCGAATACGCATTCGACCTGTACAAGAGCAAGAAGGGCGAGCCGCGCGCCCTGAAGAAAATCACCCTGCTGGTCGAGAAAACCGGCCAGGCCGACGTCGAGCGCGCGGTCAAGCACGCCACCGCCATCGCCTCGGGCATGCGCTTCACCCGCGACCTGGGCAACCAGCCACCAAACATCTGCCACCCGATCTACCTGGCCGAGCAGGCCAAGAGCCTGGGCAAGGAATTCAAGAGCCTCAAGGTTGAAGTGCTCGACGAGAAGCAGATCAAGGACCTGGGCATGGGCGCGTTCTACGCCGTCGGCCAGGGCAGCGACCAGCCGCCACGCCTGATCGTCATGCAATACCAGGGCGGCAAGAAGAGCGAGAAGCCTTTTGTGCTGGTCGGCAAGGGCATCACCTTCGACACCGGTGGCATCAGCCTCAAGCCGGGCGCCGGCATGGATGAGATGAAGTTCGACATGGGCGGTGCCGCCAGCGTCTTCGGCACCCTGCGCGCCGTGCTGGAACTGCAACTGCCGATCAACCTGGTGTGCCTGCTGGCCTGCGCCGAGAACATGCCGAGCGGCGGCGCAACCCGTCCGGGCGACATCGTCACCACCATGAGCGGGCAAACCGTCGAGATCCTCAACACCGACGCCGAAGGCCGCCTGGTGCTGTGTGACACCCTGACCTACGCCGAGCGCTTCAAGCCGCAGGCGGTGATCGACATCGCCACCCTGACCGGCGCCTGCATCGTTGCCCTGGGCAGCCACACCTCGGGCCTGCTGGGCAACAACGACGACCTGGTCGGGCAACTGCTCGACGCCGGCAAGCGGGCAGACGACCGCGCCTGGCAGCTGCCGTTGTTCGACGAGTACCAGGAACAACTGGACAGCCCGTTTGCCGACATCGCCAACATTGGCGGGCCGAAAGCCGGGACCATCACTGCCGCGTGCTTCCTCTCGCGCTTTGCCAAGGCCTACCACTGGGCGCACCTGGACATCGCCGGCACGGCCTGGATCAGCGGTGGCAAGGACAAGGGCGCCACTGGCCGCCCGGTCCCGCTGCTGACCCAGTACCTGCTTGACCGCGCCAGCGCCTGAGACGAGCGCCGCCGGCTGCGCCTTCGGGCGTAGCTGGCCGGCACGACCATCATGAGCAAAGTCGACTTTTATATTCTGCCCAGCCCCGCGCCTGCCGCGCGGCTGGATTTCGCCTGCAAGCTGTGCGAGAAGGCCTGGCGCCTGGGCCATCGGGTTTACCTGAACTGCAGCGATGCGGCCCAGCGCGACGAACTGGATGCACGGCTCTGGGCGTTCAAGGGCGAAGCCTTTGTCCCGCACAGCCGGGCCGAAGAGGATGGCGACGCCGCCGTTGCCCTGGGCATCGGCGATGACGCGGGTAGCCACCAGGACCTGCTGGTCAACCTGGACCTCAAGGTTCCGCCATTTGCCGCCCGTTTTGCCCGTATTGCCGAGATCGTGGTTGAAGAACCGGCGATCCGCCTGGCAGCCCGGGAGAGTTTCCGTTTCTACCGCGAACAGGGCTATGCTCTGCAAGATCACCGCTTACAGCGACTCTGACGACGATGGACAAACCTGCAAATTCAAAATCCGCCCACCTGCTGGACGACCTTGAGTCGATCCGCCAGTTGCTCGGTGACGACACCCTCGAACCGCCGATGCTCACCGATACGGTGGACGAACAGATCCCGCTGCTGCTGGAGCAGGCTGACGTGCCTGAGCCGGTAACACCTGCGCCACCTGGCGAAGAGCTGGACCCGCAAACCCGCCGCCAGGACACCCTGCTGCACCTGGACAGCGAATTGCGCGCGGCGGCACAGTTGATCATGCAGGACGTGATCAAGGACTTTACCCCGCATATCGAAAACGAAATCAAGCGGCGCCTGGATGCGCGGCTTGAGCGCCTGCTCAGCCAGTTGCCCTCCTGAATTAGGCGGGCCTTGGGCCCGCATCGCCGGCAAGGCCGGCTCCCACAGAGGTATTTCACCTTCACCTGTGGGAGCCGGCCTTGCCGGCGATGCTTTTTGCCACCCCACCATCACCTCGCGCTACGCCCCAGGCCTTATCCCCGTTATACTTCTCGGCTTTCCCGAATTAATGCCATAGGGTCCCGCCGCGCATGGATAAGACCTACCAGCCGCACGCTATTGAAACTTCCTGGTACAACACCTGGGAGTCCGAGAACTATTTCGCCCCGCAAGGTGCAGGCGAGTCGTACACCATCATGATCCCGCCGCCGAACGTCACCGGCAGCCTGCACATGGGTCATGGCTTCAACAACGCGATCATGGACGCCCTGATCCGTTTCCGCCGCATGCAGGGCCGCAACACCCTGTGGCAGCCAGGTACCGACCACGCCGGTATCGCTACGCAAATGCTGGTAGAGCGCCAACTCGAAGCCAAGGGCCAGAGCCGCCACGACCTGGGCCGCGAGAAGTTCCTCGACAAGGTCTGGGAATGGAAAGAGCAGTCCGGTGGCAACATCAGCCGCCAGATCCGCCGCCTGGGTTCCTCCGTGGACTGGAGCCGCGAGCGCTTCACCATGGACGACGGCCTGTCCGAAGCGGTCAAGGAAGCCTTCGTGCGCCTGCACGAAGACGGCTTGATCTACCGCGGCAAGCGCCTGGTCAACTGGGACACCAAGCTGCACACGGCGATCTCCGACCTCGAAGTGGAAAACCACGACGAGAAAGGCCACCTGTGGAACCTGCGCTACCCGCTGGCCGACGGCGCCAAGACCGCTGAAGGCAAGGACTACCTGGTCGTCGCCACCACCCGTCCGGAAACCATGCTCGGCGACGCCGCCGTAGCCGTTAACCCGAACGATGAGCGCTATCAAGCCCTGATCGGCAAGTTCGTCGAGCTGCCGCTGGTTGGCCGACGCATTCCGATCATCGCCGACGACTACTGCGACCCCGAGTTCGGTACCGGTTGCGTGAAGATCACCCCGGCCCACGACTTCAACGACTATGAAGTCGGCAAGCGCCACAACCTGCCGTTGCTGAACATCTTCGACAAGAACGCCTTCGTGCTGCCAGCAGCCCAGGTGTTCAACCTCGACGGCAGCGTCAACGACAGCCTCGACGCTACCCTGCCTGCGCAATACGCCGGCCTGGATCGCTTCGTTGCGCGTAAACAGATCGTTGCCGACTTCGAGGCCGCCGGCCTGCTGGTCAGCGTCGACGACCACGGCCTGAAAGTGCCGAAGGGCGACCGCTCCGGCACCATCATCGAGCCGTGGCTGACCGACCAGTGGTACGTGTCGACCAAGCCGCTGGCCGAGCCTGCGATTGCCGCTGTCGAAGACGGCCGCATCCAGTTCGTGCCCAAGCAGTACGAAAACATGTACTTCTCCTGGATGCGCGATATCCAGGACTGGTGCATCAGTCGCCAGCTGTGGTGGGGCCACCGCATCCCGGCCTGGTACGACGAGTCCGGCAAGGTCTATGTCGGCCGTAGCGAAGAAGAAGTCCGCGCCAAGCACAACCTGGGCAGCGACGTGGTCCTGAACCAGGACAACGACGTGCTCGACACCTGGTTCAGTTCGGGCCTGTGGACCTTCTCCACCCTGGGCTGGCCGCAGCAGACCGAATTCCTCAAGACCTTCCACTCCACCGACGTGCTGGTCACCGGCTTTGACATCATCTTCTTCTGGGTCGCCCGGATGATCATGCTGACCATGCACCTGGTGAAGAACGAGGACGGCACCCCGCAGGTTCCGTTCAAGACGGTCTACGTGCATGGCCTGGTGCGTGATGGCCAGGGCCAGAAGATGTCCAAGTCCAAGGGCAACGTCCTTGACCCGCTGGACATCGTCGACGGCATCACCCTGGACGAACTGCTGGAAAAACGCACCAGCGGCATGATGCAGCCCAAGCTGGCCGAGAAGATCGCCAAGCAGACCAAGGTCGAGTTCCCGGAAGGCATCGCCAGCTACGGCACCGACGCCCTGCGCTTCACCTTCTGCTCGCTGGCCTCGACCGGTCGCGACATCAAGTTCGACATGGGCCGCGTCGAAGGCTACCGCAACTTCTGCAACAAGATCTGGAACGCCGCCCGCTACGTGCTGGACAAAGGCGAAGATTGCGGCCAGAACGGCGAAGCCTACGAGCTGTCGCTGGCGGATCGCTGGATCATCTCGCAGCTGCAACGCACCGAAGCCGAAGTGACCCGCCAACTGGATCAATTCCGCTTTGACCTGGCTGCCCAGGCGCTGTACGAGTTCATCTGGAACCAGTATTGCGACTGGTACCTGGAACTGTCCAAGCCTGTGCTGTGGGACGAGAACGCTCCGGTCGAACGCGCCCGTGGCACCCGTCGCACCCTGGTGCGCGTACTGGAAGTGGCGCTGCGCCTGGCGCATCCGTTCATGCCGTTCATCACCGAAGAAATCTGGCAGCGCATCGCGCCGCTGGCCGGTGCCGAGGGCAAGACCATCATGCTGCAACCATGGCCAGTGGCCGTGGAAAGCCGTATCGATGCGGCTGCCGAGGACGACATCGAATGGCTCAAGGAGCTGATGCTCGGCGTGCGCAACATTCGCGGCGAGATGAACATCGGCCCGGGCAAGCCATTGCAACTGTTCCTGAAGAACGCCAGTGCCGAAGACCAGCGTCGCTTGCTGGAAAACGAAGCGCTGCTCAAGAAGCTGGCGAAGATCGAATCCTTCACCGTGCTCGGCGAACAGGACGAGGCGCCACTGAGCGCTACCGCCCTGGTTGGCGACCTGCAGGTGCTGGTGCCGATGGCCGGGCTGATCGACAAGGACGCAGAGCTGGCGCGCCTGAACAAGGAAATCCAGCGCCTGCAAGGCGAAGTGCAGCGCGTCGGCGGCAAGCTGTCGAACGCCGCTTTCGTCGACAAGGCGCCGCCCGCGGTGATCGACAAAGAGCGCGCGAAGCTGGCTGAGGCCGAACAGGCCCTGGCCAACTTCACCGAGCAGCATGCGCGGATTGCCAGCTTGTAAGACTCGCTGACATCAGCGACACCCTCGCGGGCAAGGCCCGCTCCCACAGGTTACTGTTGACCCTGTGGGAGCGGGCCTTGCCCGCGATGCTTTTTACCGGAAGCACTTATGACGACGCCAAACAAACCGACCCTGCACCCGCGCAACCGCCACCAGGGCCGCTACGACTTCCCCCAGTTGATCAAGAGCAGCCCCGAGCTGGCTGCGTTCATGATCACCAACCCCTATGGCAAGCCGAGCATCGACTTTGCCAACCCCGAGGCGGTGCGCGTGTTCAACCGCGCCCTGCTCCGGGCCCAGTACGGCATCCAGCACTGGGACATCCCGGCGGACTACCTCTGCCCGCCGATTCCGGGGCGTGCCGACTACCTGCATGGCCTGGCCGACCTGCTGGCCGAGGACAACGCCGGGGAGATCCCGCGTGGCGCCCAGGTGCAGGCGCTGGACGTTGGCGTGGGGGCAAACTGCATTTACCCCCTGCTTGGCCACAGCGACTACCGCTGGCGCTTCCTGGGCACGGACATCGACCCGGTGGCCCTGGCTTCGGCCAAGGCGATTGTCCAGGCCAATGGGCTGGGCAAGGCGATCCAGTTGCGCCAGCAAGGCAATCGCAAGCAGATTCTGCTCGGCCTGCTGACAGAGGACGAGCGTTTCGACGTCACCCTGTGCAACCCGCCCTTCCACGCCTCGCGCGAGGAGGCCACCCGTGGCAGCCAACGCAAATGGCGGGCACTGGGCAAGGCCGACCCCAAGCGCAAGCTGCCGGTGCTGAACTTTGGCGGGCAGAACAACGAGCTGTGGTGCGAGGGCGGCGAGATCCGCTTTGTCACCCAACTGGTCAACGAGAGCAAGAGCCTGGGCCAGCAGGTGCTGTGGTTCAGCAGCCTGGTGTCCAAGGCCTCGAACCTGCCGGGTATCGAAGCGGTACTGAAGAAGGCCGGTGTGGTTGAGCAACGCGTGCTGGAGATGGGCCAGGGGCAGAAACAGAGCCGTCTGGTAGCCTGGACCTTCCAGAGTGCTGAAGCGCGGCAGGTGTGGCGCCAGCAGCGCTGGGCCGGCAAATAAATCAAAAGCATCGCTGGCAAGGCCAGCTCCCACAGTATTAGCAGTACGCAATTTCTGTGGGAGCCGGCCTTGCCGGCGACAGGGCAATAAAAAACCCCGCCAGGGTCAGACCCTGGCGGGGTTTCTTTTGAAGCTGCTTACAATTACTTGTTTACAGCGTCAGTCAGCACTTTGGCTGGAACAAACTTGACGACTTTCTTGGCAGCGATTTCGATGGCAGCGCCAGTCGAAGGGTTGCGGCCGGTACGGGCTGGACGCTCGGTGATTTTCAGCTTGCCGATACCTGGCAGGGTGATTTCGCTGCCATTTTCCAGTTGATCAGCAACGATCTGGCCCAGTTGCTCCAGAGCGTTACGCGCGGTGGTTTTTGGCGCGTCGATAGCTTCAGCGATATCGGCGATCAGTTGGTCTTTGGTCAATGCCATGGTGGTGTTCCTTCCCTAATCAAATTCAGTTGGTTTGCAGAGTGCTGCGTCAGCCATCGACCCGGCCCTGCTGGGGGTAGAGCGGTCCGGGGTACATCCATTGCCAATCGGGTATGTAGATACACAAAACGGCGTTTGGTTCGACGTGACACAAGCGGTCTGCCAGCAATGCGCCACACGCGGGGCGCAAGACCGGGCAAAACTACCACAGGAATAGATAAATATCCGCCTAGTAGGCCGCAAATGTTCAGGTTTTTCGGGGGTTTGCACGAAAAAGCGCAAAAAACTGAACAAAAAACGAACAACCCCTACACGGTTACAACCCAAGTCTCAGCCCACGCCCGCTCCTGGGTTACACTTCACCACTTTGCAGTGCGCCCAGGCGCGCCCATTTTCGACCGAGAATCCCATGCCGATCCGTCATTGCATCGTCCACCTGATCGACAAGAAACCCGATGGCACCCCTGCCGTGCTGCACGCTCGCGATACCGAGCTGAGCGAGTCGGCCGCCATCGAAAACCTGCTGGCCGACCTCAACGACAGCTACAACGCCAAACAGGGTAAAGCCTGGGGCTTCTTCCATGCAGAGTCCGGGGCCCATCCGTTCAGCGGCTGGCTCAAGGAATACCTGGACGCCGGCAGTACCTTCACTGCCTTCAGCCGGGTAGCGGTAGAGCACCTGCAAAAGCTGATGGAAGAGTCCAACCTGTCGACCGGTGGCCACGTGCTGTTCGCCCACTACCAGCAAGGCATGACCGACTACCTGGCCATCGCCCTGCTGCACCACAGCGAAGGCGTTGCGGTGAACGCCGAGCTGGACGTGACCCCATCGCGCCACCTGGACCTCGGCCAACTGCACCTGGCCGCGCGCATCAACCTGTCCGAGTGGCAGAACAACAAGACGTCCAAGCAGTACATCTCGTTCATCAAGGGCAAGAATGGCAAGAAGGTCTCGGAGTACTTCCGCGACTTCATCGGCTGCCAGGAAGGTGTCGACGGCCCGGGCGAGACCCGCACCCTGCTCAAGGCCTTCAGCGACTTCGTCGAGAGCGAAGATTTGCCTGAAGAAGCTGCCCGCGAGAAAACCCAGACCCTGGTCGACTACGCCACCAGCCAGACCAAGGCCGGCGAGCCGGTGGCGCTGGAAGAGCTGTCCGGGTTGATCGATGAAGACCGCCCGCGCGCTTTCTACGAGCACATCCGCAACAAGGACTACGGCCTGTCGCCGGAGATCCCGGCCGACAAGCGCACCCTGAACCAGTTCCGCCGCTTCACCGGGCGTGCCGAAGGCCTGTCGATCAGCTTTGAAGCGCACCTGCTGGGCTCGAAGATCGAGTACGACGAAGAAGCCGGCACGCTGATCATCAAGGGCCTGCCGACGCAGCTGACCGATCAGCTCAAGCGTCGCAAGGACTGACCCCCTGCCAGGAGGCCGCCAAGGCCTCCTTTGCGCGTTTGCGCAGCTTCTTCACCAGGCGCTCCTGGCGCAGCGCCTCGCCCTTGTCCGGCCATTGCTCGACATACACCAGGGCGACTGCCGGGCTGGTCTTGAAATAGCGCGCGCCAGTGCCTTTCTGATGGGCAGCAAAGCGCCGCTGCGGGTTGTCGCTGATGCCGCAGTACAACGAACCGTTGGCGGCGCGTACCAGGTAGACGAACCAGGGTTTGGGCGATGGCAGGGCGATGGATTCGGTCACGGGCAATTCAAGGCGAGGCGGCAAAGCCGACAGCTTAGCGCCTCAGCGGCTGGCCTGGAATGCGCGCAGGCCTTTTGTCGCCTGCTGACGTACCTTGTCGGCCACCAACGGCGTCCAGCCCAGCAACAGGCCTTTGAAGCCCAGTGCCTGACGCGACCAACGCCACAGGTTGAAACTGTCGTGGTGCTCGCAGATCTTGCCATCGCGGAAAGTGAAGCGGGCCTGGATGTCGTTGACCACGGTGCGCCCGGTCTGGCGGAACAGGTAGGTGGCCACCCAGTGGGCGCCGCCGCTGCGCTCGTCGGCGCGCACGTTGTCGAAGGTCAGGGAGAAGTCTTGCGCGCGACTGGCAAGCATGCGCCACATGTCGCCGGCATCCTTGCCACGCAGGGTGCCGAAGGCCGGGTCGCTGAATACCACGTCGTCGGTATAGCAGGCCACCATGGCTTCGGCGTCCAGACGCTGGAAGGCCTGGTAGAAGCGGGTGATCAGTTCGCTGTGGGCTTCGCTCATGGGCAGGGTCCGTTTACCTGTGGGGAGGCCTGCACGATAGTCGTGGCGATGGGGAAATGCCACGGGCATTTATCTGGCGAATATCCGGACAAGCCCGCGATGCCTTTAAAGGTCAGACCTTCTCGCTGGTCACCTGCACTTGCAGCGCCCGCCCGGCCTTCAGGCCGAAGCCGATCGCTGCCACGCCCAGCACCGCGAAAATCCAGCCCACTGCCGCCCAGCCATCGGTCAAGTCGTGCACCAGCCCGACCGCGAACGGGCCCATCGAGGCCAGCGTATACCCCACGCCCTGGGCCATGCTCGACAGATTGGCGGCCACATGCGAGTCCTTCGAGCGCAGCACGATCAAGGTCAGCGCCAACGCGAAGGCACCACCCTGCCCCAACCCCAGCACCACCGCCCAGCCCCAGAGGCCATCGAGCGGGGCATACAGGCAACCGAACAGCCCGCCCAGGGTCAGCAGCATCACCACGACAATCGCCAGGCGTTGATCCTTGCCACGCGTCGCCAGCCAGGGGGCGCTCAGCGAACTGATCAACTGCACGATCACCGAGCCGGACAACACCAGCCCTGCCTGGGTCGGGGTCAAGCCCCGGCCGATCAGGATCGACGGCAACCAGCCGAACACGATATACGCCAGCGACGACTGCAAGCCCATGTACAGCGTGACCTGCCAGGCCAACGGATCACGCCACAACCCGCGCACCCGGTAAGCGACCCGATGGGCTCCATGCCCATGACGCGCTTGCGGCAGCCAGAACAACGCAGCGATCAGCGCTGGCACCAGCCAGAAGCCCAGCCCGACTTCCCAGCTTTGCCCGAAATGCTGGCTCAGCGGCACGCTCGCCCCCGCCGCAAGTGCCGCGCCCAGGCACAGCGCCATGGTGTAGACCCCGGTCAGGGCCCCGGCCTGCTTGGGGAAGTCACGCTTGACGATCCCCGGCAGCAGTACGCCAATGATGCCGATACTGGCCCCTGCCACCAGGCTGCCGGCAAACACCCCCACACTGCCGGCCGAACTGCGCAGGGCAATGCCGGCGGCCAGCATCAGGAGGATCCCGAGGATCACCCGCTCAGCGCCAAAACGCCGTGCCAGAATCGGCGCCAACGGTGCGAACAACCCCAGGCAAAGCACCGGCAAGGTGGTCAGCAAGCCTGCCTGCGAGCCATTCAAGCCCAGGCTCTCGGAAACCTGGCTGAGCAACGGCGCCATGCTCGATAGCGCCGGACGCAGGTTCAGCGCCACCAGCACCAGCCCGAGCAGCAACAGCCACGGCCGCTGCAACAGCACCGTTTGCTGTTGCACCTTGGCATCGTCGGCTTCGGCGTCGATCAGCAGTTGTTCAAGTTCGGGCCCTGGGCTGGGCGGCGGGGTGCGGGCGGTGTCTTGAGCCATGGCAGTCTCGCAGTCAAGGTTCATTGATCAGGGTCCGGCTGAGGGCCTTGGCCCGCTCCGGATCGCGTTGTTCGACGGCATCGAGGATGTCGCGGTGCAGGTCGAGCACCGGCTGGCGCCGGGGGCCTTCGCTCATGCTGTGGTGCAGGGCGCTGGCCAGGACCGCGGAGAAGTAACGGTACAACTCGCTCAAGGCCGGATTGTGCGCGGCATCGACCAGACACTGGTGGAACACCAGGTCGTATGCGATGTAGGTGTCGGCTTCGCCCTGGAAGTGCGCGCTGATACCGGCCAGGGCCTCGTGCAAAGCCACGAGGTCGGCATCGGTACGGCGCACTGCCGCCAGGCCGATCGCTTCGCTTTCAAGGATGTGCCGTGCTTCGCGCGCCTGCGCCAAGCTGCAACGGGACAAGGCCTGGACGGCCAGCAGCGGGTCGACGCAGGCCCGCAGGTAGCTGCCGTCGCCCTGGCGGACCTCGACCAGGCCACTGAAGGCCAGCACACGCATGGCTTCCCGCACGGTGTTGCGGCTGATGCCGAGCTCCATTGCCAGCTCGGGCTCGGTCGGTAAACGCTGGCCAACCGCCCAGGCGCCACGGGCGATACGCTCGCGCAACTGCTCGACGGCTTGCTCGACCAGGGAGCGCTTGATGATCTGCGGCATGTTTACATCCAATCATCGGATGAATTTGAATGGCCGAGGTTAAACCTTTGCAGCCTGTGAATGCAATCGCCGGCAAGCCCGGCTCCCACAAGGCTCGCAGTGTTTTTGCGATCCTTGTGGGAGCCGGCCTTGCCGGCGATTAGGTGCGACGCGGTGCTGCTTAGTTCAACGCATCCAGCAACGCCTGGTTCTGCTCTGGCGTACCGATGGTGATCCGCAGGAACTGGGCAATCCGTTCCTGCTTGAAGTGCCGCACGATCACCCCCTGCTCACGCACCCGCGCAGCAATGGCCGCCGCGTCCTGCTGCGGATGACGGGCAAAGATGAAGTTGGCCGCCGAAGGCAGCACCTCGAACCCACGCGCCGTCAGCTCCCGCACCAGCAATTCGCGGCTTTGGATGACCTTGCGGCACGTCTCGTCAAAGTACTCACGGTCTTCGAACGCCGCCGCCGCGCCGACAATTGCCATGCGATCCAGCGGGTAGGAGTTGAAGCTGTTCTTGATCCGCTCCAGCGCCTCGATCAAGTCCGGGTGCCCCACCGCCAGGCCAACCCGCAGCCCCGCCAGGGAGCGCGACTTGGACAGCGTCTGGGTAACCAGCAGGTTCGGGTACTGATCCACCAGGCTAATGGCGGTCTGCCCGCCGAAATCGATATAGGCCTCATCGACCACCACTACCGAGTCCGGGTTGGCCTTGAGCAGTTGTTCGATGGCTTCCAGTGCCAGCAGGCAACCGGTCGGCGCGTTCGGGTTGGGGAAGATGATCCCGCCGTTGGCGCGCTGATAGTCCTCGACACGGATCTGGAACTGCTCGTCCAGCGCCACCGCTTCGAACGGGATGCCATACAGGCCGCAGTACACCGGATAGAAGCTGTAGCTGATGTCCGGGAACAGCAGCGGCGCACCGTGCTGGAACAGCCCGTGGAAGATGTGCGCAAGCACCTCGTCCGAACCGTTGCCCAGGAATACCTGGTTGCCCTGCACGCCGTAATACTCGGCAACGGCCTGCTTAAGGACGTCACTGTTCGGGTCCGGGTACAGGCGCAGGTTGTCGTTCAGCTCGCCGCGCATGGCTTCCAGCGCCTTGGGCGAGGGACCATACGGGTTTTCGTTGGTGTTCAGCTTGACCAGTTTGGCCAGCTTCGGCTGCTCACCCGGCACGTAAGGCACCAGGTCCTTGACGAAGGGGCTCCAGAATTTGCTCATTGTTCAGTTCCCCTGTTGATCGTCGGCAAGGATGCGGTATTCGGCGCTACGGGCGTGGGCACTCAGCGATTCGCCACGGGCCAGTACCGAAGCGGTCTTGCCCAGTTCCGATGCACCCTGCTCGGAGCAGAAGATGATCGACGAACGCTTCTGGAAGTCATACACCCCCAGCGGCGAGGAGAACCGCGCGGTGCCGGAGGTCGGCAACACGTGGTTAGGGCCTGCGCAATAGTCACCCAGCGCTTCGCTGGTGTGGCGGCCCATGAAGATCGCACCGGCGTGGCGGATCTGCGGCAGCCAGGCCTGCGGGTCGGCCACCGACAACTCCAGGTGCTCCGGGGCAATGCGGTTGGCCACTTCGATGGCCTGGGCCATGTCGCGCACATGGATCAACGCACCACGGCCATTGATCGAGGTGCGGATGATCTCGGCACGCTCCATGGTTGGCAGCAGCTTGTCGATGCTCGCAGCAACCTTGTCGAGGAACGCCGCGTCCGGGCTGACCAGGATCGACTGGGCATCTTCATCGTGCTCGGCCTGGGAGAACAGGTCCATGGCGATCCAGTCCGGGTCGGTCTGGCCGTCACACACCACAAGGATCTCCGACGGGCCGGCGATCATGTCGATACCGACCTGGCCGAACACATGGCGCTTGGCCGTGGCCACATAGATGTTGCCCGGGCCGACCACCTTGTCCACCTTCGGCACGCTTTCGGTGCCATAGGCCAGGGCCGTAACGGCCTGGGCGCCACCGATGGTGAAGACCCGGTCGACACCGGCAATGCAGGCCGCCGCCAGCACCAACTCGTTGATTTCACCACGCGGGGTCGGCACGACCATCACCACCTCGCCCACACCGGCCACCTTGGCCGGGATCGCGTTCATCAGTACCGACGACGGGTAGGACGCCTTGCCACCCGGTACATACAGGCCGGCACGGTCCAGCGGCGTGACTTTCTGGCCCAGCACGGTGCCATCGGCCTCGGTGTAGGTCCAGGAATCCTGCTTCTGCTTCTCGTGGTAGATGCGCACGCGGGTCGCGGCTTTTTCCAGCGCTTCACGCTGCACCGGGGTGATACGGGTCAGCGCCAGTTCCAGGCGCTCGCGCCCCAGGATCAGGTCGTTGATCGAGGTTGCCTGAACGCCGTCGAAACGCTGGGTGAATTCCACCAGGGCGGCATCGCCACGCTCACGCACGGCCTTGATGATGTCCAGCACCCGCTGGTTGACCGACTCGTCGGACACGCTTTCCCAGCTCAGCAGATGATCCAGATGTCGGGCGAAATCCGGGTCAGCGGCGTTGAGACGGCGAATTGCAGTGGACGTGGTCATAGCGAGGGCCTCGATAAATGGCGATTGCTCAGGCGCCCTAAGCTACCAGTCCATCCGCGCGGGCACCCGAGAGAGTTGGCTATGACGCGGATAGACGGGCGCGACAGCGAAGGTCGCGCGCAGAGGTCAGCCGCGGTGTCGCGATTCGACAGCCTGGCGCAGGGTGTCGATCAGGCTCTGGATACGGGCGTGCTGCATCTTCATCGATGCCTTGTTGACCACCAGGCGAGAGCTGATGGTGGCAATCATTTCCTGGGGTTCCAGGCCGTTTGCACGCAGGGTGTTGCCGGTGTCGACAACGTCGATGATCTTGTCGGCAAGGTTGATCAGTGGCGCCAACTCCATCGAGCCATACAGCTTGATGATGTCGACCTGACGGCCCTGCTCGGCGTAGTAGCGCTTGGCAACGTTGACGAATTTGGTCGCCACGCGCAGACGGCCTTTAGGCTCGGGGGCACCAATGGCGCCGGCGGTCATCAGCTTGCACTGGGCAATCTGCAGGTCCAGGGGCTCGTACAGGCCCTGGCCACCGTATTCCATCAACACATCCTTGCCGGCTACACCCAGATCGGCGGCGCCATGCTCGACATAAGTCGGCACGTCGGTGGCCCGCACGATCAGCAGGCGCACGTCGTCCTGGGTCGTGGGGATGATCAGTTTGCGGCTTTTATCCGGATTCTCGGTAGGCACGATGCCCGCTTCCGCCAGTAACGGCAGGGTATCGTCGAGAATGCGGCCTTTGGACAGCGCGATGGTCAACATGGGAAACGTCGGTCCTTATGCGGCTAAAAGCCGCCGGGTCCCAGACGGTACCCGACGGCCATCAATTCGGTCCAGCAAAATCTGGGCGCGTCCTTGCGCCCTTTGGCAGGTTAGCCCGGTACGCGACGGATCTTCGCGCCCAGCATCTGCAGTTTTTCCTCGATGCACTCGTAGCCACGGTCTATGTGGTAGATGCGATCGATCAGCGTGTCGCCTTCGGCAACCAGCGCCGACAGTACCAGGCTGGCCGAAGCCCGCAGGTCGGTCGCCATGACTGGCGCGCCTTTGAGGGTCTTGGTGCCGGTCACGATGGCAGTGTTGCCTTCGACCTGGATCTGCGCGCCCATGCGGTGCATTTCGTACACGTGCATGAAGCGGTTTTCGAAGATCGTCTCGATGACCGCGCCGGTGCCTTCGGCAATGGCGTTGAGCGAGATGAACTGCGCCTGCATGTCGGTCGGGAACGCCGGGTACGGAGCGGTACGCAGGTTCACGGCTTTTGGCCGCTTGCCGTGCATGTTCAGCTCGATCCAGTCTTCACCGGTGGTGATCTCGGCGCCGGCTTCCTTGAGTTTCTCAAGGACCGCTTCAAGGATGGTCGGATCGGTGTCCTTGACCTTGACGCGACCGCCAGTCACGGCAGCGGCTACCAGGTAGGTACCGGTCTCGATACGGTCCGGCATCACGCGGTAGGTGGCAGAACCCAGACGCTCGACACCGTCGATGGTGATGGTGTCGGTACCAGCGCCCTGGATCTTCGCACCCATGGCGATCAGGAAGTTGGCCAGGTCGACCACTTCCGGCTCACGCGCGGCGTTCTGCAGCACGCTGCGGCCCTTGGCCAGGGCAGCGGCCATCATGATGTTCTCGGTACCGGTGACGCTGACGGTGTCGAAGAAGAAGTGCGCGCCACGCAGGCCGCCTTCAGGCGCCTTGGCCTTGATGTAGCCACCTTCGACTTCGATCTTCGCGCCCATGGCCTCCAGGCCACGGATGTGCAGGTCGACCGGACGCGAACCGATCGCGCAACCGCCAGGCAACGCGACTTCGGCTTCGCCGAAACGGGCGACCATCGGGCCCAGTACGAGGATCGACGCACGCATGGTTTTAACCAGCTCGTACGGGGCGATCAGGGTCTTGATGGTGCGTGGATCGATCTCCACCGCGAGCTTTTCGTCGATCACAGGCTCGATGCCCATGCGACCGAACAGCTCGATCATGGTGGTGATGTCGTGCAGGTGCGGCAGGTTGCCGACCGTGACCGGGCCATCACACAGCAGGGTACCTGCCAGAATCGGCAGTGCTGCGTTCTTTGCGCCGGAAATGCGGATCTCGCCGTCAAGACGAGCGCCGCCAGTAATAATCAGTTTGTCCATTAGAGTCTCGCCGCCAAGTTGGCTCAGGTGCGCTCAGCCCAGGCTGCGCTGCTGAAAAATTTCATGGTTACCGCATGGATGCTGCCATCGGTGATCCAGGGGTTCAGGTGAGCATACACCTGCTGCTGACGTTTGACCGGGCTAAGGGCCGCCAACGCGTCACTGATCACGTTCAACTGGAAATTGCAGCCTTCGCCTTCAACTTCGACCCGGGTTCCCGGCAACTTTTCTTCAAGGAAGTTCTTAACTTCTACGGCCTGCATGCTCAACCTCAATCGGCGCCCTGTGCGCGCGGGTCGGCCATCATACAAAAAAGCCCCTCGCCTGCGAACCCCATTAACAAGGACGCTGACAGAGGGGCGATCTTTAGTCGGTGTCTACCGACCTCCCAACAGCTCATCCAGGCCATAGACTTCGGCGATTTCGCGCATGTCCTGGGGCATGGCGCGAACCTCGAACGTCTTGCCTGCCGCTTGTGCATCACGCATGAACGCCAGCAGCAGGGAAAGCCCGACGCTGCTGGATTTGTCCACCGCCGAGCAATCAATCACCAGCATCGGTGCCTTGCTGGAGGCGATCAGCGCCTTGCCGTCCTTGCGCAGCGCCGGGCCCGAGCGGTAATCCAGCACCCCGCTGAGGCTCAGCACGTCATGTTCGCCCAGCTGTACGGCCGTGGTACTCATTGCACCTGTTTCTCCGGCGAGCTATCTGCACTTGCCTTGGCCTTGGCCACTTCGCCAGCCCAGCCGTTGATGGTCTTGTCCAGGTCGTTGCCGTTGCGGTTCATCGCGTCGGCGAACTGGTCACGGAACAGTTTGCCGATGTTGATACCGTTGACGATCACGTTGCGCACTTTCCAGTCGCCATCAATCTTGGTCATGGTGTAGGACACCGGATACACGGCGCCGTTGTTGCCCTTGACCGACATGTCGACGCTGGCACGGTCATCGCCGTCCTGCTTGGCATTGCCCACGGTAATGCCCTGGTTGTTGTACTCGAGCAGGGCATTGCCATAGAACTGCATCAGGCTGCGCTTGAAGTTTTCCTGGAAGCGCTGCATCTGCTCTGGCGTGGCTTTGCGCGAATACTTCACGGTCATGATGCTTTTCGAGATGCCGTCGGCATCGACCACCGGCCCCAGGTTGGCATTCAACGCATCGTAGAACGCCTGCGGGTTGGCCTTGTACTCGTCCTTGTGCGACTTGAGGTCGGAGAGCAGTTGGTTGGTGGTGTTTTCAATCACTTCCTTGGGCGAGGGTGCGGCAACCGCCAGCATCGGCAGGGTTGCCAGCAATACCAAGAGGCCGCGTCGCAGAATCGAAATCATGGAAACTCCTTATTTAGCTTCTTTGCCAACGGTATTGAGCAGGAACTTGCCAATCAGATCCTCCAGCACCAGCGCGGACTGGGTGTCATGGATGGTCCCGCCTTCCTTGAGCACCTTGTCATCACCGCCAACACTGATACCAATGTATTTCTCGCCGAGCAGGCCAGCGGTCAGGATCGAAGCAGTGGAGTCGGAAGGCAGGTTATCCACCCGTTTTTCCAGCTGCAGCGTCACCCGACCGGTAAAGGTATCGCGGTCCAGATCGATGGCTGTGACCTTGCCGATCGTTACACCTGCCATGGTCACTTTAGCTCTGACAGTCAAACCGGCAATATTGTCGAAGTTGGCATAAAGTTTATAGGTGTCGCTGCTCGGGCTGGCAGACAGGCCGCTGACACGCAAGGCCAGCAGAAGCAGCGCCAGGATCCCGGCCAGGAGGAACAGGCCGACACCGATTTCCAGGGTGCGGTTTTGCATCAGAAATCTCCAAACATCAAAGCGGTCAGAATAAAATCCAGACCCAGGACAGCCAGCGAGGCATAGACCACGGTCTTGGTAGTGGCACGACTGATCCCTTCTGAGGTGGGCTCACAGTCGTAGCCTTGGAATACGGCGATCCAGGTAACAACAAAGGCAAACACGAGGCTCTTGATCACCCCGTTGAGCACGTCGTCGGTGAACGACACGCTGTTCTGCATGTTCGACCAGAAGGAGCCCTCATAGACCCCCAGCCAGTCAACCGCTACCCACGAACCACCCCAGATACCGACCACGCTGAAGATGATTGCCAGCAGCGGCAGGGAGATGAAACCGGCCCACAAACGCGGTGCAACGATGTACTTGAGCGGGTCGACGCCGATCATTTCCAGGCTCGACAGCTGCTCGGTGGACTTCATGTTGCCGATTTCGGCAGTCAGCGCCGAACCGGCACGACCGGCGAACAGCAGCGCGGTGACCACCGGGCCCAATTCACGCAGCAGGGTCAAGGCGATCATCTGCCCAACCGCCTGCTCGGAACCGTACTTGGCCAGGATGCTGAAGCCTTGCAGCGACAGCACCATGCCAATGAACACGCCGGATACAACGATAATAGCCAGCGACATCACGCCGACCGAATAAAGTTGCTTGACCAGCAACTGGAAGCCGCCGCCGATCCCGCCGCGCCCGGTCAGGGCGTGCATGAGGAACAGACCGGAGCGACCCAGCACGGCCACCACATCGATGGCAGAGCGGCCAAACAGGCGAATTCGTTCGAGCAAGGATTTTCTGCGCATCAACGCGTCCCCAGAAGATCGGCGCGGTAATTGGGCGCAGGAAAGTGAAAGGGTACCGGTCCATCCGGATCGCCTTTCATGAATTGGCGAATACGTGGGTTATCAGAGCCCATCAACTCGTCCGGAGTTCCCTGCCCCAATACCTGACCGTCACCTACCACATAGATGTAGTCGGCAATGCTCGCGGTTTCTGCAAGGTCATGGGAGACCACGATGCTGGTGATACCCAGCGCGTCGTTGAGCAGACGGATCAAGCGCACCAACACACCCATGGCGATAGGGTCTTGCCCGACGAACGGTTCGTCGTACATGAGGATTTGCGGGTCCAGGGCGATAGCCCGGGCCAGCGCCACACGACGTTTCATGCCGCCGGACAATTCATCGGGCATGAGTTCGATGGCACCGCGAAGGCCGACGGCCTGCAGCTTCATCAAAACAATGTCACGAATCATTTCATCAGACAGCTGGGTGTGCACCCGCAGCGGAAATGCCACGTTCTCGAACACGTCGAGGTCGGTGAACAAGGCGCCGCTCTGGAACAGCACGCCCATTTGCTTGCGGGCGTCAAACAGGTCGCTGCGCGACAGGGTCGGCAGGTTTTGCCCGCCCACCCATACCTCGCCGCTGGCCGGACGCAGCTGCGCGCCCATCAGGCGCAGCAGCGTAGTCTTGCCACAACCGGAAGGTCCCATGATGCCGGTGACCTTGCCGCGGGGAATACGTATGTCGACATTATTGAAGATGCTGCGCGAACCGCGCTTGAAGGTCACGCCCTTCAACTCGACCGCGTAGGCGTTATCAACGCTCATCTAGACTCCTTGCGATGTAGCCTTCTCGATCAGACGCCAGCCTCCATCGTGGAGGCACGTGCGTCCAAGCGGGCCGAACAGGCGGCGAACTATAGCACCGCTGATAGGGGCGCCCCAAGGCCATCGCAGCGCTGTTCAGCCTACATACAGCCACACAGCAAGGATATTTCGCACATCTGACCAGTGCGTATGCCTACATAAAATAGGCCTCCTTACAAACACAGGTGAGGCTTTTGCGCATTGTCGCTATAATCCCGGCCTTTTCATCAGGCAAATCCGATTTCGACATGAGCCAATCCAGCGACCTGATCCAATCCGCACAGCGCACCATCCGCTACGAACTCGAAGCGGTAGAAGGCCTGCTGGCCCATATCGACGCCGATTTCGTCAAGGCCTGCGAGCTGATCCTGGCCAGCAAGGGCCGCGTTGTAGTGGTAGGTATGGGCAAGTCCGGGCACATCGGCAACAAGATTGCGGCCACCCTGGCAAGCACCGGCACCACGGCTTTTTTCGTCCACCCAGCCGAAGCCAGCCACGGCGACATGGGCATGATCACCAAGGATGACGTCATCCTGGCGCTGTCCAACTCCGGCTCCACCGCCGAGATCGTCACCCTGCTGCCGCTGATCAAGCGCCTGGGCATCCAGCTGATCAGCCTGACCGGCAACCCGGAATCACCATTGGCCAAGGCCGCCGAGGTCAACCTCGACGCCCGCGTGGCCCAGGAAGCCTGCCCGCTGAACCTGGCACCGACCTCCTCGACCACCGCCGCGCTGGTGCTGGGTGACGCCCTCGCCATCGCCCTGCTCGAAGCCCGCGGCTTCACCGCCGAAGACTTTGCCTTCTCGCACCCGGGTGGTGCCCTTGGCCGTCGCTTGCTGCTCAAGGTCGAGAACGTCATGCACGCCGGCGAAGAGCTGCCGCAAGTACAGCGCGGCACCCTGCTCAAGGACGCCCTGCTGGAAATGTCGCGCAAGGGCCTGGGCATGACCGTGGTCAGCGAAGCTGATGGCCGCCTGGCCGGGATCTTCACTGACGGCGACCTGCGCCGCAGCCTGGACCGCAACATCGACGTGCATAAAACCCTCATCGAAGAGGTCATGACGGTCCACGGCAAGACCGCGCGCGCCGATATGCTCGCCGCCGAAGCCCTGAAAATCATGGAAGACCACAAGATCAGCGCGCTGGTAGTGGTCGACAAGGCCGACCGTCCAGTCGGCGCCCTGAACATGCACGACCTGCTGCGCGCCGGAGTGATGTAATGACCAACGACCTGCTGCAACGCGGCAAAGCCATCAAGCTGGCAGTATTCGATGTCGACGGCGTGCTGACCGACGGGCGCCTGTACTTCCTCGAAGATGGCAGCGAGTTCAAGACCTTCAACACCCTCGATGGCCAGGGCATCAAGATGCTCATGAACACCGGGGTGACCACCGCGATCATCAGCGGCCGCAAGACCCCGGTGGTCGAGCGTCGGGCAAAAAACCTCGGCATCCCGCACCTGTACCAGGGCCGCGAGGACAAATTGGTGGTGCTGGACGAACTTCTTGCCCAGCTCGGCCTAAGCTATGAGCAGGTCGCCTACCTGGGCGACGACCTTCCGGACCTGCCGGTGATTCGCCGGGTCGGCCTGGGCATGGCGGTCGCGAACGCGGCCCGCTTCGTGCGCGAGCACGCCCATGGCGTAACCCAGGCCCGGGGCGGTGAAGGTGCCGCACGTGAGTTCTGCGAACTGATCCTTGAAGCCCAGGGCAACCTGGATGCGGCGAATGCCAACTACCTGTAGAGCGATCCATGTTCAGTAAAAAGTTTCGCAATATTGTGCTGTTCAGCGTGATCGCCGCCCTGCTGGGCGCGATCGGCTACTGGAACATCAGCCCGGAATCCTTCCTCGACCAGCCGGTGGCACAGGTCGATGAAAGCGCGATCGACTATTACGCGATCAACGCCCATAGCGTGCAGTTCCTGCCCGACGGCAAGCTGCAATACGAAATGACCGCCGACAAGGTCGAACACCTGAAGGCCAGCGAAGTCACCCTGCTGACCACGCCAGACCTGCAGATGTACCGTGGCACACCTTATCCGTGGCATGTACAGAGCGTGCGTGGCGAGGTCAACCCGGACGGTTCCGAAGTGGAACTGATCGATTCGGTACGCATTGCCCGCACTGACGACAAAGACCGCACCACCATTATCACTTCCAGCCGCATGACAGTATTCCCACAGAAGCAATATGCGCAAACCGAGCAAGACGTTAGAATCGACGGCGCCGGTGGGGTTACTACGGGCAAGGGAATGAAAGCGTATTTGAAAGACAGCAGGATCAACCTGCTGTCCAACGTAAGAGGACAGTATGAGGCTCGTTAAAACCCTCCCCTTTTTGCTCAGCCTGAGCGCAGCACTGGGAAGCGCGAGCGCCTGGGCCCTGCCGAATGATCGCGACCAGCCTATCCGTATCCAGGCTGACGACGCTCAACTGGACGACAAACAAGGTATCGCGACCTACAAGGGTGATGTGATCATCACCCAGGGCTCGATGATGATCAAAGGCAACACCGTGACCATCACCCGTGCCGCCAGCGGCGATATCGACGTGGTGACCTCGGTGGGCAACCTGGCCTACTTCGAACAGCAGCAGAGCGCCGCCAAGCCGGACAAGATGCAAGGCTATGCCAAGCAGATCCAGTACCAGGCCCAAAAGGACCTGGTGGTTCTGACTGACCAGGCCAAGGTAATCAACGAAGGCAACACCACCGAAGGCGAGAAGATCGTCTACAACACCAAGTCCCAGGTGGCCACCGCCGGCCGTGGTGGCAAGGTTTCGACGCCTCGCCCACGGATCGACATGGTGATCCAGCCGAAGAAGAAGGCCGAGTAATGGCAACCCTGAAAGCCCAGCACCTGGCCAAGGCCTACAAAAGCCGGCAAGTCGTGCGTGATGTCAGCCTGTCGATCGACAGCGGGCAGATCGTCGGCCTGCTCGGCCCCAACGGCGCCGGCAAGACCACCTGCTTCTACATGATCGTCGGCCTGGTGCAGGCCGATCAGGGCCGCGTACTGATCGACGACCTGGATGTCAGCCACCAGCCGATGCACGGCCGCGCACGTGCGGGCATTGGCTATCTGCCGCAGGAAGCCTCGATCTTCCGCAAGCTGTCGGTGGCCGACAACATCATGGCGATCCTGGAAACCCGCAAGGAGCTGGATCGCGATGGTCGCCGCAAGGAGCTGGAAAGCCTGCTGCAGGAATTCCACATCAGCCACATCCGCGACAACCTCGGCATGAGCCTGTCGGGTGGCGAGCGCCGCCGGGTGGAAATCGCCCGCGCCCTGGCAACCGCACCGAAGTTCATCCTGCTCGACGAACCCTTTGCCGGTGTCGACCCGATTTCGGTCGGTGACATCAAGCAGATCATCCACCACCTGAAGGCCAAGGGCATTGGCGTTCTGATCACCGACCACAACGTCCGTGAAACCCTGGATATCTGCGAAACCGCTTACATCGTCAACGATGGCCAACTGATCGCCGAAGGCGATGCAGAGACCATCCTGGCGAACGACCTGGTCAAAGAGGTTTACCTCGGCCACGAGTTCCGCCTGTAAGTTCGAGATGCAAGGCGCTGCCTGAGTGCTGGCAATCAGCCCAAATACCGGCTTAATTGTTACAGCGCTCTAGGCAAACGCTACAATTTCAGGCATATAATTTGCTTAAAGTTGGCGCCCTCGGCGTCGGTAGATGGCGCACCCGTGCGCCGGCGAATAAGGTGTTAAGCCCCTGCCATGAAACCATCGCTCGTCCTAAGAATGGGCCAGCAACTGACGATGACACCGCAGTTGCAACAGGCCATCCGACTGCTCCAGCTTTCCACGCTGGACCTGCAGCAGGAAATCCAGGAAGCCCTGGAATCAAACCCGATGCTCGAACGCCAGGAAGAAGGCGAAGACTTCGACAACAGCGACCCGATGGCCGACAACGCCGAAAGCAAACCCGCCACTGACGTTCCTGAGAGCAGCTTCCAGGAAGCCGCGCCGACCGTGGACAACCTTGAAGAAGGTGAGTGGAGCGAGCGCATCCCCAATGAATTGCCGGTGGACACCGCCTGGGAAGACATCTACCAGACCAGCGCCAGCAGCCTGCCCAGCAATGACGACGACGAGTGGGACTTCACCACCCGCACCTCGGTCGGCGAAAGCCTGCAGAGCCACCTGCTCTGGCAGTTGAACCTGGCACCGATGTCCGACACCGACCGGCTGATTGCCGTGACGCTGATCGACTGCATCAACAACCAGGGCTACCTCGACGAAACCCTGGAAGAAGTCTGCGAAT
Source organism: Pseudomonas fontis (assembly GCF_028656955.1). Taxonomy (GTDB): domain Bacteria; phylum Pseudomonadota; class Gammaproteobacteria; order Pseudomonadales; family Pseudomonadaceae; genus Aquipseudomonas; species Aquipseudomonas fontis. The sequence goes on from NZ_JAMDGY010000080.1 coordinate 26,405, forward strand.
CCTTCGACCCGGAGCTGGACATCGAACTCGACGAGATCGAGGCTGTCCTGCACCGTATCCAGCAATTCGAGCCGGCCGGAATCGGTGCGCGCAACCTTGGCGAATGCCTCTTGCTGCAACTGCGCCAACTGCCGTCGCAAACCCCCTGGTTGGCCGAGGCACAACGGCTGGTCGGCGACTATATCGACCTGCTGGGCAGCCGCGACTACAGCCAGTTGATGCGCCGCATGAAGCTCAAGGAAGACGAGCTGCGCCAGGTCATCGAGCTGATCCAGAGCCTCAATCCGCGCCCAGGCTCGCAAATCGAGTCCAGCGAAGCCGAATACGTCGTCCCCGACGTGATCGTGCGCAAAGACAGCGAACGCTGGCTGGTTGAACTGAACCAGGAAGCCGTACCGCGCCTGCGCGTCAACGCGCAATATGCCGGCTTCGTGCGCCGCGCCGATACCAGCGCCGACAACACCTTCATGCGCAACCAGTTGCAGGAAGCACGCTGGTTCATCAAGAGCCTGCAAAGCCGCAACGAAACCCTGATGAAGGTCGCCACGCAGATCGTCGAGCACCAACGGGGCTTCCTCGACCATGGTGACGAGGCAATGAAGCCGCTGGTCCTGCACGACATCGCCGAAGCGGTCGGCATGCACGAGTCGACCATCTCCCGGGTCACCACGCAGAAATACATGCACACACCGCGTGGCATCTACGAACTGAAATACTTTTTCTCCAGCCACGTCAGCACCTCCGAAGGCGGAGAATGCTCGTCCACGGCGATCCGCGCGATCATCAAAAAACTGGTTGCCGCGGAAAATCAGAAAAAGCCATTGAGTGACAGCAAGATCGCTGGTTTACTGGAGGCACAAGGCATCCAGGTAGCACGTCGCACCGTCGCCAAGTACCGCGAGTCCCTCGGCATTGCACCATCGAGCGAGCGCAAGCGATTGATGTAACGGCTCCTGAGGTGTGCCACCGCAGTTCAGTGGCAGGCGCAACACCTGCCTCTTATGCACCGGCAACAAAGGAGAAGCTGTATGCAAGTCAATATCAGTGGACAGCATGTAGAAGTCACCCAACCGCTGCGCGATTACATCGAGCAGAAGCTGAAACGACTGGAAGGTCATTTCGACAAGATTACCAATGTGACGGTGATCATGAAGGTCGAGAAGCTTCAGCAGAAAATCGAGGCTACGCTGCAGATTCCCGGTGGTGAAGTGGTTGCCAACGCCGAACATCAAGACATGTATGCAGCGATCGACGCGCTGACCGACAAGCTCGACCGCCAACTGAAAAAACACAAGGAAAAACAGCAAAGCCTGCTGCAAGGTGCAGCGGCCCGCTGATCCCCCTCATCCATGATCCGACTTGAAACCATCCTGACCCCCGGCCGTTCCCTCGTGAACGTGCCGGGTGGCAGTAAAAAGCGCGCGATTGAGCAAATCGCCAACCTGATCGCCAAAGAAGTGCCTGAGCTGGGAATGCAGGACGTCTTCGAAAGCCTGCTCGCCCGCGAAAAGCTGGGCTCCACAGGCTTCGGCAACGGCATTGCCATCCCGCACTGCCGACTCAAGGGCTGCAAAGATCCGATCAGTGCTTTGATCCACCTTGATGCCCCGATTGATTACGACGCCATCGATGGTGCACCGGTTGACCTGCTATTTGTATTGCTGGTCCCGGAAGCGGCCACCGATGCCCACTTGGAACTGCTGCGCCAGATCGCCAGCATGCTTGATCGCAAAGACGTACGTGACAGGCTGCGCGCAGCCGGCAGCAGCGATGAACTGTACCAGGTTGTTTTGGACGTACAGAACGAGGGCTGATTATGCGCTTGATCATCGTCAGTGGCAGGTCCGGTTCCGGCAAGAGCACTGCCCTCGATGTACTGGAGGACAACGGCTACTACTGCATCGACAACCTGCCGGCCGGCTTGCTCCCGCAGTTGGCCGAAAGCGCGTTGATCAATACCGAACTGGCGCAGCCCAAGGTGGCGGTGTCAATCGATGCACGCAACCTGCCCAGCCATCTGTCACGTTTCCCTGAACTGCTTGAAGAGGCCCGCTCCCGGCATATCCAATGCGATGTGCTGTACCTCGACGCCGATGAAGACGTCCTGCTCAAGCGCTTCTCGGAAACCCGTCGTCGCCACCCCCTGACCAACGAGCAGCGCTCGCTGGCCGAGGCGATTCGGGTCGAGAGCGAGCTGTTGGGCCCGATTGTCGACCTGGCAGACCTGAAGATCGACACCACCAACCTGAACCTCTATCAGTTGCGTGACTCGATCAAGCTGCGCCTGCTCAACCAGCCGGAGCCTGGGACTGCGTTCCTGGTCGAGTCCTTCGGCTTCAAGCGTGGCATGCCGGTGGACGCCGACCTGGTGTTTGACGTGCGCTGCCTGCCGAACCCGTACTGGAAGCCGGAACTTCGCGAGCATTCCGGGCTCGAACAACCCGTCATCGACTACCTGGCCGCACAACCCGACGTCGAAGAGATGTACCAGGACATATCGTCCTACCTGCTTAAATGGTTGCCGCGCTTTGCTGCCAGCAACCGCGCCTATGTCACCATTGCCATCGGATGCACCGGGGGCCACCACCGCTCCGTTTACCTGACCGAACGTCTGGGTCAGGCACTCCAGCAATCGTTGAAGAACGTTCAGGTTCGCCACCGCGACCTCTAGCCAACAGGATCACTGCCGCGATGCCCGCTCGTGAAATCACCATCATCAACAAGCTGGGGCTGCATGCCCGGGCGGCAGCCAAGTTCGTCGGCGTGGCAGGACGTTTTCCGTGCCAGGTGCGGGTAGGTCGCGCGCCAGACAAACTGGTCGACGGCAAGAGCATCATGGCCGTCATGATGCTGGCGGCTGGCAAAGGTACCCAGGTGCACCTGCACACCGAAGGTGAGGACGACAGCGCCGCCCTCGACGCCCTCGTCGCATTGATCAACAACTACTTCGACGAAGGCGAATAAGCCCGGCCCTATAGCGCTTTAGCACCCTTGCGGGAGATCTCGAGCCGGGCATAATCCGCTTGAGGTTTGTCCTTGAGCTGCTCCAATTGGTCGAGAAACGCTTGCGGGCAGTCCAGCGGCAACCCCTTCAGCCACTCGCAATCCAGCTCCCACCACTGGCTCGCCAGTAGCCGCTCGATCAGCTCCGGCGAATGACGGTAGCGAATCACTTTGGCCGGCACCCCCGCCACGATGGCATACGGTGGCACATCCCTAGTGACCAGGGCGCGGGTAGCGATAATCGCCCCTGTACCGACATTTACACCCTCCAGTACCATCGCCCCGCGTCCGATCCAAACGTCATGACCAATGGTCGCCGGCTTCAACTCCGGGTCGTAGCGGTGCGTGGTGTCAGTGAACTGGAATGGATGGGAGCTGACCCAGTCGGCTGGGTGCGTGGCCTTTTCCTGGCCGATGAACACGTCAACGCCAATGGAACAGTAGCGACCGATACTGGACACGACTTCCAGCACACCGCCGCTGCGGATATAGGTATGCGCGCCCACGCTGAGCGAATGCGAAACAATGCTCACGCGCCCCAACTCGGCACTGGCTTCAAGGACCAGACGCGACTTTTTGCTCAGCGATGGCAAACCACCCGCCAGCTTGCATCCACGTTTGCGAATCCAGCCTTTCCAATAAAGGTTCTTGAAGTACTTCACCCGTGGCCCCCTTAAGGGTCACGCCTGGTGCCAGGCGCGACCAAAAGGATGAAGTATATCGCGTTGTCAAAAAAACAGCGGCGCGCCTCAGGACAGCGCGGTGTCCATGACCATCATCAGGCAGAAGCCGATGCACAACCCCAGGCTTGCCAGGCGGTGATTACCATTGCTGCGTGATTCAGGGATGATTTCCTGGGTGACCACCAACAACATGGCGCCCGCGGCAAAGGCCAACCCAAGAGGCAGCATCAGTTCTGCAACCCGCACCAACCAAGCACACAACACGGCAGCCACCGGCTCGACCAGCCCTGACGCGGCGCCAATCAGGAACGCCTTGAAACGCCCCATCCCCGCCCCTGCCAACACCAACGCGATGACCAGGCCCTCTGGCACGTCCTGCAGGGCGATGCCCATGGCAAGGCTGTCGGCGTCCGGCATGCCGCCACCGGCAGACACCCCGATGGCCATGCCTTCGGGAATGTTGTGGGCAATGATCGCGATCACGAAGACCCAGATCCGCGCAGGGATGATCGGCTGGCCGGGCTTGGCCACCAGTGCGTCCGGGGACGCAGCGGAAACCTTGCGGTCTACCAGATAGAGGCAAAACGCACCGAACAACAGCCCGAAGCTGATCAGCGCACCCGCGCCCCACTTGCCGAAGCCGACCGTCTGGGCGGCATCCAACCCGGGAATGATCAACGAGAACGCGGTTGCGGCCAGCATCACGCCCGCACCGAAACCCAACAGGGTGTCGGCCAGCGCCACCGGCATGCTTCGGATCACCAGCACCGGCACGGCACCCAGCGCGGTACCGAGGGCGCACAATGCACCGCCCTCCAGTGCCCGCAGCATTCTCGGCTCAAGGTCCAGCCAGGCAAAGCCCTGGGCAACCAGCAATGCGGTGCCGATCAACAGCAACAAGGTACCCAGCGCCAACCTAAACAGGCGCACACTTCCAATAGCCAGGACGTCCGAGCGCATGCCGGTATGACTCACACGAGGGCGGCGAGGTAGCGCCGTTCTACTTCGGCCCAATCGACCACGTTGTAGAAGGCATTGATGTATTCCGGACGACGGTTCTGGTACTTCAGGTAGTAGGCATGCTCCCAGACGTCCAGGCCGAGGATCGGCGTATTGCCGTTCATCAGCGGGCTGTCCTGGTTACCGCTGCTCTCGACCACCAGGGTCTTCTGCGGGGTAACGCTGAGCCAGGCCCAGCCGCTGCCGAAGCGGGTCAACGCCGCTTTGGTGAAAGCATCCTTGAAGGCGTCGAAACCGCCTACTTGCTCATCGATGGCTTTGGCCACCGCGCCCTGCGGCAGGCCACCACCCTTGGGCGACATCACCAGCCAGAACAGCGAATGGTTGGCATGACCACCACCCTGGTTGATCACCGCTGCCTGAAGGTTCTGCGGCAGGTTCTTCACGCTGGCGACCAAACGCTCGATCGGCCACTCGGCGTAATCGGTGCCGTCTACCGCCGCGTTCAGGTTGTTGATGTAGGTCTGGTGATGCTTGGTGTGGTGGATCTCCATGGTCTGGGAGTCGATGTGCGGCTCCAGCGCATCGTAGGCGTACGGCAATGCAGGCAAGGTATAAGGCATATCAATGGATTCCATATTGAATGACAGGGCTTGTCGCTGTTTCCTGACCAGTCAGCAGTGCTGGCTGCGACCCCTGGCGATAGAGCAAGCGCTCGGTTCGCGGGTATTGCCCGTACTCGCTGATGAAGCTCAGCAGTTCGGTGTAGGTTTTCGCACTCTGGCGTAACGCGGCCTCGCGCAGGGCCGGCGACAGGCGCGGCTCCTGGCTGGCCTGCAACAGGCGCTGGTGGATCGAGCAGAGGTACTCCGCGCTTTCCTGCGGCTGCTGCAGGCGCAGGTGCAGATCGGCCAGGTTGTGATGGGAAATCACACAGGCGGCGACCGCCTCGTCGGCGTCCTGCCAGCGTTCGAAGAGCACTTGGGCCAGGGCCAGCGCCTGCAAGTAATGCTCGCGGGCATCGACCCAATCACCTTGTTGAAACAGGCTGTTGGCAATTTCAGTGGTGCGTTTCCAATGCTGCATGGCAAACCTCCAAAGCGGTCAGCGGTATCAGATACCGCCAGCCGTGAGCTTTTCAGGGTCGAGCAGGACTTCCAGCTGGCTGCGTGGCAGGTCAGTGTGTTCCAACGCCACGTCAATGATCGGCCGGCCCTGCTTGTAGGCGGTCTTGGCGATCTCGGCGGCCTTCTGGTAACCGATGATCGGGTTCAAGGCAGTGACCAGGATCGGGTTGCGCGCCAAGGCTTCCTTGAGCTTGGCTTCATTGACCTTGAAGCTGGCGATGGCCTTGTCGCCCAGCAGGCGACTGACGTTGGCCATCAACTCGATGCTCGACAGCAGGTTCTGCGCAATGATCGGCAGCATCACGTTCAGCTCGAAGTTGCCCGACTGACCCGCCACGGCGATGGTGGCGTCGTTGCCGATGACTTGCGCGGCCACCATGGCGGTCGCTTCCGGAATCACCGGGTTGACCTTGCCTGGCATGATCGAGGAGCCCGGCTGCAAAGCTTCCAGCTCGATCTCGCCCAGGCCTGCCAGCGGGCCGGAGTTCATCCAGCGCAGGTCATTGGCGATCTTCATCAGGGCCACCGCGGTGGCCTTGAGCTGACCGGACAACGCGACAGCGGTGTCTTGCGAACCAATCAGCGCAAACAGGTTTTCACCCGGCACGAACTGCACCTGGGTCAGGCCGCTCAGCTGTTTGCTGAAACGCGCAGCGAACTCGGGGTGGGCGTTGATCCCGGTCCCCACTGCGGTGCCGCCCTGGGCCAGGGCTTGCAGGCTCGGCAGGCTGTCTTGCAGGTGGCCGATGCTGGCCTTGACCTGTGCCGCCCAACCGCCGAGCACCTGGCTCATGCGCACCGGCATGGCATCCATCAGGTGGGTACGGCCGGTCTTGATGAACGGATGGACCTCTTCAGCCTTGCGCTCGATCACCTGAACCAGGTGGTTGAGCGCAGGCAGCAACTGCTCGTGAAGCGCGAGCGCAGCACTGACATGGATGGTGGTCGGGATGATGTCGTTGCTGCTCTGGCCGCAGTTGACGTGGTCGTTCGGGTTGACCGTGTCGTTGGCCACACGGCTGGCGAGGGTGGCGATCACCTCGTTGGCGTTCATGTTCGAGCTGGTGCCGGAACCGGTCTGGTACACATCTACCGGGAAGTGCTGCATGAAGTCGCCGGCCAACAGTTGCTCGACTGCGGCCACGATGGCATTGCCCTGGGCCTGGGTGATCTGCTCCAGTTCGACGTTGGCCTTGGCCGCTGCGGCCTTGGCCAACAGCAGGGCACGGATGAACTGGGTCGGCATGCGCTGCTGGCTGATCGGGAAGTTGTTCACCGCGCGCTGGGTCTGGGCGCCATACAGTGCCTCGGCCGGCACCTGCAGTTCACCCATGCTGTCACGCTCGATACGGGTATTACTCATCATCAAGTCCTTGCATCAGTTCAGCGAAAGAAATCGAAGGCAGTAGCGTGCAGTTCGCCAGTTGCAGGGCGAAAGGCTGCCAACGCTCACCGTGCTCGCCGCCATCGAGCTTGCGCAGTTGCAGCAGCGGCTTCCAGGCCTGGTCCAGGCACAGGCAGCGCCAATGCCACGGCAGCATGCGGTCGCAGGCAGTGTCGAGGAGCAGGCGGAATGAGGTCAGGGCGACGGTCCACGCCGAGGTCTCGGTGCAACAGACCAGGTAGCGACCTTCGGCCAGGTAGTGTTCGATCAGACGTGGCTCGTCCGGCTCCAGCGCACAGCGGATCCGCCGGCTCAGCCAACGCCAGTTTTCGAGGTAAGGCAATTCGTGGAGAACTGGTTTCATGAACATCATCACCCGGATAATGATATTCATTATTAATTGATAATCAGAATCAGTTCAAGGATGTAGCACAACAAAAACAAAAAAGCCCGACACTAGGCCGGGCTTAATTGAACATCGACAATTCGACGTGACAGGTGTTGATCAGCTCCCTGCTACCGTCATTCGCTCGATCAGCACCGAACCGGTGTGGATATTGCTACGAGTTTCAAGATCATTACCGATGGCAACAATTTGCTGGAACATGTCTTTCATATTGCCGGCAATCGTGACTTCCTGGACCGGGAACTGGATCTCGCCGTTCTCGACCCAGAAGCCCGCCGCGCCGCGCGAATAATCGCCGGTAACCATGTTCAGGCCATGCCCCATCAGCTCGGTAACCAGCAGCCCGCGCCCCATGCGGCGGATCAAGGCCGCCTGATCCTCTACACCATGGGTCACATACAGGTTGTGCACGCCGCCGGCGTTTGCGGTGCTTGGCAGGCCGAGCTTGCGACCGGAATAGGTGCCCAGCACATAGGACACCAGCTCGCCCTTTTCGACGAACGGTTTGGCGTAAGTCGCCAGCCCGTCACCATCGAACGAAGAACTACCCAGAGCACGCATCAGGTGCGGGCGCTCATCCAGGGTCAACCAGCTGGGGAACAACTGCTGGCCCATCGTGCCTTCCAGGAACGACGACTTGCGGTACAGATTGCCGCCGGAAATCGCCGAGAGGAAGCTGCCGAAGAGGCCGCCGGCCAGCTCCGCAGAAAACAGCACCGGCACTTCGCAAGTCGGTACCGGACGCGCACCCAGGCGGCTGGCCGCGCGCTGCGCCGCACGCTGACCAATGCTGCGTGGGTCGGCGAGCAAATCGCCCTGGCGATGGACGTCATACCAGTAGTCACGCTGCATTTGCCCGTCGCCCTCGGCGATCATCACACAGCTCAGGCTGTGCCGAGTGGAGGCATAACCACCGATGAACCCGTGACTGTTGCCATACACGCGGCAACCTTGGTGCGTATTCAACGTGGTGCCATCAGCGTTCTTGATGCGGGCATCAGCGTCGAACGCGGCCGCTTCACAGATCAGCGCCTTTTCGATGGCCTGCTCGGGGGTGATGTCCCAGGCATGGTAAAGATCAAAGTCTTGCAGGTCGCGCGCCATCAAGGCCGGGTCAGCCAAGCCGGAGCAATCGTCCTCGGAAGTGTGCTTGGCAATCGCCAGCGCAGCGGCCACGGTTTCGCGGATCGCTTCGGCGCCGCTGGCCGAAGTGCTCGCCGATCCTTTGCGCTGGCCTACATACAGGGTGATGCCAAAACCCTGGTCACGGTTGAACTCGACGGTTTCCACCTCGCGCTGGCGCACCGAGGTCGACAACCCCTGCTCCAGCGACACGGCCACTTCGCAGGCACTGGCGCCCTGGCGCTTGGCTTCGGCGATGATCTGCTCAACCTGTTCCTGCAAGGCCGGTAGTGCTTGCGGGCCTACGCTCTGGACTGCACTCATGGTTTTCTCCACTCAAATTCTGCGTTCGGCGAAGGTCATTCTACGACCGGGCCGGACAAGCGGCCCCCGACTGGTTATCATGGCGGCGATTCTCAGCGGACTGCCCCCATGGTTGATTCTTACGACACCGCCTTCGACGGCGAAAAAAGCAAAACCCAAATCAAGCGCGAACTTCAGGCGCTGGTCGAGATGGGCGAGCGCCTTACTACGCTCAAGCCCGATACCCTGGCCAAACTGCCGTTGACCGACGAAATGCGCGCGGCCCTGGTAGAGCACAAGAAGCACACCGCAAACGAGGCGAAACGGCGTCATCGTTCGTTCATCGGCCGGCTGATGCGCGATCAGGACATCGACGCGATCAATGCGCTGCTTGAACAACTCGATGCCTCCTCCCGCCAGTACAACGAGCGTTTCCACAACCTCGAACGCTGGCGCGACCGGCTGATCGACGGCACCGACGAGGTCCTGGAGAAATTCGTCCAGGAATTCCCGGACGCCGATCGCCAGCAACTGCGCTCGCTAATCCGCCAGGCCCAGCATGAGCTGAAGACCAACAAGGCGCCTTCCGCCGGCCGCAAGATCTTCAAGTACATTCGCGAACTGGACGAGATTCAACGCGGCCTGCGTTGAACCCCGCAACCGGGCAGGCACCCTGCCTGTCCGGTTTCAGTGTCATGCGCCCGTGCCACCCACGGTGATCGCATCGATTTTCAGGGTCGGCTGACCCACACCCACCGGCAGCGATTGCCCATCCTTGCCACAGGTACCGACGCCACTGTCCAGTGACAGGTCGTTGCCGACCATCGACACCTTGCTCATCGCCTCCGGACCGTTACCGATCAACGTCGCACCCTTGACCGGCGCAGTGATCTTGCCGTCCTCGATCAGGTACGCCTCGCTGGTGGAGAAGACGAACTTGCCGCTGGTGATATCCACCTGGCCACCGCCAAGGTTGGCGCAGTAGATACCGCGCTTCACCGACTTGATGATTTCTTCCGGGTCGCTCTCGCCAGCACGCATGTAGGTGTTGGTCATGCGTGGCATCGGCAGGTGCGCGTAGGATTCACGGCGACCGTTGCCGGTGACGGCCATGCCCATCAGGCGGGCATTGAGCTTGTCTTGCATGTAGCCCGTGAGCACGCCTTTCTCGATCAGCGTGGTGCATTCGGTTGGCGTGCCTTCGTCATCCACGCTCAACGAACCACGACGCCCTTCGAGGGTGCCGTCGTCGACAATCGTGCAGAGTTTGGAGGCAACCATTTCACCCATGCGGCCGCTGTAGGCCGAGCTGCCCTTGCGGTTGAAGTCACCCTCAAGGCCGTGGCCAACCGCTTCGTGCAGCAGCACACCCGACCAGCCTGAACCCAACACCACCGGCAAGGTGCCGGCAGGCGCCGGAATCGCCTCAAGGTTGACCAGTGCCTGGCGCAGCGCCTCTCGGGCATAGCCCATCACGCGCTCATCGGTGAAGTAGCGATAGTCGGTACGACCACCACCACCCTGACCACCGCGCTCACGACGACCGTTCTGTTCAACGATCACGCTGACGCTGAAGCGCACCAGTGGGCGGATGTCTGCGGCCAGGCTGCCATCGGCAGCGGCGATCAGAATGCGCTCCCAGACCCCGGCCATGCTCACGCTGACCTGCTGGATACGCGAGTCGAGGGCACGGGTGGCAACATCGACACGCTTGAGCAGTTCGACTTTCTCGGCGCGGCTCATGACTTCCAGGGGATTGCCCGGCCCGTACAGCGCTGTCACATCCTGGCTGCGGAAAGCTTGCACGCTGCCGTTCTGGCCTGCCCGGGAAATCGAGCGGGCGGCGCGCGCCGCCGAGGTCAAGGCTTCAAGGTTGATCGCATTGCTGTAGGCGAAGCCGGTTTTCTCGCCGGACTGGGCTCGCACGCCCACGCCCTGGTCGAGGTTGAAACTGCCTTCCTTGACGATGCCGTCTTCCAGCACCCAGGATTCCGAAATCTGCCCCTGGAAGTACAGGTCGGCGGCGTCGATACCGGGACCAGCCAGCTCGCCCAGCACTGATTGCAGGCTGTCGAGGGTCAGGCCGCCGGGTGCCAGGAGGTGCTCACTGACCGTGGATAACATCTCGCTCATAGTCACTCCGAGGTGTGCGCAGGCCGCAAGGCGTCCTGCGAGAAAAAGCGCCGGTGCGAGGCCACCGGCATCCGCGCCCGAATGGACGCCTGTTCGTTGCTGTCGCGGGGCGCCAGCAACACCGCTTCACCGCTGGCCTGTTCGGCGAGGATTCGCCCCCAGGGGTCAACGATGGCGGCATGACCAAACGTTTCCCGTGGCCCCGGGTGCGTACCGCCCTGGGCGGCCGCGAGTACATAACATTGCGTTTCAATGGCCCTGGCGCGTATCAGCACCTCCCAATGCGCCGCGCCGGTCACCGCCGTGAACGCCGCCGGGGCGGTGATCAGTTCAGCGCCTGCTGCGCGCAACGCGCTGTACAGCTCAGGGAAGCGCAGGTCGTAACACACGCTCAAGCCCAACCGACCCACCGGCGTATCAGCCACCACCACCTGCCCGCCGTGGGCATAGTCGTCGGACTCGCGGTAACGCCCACGATTGTCGGCCACATCCACATCGAACAGGTGCAATTTGTCGTAGCGGGCGACCTGCTCGCCCTGCTCGTCGATCAACAGGGAGCAGGCATGGGCTTTGGCCTCGGGCTGACCGACAGGCGGCAACGGCAAGGTGCCCGCTACGATCCATAACTTGAGGTCGCGGGCGGTCTGTTTCAACCAGGGCAGAATCGGGCCTTCGCCCAGCGCCTCGGCCCGACCGATCGCCGCGCTGTCGCGTCGGCCCATGGCGGCAAAGTTTTCCGGCAGCACGGCCAACCGTGCGCCGCCCTGGGCAGCCTGCTCGAGCAACGCGCGAGCCCGCTGCAGATTGGCCAGCACGTCGTCCTGGCTGACCATCTGGATTACCGCTGAGAGCTTGTCCATGTCCTAGCGCGATTTCTCGAAAGGTTTGATAAGGCTAATCTTAGGCTCTTTCCACGGACCTTCGACCCGATAATGCACGGCGGCGTAACGGGCAATGCGGTCACCGAGCAGGCGATCGACCAGGAACAGCGCCCCGCCGACAGCTGGCGCGCCGACAATCAGCGCCGCCAGCGGCAGATTGTTGGTGACCGGCAGGGTTACCTGCAGGTTGGCATCGACCCGGTCATGCAGCATGTCCAGCGTGCCATCAAGCTCAAGATTGCTCGACGGCCCGGTGAGGCTGATTGGCTCGCGGGTCACGTAGACGCCCTCGCTGGCGACCAGCAGGCCCTTGACCCGGTCATAGCTCAAGCCCTTGTCGAGCAGGTCGGAGAAGTCCAGGCGCAGGCGCCGGCCAATCGAATTGAAGTTGAGCAAGCCGAACACCCGCAGTGCCTGGGCGCCGCCTTCCACTTCAACGAACTGCCCCGAACGCAGCGAGGCATCCAGGCTGCCGGAGAACCGCTTCAAGCCCACCCAGGCCGGCGAGCCGGGCCAGCGCCCATCGACATCAAGGTGAAAATCGCGGCTGGTGACCGTCGGGGCAAAGCCCCACGACTTCAGCACATCGGCCAGGTTCTTGCCCTCGACGCGCCCCTTGTACCAGCTGCTGGTCGCACCCGGCGCCCCTTCCCAGCCGGCATCGCCATCAATCAGCAGGCCGCCCTTGAGGTTCAGGTCCATGTCGTTGAGGGCAATGCCCTTGGCATTCGGGCGAACCTTCAGGGCAAAGCTGCCGAGCAGGTCATCACCACGGAACAGCTTGTCGATATTCAGGTTGATCGCCGGGATCTTGCGCGGGTCGACGCTGGCCAGCGGGTCCGGGCCATCCGGGGAGTCGGCTTCGGCCGGGTCGGCCGGCGGCAGATGAATGGTCGGCAGGTTGATGACGATTGGCGCGCCCTTGGCGTCAGGCACACGTGCATTGCCGATAACTTCCTTGCTGTCCAGGCGCAACGCCCAGTTGTCGCTATTGCGGTCCAGGCGCACGACGGCCTGGTTCAGGGTCATGCCATAGCCGCGCAACTGCCCCACGGTGACATCGACCCCGCGTAACGACTGACGGGCACTGCCGCCCGGATCGCTGCCGCCAAGGCGTTCCAACTGCTTCTGCCAGGGCTCCAGCTCCAGGTCACTCAGCGCACCCCTGACCCGTAGCCCCTGGCCGGCCGGCAACTGCACCGTGCCGCTACCGAACAGCAGGTCACCGCGCCCTTGGGCCATCTTGCCCACCGGTGCGGCATAGGCGAAGCTGGCCAACGCGTCATAGCGGAAATCGAAGCGCCGTTCAGGCCCCTGCAAGTTCATGCGGAACTGGCTGTCGCGGGTCGCTTCGGCGACCTTGCCGAACGGTGGCGGCAAGTCGATGGTCAAGCCCTTGAGGTTCGAATCGACCGTGAGCGAGTTGTCCTTGCTACCCAGGTTCACCTGCAACTGGTAGGGAGTTTCCCCTGAAACTGGTAGCGGCTGGGTGAATTGCAGCCAGTCAGTCAGCTTCTTCTGCGCGATCTGGCCCTTGGCAGTAATGCGGGTCTGCAATTGGCCTGGTGCGCCCTCGGCCGCGATCTGCGCGGTGATCGGCTTGTCGAAGGCTTGCGCGCTGATGTTCTGCCCACTCAGGCCCTTGTCGTAGTCGAAGCGGAAGTCACCCCTGAGCTGGGTCAGTTCCAGTGCGGGCTCGCTGATCTTCAAACGTGCGCGCTCGGTGGAAAAGTCGACCACGACCTTCGGCTGCTGGCCGGCCACCAGTGGGATATCCAGTTTCAGCTTGCCATTGAGCGGCCCTTCGCCCTCCCAGCCTGCGAAGGTGGCAGCCGTGCCAATCGGCGCCTCCTGGAGAATCTTGATGCCATCGCCCAGGGCGCCGTCGAACTCGCCATCCAGGTACAGGTGGCTGTGCTGGTCTGCCGCGACATGGGGGATATCGACATTGACCTGGCTGACCTGGGTATTGAGCAATTGCCCGGAACGCGCCTTGATCCGCACCCCCGCATCGTCGATGAAAACGTCGCCATCGACCTTGCTGACCTGCGGCCAGCCCGGCTGGAAGTCCAGCGTCGCGTCATGCACCTTGAAGAACAGGCTGATGCTGCGCGCATGGTTCGGGGCGTCATGGTTGAGTGAGCCCTGATACTGGAAATACCCCTGGTCCACCGCGCCCTTGAGGATCGCAGTGCGCAGCCAGTGGTCCACAGCCGGGCTGAGCACTTCAGGCAGGTACTTGCTGGTATAGCGCCCATCCCCGTCGACCAGGCCGACACGCAGGTCCATGTAGTCTTCACGGGCGTCGTCGAACAGCAGGCGAATCAGGAAGTCACCGGCCACCTTGCCCTCCTCGCCCAATACCTTCAGGTACGGGGCAATCAAGGTGAAGCCTTCGCTGTCCAGGTGCCAGGTCAGCCGTGCATTGGCCTTGAGGTAGTGCCAGGGGTTCTCGAAGATAGGCACCAGGTGCAGCATGAAGTCTTCGGTATCCAGGCGCAGCTCGCCCTGCCCCAGGTCACCGCTGATCCGCCCGCTGACATTCCCGGCCGCCGGGGCGCCGTGGTAGGCATTGAAGCCGACCCGCTCCAGGTTCGCATCGAAGGCCAGGCGGCGGTCACCTTCAGCCTTGGGCCGTACATCAAGCTTCACATTGCGCAGTGCGCCCGTCACCTTCAGGCCATCGACAACCGCCATGAGGGTGTCCGGCAGGGGCGCCAATGCGTCGATCAACGGGGTCAGCGGGGTCAGGTCAAGCCGGTCGGCCTGTAGGGCCCAGAGTTCGTCCGTGGAGTCGGTCGCAGCGCTCTGGCGCAATTGCAGATGGGACTGCCAACGCGTCTCGCCCAGGCTCATGGCCAGGGAGTCGACGGTCACATCGAAGCCTTGTTGATTGCGCCGGAACCAACTGGTCAGCGCCAGGTTGTGGACCGTGACCGCCTTGCGCTCGGCATAGGCCCCTTTCAACTGCGGGGCATTCAGGCGCACGGTTGCGCTTTGCAGTTGCTGCTTGCTCCAGTTCAGCCAGAACTCGCCACCGGCGCGCAGCTCTGCGGCCTTCCATTGCCCCAGCAGCTTCGGCGGCAGCCACTTGGACCAGTCGCTTTGCGGCAAGCTCAAATAGGCCTCGACCTCACCGTCACGCCACTGCGCCGCGCGTATCCGGCTGCGCACGCTCAGGCTCATGGGCTGGCCGTCGGGCAGGGTCATGCGCGCGTCCAGGCGCTGACGCACGCTGCCGGTTTGCAGGCCGAGTGCAACATAGGTCAGGGTCATCGGCTCGTGCTCGAAGGGCTCCAGGGTGACCTGGCTGTCGAGTACCGATACCTTGGCGACCACCTGCATCTGGTTGAGCAGTTGTTCGACGTCCAGTGGCTGGTCGTCCTTGAGCGGCAGGCCCTTGAGTGACCAGCGCCCGCTTTCGTCCTCGTGCAGGTTCAACTGCAAACCTGCCAGTTCCACCTGGGCCAGGCGTACCTGACGTTCGACCAGGCTGGACCACAGGTCCGGCACCACCTTGACGGTGTCCAGGCGCAGCGCGCTGCGACCCTCGCCCACTTGTACGTCATGCACCAGCAACACCGGCGCCAGGCCACTCCAGTGGCCCTCCAGGCTACCGATATGCACCGGCATGCCGAGCGCAGCTTCGGCTTTTTCTTCAACCTCGACGCGATACTCGGCAACCAGCGGCACCAATTCGCGGCCCAGGCTCACATACAGCGCCAACAACACCACCAACAGCGCGCAGGCCCCCAGCCCCCAGCGGGTCAGGTTGCCCAGAACGCGGATCAGACGCTCCATGGCAAAGCCCCCCCGAGTCGTCCATTAACTATGGCCCGAGCTTTGCGGTTTGCCAGCGACGATGGCGGCGCGTTGAAGTCATAACGTGTCAGAGCAGCACCACATCATATTGTTCCTGGGAGTACATGGACTCGACCTGGAAGCGAATGGTTCGCCCGATGAACGTCTCGAGCTCGGCTACGTTGCCCGACTCCTCATCGAGCAGGCGGTCGACGACCTTCTGGTTGGCCAGTACCCGATAGCCTTCGGCCTGATAGGCACGGGCCTCACGCAAAATTTCGCGGAAGATCTCGTAGCAGATGGTCTCCGGGGTTTTCAGCTTGCCGCGCCCCTGACAGCAGCTGCAGGGTTCGCAGAGCACCTGCTCAAGGCTTTCACGGGTCCGCTTGCGGGTCATCTGCACCAGGCCCAACTCGGTGATCCCGATGATATTGGTCTTGGCGTGGTCGCGCTCCAGCTGTTTCTCCAGGGTGCGCAGCACCTGGCGCTGGTGCTCTTCGTCTTCCATGTCGATGAAGTCGATGATGATGATCCCGCCGATGTTGCGCAGGCGCAGCTGGCGGGCAATCGCGGTGGCCGCTTCGAGATTGGTCTTGAAGATGGTTTCCTCAAGGTTGCGGTGCCCGACGAACGCCCCGGTGTTGACGTCGATGGTGGTCATCGCTTCAGCCGGGTCGACTACCAGGTAGCCACCGGACTTGAGCGGCACCTTGCGGTCCAGTGCCCGTTGGATTTCATCTTCGACGCCATACAGGTCGAAAATCGGTCGCTCGCCTGGGTAATGCTCCAGACGGTCGGCAATTTCCGGCATCAGTTCGGCGACGAACTGTGTGGTTTTCTGGAAGGTTTCCCGCGAGTCGATGCGGATCTTCTCGATCTTCGGGTTAACCAGGTCGCGCAGGGTGCGCAGGGCCAGGCCGAGGTCTTCGTAGATTTCGGTCGGGGCCCCCACCGTCTTGATCTGCGCGCCGATCTGGTCCCAGAGGCGACGCAGGTAACGGATGTCCATGAGGATCTCATCGGCGCCGGCACCTTCGGCCGCAGTGCGCAGGATGAAGCCGCCGGCATCCTTGATGTTTTCTGCGGCAATGCAATCGGCGACCACCTGTTTAAGGCGCTCACGCTCGCCTTCGTCTTCGATCTTCAGCGAAATACCGACATGACTGGTGCGCGGCATGTACACCAGGTAGCGCGAAGGGATCGACAACTGGGTGGTCAGGCGCGCGCCCTTGGAACCGATCGGGTCCTTGGTGACCTGGACCACCAGGCTCTGGCCTTCATGGACCAGGGCGCTGATGGTCTCAAGCGTCGCCCCTTCGCGCAGGGAGATTTCCGAGGCATGGATGAATGCCGCGCGCTCCAGGCCGATATCGACGAAGGCCGCCTGCATGCCAGGCAACACCCGCACTACCTTGCCCTTGTAGATATTGCCAACGATGCCGCGGCGCTGGGTGCGCTCGACGTGCACTTCCTGAAGAACACCGTTCTCCACCACCGCCACGCGTGATTCCATCGGCGTGATATTGATCAGAATCTCTTCACTCATGGCAGGCTCTCGTCAAAGGTCTTCAGGTAATGATGGATTGCCCGGCGGTCGCTGGCGAGCAATAAACGGTGTCAGCGCGTCCTCTTTTAGTTCGTGTCCAGGTGTTGCCAACAGGGAACACCGAATCGAGCCAGCAATTCGGCGGTTTCGCTGACGGGCAGGCCGACCACGGCGGAGTAACTGCCCTGCAGGCCTTTCACGAAAACTGCGCCCAAACCTTGTATCGCATACGACCCGGCCTTGTCCTGCGGCTCGCCGCTGGACCAGTAGGCTTCGGCCTCCTGGGGAGCAATCACACGGAAGGTCACTTGGCTGCTGATACAAAAACTTTCGTTGCGCTGGCCATCGACCACCGCAACGGCAGTCAGCACTTCGTGCTCACGGCCCGACAGCGCTGCGAGCATGGCCAGCGCATCGGCGCGGTCCAGCGGCTTGCCAAGAATCCGGCCATCGAGCACCACGGCAGTGTCGGCACCCAGCACGACGCCAGGCGTGCCGGCATCGAGCGTGGCCAAGCCCGCCTCGGCCTTGCCCAACGCCAGGCGCAGTACATAGGCTTCAGGGTGCTCGCCCGCCAGCGGCGTCTCATCGATGGACGCGCTGACGGTAGTGAAGGGAATGCCAATCTGGGTCAGCAGCTCGCGACGGCGCGGCGATCCAGAGGCTAAGTAAAGCGGGGTCATCACGACGTCTCCCTGTCAGCAGTGGATTGCAGCGCTAGTTGATGCTCAGGCGCCGACGCAGACCGCGCAAGCCATAGCTGATCCACGGCCAGAGCAAGGCACTGGTGACGGCCGGCCAGATCAACGCCAGGGTTGGCTGACGATTGCCGGTCAACGCACTGAGCCACAGCTGAACCAGCTGGGCCAGGCCGAACACCACGAGGATCACCAGGCTTTGCTGCCACATCGGGAACATCCGCAGGCGCTGTTGCAACGACAGCACCAGGAACGTGATCAGGGTCAGCACCAGGGCGTTCTGCCCCAGTAGCGTGCCGTACAGCACATCTTCGGCAAGGCCGAGCAGAAACGCCGTGGTCATGCCGATCTTGTGTGGCAGGGCCAAGGTCCAAAATGCGAGAAGCAAGGCCAGCCAGAGCGGGCGGAAGACTTCCATGAACTGTGGCATCGGCCACACGCTGAGCAGCAGGCCGATGAGGAAGGTGAACCAGACCACCCAGCCATTCTTGCTGCGGGTACCGACCATCAGTGAGTCTCCCGGGAAGGGGTCGCGGCAGCCGCCGGCGTTACCGGGGCGACAGGCGCCACCGGTGCTGCGGCAGGTGCGTGCGCAGGTGCAGGCGTTACGCCAGGTTTGACCGGGGTTGCCGGCGCCGCCGCAGGTGTGGCCGCGCCAGGCACTGCCGCAGGGGCGCCATGTGCGTCGGGCGTAGCCGCCTGACTTTGGCGATCTGCGGCTTCCTGCGCCTGTGCCGCGTCGTTGGCCCGCTGCTCCGGAGTACGGCTGTCGGAGAACACCAGCAGCATGTAGCGGCTGCGGTTCAACGCGGCAGTCGGCACCGCCCGCACGATGGCGAAGGGTTGCCCGGAGTCGTGGATCACTTCACGCACGGTCGCCACCGGGTAGCCCGCCGGGAAGCGCTGGCCAAGGCCGGAGCTGACCAGCAGGTCGCCTTCCTTGATATCGGCGGTGTCCGCGACGTGACGCAATTCGAGGCGCTCGGGGTTGCCGGTACCGCTGGCAATCGCCCGCAGGCCGTTACGGTTGACCTGCACCGGAATGCTGTGGGTGGTGTCGGTCAGCAGCAGCACACGCGCGGTGTACGGCATCAACTCGACCACCTGGCCCATCAGGCCACGGGCATCAAGCACCGGCTGGCCAAGGACCACGCCATCGCGCTCGCCCTTGTTGATCAGGATGCGGTGGGTGAACGGGTTGGGGTCGACGCCGATCAGCTCGGCCACCTCCACCTTCTCGTTGACCAATGCCGAAGAGTTGAGCAACTCGCGCAGACGCACGTTCTGCTCGGTCAGGGCCGCCAGCTTTTGCAGGCGACCTTGCAGCAGCAAGGCTTCGGTCTTGAGTTTCTCGTTCTCGGCGATCAGCTCGGTACGGCTGCCAAACTGGCTGGCCACACCCTGCCACAAGCGCTGCGGCACATCGGTGATCAGGTAGGACTGCATCAGCACCAGCGACATCTGGCCGCGTACAGGCTTGAGCAAGGTGAAGCGGGCATCGACCACCATCAGGGCGATCGACAGCACGACCAGCACGAGCAGGCGTACGCCCAGCGACGGGCCTTTGGCGAAAAGCGGTTTAATAGGCCGCTCCTCGTGGAGGACTATTCAGGAGGTCATTCATACGGCAACGCACCGGCCTGCTTTGCGGATTGATGGAAACGACGCCCACACGGACGTCAGCCCAGCACATACAGGTAGCACTTGCGGGCGCTACCTGTAAACCGGGCATCGTGGAAGCTTACCGGCGAATCATTCGCTGGAGAGCAGGTCCATGGTGTGTTTGTCCATCATCTCCAGGGCGCGACCGCCGCCACGGGCGACACAGGTCAGCGGGTCTTCGGCGACGATCACTGGCAGGCCGGTTTCCTGGGCCAGCAGTTTGTCCAGGTCACGCAGCAATGCGCCACCACCGGTCAGCACCAGGCCACGCTCGGCGATGTCGGAAGCCAGCTCCGGAGGCGATTGCTCCAGGGCGCTCTTGACCGCTTGAACGATGGTCGCCAGCGACTCCTGCAGTGCTTCAAGCACTTCGTTGGAGTTCAGGGTGAAGGCACGTGGAACGCCTTCGGCCAGGTTGCGGCCGCGCACGTCGACTTCACGGACTTCGCCGCCTGGGTAGGCCGTACCGATTTCCTGCTTGATGCGTTCAGCGGTGGACTCACCGATCAGGCTGCCGTAGTTGCGGCGCACGTAGGTAACGATGGCTTCGTCGAAACGGTCGCCACCGACCCGTACGGATTCCGCATAGACCACGCCGTTCAGCGAGATCAGCGCGATTTCAGTGGTACCACCACCGATATCGACGACCATCGAACCACGGGCTTCTTCAACCGGCAGGCCGGCGCCGATGGCCGCAGCCATTGGCTCTTCGATCAGGAACACTTCACGCGCACCGGCACCGAGGGCCGACTCACGGATTGCACGGCGCTCGACCTGGGTCGACTTGCACGGCACGCAGATCAGCACACGAGGGCTTGGCTGCAGGAAGCTGTTCTCGTGAACCTTGTTGATGAAGTACTGCAGCATTTTTTCACAAACGCTGAAGTCGGCGATCACGCCGTCTTTCATCGGACGAATGGCAGCAATGTTGCCGGGGGTACGGCCGAGCATACGCTTGGCTTCGGTACCGACAGCGACGACACTTTTCTGGTTGCCGTGAGTACGAATGGCCACAACAGAAGGCTCATTCAGGACGATACCGCGCTCACGCACGTAAATAAGGGTGTTGGCAGTGCCCAGGTCGATGGAAAGATCGCTGGAAAACATGCCACGCAGTTTCTTGAACATGGGAAAGTGACCCTAGGCAACGCGTGGGTAAAAAAGTGCGGCAAACTCTAACAACGGCGGGGATTTTGGGCAAGGCGCCAATATGTTAAATTGGCAGTTTTTCCGAGCAAGCCAGCACACAATCGCGGCCTTATGACCGTAGAATTGCCAGCATGTTCCTCATTACGGACTTATTCCGTCTTTGTTTCCCCAGGAGATCCCCATGGCGCTTGAACGCTGCGACGTGGAAAAGATCGCTCATCTGGCCCGACTGGGCCTCAATGACGCCGATCTGCCACGCACTACCGATGCCCTGAACAGTATTCTGGCATTGGTCGACCAGATGCAAGCGGTCGATACCACTGGCATCGAGCCATTGGCCCACCCATTGGAAGCCAGTCAGCGCCTGCGCGCCGACGTGGTCACCGAAACCAATCATCGAGACAGCTACCAGGCCATCGCCCCGGCGACGGAAAACGGCCTGTACCTGGTTCCTAAAGTCATCGAGTAAGGGAATAGAGCCTGCCATGCATCAATTGACCCTGGCCGAGATAGCCCGCGGACTCGCCGACAAGTCGTTTTCTTCCGAAGAGCTGACCCGCACGCTACTGGCGCGCATCCACCAGCTCGACCCGCAACTGAACAGCTTCATCAGCGTCACCGAGGAACTGGCCCTGAGCCAGGCCCGTGCCGCCGACGCCCGTCGCGCCAATGGCGAAGCCGGTGCCCTGCTGGGCGCCCCGATCGCCCACAAGGACCTGTTCTGCACCCAGGGCATCCGCACCAGCTGCGGCTCGAAGATGCTCGACAACTTCAAGGCGCCGTATGACGCCACCGTGGTCGCCAAGCTGGCCGAGGCCGGCATGGTCACCCTGGGCAAGACCAACATGGACGAGTTCGCCATGGGTTCGGCCAACGAATCCAGCCACTACGGCCCGGTGAAGAACCCATGGAACCTGGAGCACGTGCCAGGCGGCTCGTCGGGTGGTTCTGCCGCCGCAGTGGCCGCGCGCCTGCTGCCGGCCTCCACCGGCACCGACACCGGCGGATCTATCCGACAGCCGGCAGCGCTGACCAACCTTACCGGCCTGAAACCGACGTACGGTCGTGTTTCGCGCTGGGGCATGATCGCCTACGCCTCGAGTCTCGACCAGGGCGGCCCACTGGCCCGCACGGCCGAAGACTGCGCCCTGCTGCTGCAAGGCATGGCCGGTTTCGATGCCAAGGACTC
Organism: Pseudomonas fontis; assembly: GCF_028656955.1. Lineage (GTDB taxonomy): Bacteria > Pseudomonadota > Gammaproteobacteria > Pseudomonadales > Pseudomonadaceae > Aquipseudomonas > Aquipseudomonas fontis. Next base: position 48,452 of record NZ_JAMDGY010000080.1, read on the forward strand.
CACCTGCATCGATGAGCCGGTCGGCGACTACAGCGCCAACCTCAATGCCTCCCTGCAAGGCCTGCGCATCGGCCTGCCGAAGGAATACTTCGGTGCCGGCCTCGACCCACGCATCGCCGACCTGGTCCAGGCCAGCGTCAGGGAGCTGGAAAAGCTCGGCGCCGTGGTCAAGGAAATCAGCCTGCCGAACATGCAGCACGCGATCCCTGCGTACTACGTGATCGCCCCGGCCGAAGCCTCGTCCAACCTGTCGCGTTTCGACGGCGTGCGCTACGGCTACCGCTGCGAGAACCCGAAAGACCTCACCGACCTGTACAAGCGCTCGCGCGGTGAAGGCTTCGGTGCCGAAGTGCAGCGCCGCATCATGGTCGGTGCCTACGCCCTGTCGGCTGGCTACTACGATGCCTACTACCTGCAGGCGCAGAAGATCCGCCGCCTGATCAAGAATGATTTCATGGCCGCCTTCAATGACGTCGATGTGATCCTGGGCCCAACCACGCCGAACCCGGCCTGGAAGATCGGCGCCAAGAACAACGACCCGATCGCCGCATACCTGGAAGACGTCTACACCATCACCGCCAACCTCGCAGGCCTGCCTGGCCTGTCGATGCCGGCCGGTTTCGTCGAAGGTCTGCCGGTTGGCGTGCAGTTGCTCGCCCCGTATTTCCAGGAAGGCCGCCTGCTCAACGTCGCGCACCGCTATCAGCAAGTGACTGACTGGCACACCCGCGCACCTAACGGCTTCTGAGGAATTCACACATGCAATGGGAAGTTGTGATCGGGCTGGAAATTCATACCCAGCTCGCCACCCAGTCGAAGATTTTCTCCGGCAGCGCCACCACGTTCGGCTCCGAGCCGAACACCCAGGCCAGCCTGATCGACCTGGGCATGCCGGGCGTACTGCCGGTGCTGAACCAGGAAGCGGTGCGCATGGCCTGCATGTTCGGCCTGGCCATCGATGCCGAGATCGGCGAGCACAACGTGTTCGCGCGCAAGAACTACTTCTACCCTGACCTGCCCAAGGGCTACCAGATCAGCCAGATGGAGTTGCCGATCGTTGGCAAGGGCTACCTGGACATCGCCCTGGAAGACGGCACCGTCAAGCGCATCGGCATCACCCGCGCGCACCTGGAGGAAGACGCCGGCAAGAGCCTGCACGAAGACTTCAGCGGCGCCACCGGGATCGACCTGAACCGTGCCGGCACTCCGCTGCTGGAGATCGTTTCCGAGCCGGAAATGCGCAGCGCCAAGGAAGCCGTGGCTTACGTCAAGGCGATCCACGCGCTGGTGCGTTACCTGGGCATCTGCGACGGCAACATGGCCGAAGGTTCGCTGCGTTGCGACTGCAACGTGTCGATCCGCCCGAAAGGCCAGGTCGAGTTCGGTACCCGCTGCGAGATCAAGAACGTCAACTCGTTCCGCTTCATCGAGCGCGCGATCAACACCGAAGTGCAGCGCCAGATCGAGCTGATCGAAGACGGCGGCCGGGTCATCCAGGAAACCCGCCTGTACGACCCGAACAAAGACGAAACCCGCTCCATGCGCAGCAAGGAAGAAGCCAACGACTACCGTTACTTCCCTGATCCTGACCTGCTGCCGGTGGTGATCGAGCCTGCATTCCTCGAGAGCATCCGCGCCACCCTGCCGGAACTGCCGCCGCAAAAACGCGAGCGCTTCCAGAGCGAGTTCAACCTGTCGGCCTACGACGCCAACGTGCTGGCTTCCAGCCGTGAACAGGCGGACTACTTCGAAGCCGTGGTCGCTGTGTGTGGCGACGCGAAACTTGCCGCCAACTGGGTCATGGTCGAGCTGGGCAGCCTGCTCAACGAGCTGGGCCTGGAGATCGACCAGGCGCCAGTCAGCGCCGCGAACCTGGGCGGCATGCTCAAGCGCATCCTCGACAACACCATCAACGGCAAGATCGCCAAGGTGGTATTCGAGAAGATGGCTGCCGGCGAAGGCGATGCCGATCAGGTCATCGAAGCCAATGGCCTGAAACAGGTCACTGACAGCGGTGCCATCGAGAAGGTCCTGGACGACGTGCTGAAGGCCAACGCCGAGCAGGTCGAGCAGTACCGGGCGGCGGATGAAGCCAAGCGCGGCAAGATGTTCGGCTTCTTCGTCGGCCAGGCGATGAAGGCGTCCAAGGGCAAGGCGAACCCGGCACAGGTGAACCAATTGCTCAAGAGCAAGCTCGAAGGGTAACCGCTTGACCCTGTGGGAGCCGGCCTTGCCGGCGATGCGGCCCGGATGGCCGGCGACCGTTAGCCGGTCGATCGCTGGCAATGCCAGCTCCCACAGGATTGACGGTGTGCACCCACTCTGGTGCTCTTTCCACCTTTGGAGCAATTGACTTGATGTGGCGTCTGCCCAGCGCTTTCGCGCTACTTACCCTGCTTGCCGGCTGTGCCAGCCACAACATCGACCCGCGCGGTTACGACCAGAGCGGTACCGCCTCCTATTACGGTTCCCGTCATCACGGCAAACGCACCGCCAGTGGCGAACCCTTCAATCAAAACGCAATGACCGCTGCCCACCGCAGCCTGCCCTTCGGCACCCGCGTACAAGTCACCAACCTGTCCAACGACCGTAGCGTCGTGGTCCGCATCAATGATCGCGGCCCGCATACCCGTGGCCGGCTGATCGACCTGTCCCGCGCCGCCGCCGAACAATTGGGCATGCTCCGTAGCGGAACGGCGCGCGTACGGGTACAAAGTCTCAGCGACTGACCCTGTTTCGGAGCACACCGCCATTTTCAACCTGGCCGCATTACCCACCTTCAGCCTGCTGCAACTGGCCTTCGGCCTGCTGCTGTTGATTGCCGGCGCCGAACTGCTGGTACGCTCAGCCCTGCGCATGGCGGTGAGCCTGCAGGTACGCCCGCTGATCATCGGCTTGAGCCTGGTGGCCTTCGGCAGCAGCGCACCGCAACTGACAGTCAGCCTGCAAGCCGCCTATACCGGCGCCCCGGATGTCGCTGTGGGCAGCGTGATTGGCAGCAACATCTTCAATATCCTGGTCATCCTCGGCCTGGCCGCGCTGATCATTCCGCTGCGCGTCTCCCGTCAACTGGTGCGCCTGGACATCCCGCTGATGATCGGCGCCAGCCTGCTGGTGTACCTGCTGGCCCTCAACGAAACACTTGGCCGCCTCGAAGGCGCCCTGCTGCTGCTCGGCCTGTTCGGCTACCTGGGGCTGCTCTGGCACCAATCGCGACATTACGCACGCACCTACCCGACACCCAAGCCGACCCGCACCCACGGCCTGCGTTTCTGGACCGGGACGATCCTGCTGATGCTCTGCGGCCTGGGCCTGCTCAGCCTGGCCGGGCACCTGTTGCTGGAAGCCTCGGTGGAGGTTGCGGTCGACCTGGGCTTGTCGGAGCGGATCATCGGCCTGACCGTGGTCGCCGTGTGCACGTCCCTGCCAGAGCTGGCCACCTCGTTGATCGCCGCGCTGCGCGGCGAACGGGAAATTGCCGTGGGCAACGTGATCGGCAGCAACCTGTTCAACCTGCTGGCGGTGCTTGGCCTGACCGCGATGATTGCCCCCGAACCCTTGTCGATCTCGCCCAATGCCTTGAGTTTCGACCTGCCGGTGATGCTCGGCGTGGCCGTGCTGAGCCTGCCGGTGTTCTATTCCGGCTACCGGGTCACCCGCGCCGAAGGCCTGGTATTCCTTTCGCTGTACCTGGCCTACGGCCTGCACGTGGTGGCGTTCACCACCGGCATGCCGCTGGCCACCCGCCTGGAGCAGTTGATGCTGTTCTACGTCCTGCCAGCGCTGGCGGCGGTGTTGCTGTACACCACCGTGCGTGCCTGGCGCCGCCAACACTAAGGAAAACAAGATGGGCGACACCAAGAAAACCGGCGAACAGGTTCGCCGCCAGGTCATGGGCGACGTGTTCGTCGACCGCGCACTGGGCAACGCCACCGACTTCAGCGCACCGCTACAGGAGTTTGTGAATGAACACGCCTGGGGCAGCGTGTGGAGCCGCGAAGGCCTGCCGCTGAAGACCCGCAGCCTGATCACCCTGGCCGCGTTGACCGCACTCAAGTGCCCGCAAGAGCTCAAGGGCCACGTGCGCGGCGCCCTGAACAACGGATGTACGGTGGAGGAGATCCGCGAAGCGCTGCTGCACTGCGCGGTATACGCCGGGGTCCCGGCGGCGATGGATGCGTTTCGCGCCGCGCAGGAAGTGATCGACAGCTATCAGCAGGGCTGAGCCTGCCGACCACTCCCCCGCAGGCCGTCAGTTGCTGGCGACGACGGCCTTGCTGCTTTTCTTCTTCAGCCAGAACGCCACGGCCAGCACCGCCAGCCACACCGGAATCAGCATCACCGAGATGCGGATGCCCGGCGTCAGGTACATCACCACCAGGATCAACGCCAGGAAGGCCAGGCAGATGTAGTTGGTCAGCGGATAGCCCCAGCTCCGGTAGAAAGTCGTTTCGCCGGCCGCCTGCTTGGCCTTGCGGAACTTCAGGTGGGTGATGCTGATGATGCCCCAGTTGATCACCAGCGACGACACCACCAGCGCCATCAGCAGGCCAAAGGCTTCGGCCGGCATCAGGTAGTTGATCACCACGCACAGGCCGGTTGCCAGCGCCGACACGCCCAATGCTGCCAGCGGTACGCCACGGGCGTTGACCTTGAGCAGGCGCTTGGGTGCATCACCCTGGGTCGCCAGGCCGAACAGCATGCGGCTGTTGCAGTACACGCAGCTGTTGTACACAGAGAGTGCTGCGGTCAGCACCACCAGGTTCAGCACCGTGGCCACCAGGTTGCTGTCCAGCGCATGGAAGATCATCACGAACGGGCTACCGCCCTGCACGACTTTCTGCCACGGGTACAGCGCCAGCAGCACGGCCAGGGCACCGATGTAGAAGATCAGGATGCGGTAGATCACCTGGTTGGTAGCACGTGGAATGCTGTGACGCGGGTTGTCGGCTTCAGCGGCGGTGATGCCGACCAGCTCCAGGCCGCCGAAGGAGAACATGATCACCGCCATCGCCATCAACAGCCCGGTGCCGCCATTGGGGAAGAAGCCGCCATGCTGCCAGAGGTTGGCGACGCTGGCTTCCGGGCCGCCGGTGCCGCTGACCAGCAGGTAGACGCCAAAGCCGATCATGCTGACGATGGCCACCACCTTGATCAGGGCGAACCAGAACTCCATCTCGCCAAAGACTTTCACCTGGCTCAGGTTGATCAGGTTGATCAGCGCGAAGAACACGGCCGCCGTGGCCCAGGTCGGGAAGCCCGGCCACCAGTACTGGATGTAGATACCCACGGCCGTGAGTTCGGCCATGCCGACCAGCACGTAGAGCACCCAGTAGTTCCAGCCGGACATGAAGCCGGCGAACTCGCTCCAGTATCTGTGCGCAAAATGGCTGAAGGTGCCGGAAACCGGCTCTTCGACGACCATCTCGCCCAATTGGCGCATGATGAAGAAGGCAATCATCCCGGCAATCGCATAACCCAGCAGCACGGACGGGCCGGCCAGCTGGATGGTCTGGGCGATCCCCAGGAACAGGCCGGTGCCAATCGCCCCGCCCAGGGCAATCAACTGGATATGGCGGTTCTTCAGGCCGCGATGCAACCGCTCCGGCGTGATCTCGTCTTGCATGAAGTGTCCTCGGACGTGAGAGGCAGTATTGGAATTATTTTGCCGACAGCATCTAGATCCAGCCGCCCCACTGCAATAGGAAAATGCCGATATTCGTCGTAATTGCGGCTAAAACAGTGGTAATGACGATGATCGAGGCCGCCAGTTCATGGTTGGCGTTGGCTGCCCGGGCCATGACATAGCTGGCGGCCGCCGTAGGGCTGCCGACGTACAGGAACAGGATGCCCAGCTCCGCCCCGCGAAAACCGCAGAACCACGCGCCAAGGGTCGCGAGCAATGGTAGCCAGACCATCTTCAGCAGGCTCGCCTCCAACGCGAGCTTGCCGCTGGCACGGAACGAGGCCAGCGACAACGTCCCGCCAATACAGATCAGCGCCAGCGGCAAGGTCATCTGCGCCAGGTAATCGGCGGAGGTCAGCAGCCAGTTGGGCAGTGGTACCTGGGCGTAGGCCATGGGCGTGGCGACCAGCACACTGATGATCAGCGGGTTGCGCAGGATGCTCTTGCAGATGCTCCACGGGTCGGACTTGACCGACGGGCTGTACACCGCCAGCAGCACCACCGACAGCGAGTTGTAGAGCAGGATCACCACCCCGGCGAGCACCGAGCCCAGTGCGATGCCGTAATCGCCGTACATGCTCGCGGCCAGGGCCAGGCCGATGATTGCGTTGTTGCCGCGAAACGCGCCCTGGGCATAGATCCCGCGGTCCTCGCGCGGGCAACGCCAGATCGCGATCAGCCAGGCCAGGCCAAAACAACCCAGGGTTGCCACGAAGAAGTACAGCAGCATGCCGGGGCGTACCGCAGCGCTCAGGTCGGCGTGGTAGATGCCGAGGAACAGCAGCGCCGGCATGCACACGTTGAACACCAGCGCGGACGCCGTGTAGATGAAACCCTCGTTGATTGCATTGATGCGCCGCAACAGCACGCCGAGGAACAACATCGCGAACACCGGTGCGGTGATGTTCAGCGTCTGAAGGAAAAGCGCAAGCATGCAGGTGGTCCCGTCGGCTGTCGTTAGGGGGCTAATGATACGTCAGGGCCGCGGCTTACCGCGCTGACCAATACCAAATGCGCGTAAGAAAATTCAGCACTTGACGACGGAATGAATTCCGATATGATCGAAAACAACTGTACATGCATACAGTTAAATTAATGGAATTCACGACATTTCAAGGAGCTGAACATGTCACTCATGCAAACCGGGCTGCCTGCCCGAGCGGCCACTGCCGCCCCTGTTGTCGCCGCGCTGGACGCCTTGTTCAGTGTGGACGGCATTGCCATCCCCGGCCCCGACGCCCGCATCGTGCTGGTGATCGACGGCCACCACACCATCAAGTACCACCGCCCGGGCGTTTTGCCTCCAGCCCCCGTCAAGGGCAAGCCGGCCCTGCGTTTCGAGGGTGGCGAACACACCGCGATCGGTGACAGCGCGCAATTGCGCTTCGCGACTGACGCCCCGGCGATCCCGGCGTGGCAAGTGCCGCTGCACCTGCCCAACGGCCTGAACCTCAGCTATGGCCAGATCGTTGCGCTGGGCGGCGACTTCTACGGCGTGCCCGACCGTCCGATCGCTGACGGCGCCACGGCAGAAGAGCGTGTTCAACGCTTCGCTGCCGCATTTGACTCGCTGGCCGTGCTGCCAGCCTCGAAAGAGGAAGCGCAGAAGATCCTCGCGGTGATGCAGCGGGAAATCGCTGCGGCGAATCAGGCGATCCAGGACGGTCGTCAGCCCCACGAGGCGTACGATCAACTGGGCGATACCCTGTCGGAAGAATGGAACCGGATCACCGGCGGTGGCAGCTTTGCCACGGCGCTGTTCCCCCTTGGGCGTTACCTGAAACTGGCGGCCAGCAACTGGGACCACTTCGGTGAATGGGCGCTGCTGGCCTACCAGGCCGGTCACACCGCTGCGCTGCGCCAGGCAGTCAAAGCCCGCAACAGCGGCCTGGATGTGGACCTGGAGCTGGCCTATGCAATGAACGCCTTTGCCGACCACTTCCTCACCGACCTGTTCTCCTCCGGCCACGTGCGGGTACCGCGCAAAGCCATCAAGGACAACGTCACCCCGGCCGACCTGGGCTCGCTGATCTCGCGCTTCATGCACGATGAGGACAGCAAGTACGGTCTGGTACTGCGCAACGCCCAGGGTGATACCTGGCGTGGCTATGGCGACAAGCGTTACTTCGACAGCGTCGATGTGCGCAATCGCCAGCAAGTCGGGTTGGCGGTGCAGCGCTCGGTGGACGAGGTGTTTGCCGCCTTCGCCAGCGGTACGCCGGTGCAGCCGGGGCAATTTGCCGCGCTGCGGGTCGCGGCGGATTTGCAGGCGGCGGTGGCCGGCACTGTGCCGGGCAACTTCGCCCCATTGTTCGCGATGAAGAACGGCAAGCTGATGCGCCGTGCCGACGTCAACAACCTCAACGATACCGCGCAGATCGACAACTGGTGGGGTTGGAGCACCTACCTGCTGCTCAATGACTACACGCCGAACAAGCCGAGCGGTTTCCTCGAGGCGCCATTGGCTGCACCGGGCGTCACTGGCACCGGCGCGGGCCGGGCGGTGCGTTATGCGGTGAGTGTGGTGAACGGCTTGAACGAGTCCTACATCGGGCCGTGGAGTGCCTATGCCGAAGTGGGTGAACCCTTCCAGGCAACCCTCAGCGTACCGGTGGACAACTCGGGGAAATCCGTCGGGCGCAACCTGTTCCGGCAAGTGCGCGGCGGCTCACCTGAGCTGATCGCCTCGCTGGATCGCGACACCACTACCTATATCGATCGTCATCAGTGACAAGGAGGTCACCTATGTCCATTACCGTGAATCTGGAGCTGGCTTCGGGCCAGTCGCTCAAGGATGTTCCACTGCAACTGCTGCGCGACGGAGTCGTCGTGGCGCGGGCCAAGGTGGCGGCTGACGGCAAGGCGGTGTTTGACGCCAAGCCGGGGGCTGGGCAGTTGGCGGTGCGGGTGGATCGCACGCTGCTGCAGGCTTAAAAGCATCGCCGGCAAAGCCGGCTCCCACAGGTTCGGCACGCACCGTCAACTCTGTGGGAGCCGGCCTTGCCGGCGATTAGGCCCGAACAGACACAATCAATTTCAGCGGCGAACCGGCCGCTTCTGCAATTTGCGTTGCAACGTACGCCGGTGCATCCCCAGCGCCCGCGCGGTCGCCGAGATATTGCCTTCATGCTCGGTCAGCACGCGCTGGATATGCTCCCACTGCAGGCGGTCCACCGACATCGGGTTCTCCGGCACCAGGCTGTCCAGGTCAGCATGCTCGGACAGCAACGCCGCCAGCACATCATCGGCATCCGCCGGCTTGCACAGGTAGTTGCAGGCGCCGCGCTTGATCGCCTCCACCGCCGTGGCAATGCTCGAATAACCAGTGAGGATCACCACGCGCATTTCCGGGTCCAGCTCGAGCAACTTGGGCAGCAACACCAGCCCCGAGTCACCTTCCATCTTCAAGTCCAGCGTGGCGTAGTCCGGCACATCCTGCTGGGCCAGCAACAGCCCCTCTTCTGCCGAACCTGCCGTGCTCACACGAAAACCACGACGGCTCATGGCCCGCGCCATGACGCGGGTAAAGGTGGCGTCATCATCTACCAGCAGCAAGTGCGGCAGCTCTTCGCCTTCAACCTGGATTTCATCAGTCATCGATCGTCTCCTCGCGCGTCACGCGGCAGGCGCAGCTCGGTCAGCGTGCCACCTTCCTCATGACTATAGAGTTTTACCGAGCCGCCAGCACGGGTGACGCTGGCCTTGCTCAAGAACAGGCCCAGGCCGAAGCCTTTGCCCTTGGTCGTAAAGAACGGTTTGCCGATCTGCTCGGCAATGGCCACCGGAACCCCCGGGCCATGGTCGCGAATGTTGATCACGATGTCCTCGGCGTCCCAGTCCAGGCGCACTTCAAGGTCATCGGGGCAGGCATCGGCGGCATTGTTCAGCAAGTTCAACAGGGCCTGGGTCAGGTCCGGTGGCGGCGCCAGGCGCGGCACACTGCCCTGGCCCAGGCGTTGGAAGCGATAGCTCGCCTCAGGGCGCATCAGGTGCCAGCGGTTCAGCGATTCGTCGAGCCAGAAGGTGACCTCCTGGTCCTCCACCGCCATGCGCCGGTTGGCCTCGGCGGCACGCACCAGTTGCTGCAAGGTGTGCTTGCACTGCTTGACCTGTTCCTGCAGCACTTCCAAGTCATCCTGCAGCAGCGGGTCGGGGTGGTCCTGGCGCATTTCCTTGAGCAGCACGCTCATGGTCGCCAGCGGCGTACCCAGCTCATGCGCGGCACCTGCCGCCTGGGTGGCCACGGCCAGCAGTTGCTGGTCACGCAAGCCTTCCTCGCGGCGCTCGGCACGCAGTTGCTCCTGGCGGCGCAGCTCTTCGGCCATCTTCGCCGCGAAGAAGGTGATTACCGCCGCGGCCAGGGCAAAGCTCAGCCACATGCCGTAGATCTGCATCTTCTCGCGGGCCATGGGGAAGGTGTCCAGTGGGTAGAACTGCACCAGCAGCAAGGTGTACGCCACCAGGGCAATGCCGGACAGGATCACCGAATACATCCACGGCAATGTGACGGCGGCAATCGCCAGGGGCACCAGGTAATAAGAGACGAAGGGGTTGGTCGAGCCGCCCGAGTAATACAGCAGCGCACTGTGGATCAGCAGGTCACACGCCAGTTGCACGGCGTATTCAAGCTCGGTCACCGGTAACGAGGTGCGCAGGCGGATCGCCGTGAGCAAACACAACACCATGGAGAAGCCCAGGGTGATGCTCAGCGCCAGCCACGGCAGCGGTAACAGTTCGGTCCAGTAGGCGACGCCCACGGAACCTGCCTGGGCCGCCAGGACCAGTATGCGAATGAAGGTAAGGCGCCAGAGGTTCTGACGTGTCGCGGACAACATTTGAACGGGGGCGAGCATGAGCTCTCCTGATGAGTGCTCCAGGTGGATCGTCGCGAGTATACCCGCGCCAGCCCCCGGACTGCAGCAATGCGGCAAAGCGCCACAGTCTCCACGCGCCGTAGTGGCCTTTTTGAACCTCGCTACACTTTCCACTGTCTTAGGGGCCTGCGTGGCCCGGATGTTCATCCCCCACGCCAACATTTCAAGGAGTTACACATGTTCACCCCACGTCGCAGCGCTACCCTGCTCATGGCCGCCGGCATGCTCGCCAGCCTGCCGGTATTGGCCGAAGAACCTCGCTACAACCAGATCTCGCTGCGCGCCGAAGTCAGCAAGGAAGTGGCCCGCGACCTGATGGTCGTCACCTTGTACACCGAGTCGCAGAACAGTGACCCGGCCAAGCTGGCCGCGGAAATCACCACCACCATGAACAAGGCGCTGGAACAGGCCCGTGGCGTCAAGGACATCAAGCTGGAGCAAGGCAGCCGCAACAGCTACCCGATCTACGACAACAAAGGCCAGAAGATCACCGGCTGGCGCGAGCGCGCCGAACTGCGCCTGGAAAGCAGTGATTTCCCTGCCTTGTCCAAGCTCACCGGCGACCTGCTGCAAGTGCTGAAAATGGGCGGGATGGACTTCGCCATCGCCCCGACCACGCGCAAGGCCAGCGAAGACGCCCTGCTCAAGGAGGCCGTCGCTGCGTTCAAGGCACGCGCACAACTGGCTACCGAAGCACTTGGAGGAAAAAGTTACAAAGTGGTCAGCATGAACCTCAATAGCAGCGGGTACCCTCACCCGTACGCTCGCGCCCCGATGATGATGAAAGCCGCCATGGCGGATGCCGGCGCCGCCCCCGCACCGGAAATCGAAGCCGGTACCAGCGACGTCAGCATGAGCGCCGATGGCACCATCGAAGTACAACTGCCGTAACAACGCAAAAGTGGGGTGTCGCAGCGGCTCCTGTCGCTACGGCACCTGCTACCGGGTAACACCACGCGCACATTTTTGGTGCACACTATGACTGTGCGCGCAAACTTGGTTCTCAAAACGCACTATTTTTCCCCTCGCAAACGATCAACTTCGTGAAAAATTACACGAATGCGACATTCCTGTACGTTCGTACCACCCTTTTGGCCCGGTCATCTTTTTGAGTGTTGCATTGGGTATGGGCCCTGCATAAGTATCCGCAGGTCGGCTCATGAGGCCGCCCTCAAACTCAAAAAAAATGACAACAATGAGGCCACCATGCTCAAACACGCGGTCATTCCGTTTCTAGTCGGTGCAGGCTTGCTTGCCAGCACACCCTTCGCCCAGGCTGCAAGCAACCTGGTGTTCTGCTCCGAAGGGAGCCCAGCGGGTTTCGACCCGGGCCAATACACCACCGGAACCGACTTCGATGCCTCAGCCGAGACGATCTTCAACCGCCTGAGTCAGTTCGAGCGTGGAGGCACCGCGGTCATCCCGGGCCTGGCCACCAGCTGGGATGTTTCCGATGACGGCCTGACCTACACCTTCCACCTGCGTGACGGCGTCAAGTTCCACACCACCCCGTATTTCAAGCCGACGCGCAATTTCAACGCCGACGACGTGCTGTTCACATTCAATCGAATGCTCGACAAGGACATGCCGTTCCGCAAGGCCTACCCGACCGAGTTCCCGTACTTCACCGACATGGGGATGGACAAGAACATCACCAAGGTCGAGAAGCTCGACGAGCACACCGTCAAGTTCACCCTGGCCACCGTCGACGCCGCGTTCATCCAGAACCTGGCCATGAGCTTTGCCTCGATCCAGTCCGCCGAATACGCCGCCAAGCTGCTCAAGGAAGGCAAGACCGCCGACCTCAACCAGAAGCCGATCGGCACCGGGCCGTTCGTGTTCAAGGCGTACCAGAAGGACTCGAACATCCGCTTCACCGGCAACAAGGACTACTGGAAGCCGGATGACGTGAAGATCGACAACCTGATCTTCGCCATCACCACCGATGCCTCCGTGCGCATGCAGAAGCTGAAGAAGAACGAGTGCCAGGTCACCCTGTTCCCACGCCCGGCCGACATCGAGCCGCTCAAGGCTGATCCGAACCTGAAGATGCCCGACCAGGCAGGCTTCAACCTCGGCTACATCGCCTACAACGTGATGGACAAGACCAAAGGCAGCGACCAGCCCAACCCGATGGCCCAGCTCAAGGTGCGCCAGGCGCTGGATATGTCCGTAAACAAAGAGCAGATCATCACGTCGGTGTACCAGGGCGCCGGCCAACTGGCGGTCAACGCCATGCCGCCGACCCAGTGGTCCTACGACACCACCATCAAGGACGCACCGTTCGACCCGGAGAAAGCCAAGCAACTGCTCAAGGAAGCCGGGGTCAAGGAAGGCACCGAAATCACCCTCTGGGCGATGCCGGTACAACGCCCGTACAACCCCAACGCCAAGCTGATGGCCGAAATGCTCCAGGCCGACTGGGCGAAGATCGGCATCAAGGCGAAGATCGTCAGCTACGAGTGGGGTGAGTACATCAAGCGCTCCAAGGGCGGCGAGAACGGCGCCATGCTGATTGGCTGGAGTGGTGACAACGGTGACCCGGACAACTGGCTGGGCACCCTGTTCGGCTGTGACGCGGTATCCGGCAACAACTTCTCGAAATGGTGTGACAAGCCGTTCGACGACCTCATCAAGCAGGCCAAATCCACCTCGGACCCGGCCAAGCGCACCGAGCTGTACAAACAAGCACAGCATCGCCTCAAAGAACAGGTTCCGATGACACCTATCGCACACTCGACGGTGTATCAACCCATGCGCACGACCGTACAGGACTTCAAGATCAGCCCGTTTGGCTTGAACTCCTTCTACGGGGTCAGCGTAAGCAAGTAGCAGGTAACGGCCCCGGAACTGTCTGACGGCAGCCCGGGGCCTTCACTGACTACTGGCTCGGGACCTGTACGCGTATCGAGATCTTTCAGATCAGAAGAATCGGTGCGACGTTCAGAAATATCCCACAGCTACCGAACCATTTCGTACCTCCTCGGACACTCCTCACGGCCCTAACGTGAGAGGGCGCGCCGCAGGTGGCGGATGACGGTTTGCTGTGCGCCACGGATTGCTCGAACAACTCGAAAAAAAGGATCGGAAATCCCATGCGTAGCACCTCTTTCTTTGCCGCCCTGCTCAGTGCAGGTTTGCTGGCACAGGCACCCTTTACCCTGGCCAAAGACAACAGCCTGGTGTTTTGCTCCGAAGGCAGCCCCGGCGGCTTTGATACCGCCCAGTACACCAGCGCCACCGACAACGATGCCGCCGAGCCGATCTACAACCGCCTGGTGGAATTCGAACGCGGCGCCACCGGCGTCAAGCCGGCCCTGGCGACCCGCTGGGAGGTGTCTGACGACGGCCTGAGCTACACCTTCCACCTGCGTGAAGGGGTCAAGTTCCACAGCAACAAAGGCTTCACCCCGAGCCGCACCTTCAACGCCGACGACGTGCTGTACACCTACCAGCGCATGCTTGACCCCAACCACCCGCTGCGCAAGGCCTACCCCACCGAGTTCCCGTACTTCACCAGCATGAGCCTGGACAAGAACATCGCCTCGATCGAAAAGCTCGACGCCAACACGGTCAAGTTCACCCTCAACAGCGTTGACGCCGCATTCATCCAGAACCTGGCCATGAGCTTCGCCTCGATCATCTCGGCCGAATACGCCACCCAGCTGATCGCCTCGGGCAAGCCCAGCGACCTCAACCAGAAGCCGATCGGTACCGGGCCGTTCGTGTTCCAGCGCTACCAGAAGGACTCGCAGATCCGCTATCGCGGCAACAAGGACTACTGGGACCCGGCCCAGGTGCAGATCGATCAGCTGATTTTCTCGATCAACACCGACCCATCGGTGCGCATCCAGAAGCTGCGCAAGAACGAATGCCAGGTGACCCTGCACCCACGCCCGGCCGACCTTGAAGCACTCAAGGCCGACAAGACCTTGCAGGTGATAGAAAAGCCCGGCTTCAACCTTGGCTATATCGCCTACAACACCCAGCACAAGCCCTTCGACCAGCTCGAAGTACGCCAGGCCATGGACATGGCAGTGAACAAGGCCGCCATCGTCAGCACCGTGTTCCAGCACGCGGGCCAGTCGGCGGCCAACGCCATGCCACCGACCCAGTGGTCCTACGACGAGACCATCAAGGACGCCGCTTACGACCCGGACAAGGCCCGCGCCATGCTGCGCGCGGCCGGGGTCAAGGAAGGCACTGAAATCACCCTCTGGGCGATGCCGGTACAACGCCCGTACAACCCAAACGCCAAGCTGATGGCCGAAATGCTCCAGGCCGACTGGGGCAAGGTCGGCCTGAAGGTCAAGATCGTCAGCTACGAATGGGGCGAATACCTCAAGCGCACCAAGGACGGTGAACACGACACCATGCTGATCGGCTGGACCGGCGACAACGGCGACCCGGACAACTGGCTCGGCACGCTCTACAGCTGCGACGCCATCGGCAGCAACAACTACTCGATGTGGTGCGACAAACCCTACGACGACCTGGTCAAGAAAGCCAAGACGGTAACCGACCGCGAGCAGCGTTCCGAGCTGTATCGCCAGGCCCAGCAGCGCCTCAAGCAGCGGGTGCCAATCACCCCGATTGCCCACTCGACGGTCAACCAGCCGCTCAGTGCCAAGGTCGAGGGTTTCAAGGTCAGCCCGTTCGGGCGTAACAACTTCTCCGGCGTCAGCGTGGACTGATACCCGGTGTTTCCCGCTCAAGTTCCACCGCAAGATCCGTCCGGTCCACAAGGCCGGTCGGCACCATAAAAAAAAGAGAAGTTAAAGGGAGCTTTACCTTGAGACGAACCACCCAAGCAGTATTGGCCATGTCCCTGACCGGACTGTCCGCCATGGCCCACGCCGACTCCGCCAGCCAGGACTTCGTCCCGGTTACCGTGAAATCCACCAGTGCCCAGGCTGAAACCAAGGGCTTCTTCGAAGACCAGAGCCTGTCGGGCACTACCCGCAATTGGTACGCCCACGAACGCGCCACCCGACAGGCGCTGTTCAAACACCAATCCAGCGATGGCACCAGCCACCCTACCCACAAACGTACCAACTGGGTGCAGGGCACCATCCTCAACTACACCTCCGGTTTCACCGAAGGCACCGTGGGCTTCAGCACCGAAGTTGCCGCCTACAACGCCATTGCCCTGGAGCGCGGACGCGCGACCGTGGCCGGCCCCAACAACCGCACCCTGACCCACCGCGACGGTGACGTGATCGGCCAGTGGAGCAAGATGGGTTTGGCCAACGTCAAGGCGCGGGTATCCAACACCACCCTGACCGCTGGTCGCCAGTCGATCGATACCCCGGTTCTGGCCTACATCGCCAACCGTGCACTGCCTTCGAGCTTTGAAGGTGTGAGCCTGCACAGCGCCGAGTTCGACAACATTTCGTTCGACCTGGGCACCTTCGACCGCCTCTCCACCCGGACCGAGCAGGGCACCAGCAAGTTCGTTGCCGAGTACGGTGACCGCGCGTTCGAAGCCGACCACGTCAATATCGGCGGTATCAACTACCAGCCGCTGAAGAGCCTGAAAACCAGCTTCTACGTGTCCAACGTCGAAGACCTGTGGAACCAGTACTACTTCGGCGCTACCCACGAACTGGGTGACAGCTCGGTACTGAGCCTGTCCACCGGCCTGAACTACTACAAGACCGTGGACGAAGGCAAAAGCCTGCTGGGCGATATCGACAACGATACCTACAGCCTGGCGTTCGGCCTGACCCACCAGGCGCACACCCTGACCTTCTCCTGGCAGCAGGTGAACGGTGACGAGTACTTCGACTACCTGCACGACACCAACGCGATCTTCCTGGCCAACTCCCTGCTCTCGGACTTCAACGGCCCGAACGAGAAGTCCCTGCAGATCAACTACTCGCTGAACATGGCGCAGTTCGGTGTACCGGGCCTGAAATTCAGCCTGTACAACGCCCGCGGCTGGGGTATCGACGGTACCAACTACAAGGGCACCGCGTATGACGTGAAGAAGATGGATGGCGAAAACCACTACGAGTGGGGCTTCGGCACCAGCTACGCGGTGCAGAGCGGCCCGCTGAAGGACACGGCCATCCGCGCCACCTACACCGCGCACCGCGCCAGCAAGAACCAGGGTGACGGCAGCCTGGACGAGTTCCGCCTGGTTACCACCATTCCATTCAACATTCTGTAAGCCCGTACGTCCACGACCGGCCCACCGCGCCGGTCGTGGCGTCTACGCTGGCTAAACTGCAAGCAGGGAGGTTCCATGAAATTGTTACCGCTACAAGCTGCCATGGCAGCTGTACTGTTGAGTGCTGCGGCGGGCCTGGCGGCCAAGCCGCTGGTAGTGTGTACCGAGTCCAGCCCGGAAGGATTCGACATCGTCCAGTTCACCACCGCGGTCACCGCCGACGCCTCGGCTGAAACCGTGTTCAACCGCCTGGTCGACTTCAAGCCCGGCACCACCGAAATCCAGCCAGCACTCGCCGAGAAGTGGGAGATCAGTGCCGACGGCCTGACCTACACCTTCCACCTGCGACCAGGCGTCAAGTTCCATACCACCGACTACTTCAAACCCACCCGCGAGATGAATGCCGACGACGTGCTCTGGAGCATCCGACGACAGCTCGACCCGAACCACCCGTGGCATGACAAGAGCAGTGTTGGCTTCCCCTACTTCGAGAGCATGGGCTTCAAGGACCTGCTCAAAAGCGTCGAGAAAACCGACGACCATACCGTGGTCTTCACCCTGACCCGCCCCGAGGCACCGTTCCTGCGTGACCTGGCCATGGCCTTCACCTCGATCTACTCCGCCGAATATGGCGACCAGTTGCTCAAGGCCGGCAAAACCTCTGACCTCAACAACAAGCCGATCGGCACCGGCGCGTTCATCTTCCAGCGCTACAGCAAGGACGCCCAGGTACGCTTCAAGGCCAACCCGGAGTACTTCCGCGGCAAGCCACCGAGCGACACCCTGGTATTCGCCATCACCCCTGACAACAACGTACGCCTGCAGAAGCTACGGGCCAACGAGTGCCAGGTAGCGTTGTATCCCAAGCCTGACTCCGTGGAAGGCATCAAGGCCGATCCCAAGCTGAAAGTCGCCGAAATGGAAGCCCTGACCACCGGCTACATTTCCCTGAACACCGAGCACAAATACCTCAACGATGTGCGGGTGCGCAAAGCCATCAGCTACGCCTTCGACCGCCAGACCCACGTCAACCAGCTGTTTGGCAAAGGCAACGCGGTGATCGGGGTCAACCCCTACCCACCGACGATGCTGGGCTACAACACCGCCAACCAGAATCCACCCCTGGACCTGGACAAGGCCCGCGCCCTGATCAAGGAAGCCGGCGTGCCGGAAGGCACCGTGCTGACCCTGTTCACCCGCAACGGCGGCGGCGCCACCAACCCCAACCCGAGCCTCAGTGCGCAGCTGTTCCAGGCGGACCTGGCCAAGATCGGCTTGAAGGTGGATATCCGCGTCATGGAGTGGGCCGAAATGCTCAGTCGTGCCAAGAAAGGCGAAGCCGACATGGTTTCGGCGGGTTGGGCCAGCGACAACGGTGACCCGGACAACTTCCTCAGCCCGCTGCTCAGCTGTGACGCGGTCAAAAGCGGCGAGAACTATTCGCGCTGGTGCAACAAGCAATTCCAGGACCTGATCAGCAAAGCCCGCGAAGTGTCCGCTGACACCGAGCGTGGCGCGCTCTATTCCCAGGCCCTGGCGGTGTACGATGCAGAACAACCGTGGATCAGCATCGCGCACCCGAAGATGTTTACCGCGATGCGCAATAACGTAGAGGGTTATCACATCAACCCGCTAACCAATAACAACTTCGCCACTACCCAGGTGAAGTAAAACAATAAACGCCCGCCCATGCCCTACCCGGGCAGCGGCGGGCACGCCTAACCGGCTGACGAGGTAAACCAGAAGATGTTTAGTTTTATTGCCCGGCGTCTGGGACTCTTGATCCCGACCTTCTTCGGCATCACCTTGCTGACATTCGCGCTCATACGACTGATACCCGGCGACCCGGTCGAAGTCATGATGGGCGAACGCCGGGTCGACCCCGAGATGCACGCGCAGGCCATGGAGCGCCTGGGCCTGAACAAGCCGCTGCCCGCGCAGTACCTCGACTATGTCGAGAAGCTGGCACAAGGTGATCTCGGCGAATCGCTACGCACCCGCGAAAGCGTCTGGAACGAATTTCTCACCCTCTTCCCCGCCACCCTGGAACTGGCCATTGCCGCGTTGTTCTTCGCCGGCATCGTCGGCCTGCTCGCCGGGGTGATTGCCGCGCTCAAGCGTGGCTCGCTGTTCGACCACGGGGTCATGGGCATCTCACTGGCCGGCTATTCGATGCCGATCTTCTGGTGGGGCCTGATCCTGATCATGTTCTTCTCGGTAAGCCTAGGTTGGACCCCTGTTTCCGGGCGAATAGACCTGCTCTACGACATCGAGCCGAAAACCGGCTTCATGCTCATCGACACCCTGCTCAGTGACGAGGAAGGCGCATTCAAGGACGCGTTGATGCACCTGATTCTGCCGGCCATCGTGCTCGGCACCATCCCGTTGGCGGTGATCGCGCGGATGACCCGCTCGTCGATGCTCGAAGTGCTGCGCGAAGACTACATCCGTACCGCCCGGGCCAAGGGCCTGTCGCCGGCACGCGTGGTGTTCGTGCATGGCTTGCGCAACGCACTGATCCCGGTGCTGACCGTATTCGGCCTGCAAGTCGGCACCTTGCTCGCGGGTGCGGTGCTGACCGAAACCATCTTCTCCTGGCCGGGCATCGGCAAATGGCTGATCGAAGCCATCGGCGCCCGTGACTACCCCGTCGTACAGAACGGCATCCTGCTGATTGCCTGCCTGGTGATCCTGGTCAACTTCGTCGTAGACATCCTCTACGGCCTGGCCAACCCACGCATCCGTCATCAGCGCTGAGGTCCAGAACCATGACTACGCCTATTCCAAAAACCGCCACCACGACCGCCAGCCCGATTGACCAGAGCCTGCTCTACCCGTCGCCGTACAAGGAGTTCTGGCACGCCTTCTCGCGCAACAAGGGCGCCGTTGCCGGCCTGGCCTTCATGTGCGTGATCGTGTTCTGCGCACTGTTCGCACCGTGGGTTGCGCCGCACGACCCGAGCGAGCAGTACCGCGAATTCCTCCTCACCCCACCGGTATGGCTGGAAGGCGGCAACTGGTCGTTCATCCTCGGCACCGACGAGCTGGGGCGCGACCTGCTGTCGCGACTGATCCAGGGTTCGCGCCTGTCGCTGCTGATCGGTTTGTCGTCGGTGGTGATCTCGCTGCTGCCGGGGGTGTTCCTGGGCCTCTTGGCCGGGTTCTTCCCGCGCCTCCTCGGCCCATCGATCATGCGCCTGATGGATGTGATGCTAGCCCTGCCCTCGTTGCTGCTGGCCGTGGCGATTGTCGCCATCCTCGGCCCTGGCCTGATCAACACCGTGATCGCCATCGCCATCGTCTCGCTGCCGTCCTATGTACGTCTGACCCGCGCTGCGGTGATGGGCGAACTGAACCGCGACTACGTGACCGCCGCGCGCCTGGCCGGTGCCAGCCTGCCACGCCTGATGTTCATCACCGTGCTGCCCAACTGCATGGCGCCGCTGATCGTACAGGCCACCCTGAGCTTCTCCTCGGCGATCCTCGACGCCGCTGCACTGGGCTTCCTCGGCCTGGGCGTACAGCCGCCCACCCCTGAGTGGGGGACCATGCTGGCCTCGGCCCGTGACTACATCGAACGCGCCTGGTGGGTGGTGAGCCTGCCTGGCCTGACCATTTTGCTCAGCGTGCTGGCAATCAACCTGATGGGCGACGGGCTGCGCGATGCGCTGGACCCGAAACTCAAGAATGCCGCCTGAGGAGTTGCCCCCATGTCACTTCTGCAAATCAAGAATCTGAACGTGCGCTTTGGCGACGCCAATGCGATCCCGGTGGTCGACGGTCTCGACCTGAATGTGGACAAAGGTGAAGTGCTGGCGATTGTCGGCGAATCCGGTTCCGGCAAGTCGGTGACCATGATGGCGCTGATGGGGCTGATCGATGCCCCCGGGCGCATTACCGCCGACGCGCTGACCTTCGACGGCACCGACATGCTCAAGCTCAGCGGTCGCCAGCGGCGCAAGGTGGTGGGCAAGGACATGGCGATGGTCTTCCAGGACCCGATGACCGCGCTCAACCCCAGCTACACCGTGGGCTTCCAGATCGAAGAGGTGCTGCGCCAGCACCTGGGCCTGAAGGGCAAGGCGGCGCGCCAGCGGGCGCTGGAGCTGCTTAAAAAGGTCGAGATCCCGGCACCGGAAAGCCGCCTGGATGCCTACCCGCACCAACTGTCTGGCGGCATGAGCCAGCGTGTGGCAATTGCCATGGCGATTGCCGGCGAGCCCAAGCTACTGATCGCCGATGAACCGACCACCGCCCTGGACGTGACCATTCAGGCACAGATCATGGAGCTGCTGCTGAACCTGCAAAAAGAGCAGAACATGGCGCTGATCCTGATCACCCACGACCTCGCCGTAGTGGCTGAAACCGCCAAGCGGGTCTGCGTGATGTACGCAGGCCAGGCCGTGGAAGTCGGCCAAGTGCCGGAGTTGTTCGACGTGCCGGCGCACCCTTACAGCGAAGCGCTGTTGGCGGCGATCCCCGAGCACAGCGAAGGCGCCGAGCGCCTGGCAACGCTGCCGGGTATCGTCCCCGGTCGCTACGACCGGCCTGTCGGTTGCCTGCTGTCGCCGCGCTGCCCGTATGTGCAGGACAGCTGCCGCCGCGAGCGCCCGTTGCTGGACCCTCAGGCCCATAGCCTGGTGCGTTGTTTCTACCCGCTGAACCAGGAGGTGGCGTAATGAGCGTCGTCCTAACCGCCCGCGACCTTACCCGTCACTACGAAGTCTCCCGTGGCCTGTTCAAGGGCCATGCCCTGGTGCGCGCCCTCAACGGCGTGTCGTTCGAGTTGGAGGCCGGCAAGACCCTGGCCGTGGTCGGCGAGTCCGGCTGTGGCAAGTCGACCCTGGCCCGCGCGCTGACGCTGATCGAGGAGCCTTCGTCCGGCTCGCTGAAAATCGCCGGCCATGAAGTCAGTGGCGCCACCAAGGATCAGCGCAAGCAGCTGCGCCGCGATGTGCAGATGGTGTTCCAGAGCCCGTATGCCTCGCTCAACCCACGGCAGAAAATCGGTGACCAGTTGGCCGAGCCACTGGTGATCAACACCAACCTGTCGAAGGCCGAACGGCGCGAGAAGGTCCAGGCGATGATGATGCAGGTCGGTTTGCGGCCTGAGCATTACCAGCGCTATCCACACATGTTCTCGGGTGGCCAGCGCCAGCGGATCGCCCTGGCGCGGGCGATGATGCTGCAACCGAAAGTGCTGGTGGCGGATGAACCGACTTCGGCGCTGGACGTGTCGATCCAGGCGCAGGTGCTGAACCTGTTCATGGACCTGCAGAAGGAGTTCAACACCGCCTATGTGTTCATCTCGCACAACCTGGCGGTGGTGCGGCATGTGGCGGATCAGGTGTTGGTGATGTACCTCGGGCGGCCGGCGGAAATGGGCCCCAAGGAAGACATCTACGCCAAGCCGTTGCACCCCTATACCCAGGCGCTGCTGTCGGCGACACCGACTATTCATCCGGACCCGCTGAAGCCGAAGATCAAGATCTCCGGTGAACTGCCCAACCCGCTGAACCCGCCGTCAGGCTGCGCGTTCCACAAGCGTTGCCCATATGCGACGGAGCGCTGCTCGACCGAAGAGCCGGCGTTCCGTGCGGTGGGGACGCGGCAGGTGGCTTGCCACTATGCGGAGCAGTTCCTCTAGCCGGTGGTGAAACCATCGCGGGACCAGCCCGCTCCCACAAGGTTCGTTGTGGGAGCGGGCTGGTCCCGCGATGAGGCCTTGACTGACACCCCGCAATTGCCCAACTCTGTGGCATCACCGCCACAGAGTCCCATCATGGCACTCCTCCCCCTCCCCGACGGCCCGGAACAAACTCCGGAAACCGCCGCCACCGTGCTGCGTTACCACCTGTGCTGGAAGCATCGCGACCTGGACGGGGTCATGGCGCTCTACCACCCGGACATCCAGTACAACGACTTCTTCCAGAACCGCGTCCTGCACCTGGACGAACTGCGCGCCTACGTCGCCGCCAGCATGCCCCGCGAGGCCGGTGAAGACATCGTCCACAGCGATCGCATCCGCGTCGATGGCTGCACTGCGTTCATCCAGTACGACGTCACCCTGAGCGGTGGCGAAGGCCTGGTCGCGTTCAAGGCCAGCGAAGCCATCAGCGTGCGTGACGGGCTGATCTGGCGGGTCAACGAATACGCCTCGCTGATCCGTGAACACGCCAGCCACGATACCCAGGCCAGCCTGCGCCCGGCCGTCAGCCGCCTGGGCCTGTCACCGCGCCAACTGAGCTTCATGGCCGAAGACCTGGAACAGTACTTTCAGCGCCGCCAACCCTACCTCGACCCAGAGTTGGACCTGCAACAGGTCGCCCGCGAATGCGGCTACAGCCGCAACCAGATGTCCTACCTGCTCAACCAGGTGCTCGGCCAGAGCTTCTACCGCTACGTCAACCAGGCCCGCCTGCAACACCTGCTGGCCCAGCTGGAACTGGCCGAACCACCCGTGCGCATCGACGACCTGGCATTCGCCGCCGGCTTCAATTCGCTGTCGGCGTTCTACAAATGCTTCCGCCAGCACACCGGCCTGTCGCCCAAGGCCTACGTAAAGCAAATTTCCCTGCGGACACGCACGTAAGACAACCATGCTGCATTGCTTCTAGGATCGCCCACAGACCGTAATGAATGTGGAGTGCTACAGCATGCAGGCATGGCGCAACATCAGCCTTTGGATGGACCAGCTCGACGAGTCGCTGAGCGCGCGCCCGGCCTTGCGCCAGGACCTGGACGTCGACGTCTGCATCATCGGCGCCGGCTATACCGGGCTGTGGACCGCCTACTACCTCAAGCGCCAGGCACCACACCTGAACATCGCCATTGTCGAAGGCAAGATCGCCGGCTTCGGCGCCTCCGGGCGCAACGGTGGCTGGCTGATGGGCAACCTGCTCGGCGAGGACCGCCTGCTGGCCGGCTGCTCCCCACAACAGCGCCGCGCAGGCTTCGACCTGTTGCACGGCATCCCCGATGAAGTACAAAGCGTGCTTGAGCGCGAAGGCATCGACTGCGACTTTCGCAAAGGTGGCGTGCTGTATTGCGCCGCCCGTTACCGCGAGCAGGAAGCGACCCTGCGCAGCTACCTGCAAAAACTCTACAAACAGGGGCTGACCGAAAACGAATACCGCTGGTTGAGCCCGGAAGAACTTGCCGGCCAACTGCGCATCGCCACGCCATTTGGCGCGATCTTCAACCCCAACGTCGCCACCATCCAGCCGGCCAAGCTGGTGCGCGGGCTGGCCCGCAGCGTCGAGCGCCTGGGCGTGAAGATCTACGAGAACACCCCCGCCACCGACTGGCGCGCAGGCCTCGTCAGCACCGCGCAGCACACCATCAAGTGCAATTGGGTAGTGCCCGCCGTGGAAGGTTATTCCATGGAGCTACCCCCGCTGGGCCGCTACCAGATGCCGGTACAAAGCCTGCTGGTGGCCACCGAGCCTTTGCCCGCGCAGGTCTGGGACGAGATCGGCCTGAGCCACGGCCAGGCCTTCAGCGAGAACAGCCGCCAGGTCACCTACGGCCAGCGCAGCGCCGACAATCGCCTGGTGTTCGGCGCCCGGGGCGGCTACCGCTTTGCTGGCAAACTGCGGGAGAACTTCGACCTGACCGAGAGCGAGATCGAACTGCGCCGCTACCTGTTCAGCGAGCTGTTCCCGCAGCTCAAGGATGTGCGCATCAGCCACGCCTGGGGCGGCAACCTGGGCATGGCCCGGCGCTTCCAGCCGCACATGCTGTGCGACCCGCACAACGGCATCGCCCTGGCCGGCGGCTATGGCGGCGAAGGGGTCGGCGCCAGCAACCTGGGCGGGCGCACCCTCGCCGCACTGATTCTCGAGCAAACCAACGCACTCACCGAACAGCCCTGGGTGCACCGCCCCGGCCGCGTGCAAGCGCTCGCCCGCTGGGAGCCGGAACCGTGCCGCTGGCTGGGCTACAACGCGATCATCAAGAGTTTCGTCCATGAGGACCAGACCCTCGCCAACCCGCACAGCGCCCCCTGGCGCCGGCGCCTGGCCAGCGGTGTCGCGGACTTCATGGAAGGCTTCATGCACTGACCCTCAGCCCCCTTTGCACAGGATTTACCGGTATGAGCATTACCCAGTTCAAGAACACCGACAGCGTTGTCCTGGAAGAGTCCAACCCGGTCGCAGTGCCACTTGGCGAGCCGATCTCGGTCGCCTCGGTAACCGCTGTCGAGCGTAGCGACGGCGTCGAAACCGGCATCTGGGAATGCACCCCGGGGCGCTGGCGGCGACAGATCGTCCAGCAGGAGTTCTGCCATTTCATCAAGGGCCGGTGCACCTTCACCCCCGACGGTGGCGAGCCCCTGGTCATCGAAGCGGGCGACGCACTGATGTTGCCGGCAAACAGCACCGGGATCTGGGACATCCAGGAAACCGTGCGCAAAACCTACGTACTGATCTTCTGATCATTTGATCGCCTGCCTCCTTCGACAACAACACAGAAAGCAAGGAATCCAGTCATGCGCCCATTGCTCTTCGCACCCCTGTTGCTGGCCGCCTCCGTCGCCCATGCGGCGGACACGGTAAAGATCTACAACTGGTCCAGCTACATTGCCCCGGACACCCTGAAGAACTTCCAGCAAGCCACCGGCATCGTGCCGACCTACGACGTGTTCGACAGCAACGAAACCCTCGACGGCAAGCTGATGACCGGCAACTCCGGGTATGACGTGGTGTTCCCCTCCAACCACTTCATGGCCCGGCAGATCCAGGGCAAGGCGCTGAAGGCGCTGGACAAGAGCCAACTGCCAAACTGGAAGAACCTCAACCCGGTGCTGCTCAAGGCGCTGGAGGTGAATGATCCGGGCAACCAGTACGGCTTCCCGTACCTGTGGGGCAGTACCGGGATCGGCTACAACGTCGACAAGGTCAAGGCGGTGCTGGGCAACAATGCCCCGGTGGATTCCTGGGACCTGATCTTCAAGCCCGAGTACATCAGCAAGCTCAAGAGCTGTGGCGTGGCGATCCTCGACAACGGCCCGGAGCTGTTGCCGATTGCCCTGAACTACCTGGGGCTGCCGCCTCACAGCCAGGACCCGAAGGACTACGACAAGGCCAAGGAACTGCTGATGAAGGTGCGCCCGTACATCAGCTACTTCCACTCCTCCAAGTACACCGGGGACCTGGCCAATGGCGATATCTGCGTGGTGGTGGGGTTCTCAGGCGATGTGCTGCAAGCGAAGAACCGCGCCGAAGAGGCCAACAATGGCGTGAAGGTGGGCTATGCGATTCCCAAGGAGGGCGCGCCGATGTGGTTCGACATGGTCGCCATGCCGGCCGATGCACCGGATGAAAAAGCCGGGTACGCCTACATGAACTACCTGTTGGAGCCCAAGGTGATGGCCAACATCAGCAACCACGTGCAGTACGCCAACGGCAACCTGCAGGCGGACACTCTGGTCGACCCGGCCATGAAGGCCAACACGATGATTTACCCAAGTGACGAGATGCTCGGCAAGTTGTTCGCCCTGGAGGCGATGCCGGCGAAGATCGACCGGATCCGTACGCGGATCTGGACCAGTATCAAAGCGGGGAACTGAATCTGGCTTGAGGGCCTCATCGCGGGGCCAGCCCGCTCCAACAGAGGTCAAGGTGCATGCCTTGCCCTGTGGGAGCGGGCTGGTCCCGCGATGCTTTGCGCGTTTAGTGGTGCTCGCGGGTCGCGCGGAATTTCACGTCCGGCCAGCGCTCTTCCATCAGCGCCAGGTTGACCCGGGTCGGTGCCAGGTAGGTCAGGTGACCACCACCATCCACTGCCAGGTTTTCCACAGCCTTGTTGCAGAATTCCTCAAGCTTCTTCTTGTCGTCACAGCTGATCCAGCGCGCCGACCACACGGTGATTGGCTCGTAGCCACATTCCACCTTGTACTCTTCCTTCAGGCGGCTCGCGACCACATCGAACTGCAGCACACCCACGGCGCCGAGGATGATGTCGTTGCTGCGCTCCGGGAAGAACACCTGGGTGGCGCCCTCTTCGGCCAGCTGTTGCAGGCCCTGGCGCAGTTGCTTGGACTTGAGCGGGTCCTTCAGGCGCACCCGGCGGAACAGCTCCGGGGCGAAGTGCGGGATACCGGTGAAGCCCAGGCTCTCGCCTTCGGTGAAGGTGTCGCCGATCTGGATCGTGCCGTGGTTGTGCAAGCCGATGATGTCGCCGGCAAACGCTTCTTCCAGTTGCTCACGCTCGGAGGAGAAGAAGGTCAGTGCATCACCGATGCGCAGGTCCTTGCCGGTGCGCACGTGGCGCATCTTCATGCCCTT
This sequence comes from Pseudomonas fontis, assembly GCF_028656955.1. Taxonomy (GTDB): domain Bacteria; phylum Pseudomonadota; class Gammaproteobacteria; order Pseudomonadales; family Pseudomonadaceae; genus Aquipseudomonas; species Aquipseudomonas fontis. The sequence continues at coordinate 75,473 of NZ_JAMDGY010000080.1, forward strand.
CTCGTACTTGCCCGAACAGATGCGCATGAAGGCGATACGGTCGCGGTGTTTCGGGTCCATGTTCGCCTGGATCTTGAACACGAAACCGGTGAACTTCTCTTCCACCGGCTCCACGGTACGCTCGTTCGCCACCCGTGCCAGCGGGCGCGGGGCCCAATCGACAACCGCGTCGAGCACGTGGTCGACACCAAAGTTGCCCAGCGCCGTACCGAAGAACACCGGGGTCAGTTGACCGTTGATGAACTCCTCCTGGTTGAACTCGTGGCAGGCACCCTGCACCAGCTCCAGCTGATCGACAAAGCGGTCGTACTCGTCACCCAGGTGCGCACGGGCTTCATCGGAGTCGAGCTTCTCGATGATTTTCACATCGGTACGCTCGTGGCCGTGGCCTGCGGTGTAGACGATGATGTAGTCCTCAGCCAGGTGATAGACACCCTTGAAATCCTTGTAGCAACCAATCGGCCAGGTGATCGGCGCGGCCTTGATCTTCAGGACGGCTTCGATCTCGTCGAGCAGTTCGATCGGGTCACGGATGTCCCGGTCGAGTTTGTTGATGAAGCTGACGATTGGCGTGTCGCGCAGACGGCAGACGTCCATCAGGGCGATGGTGCGTGGCTCGACACCTTTACCGCCGTCGAGCACCATCAGCGCCGAGTCCACTGCGGTCAGGGTGCGGTAGGTGTCTTCCGAGAAGTCTTCGTGGCCCGGGGTGTCGAGCAGGTTGATCATGTGCTCGCGATACGGGAACTGCATCACCGAGGTGGTGATGGAAATACCGCGCTGCTTCTCCATTTCCATCCAGTCGGAGGTGGCATGGCGATCAGACTTTCGCGATTTCACCGTACCGGCGACAGAAATCGCCTTGCCCATCAGCAGGAGCTTTTCAGTGATGGTGGTCTTACCCGCATCCGGGTGGGAAATAATGGCGAAGGTGCGGCGTTTCGCGACTTCGGCGGCCTGTTGGGTCATGGGAAATCGCCTGGCTGGTGATTCAAAAAAGGGCGGCGATTATAGCCCAAACTCACCCCCAAGCTGTACCACTGGGTCGATTAGCGCTGGCCAAATGCCGCTTCAGATGGGAACCTTTGGCGCAATGGAGGCGTCCACTCCCCTGTTACGTCAACGGTCATGACCGTTCGTCAGGGTCGATTTCACCGGCTACACGAGCCTGACGAGGCTTCGCTTATGGCGTGTTTCGCTCCGTTTTGGACGACACGCTGCTTATCGCGACCACACTGCCCGCAGCCTGGAATGGCTGCCGCCACGGGAGTGTGCTCGCCGACAAAAAAAGGAGTCCGCCTGTGGCTAATCGCTATGGCAAGGGGCTGATGGGATGGGCCGCCGCGCTCGTCATCCTGGCCCTGCTGGTCCACTGGATCGGTATTGAAACCTTCGCGAAGTACCGCGAAGACTTATGGTTCTACCTGCAAGCGCACCTGATGCTGGTGTTGCTGTCGATGGTGGCGGCCTTGGCCGTGGGTATCCCCGCCGGCATTGCCTTGAGTCGACCACACAGGGTCGACCGCGCCGAACGCTTCATGCAGTTGTTCAACATAGGCAACACCGTTCCCCCCCTGGCCGTTCTGGCCATCGCCCTGAGTTTTCTGGGCATCGGCGCAGGCCCGGCGATCTTCGCCCTGTTCCTCGCCTCCTTGTTGCCCATCGTGCGCAACACCTTCGAAGGCCTGAAAAACGTCCCCGCCTCACTCAAGGAAGCCGCCACCGGCATCGGCATGACCCCGCGTCAGATTCTCTGGCGAGTGGAACTGCCGAACGCCGTGCCGATCATCGTCGGCGGCGTGCGCGTGGCCCTGGCGATCAACGTCGGCACCGCACCGCTGTCGTTCCTGATTGGTGCCAACAGCCTGGGCAGCCTGATCTTCCCCGGCATCGCCTTGAACAATCAGCCGCAGCTATTGCTGGGCGCAGCCTGTACGGCCGTGCTCGCGCTGTTGCTCGATGCACTGGTGAGCCAGTGCAGCCGCCGCTGGCTGGAACGCGGCCTGGCCCACTAAGCGAGGGACCCCTCATGAAAAGAATCGCCTTGATATTGGGCGCGGCCCTGCTGTTCGCAGGATTTGCCCAGGCAGCGGAAAAACCGCTGATCCGCATCGGCGCACGGGTCTTCACCGAACAGACCGTGCTCGCCGAAATCACCGCCAACTACCTGCGTGCCAACGGTTTTGACGTGCGCATTACCGGGGGCCTGGGCAGCACCCTGGCGCGCAGTGCCCACGAAACCGGCCAGTTGGACATGGTCTGGGAATACACAGGGGTGTCGCTGGTGTCGTACAACCACATCGACGAACGCTTCGACAGCCCGCAGGCGACCTACGAGCGGGTAAAGGAACTGGACGCGAAAAAGGACCTGATCTGGCTGACCCCGTCCAAGTTCAGCAACACCTACGCCCTGGCGTTGCCGCGCAAGATCGCCGACCAGTACCCGCAGGTGAACACCATCAGCGAGCTCAACCAGGTGTTGCGTGACGAGGCCGACAAGGTCCACGTGGTGGCGCTGGACACTGAGTTTGCCAACCGCCCGGACGGCCTGGTCGGGCTGACCGAGACCTACGACCTGCAACTGACCCGCCGCGATATTCGCCAGATGGACGCCGGGCTGGTCTACACCGCGCTGCGCAACGGCCAGGTATTCAGCGGCCTGGTCTACACCACCGATGGCCGCCTGAGCGCCTTCGACCTGAAGCTGCTCGAAGACGACCGTCATTACTTCCCCGACTACACCGCCGCTCCCGTGGTGCGCAAAGCGGTACTCGACGCCTACCCGCAACTGGCCACCCTGCTCAAGCCGCTGGCCGAGCAACTGGATGACGAGACCATGCGCCAGCTCAACGCCAAGGTCGACGTCGAACACCAGAGCCCGACCAAGGTTGCCGCCGAGTACCTGCGCCAGCATCCGCCCCTTGCCGAGGACCAGCCATGAGCCTGCTTGATACCTTCGCCCACCTCGATTGGGCCCAGGTGCTGCAGCTGACCTGGGAACACATCACCCTGGTCGGCATCGCCGTGACCCTGGCCATTGTCGTTGGCGTGCCGCTGGGCATCCTGATGACTCGCTTCCCGGTGCTCGCCGGCCCGTTGCAGGCCAGCGCCACGGTGCTGCTGACCGTGCCGTCGATTGCCCTGTTCGGCCTGCTGCTGCCGTTCTATTCCAAGTTCGGCCAGGGCCTGGGGCCGCTGCCGGCGATTACTGCGGTGTTCCTCTATTCGCTGTTGCCGATCCTGCGCAACACCTACCTGGCATTGACCAGTGTCGAGCCGGGCATCCGCGAAGCCGCGCGCGGCATCGGCATGACCTTCGGCCAGCGCCTGCGCATGGTCGAACTGCCGATTGCAGTGCCGGTGATCCTCGCCGGCGTGCGCACCGCCGTGGTGATGAACATCGGCGTGATGACCATCGCCGCGACCATCGGTGCCGGTGGCCTTGGCGTACTCATCCTGACGTCCATCAGCCGTAGCGACATGTCGATGCTGCTGGTGGGCGCCGTGCTGGTCAGCCTGCTGGCGATTTTCGCCGACCTGCTGCTGCAAGCCCTGCAACGCTCGCTGACTCCAAAAGGACTGCTCAAATGATCGAACTTCAAAACCTCAGCAAGACCTTCCACAGCAACGGCAAGGAAGTAAAAGCCGTCGACTCGGTAAGCCTGACTGTCAATGAAGGCGAGATTTGCGTGTTCCTCGGCCCGTCCGGTTGCGGCAAAAGCACCACCCTGAAAATGATCAACCGCCTGATCGCGCCGACCTCCGGCAAGGTGCTGATCAATGGCGAGGACACCACCGGGCTGGACGCGGTGACCTTGCGGCGCAATATCGGCTACGTGATCCAGCAGATCGGCCTGTTCCCCAACATGACCATCGAGGAAAACATCACCGTGGTCCCGCGCTTGCTGGGCTGGGACAAGCAGAAGTGCCACGAGCGGGCGCGCGAGCTGATGAGCATGATCAAGCTTGAGCCCAAGCAGTACCTGCACCGTTACCCGCGTGAGCTGTCCGGTGGGCAGCAGCAGCGGATCGGGGTGATCCGCGCGCTGGCGGCGGATGCGCCGTTGCTGCTGATGGACGAGCCGTTCGGTGCGGTCGACCCGATCAACCGGGAGATGATCCAGAACGAATTCTTCGAGATGCAGCGGGCGCTGAACAAGACCGTGATCATGGTCAGCCATGACATCGACGAGGCGATCAAGCTGGGTGACAAGATTGCGATTTTCCGCGCCGGCCAGCTGGTCCAGCTCGACCACCCGGACACGCTGCTGGCGCACCCGGCAGACGACTTCGTGAGCAACTTCGTCGGCCAGGACAGCACCTTGAAACGGCTGTTGCTGGTGCGCGCCGAGGATGCGGCAGACAACGCGCCGTCGGTGAGCCCGGATACCCCGGTGAATGACGCGCTGGAACTGATGGACGAGCATGACCGCCGTTATGTGGTGGTGACCGATGCCGACAACAAGGCCAAGGGTTATGTGCGCCGGCGTGACCTGCATCGCCAGCAGGGGAGCTGCCAGGACTTCCTGCGCACCTTCAATGCCACCGCCTCGCACGATGAACATTTGCGGATCCTGTTGTCGCGGATGTACGAGTTCAACCGTTCGTGGCTGCCGGTGCTGGATGCCGAGCAGGTGTTCCTCGGCGAGGTGACCCAGGAGTCGATTGCCGCGTACCTGAGCTCGGGGCGCTCGCGGGGCGGCAAGACCTGCATCGTGTCGCCGGCTGAAGCGCTGGCCTGAAATGTAGCCGCTGCCGTGAGGCTGCGCTCGCCTGCATGGCAGGCGCAGCCTTTGGGAGCCCTTACGGACTCCAGCGCAGCCTGTCGGCAGCGGCTACAAAAGCTCAGTGCAATCCCTCCTGCACCGTCAACCTCACCAGCAATGAGCGCTCGCGCTGCTGATGGCGAGCCTCCAGCTCCCGCGTGCGCTCACCGAGCTGATCCAGGTTTTCGTCCGGGTACAACGCGTAGAGGTCCATGACCTGGGTTCGATATTCCTGCGTCAGTGCATTGAACTGCTGGGCATAGGTCTCACGCAAATACGCCGCCCAGAAATCCTGCTGGATCGCGAAATTGTAGAACGCTTCACTCCCCTCCCCCTGACGTACCCGCACCAACGCCCGACTCAACTCACCCGCACTGACATTGGCAATGGCACCAAACAACATCCGCCGCGGCGGTAACGGCAAGTCGAGCTCTGTCGACCAGTGCAAGCGATACGCCAGGCGCACTTCGGCCTCATCCCGGCCAGCCGCCGCCTCTCGTGCAAGGCTGTCCAGCTCATGCAGCCGATACAGCCGCCGGCTCAGCTGATAGAGCGCCGTACCACGCTGCGCCTGCGGCGCATCACGCAATGCCTGGCCGATGTACACCTGCACCTCCATCTGGTTGAACTCAAGGCGCAGGCCATCCGGACAAGTCTGGTGCTCGCCATGCAGGCGCAGCGGCTCTTGCGCCATGCCATTGAGCGTCTGGCGCAATGCCGTGTCCTCTGCCACGGCCTCCAGCACCCGCCATACCCGCTCGATCAACTCGCCCCGATTGACGCCGCTGCGATAGTCGGCGGTAAAGCGCAGGCGGTCGATCATTGCCAGCAACTGTTCGGCATCCGCTGCGACCTCCACTTGCAGCCACACGGCACGATAACGGTCCACATGGTCCGCCTGCCCCTGCAACCAGGGTTCTACCGTGACGGGCCGTTCCTCGTCACTGTCATCGCTTTCGCTGGTACTGGCGGACTCCTCCGCCACGCCATCCAGCTCCACGGTGAACGCCCGCCCCGGGCTGTTGGAGAGGTGCCGGCCGGCAACGATGGCGGGGTCCAACGGATTGTTGCGCAGGTCGATATCGGTGTGCGCCTGCTCGCTGGCAGGGTTGGCCAGGATGTACTCGGGGATACTGGTCAATTGGTTGTCCGCCAGGTTGAGCGACTCGACGCTCCCCGGCAGCAAGCGCTCGACCCACGCCGGCCAAGCCTGCAAACCCATGTTGTTGAGGCCCAGCAGTTCCAGGCGACGCTCCGCCAGCAAGCTCGCATCGGTGATGTCGCCCAACAGGTTGCCGTCGAGAATCAACACGTTCAGGGCCGGCAGCCGGCCGAAGAAGCGTAGCGCCGCCTGATTCACCGTTTGGTTCAACCCGGTGAAATCCAGGGTGTGCAGCGCGGTCAGGCGCCTTAGCGAAGCTGGCAGGTGAGAGAGCACCTGGCCTTCACCGACAAAGCGCAGGCTTTCAGTCACCGCCAGCACCGGCAGTACCTGGTCAAGCTCGGCAGCGCTACCCTGGGCTATCTCCACGAACCGCACGCGCTCCATGAACGCACGTGGCAGAAACTGTGGGAAATCACGCACTGCCTCAGCGTCCAGGTGCAGCATAGGCACACCCGGCCCAGCGGCGCTTCGGTGCCAGAACTCCATAAGCATCTGCGCAGTCCTGCGGCGGCTGGCAATCTGTGCATCCTCCAGCACCACGACCGTGCTGGCTGGGTCTACCCAGTAGCCGAGTGTCTCCACCGCCAAGGTGCGCTCCTGGCGCAATTGTTGAAGTTCAGGCTCCAGCGCCAGCGGGACATCCAGCGTGAACCTGGGCGGTCGCATCGACCAGTTGGTGACCTGGGAGCGCAGCACCATTTCCCGATTGAGTGGATTGCCCTGCAACAAAACCCGCGTTCGCGTCCCCCCTTCACTATTGGTGCGAAACAGAAACTCCGGGACCCAGGCCAGTTGGTTGCGCGCCAGCGTCAGTTCGTCGATGCCCTGCAAGGCGGCGCTGTCCAGGCCGTCCGGCCAACGCGCCAGGGCCATGTCTGCCAGGCCGAGATAGGCCAGGTTCAGGCCACTGAAATTCGTGGCCATCGCCGTCAGCCGATTGCCACTCAGATCTAGGCGCCGCAAACGCGCGAGGCCACGGAACAGGTCCAGCTCGGCAGTACCAAACAGCAAACCCAGGCCGGTCAGGCTCAGCGACTCCAGCTCAGGCAAAGCCTGAGTCAGGCGCAACGACAAGCCCACGTAGGGCGTGAGAACCGCACTGCTTTGCTCAAGGGTGAAAGCGCCCAGTTGCGGGAAGCGTTCGACGACACGCATCACCAACTGCGTGCTCTCAACGCCCAAATGCCCGGCAAGCGTCTCGGCCGTTGGCATCACGCTGTCGCGCAGCACCAGCGCACGGGTGCGTGCGTAAATAAAAGGTGGCAACTGTGCGGGGAAATCTTCCAGGCATATCCCTTCAAGCGCCAATGGCTGCGCGTTATAGCCCAGCTCGGCCAGGGCGATGTTCTGCCAGTGGCGGGTCAAGGCCGCTGCAACCCGCTGACGACTTAACCGACGTACGGGTGAGAGTGATTCGTCCTGGGGATTGGCATGTGCCCAAGCATCCATGCTGGCCTGAAAGCGCGGCTGCTCTTCCAGCAGGCGATCGAGATGGGTATTGATCTGCGCGTAATCACGGCCGCTCGCCAAGCCCACATCAAGCACGTCCTGCACACGCATATTGCCCAGCTCAAGCTGGCCAAGCCTGTCGATCAGCGTGTCTCGGGCAAACACCTCGGCCCCGGCCCCTCGGCCACTCAGCGGGTAGCCCAGGCGTCCGTCACTCAGCCGAACGGGGGGCTGATACCGAGTGTCGAGCGGTTGCATCTGCAACAATGCTCGAGCACGCTTGCGGCTCGGCAACTGCCCTTGCTGCCAGGCAGCATCGAGGCGTAAACGCTCACTGTCAGGGTTGCTCAGCGAGTCCAGATAAAGCCCTTCGTAAGCACGCGCCAACCGTACACGTTGCGCCGCCTTGCGGGCCTGTTCGGCAATGCGCAACGGCAGGCGCTGCGCTTCACGCAGTTGCGCTCGCTCCTGCGGCGCAGCGTGCATCAACAGTTGTTCGGCAATCGATACCGGCAGGCCTTTGAACTGTTGCAACACAACGGCCGCTTCAGGCGTCGCCGCTGCCTGTGTTGCCCCATAGTGCTCGGCGAACAGCTCAATGCGTTGTGCCCGCGATATTTCACCCAGCACTTCCTGCTCGGCCAGTGCCCGGTCGATGCTAAAGCGTTGCAGCGTATCGAGCAGCAGTGCCGGCGGTTGTGCCTGCTCGGCCACCGCGCGACGCAGCAGCGCTTCATCAGTGCCACTGACCTGCAGCACCTTCAGGGCCTGCTCATCGCTGAGGTCCTGCGCGATCTGCCCCAGGTGGCGGAACAACGCCAGCGCCTGCCCCGGTAGCGGGCGCTCCATCACTTGCAGCCAGGTCCCGTCGCCCAGCGGGCGCAGTTCGGGTTGATAGGTTTGCGCACCGGTCGGGTGCACCAGGTGGTAAGTGTCCTTGTCCGCCCCAGCCGTGACTTCATAGGTGCGCCCGTCCAGCGGCAGCCACAATTTGCCCTGGTGCCGGTACAGCCCCTGGGCGTCAGGGGTGAGTTCGGCCGGCAGCGGTACAGAGTGGGCGAACGGCGCAAGGTCGGGTTTCCACAGGCGGGTCGTGCCGTCGGGCAGGCTGACCTTGCGCATCGAACCCAGCACCTGCGGCGCCAGCAGCGGAGCAATCCGCCCTGCTACGGCAATACCCGCCCCAATGCCAACGCCTATCGCCAGGTTCTGCGCGACATCCATCAGGTAGCCCCAGGCTTGCTCACGCTCGCCCTTGAGCAGGCTGTCGATGCCCTCGAATACCTCGTAGGTCAGTTGCACCGCCATCACCCCCATCATCACTGTGCCCAACCCGGGAACGACGAAGGCAGCGACATTCAGTACGTCAAACAGCACGTTGGCGAGGTAGCGCAGACGGTCAGCGCGGGTCTTGGCGTCCTCGGTGGCGGTGGGTACCGCGTGGAACGCTGCATCGTCCTTGAGCATCATGCGTTTCTGCGCAAACATTTCCTCCAGCAGGGCCAGGCCACTGGCGTACTCCCTCAGGCGCAGCGTTGCCGAACGGTTCAGCTCACGCTCGTAGACCCGCCACACCGAGTTCCAGACAACCGGGTAAAACGCCTCCTGAATGTGCTGGAACAGCGCAGCTTGTTTGCGCGCCGGGACAAAGCGCTTGAAGAATTTCAGGTAACCCGGCTGCAAAAAGCGCTCACGCAAGGCGTCGTGAAAATGTTGCAGGGAGGGGTATTCGGCGAGCGGGGCAACCGGGTCATCCGGCAAGTAGACGACCAGCGCCGGCTTGCTGTTGGTCCAGGCCCAGTCGACCGCAACCACCACGACGCCGATCAACTCCACGCCCCAGAGCGTCAGTTGCCTGCACTGCAGCGGGTCGCCATCCAGCTCGGTGGGTTGTCCCAGCGCCACCTTCAGTAGCGCCTGGTGCAGGGGCGCGCTGAGGGTGCCTTGCAGCCGGGCCAGGTGAACCTGCAAGGTGAACGCCGAGTATTCGAACTGGGCGAACAGGCTCGCCCGGTTGAACAGGCTGAGGCCCTGCCCCGGTGGGTTGAGCATCGTTTCAATCAGGGTCTGGTACTGCCCGCCGAGGTCCAGTTCACGGCATAGCGCGGCGAACTCATGAGGGGCAATGGCCAGCTGCGGGGCGTCCAGTTGCATGCCTTGCCTGACGGGGGAGGCAGCGAATACGGCCGCTTTCTGCCCATGTGCGCCGTCGAGGCCTGCGGGTGCAGCTTCAAAGTCCTCGAAGTTCTGCAGTGCCGCGCGCAGCAGCGTCTGGGTTGCAGCCTTGAGTGCGTCCTTCAGCTCGAGCGTCTGATCGGTGTAGGCGGTGTAGATGGATACCCGCGCTGCGGCAAACAGGTAGGCCTGGTTGACGTCCACCTCCAGGCCGAAGCGCTGCTTGATCGCCGCCTTCAGGCGCGGTTCGGCGAAGGCCTCCAACGCGGGCAATGCCTCAAGTACCGGGCGCAGTTGCTGTTCGTTGAAATGATGCAAGGCGCAGGCTTGCTCAAGCTGGCGTACCAATGCGGGCTGCTTGACCCGGGCTTGTTCGAGCCAGGGCAACGGCTGGCCACCTGCCTGGCGCAAGCGCTGATGGCTCGCAAGGGGTGCCTCGAGCAACCATTGGGGAATTCTGCTTTCGATGATCGACTGCGCAGTTGGCAGGGCGCTGGGAGTAGTGGGCATGCAAGCACCTTCGTCCTTGAAGTGGGTGCTTGAGCCTAAAGAACATGACGCGGGTGATGGCTGGGGATATGTACCACCGTGGGCCAGCAGTCAGGGCCCTATCGCCGGCAAGGCCGGCTCCCACACCATAAAAAAAACCCCGCCAGGGGCAGGCCCTGGCGGGGTTTTGGGTTCAGCAACAGCGCTTAGATAGCGCCACGCTGACGCAGCAGGTCGAGCACCTGCTTCACGCCGTCTTCCAGGCCGACATTCTGCGTGTCGATCAGCAGATCGGCATCCAGCGGCACGTCATACGGGAAGCTCTCACCCGGGATGTTGTCCCCACCCGCCGCGTACAGCCCTTGCGGGTCACGCTCACGGCAAGCCAGTGGCGAAGCCTGCACGTAAACGGTGAGCAGACGCTCCTTGCCGATCAACGCCTTGGCCTGTTCACGGCCTTCGGCATCCGGCGCGACAAACGCGGCCAGGGTCAGCAGGCCCGCTTCGTTGAACTGACGCGCAACGTGTGCAGCACGGCGCCAGTTTTCGGTACGCCCGGCGCGGTCCTGGGGCAGGCCCTTGTTCAGGTCATGGCGCAGGTTCTGGCCATCCAGCACGTACACCGCACGGCCCATGTCGAACAGCTTGCGCTCGACCGCATAGGCCAGGGTGCTCTTGCCCGCACCCGACAGGCCGCTGAACAGCACGGTCGCCGGCTGCTGGCCAAAGCGCAGGGCACGCTCTTCAGTGGCCACGTGGGCCAGTTTGCCGTGCTGGCCCATCGAGCCATGCGGCACCACCGGCGGCGCGATGATCATGCCGGCACCCACGGTGCCGTTGGTCAGGCGGTCGATGATGATGAACGCACCGGTGGTGCGGTTGCTCTCGTAACCATCCAGGGCAATCGGCGCGTCCAGGCTGACCTTGACCTTGCCGATCTCGTTTAGTTGCAGCGAGCTCGCCGCGCCCTTCTCCAGGGTGTTCACATCCACCTTGTGGGTGATGCTGGCAATCGAGCCCGGCACGTAGCTGGTGGCGCGCTTGATGTCGTACTTCTTGCCCGGCAGCATCGGCTCTTCAGCCATCCACACCAGCATTGCGTCGAACTGATCGGTCACCGGCGGTACGTTGTCGGCATGCACCAGCAGGTCGCCACGGGAGATGTCGATCTCGTCTTCCATGGTCAGCGTGACCGCTTGACCCGGGCCGGCGCTCTCCAGCTCACCTTCGAAGGTGACGATGGATTTGACCCGGCTGCTCTTGCCCGACGGCAACACGACGACCTCGTCGCCCTTGTGCACCACGCCGCTCGCCAGGGTACCGGCAAAGCCACGGAAGTTCAGGTTCGGGCGGTTGACGTACTGCACCGGGAAACGCAGGTCGGTGACATTGCGGTCAGCCGCCACTTCCACGGTTTCGAGGATTTCCATCAGGGCCGGGCCCGTGTACCACGGCGAACGCTCGCTGCGGTTGACCACGTTGTCGCCCTTGAGCGCCGACATCGGCACGAAGTGCAGGCTGCTCGGGTTCAGGTTGATCGCTTCGGCGAACGCCAGGTAGTCGGCCTTGATCGACTCGAACACCTGCTCATCAAAGCCCTTGAGGTCCATCTTGTTGATGGCCACGACGATGTGCTTGATGCCCAGCAGCGAGGCGATGTAGCTGTGCCGGCGAGTCTGGGTCTGCACGCCGTAGCGGGCATCGACCAGGATGATCGCCAGGTCGCAGGTCGACGCACCGGTGGCCATGTTGCGGGTGTACTGCTCGTGACCCGGGGTGTCGGCAATGATGAACTTGCGCTTGGCGGTAGAGAAGTAGCGGTAGGCCACATCAATGGTGATGCCCTGCTCGCGCTCGGCCTGCAGGCCGTCGACCAGCAGTGCCAGGTCGATGTCTTCACCGGTGGTGCCGACTTTTTTCGAGTCGCGGGTGATGGCTTCCAGGTGATCTTCGTAGATCATCTTGGAGTCGTGCAGCAGGCGCCCGATCAGGGTGCTCTTGCCGTCGTCGACGTTACCGCAGGTCAGGAAGCGCAGCAGTTCCTTGCGTTCGTGCTGGGCCAGGTAGGCGAGGATGTCCTCGCTGATCAATTCGGACTGATGCGACATGGAGTAACCCTGAAATTAGAAGTAGCCTTGGCGTTTCTTGTCTTCCATGGAACCGGCACCATCGTGGTCGATGACGCGGCCCTGGCGCTCGGACGTACGGGTCAGGAGCATTTCCTGAATGATGTCCGTGAGGCTCTCGGCCTCCGACTCCACCGCACCCGTCAACGGGTAGCAGCCAAGGGTGCGGAAACGCACTTTCTTCTTGACGATGCGCGCCTTCTCTTCATCCGAGAGGTGCTCCAGGATGCGTGCGTCATCGATCATGATCAGGGTGCCGTTCTTCTCGATCACTTCACGCTCGGCGGCGAAGTACAGCGGTACGATCGGGATGCCTTCCAGGTAGATGTACTGCCAGATGTCCAGCTCGGTCCAGTTCGACAGCGGGAACACGCGGATCGACTCGCCCTTGTTCACCTTGCCGTTGTACACGTTCCACAGCTCGGGACGCTGGTTCTTCGGGTCCCAGCGGTGCTTGCTGTCACGGAACGAGTAGACCCGCTCCTTGGCCCGCGACTTCTCTTCGTCGCGGCGCGCGCCACCGAAGGCGGCATCGAAGCCGTACTTGTCGAGCGCCTGCTTGAGGCCCTCGGTCTTCATGATGTCGGTGTGCTTGGCACTGCCGTGGGTGAACGGGTTGATGCCCTGGGCGACGCCGTCCGGGTTCACGTGAGTGATCAACTCCAGGCCCATTTCCTCGACCATCTTGTCGCGGAAGCTGTACATCTCCTGGAATTTCCACTGGGTGTCGACGTGCATCACCGGAAACGGCAGCTTGCCCGGGAAGAAGGCTTTGCGCGCAAGGTGCAGCATCACGGCCGAGTCCTTGCCAATCGAGTACAGCATCACCGGGTTATCGAACTCGGCGGCCACCTCACGAATGATGTGGATGCTCTCCGCCTCCAACTGTTTCAAATGCGTCAGTTTGTCGACCATGGCTACTCACGGAATATCGATCTTATGGACGGCCAGCGGGCCGTGTTCGAGCGGGCCACTTTATCACAGCATCCAATTCTATTTAGGCGGCCAAGTAGAACGAAACAGTATAAGAATATGCCCTCGAGTTTTGACCCTCAGATCGGGTTCGGGCAGTCGATGAACAGGTGTTCCAGGGCGAAACGACGGGCCAGGTAATCCCCCAGGGCCTGCACGCCGTAGCGCTCGGTGGCGTGGTGGCCGGCAGCGATAAAGCTGATGCCGTTCTCGCGGGCGCTGTGGAAAGTCTGCTCGGAAGCCTCGCCACTGAGGTACAGGTCGACCCCGGCGGCAACCGCCTGGTCGATGTAGCCCTGGCCCCCGCCGGTGCACCAGCCGACCCGGCGAATCAGCTGCTCACCCTCGATCAACAGCGGCTCGCGGCCCATCACTTCACTCACCCGACGGGCGAAGTCCCGTGCCGACATCGGCTCGGCCAGCGAACCGACCAGGCCGACGATACGCGGGTTGTTCGGGTCCAGCGGGCCTTCGACGGTGATGTCCAGCTGGCGGGCCAGTTGCACGTTGTTGCCGACCTCCGGGTGCAGGTCCAGCGGCAGGTGATAGGACAGCAGGCTCAGGTCGTTTTTCAGCAGGGTTTTCAGGCGGCGCTGCTTCATCCCGGTAATGCAGGGGTTTTCGCCCTTCCAGAAATACCCGTGGTGCACCAGCACCAGGTCGGCGCCCGCCTCGACGGCGGCGTCGAGCAAGGCTTGGCTGGCAGTCACGCCGCTGACGATGCGGCTGACCTGCGGGTTGCCCTCGACCTGCAGGCCGTTGGGGCAATAGTCCTGGATCTTTGCGGCGCCGAGGTAGCGGTCGGCTTCCTCGACCAGGGTGTTCAGGGCAACAGCCATGAAAAGACTCCTCAATTCAGCAGTTCAGCGTGGCACAAGGCCTCGTATAATGAGCGCCATTATGGGCCGTCGACTGTTCTGGGGGAACCGACGGCAGCCAGCTGGGGGCAGCAGACCGCACGTGTTGACGGTCATCGCGAAATAGCGGTTCCTGGACGGGTCTTGCCGAAGTATGATCGCGCGCGTTCATTACTCCCTCATTGCTGCACTGGCTCTGGCCATCACCCCAGGATTTGTTCAATGCTCAAGGCTCTGCGTTACGTTGGCTGGCCACTTTTCACTGGCGTGCTGGTCGCCCTGCTGGTGATCCAGCGCTTCCCCCAATGGGTCGGCCTGCCCAGCCAGGACGTCAACCTGCAACAGGCGCCGAAAACCTCGCAGGTCATCCCGGGGCCGGTGTCCTATGCCGACGCGGTCAGCCACGCGGCCCCGGCGGTAGCCAACCTGTACACCACCAAGGTGGTGAACAAGAGCGCCCATCCCCTGTTTGAAGACCCGCAGTTCCGCCGATTCTTCGGCGACAACCTGCCCAAGCAACGGCGCTGGGAGTCGAGCCTGGGTTCGGCGGTGATCATGAGCCCGGAAGGCTACCTGCTGACCAACAACCACGTGACCTCCGGTGCCGACCAGATCGTGGTGGCGCTCAAGGACGGCCGCGAAACCCTGGCGCGGGTGATTGGCAGCGACCCGGAAACCGACCTGGCGGTGTTGAAGATCGACCTCAAGGACCTGCCGGCCATCACCATTGGCCGCTCCGACAACATTCGCATCGGTGACGTGGCGCTGGCCATCGGCAACCCGTTCGGGGTCGGCCAGACCGTGACCATGGGCATCATCAGCGCCACCGGGCGCAACCAGCTGGGCCTGAACACCTACGAGGACTTCATCCAGACTGACGCGGCGATCAACCCGGGCAACTCCGGTGGTGCACTGGTGGACGCCAACGGCAACCTCACCGGGATCAACACGGCGATCTTCTCCAAGTCCGGGGGCTCGCAAGGCATCGGCTTTGCCATTCCGACCAAGCTGGCGCTGGAGGTGATGAAGTCGATCATCGAGCATGGCCAGGTGATTCGTGGCTGGCTGGGTATTGAGGTGCAGCCGCTGAGCCAGGAGCTGGCCGAGTCGTTCGGCATGCAGGGGCGCCCGGGCATCGTGGTGGCGGGGATTTTCCGTGATGGCCCGGCGCAGAAGGCCGGTTTGCAGTTGGGGGACGTGATCCTGAGCATCAATGGCGAGCCTTCCGGTGATGGCCGTCGCTCGATGAACCAGGTGGCGCGGACCAAGCCGAACGACAAGATCGCGATTGAAGTGATCCGCAATGGAAACCTGCTGGAGCCGGCTGCCGAGGTGGGGCTGAGGCTGGCTGCGGAACAGCTTGGCCTGCTAGCACAGTGATCGAACAAAGGCTCTGGGTTGTTCACCAGGGCCCCATCGCCGGCAAGGCCGGCTCCCACAGAAGCCTCAGCGCTGCTGAAACCTGTGGGAGCCGGCTTTGCCGGCGATGCTTTTAGTGCAGGATCTGGCTGAGGAACAGCTTGGCCTGCTAGCAC